>PLTN01000101.1:0-2953 GCA_003164495.1 Vulcanimicrobiota bacterium
CCAAGGGCATGGACATCTCGGTGGCTCCGGACGCCGACCTCCAACAGTTGCTGCTCGACGGCACGGTCGATGCCGTGTTCGCGCCGACCACGCTGCCGTTGGTTGCACGCGGCGACAAGCGGTTGCGCCGGCTCTTCCCCGACTCGCGCGCCGCGCTGGCCGACTACTACAAGAAGACGAACATTTTGCCGATCACGCACACGGTGTGCGTCGGCGAAGCGCTGATCGAACGCGCACCGTGGGTGGCCGACAACCTGCTCGCCGCGTTCCGCAAAGCGCAGCAGATTTGCGATGAGGCCTATCTCGAGCCGAAGTACCTGAGCGGCTTCGATGAAGTGCTGAGCCTCGAAGAAAGCCGGCACACGTTCGGCGAGACGCAGTACGTGCACGGCCTCAAGCACAACCGGCACATCGTCGAAACGTTCGTGCGCTACGCCCACAAGCAAAACTACATCAAGAAACTCCCCGACGTCGACTCGCTGTTTGCGAAAGTGACGAACGACTAACCGCGTTCGCCTCTAACGAACGTGTAGGGCGTTGCCCTGGTGATCGCATTGAATTAGGGCGGTCCCTCGACTACGCGCCCTTCGGCGCTCCGCTCGGGATGACAGTGAGGCGCGCGGCGGTTTGACCTAGCACGTCGAGGGCACGGCGAACGTCGCGTATGAAACGTACGGCCGCCACGGGGTGCGTGATGAATGCGCGGGCTAACTGTAGCGGCCGCAACTTTCCATCGGTTCCGAATGCGGCTTCGATCGGGGGTAGGTCGAAGCTCGGGTCGTCGCTGGCGATGCGGATGACGAGGCTGGCGTGGCCGCGGGCGGCGAGGGCGCGCGCGATGTGGGTGGTTTCCATGTCGACGACGTCGGCGTTGTAGGCGGCGGCTAGGGCTGTGCGTTCGGTGGCGCGCGTGACGACGTGATCGATCGTGCAGGCGTGCACGAGCGTTGCGTCCGGTATGCGCGCATGCAGCGCAGCAACTTGCTCGCCGTCGAACGTGTAGCGGCCCTGCTCGTCGACGGCGTCGCGGTAGATCACGGTCGCGCCGGTGCGCACGCCGCGCAGCGCGCCGCATAAACCCAACACGATGAGCGGACCGCCGGGCAATACGCCGGACAACACATCGGGTAATTGTGCGGCGCTTGCGCCGGCACGTATTCCCACGACCGTTGCACTTGGTGCAGCCCGTCGGACCGCGTCTTCTTCCGCACCATGCGGGACGAGCAGCACCGGCGCACCGTTCACCTCGGGGAAATCATGCGTCCCTCGGCAAAGCCCTTCCAATGGAATCGGCTTCGGCGGTCGTCCGCCGGCGCGAAAATGGTAAGCTTGACAAGCGCCGTCGTATTAACGAGGCGGCGCGCGCCGTGTTCACCGAGTTCGGTTATCAGCGTGCCAGCATGCGCGAAATCGCGCTGCGCGCGGGCGTCGCGACGGGCACGCTCTTCCTCTATGCACCGGACAAACGCAACCTGTTGCTATGGATCGTCAACGACGATCTAGCCCGGGTCACGGCGACGACGTTCGGCGACGTGAAGGCGGGCCGCGTCCCGGGCGACCTGCTCGAGCAACTCGTCTACGTCTTCCAGGCGCGCTACGAGTACGGCAGCACCCATCCCGACCTCTCGCTCCATGCGCTGCAAGAAATCGTCATCCGGCCGAACGTGAACGGCGTCCCGGTTTCCTATGGCGAGCACGACCGGCAGGTGTTCGTCATGCGCGAGCAGGTGACAGACCTGGTGCGCGAACACCAGCGGCAGGGGCGGATCCGCGCGAGCGAGGACGTCGGCGCCATCGCGCGGCTGATGCTCGCGATCTACCATGCAGCGATTCGCAATTGGCTTCGCGACAGCTGCGACGTCGCGCAGGGCGTCGCCGAGTTACGCCTCCTGCTCCGCCTTGCGATTGAGGGGTGTGGCGGCCCTTCCCTGAGCTTGTCGAAGGGTCAGGGTGACACGGGCAGTTCGGTGTAGCGCTATACGGAGCGCACGTGGTGCTGGCGGAAGGTTAGGTTGATGCGCTGTTCGTGGACGAGCGGGTCCTTGCGGACGCGGTGCTCCCAGTAGCGCTGCGTATCGCCGCGCATCACCACCAGGTCGCCGTGCGCGACGTCGAGCGCGATCGTGCGCTGGCGCAGATCGCTCTCACGCTTGGGGCGCAGGTCGAATTCGCGCGTCGCGCCGAGCGAGAGTGAGGCCACGACCTTCCCGCTGATCTCGTGGTCGCCGTGCCAAGCCACGCTGTCGCGGCCGTCGCGATAGCGGTTGACGAACACGTAGTCGAACCCGGTCGCCAGCAGCGTTTCGAGCCGCTCGCGAACCACGAGCAATAGCGGCGACCAAGGCTGCGACATGCGGTCGCCGCGACCGGCGGTCTCACGCGGGACCGCCACGCGCTTGCCGTACATGAGCCGGCTGTCGGCTGAGAATCGCGTCGTCGCCAGCAACTCGGCCACCAGCGCATCGCCTTCCTCGAACCCGAGGAAGCCCGGATAGTACGTGACGTCGCCGCCCTCGTCGATCAGCTGGACCGGCTCTTCGAGACTCGCGAACAATGCTGCCTGGCGCATATCGAACGTATGTTCGCCTGTGACCCGGCTCACCTCTCTTTTTTGTTAGGTTGCAAAGTACTCCGAATTGGATACGCTGCTTGACAGCGCTTGCTTGCTATGTCTATTCTGTAATGGGACGCCCGAATCGGGGTCTATCTCCGGGTGGGGTAGGATACACAAAAGTAGACTCCATTGAGCGCGTTGGGTGAGGGTGTTGCCCGTGTCGACATGGTTACGGCGTTGGCTGCCATTTTGGAGCCATGATTTCAGGTCACGATGAGCGCACTGCCGGCAGACGCCGGCCTTGCGCGAGGGCTGCAAGCGCTCTCTAGCATCGCCTTGTTCCGGCTCGCGGGCCGGCCCTGTGCTATTGCCGCATCGGCGGTGGTCGAGATCCTGGCC
>PLTN01000101.1:3039-15238 GCA_003164495.1 Vulcanimicrobiota bacterium
GGGCGACCGCAGCTTGGCCGGGGTCGTCTCGAGCGGCGACGGTGTGACCACGATCTACGACGTCGACGTCTTCGTCGCACAGTGCGAGGCCGACGCGGTGTTCGACGCGGTGACCGCATGAGTTGGAGCGAGCCGGAATTCGGCGCGATCGCCGGGCTCCTCACCGCCGAGTTCGGCGTTGCGTTTCCGCCCGCGCGCCGGGTGTTTGCCGAGGCGGCGATCCGCCGCGCGCTGGGCCTCGCACGCGAACACAGCCTCGCGAGTTACCGCGAGCGCCTGGCCGCGGAACCGGCGCTGTTGCGCGCGCTGATCGCCGAAGTGACGATCGGCGAAACGTACTTCTTCCGCGACGCCGCGCAGTTCGAGGCGATCCGCACGATCGTGCTGCCGGATATCGTGCAACGGCGCTCGGGTGACGCTCGGCTGCGCATCTGGTCGGCCGGGTGTTCGACCGGCGAAGAGGCCTACTCGCTCATGATGCTGCTGCACGATTGCGGCTTCTCGCAACGCACGATGCTGTTCGCGACGGACGTATCGAGCACGTCGATCGAGGTCGCGCGGCGCGGACAGTATGGTGCGTGGTCGTTCCGGCGCGACGTTGCGGATTGGCGCGAACGCTGTTTCGTGCGCACCGGCAAACGCTGGACGATCGCCCCGGAGCACCGGCGCATCGCGTTCATGGTGCACAACCTGATGCAACCGGCCCCGGCCGGCATCGTCGCCGGCGGCGGCTTCGACCTCATCGTGTGCCGCAACGTCCTGCTGTATTTCGATCGTAAGACCGTAGAGCGCGCAGCCCATCTGCTGGTCGACGCGCTTGCGCCCGGCGGCTGGCTATTGATGAGCCCCACGGATCCGCCGTTACCGAACGAACTCGGGCTCGAAAGCGTGCTCACGCCGGCCGGGATCATCTTCCGCCGGCCCGCGGAAACCGTTGTGGTTGCGCAGCCGTTACCGCCGCGTGCCGAGCCGGTCGCTGTCCCTCGACAAGCTCGGGATGACATAGGTTCTCATCATGACATGGGGGCTGCTCATCATGACATCGGGGCTCGGGGTGACGTTCACGCTGTTCGTCGGGCGGGGTCGCGCGTGCGGGTCGATGCTGAAGCGTATGTTGAGCGGGCGTTGGGGTTTCTTGACGCGAGTCAGCCGCATCAGGCTGCGGCTTCGGCGCGGCGGGCGCTGTTTCTCGACCGCTCGCTCGCGGTCGCGCATCTCACGCTGGCGCGCGCCTTGCGCCTGACGGGAAGCCGGTCGGCCGCGCAGCGTGCGCTGCGACGCGGTGCCGCACTGCTCGAAGCCCACGCTCCCGATGATGCTGTACGCGGGGCCGGCGGCGCGTCGGCCGGTACGCTGAGCGCGGTTGCCGCCGCCGAGTTCGAGCTGCTCGTCGGAGCCCCGTCGTGACCGCACTCTCGAATCGCACGGAGATCGAGGCGGTGCTCGCCGAGCGCGCGCGTCTGCTGGCCCGGCGGCCGGACGTCGTCAGCGCCGTGCCGATGGCGACGTTGCTGGCATTCGCTACCGGCAACGAACGCTACGCGATTGACGTAACGTACGTCTACCGGCTCGAGCACTGTGCGCGCATCACGCCGCTGCCCGGTGCCGCGCAGCAGTTCACCGGCATCGTGAACGTCCACGGTCAGATCGTTCCGCTGATCGATCTCGGAATATTGATCGGCACGCCGCCGTGTGCGGAACCAACATTCGCCATCATTCTGGGCGGCGCGCGGGCCGAGATCGGCATCGTCGTGCAAGCGCTGATCGAGATGCGCGAGATCCCGCGCGATACGCTCGCCGCATCGACGCCGGCACCTCGCCCGATCGTGCGGCACATCACTGCCGACGGCATCGCCGTCATCGACGGCGCGGCATTGATTGCCGACCCGCGACTCACTCACGAGGAGAATGTCCGATGATTCAGCGCTGGAGCATTGCCCGGAAGATCATGCTTGGTTTCGCACTCGGGCCGATTGCGCTGATCGTCATCGGCCTGATCTCCTACACCAATACGAACCGGATGCTCGCCACCCAAAGGATCGTCGCCAACACGTATGCCGTGCGCAACGCGCTGCACCGAGTCGAGATCGATCTGGTGAACGCCGAGTCGGGGCAGCGCGGCTACCTCCTCACCGGTAAGGCCGACTACTTGAAACCCTACCAGCAGGCACAGTCGGCCGTGGGCGGCTCGATGGACGCGTTGGATAAGGCGGTAGCCGGGGAGCCGCAACAGGAAGGCCGCGCCGCCACGATTCGCAGCCTGAGCAACCAAAAACTGGCGGAGTTAGCCGAAACGCTCAACTTCGCGCACACGCGCAGTCTCGGAGCGGCGATTGCGCTCGTGCGCTCCAACCGGGGCGAGTCGATCATGGAACAGATTCGCGGCCAGTTCAACGACGCGCTCGCCGAACAACGGCGCATCGAACAGCAGCGCTACGCCGACGACGCGCGCGCCGCCGCGTGGTCGCTCGGCGTGACGATTTACGGCACCTTGGTCATCGTCGTCATCCTTTGCGTGGCGGGCGTTCTCTTGACGCGCACCGTGAGCGGCCCGCTCGAAGAGGCCGTATTGGCGCTGACCTCCGCGAGCGCCGAGATCCTGGTCGGAACGACGCAACAGGCGAGCGGCGTCCAAGAGCAGGCGGCCGCCGTAACGGAGACGGTCGCGACGATCGAACAGATCTCGCAAACCGCCGAGAGTTCCAACGACCGGGCCAAGGCCGTTGCCGAATCGTCGTTGCGCGCCGTGGACAACGGCGTTGCGGGCCGGCGTGCCGTCGATGAAACCGTTACGGTGATGGGCGACGTGAAGACGCGCACCGAGTCGATCGCCAACAGCATTCTGGCGCTGGCCGAACAAGCGCAAGCGATCGGCGAGATCATCGCGGTCGTGAACAACGTCGCGGATCAAACGAACATTCTCGCCTTCAATGCGGCGATCGAAGCATCGCGGGCGGGCGAACAGGGCAAGGGCTTCGGCGTCGTGGCGAGCGAGATCAAGTCGCTGGCCGAGCAGTCGAAGAAAGCGACCGTGCAAGTGCGCCAGATTCTGGGCGAGATTCAGCGCGCGACCAATAGCGCGGTCATCGCGACCGAACATGGCGCGAAGACCGTCGACGAAGCGCTGCACACGGTCCACCAAGCCGACGAGGCGATTCGCGCGCTCACCGACATCGTCTCCGATGCGGCGCGTTCGGCGACGCAGATCAGCGCGTCGGCCAACCAGCAGAGCATCGGCATGGCCCAAATTCAGCGGGCGATGCGCGACATCAGCGACACCACGGCGCAGAGCCTCGCCTCCACCCGGCAAACCGAACAAGCCGCGCGCGACCTCGATGCGGTCGGCAGCCGGCTTGCGGAGCTCCTCCGGGGAGCAACCGCGTAGACATCGTGAGCACGAGCGGCGCCCCGGCGCGGTTGATCCGCGTCTTCTTGAGCGAACTCGACGAGCGTCTGAACGATTTCGACGCCGACTTGAACGCGCTCGCGGCGCCGTCGGCCGAAGCCGACCGGGCCGAAGCCGTGACACGTCTCTTTCGCGGGGCACACAGCCTGAAGGGTGCTGCGGCGTCGATCGGCGCGAGCGGTATCGAACTGGTCTGTCAGCAGCTCGAAGACGTGCTGGCGCAGATGCGCGACGGGGCGCTCGAACTGGACGCCGCTCGCAGCGAGATGCTGGCGACGGCGGCGGCCGAGTTGCGCGATGCCGGCCGCAAGCTCGCGGGTGACGTTGCTCCCGCCGCCACGCCGCCGGCGCCCCCGCCCGCGACGGCACGGGCGTCCGGGATGCCGCGAACCGTATCGACCCGCGTGCACGTGAACGACAACACCCTGCGCGTTCCGGCCGATACGATCGACACGCTGCTCGAACAAAGCGGCGAGCTGCTGGCGTCCCATCATCGCATCAGCGACCTCGTGCGCGAGGTGGACGAAGCCGGGATTGCAATCCAACGCCTGCGCACGGCACCGGCCGGCGGCGGTCGCAAACGCCACCGCGAAGAACTGCGCGACCTGCACGCCTCGCTCGAACGGATCGCGACGGCGATGCAAGCCGAACGGACGCAGTTGCAGCGCGCCGCAGCGGAGTTGGACGAAGGCATCCGTTCGATCCGCTTGCTGCCGTTCGGCGAAACGTGCGCCGGACTCGACCGCGTGGCGCAAGACGTCGCGCAAGCTACCGGCAAACGCGTGCGGCTCGAGATCGGCGGCGCCGAGGTGGGGATCGATCGCGTGATCGCCGACCGGCTGCGCGATCCGCTGGTGCACCTCATCCGCAACGCCGTCGATCACGGGATCGAATCGCCCGAGGAACGCGCCCGCTGCGGTAAGCGGCCCGAAGGCACGGTGCGGGTGTCGGCCGTGCCGAAGCTGCGCTCGCTCGAAGTGCGCATCAGCGACGACGGCTGCGGCCTCAATCGCGAGCAGCTGCGGCAACGCGTGCGCGAACGCGGCATCGACCTCAGCGAAGAGGAACTTCCGCAGGCGGTCTTCCTGCCGGGCGTTTCGACGGCCGCGAACGTGACGCACCTCTCGGGTCGCGGCGTCGGCCTCGACGTCGTGCGCGCCGAAGTCGAAGCGATGAGCGGCAACGTCGAGGTGCGGTCCTCGCCGAACGGCACCGCCTTCGTGTTGAATTTGCCGCTCACGATCACGACCTATCGCGTGATGCTGGTATCGACCGGGGCGCATACGTTCGGACTCAACCTGACCTCGATCGACCGCGTGATCCGCATCGATCCCGGCACGATAGCCTCGGTCGAGGGCCGGCAAGTGCTGCTGCTGGACAACGGCGTGATTCCGCTCGTTCCGCTCGCTGCGGTGATCGGTGCCGAAGCGTCCGCGGAGCCGCCGCAGATCGCGCTGATCCTGCGCCGCGGCGGCGCACAGGCCGTCGCGCTCGCGGTCGATAGCCTGATCGACGAGCGCGAGATCTATTTGCGCAGGCTGGGGCCGCGCCTGGCGGCGCTGCCGCTCGTGAGCGGCGCCGCGATCGCAACCGACGGATCGATCGCGCTGATCCTGCGCGCGTCGAACGTCGTCGAGCGNNGCGAAGCGCGTGCTGCTGGTCGACGATTCGATCACCACGCGCACGCTCGAACGCAGCATTCTCGAAGCGGCCGGCTACGACGTGCTCACCGCCTCCGACGGCGCGGCGGCGTGGACGCTGCTCGGCGAACAAACCGTCGATCTCGTCGTCTCGGACGTCGACATGCCGCACATGAACGGCTTCGCGCTGGTCGAAGCCGTGCGCGCCTCCACGACCCTGCGCGAATTGCCGGTCATCCTGGTCACCGCCCGCGAAAACGAAAGCGACCGCCAACGCGGACTCGAGATCGGCGCGGATGCCTACATCGTGAAGAGCAGTTTCCGCCAGGAAGAACTGCTCGACGCCATCGGTGCGCTCACGTGAACGCCCTGCGCGTGCTGGTCGTGGAAAATACCGGCGAGCGGCGGTTGGCGGACGCGATCACGAACGAGCCCACGACCGAACTTGCGGGGGTGGGCGCCACCGGTCTGCAAGCGATCGCGCTGACGAAGCGGCTGCACCCCGAGGCGATCTTGATCTCATCGAACGTGCTCGGGGTCAACGCCTTCGATGCCACGCGCGAGATCATGACCGTCGCGCCGACGCCGGTGGTCGTGGTCATCGATGCGAACAGCACCGACGCCGAACGCGTGCGCGTGCGTGCGCGCGCCCTCGAAGCCGGCGCCTTGGCCGCCGTTCCGTATTCCGCCAACGCCTTCGAGCTCATCGATCTGGTGCGCGCGATGGCCGGCGTTAAAGTGGTGCGCCGCCGGCCCGAACGGAAAGCGCACGTACCGCGCCGCCCGGCACCCGCGCATGCCAAGCGGCGCGGCGCAACCTGCGTAAGCATCGGCGCGTCGACCGGCGGACCGGCCGCGCTGCGCGGCATCTTCGCCGCGATCCCGGCCGGCTTCGAAGCGCCGATTCTCGTCACGCAGCATATCTCGACCGGGTTCAGCGAAGGCATGGTCGATTGGTGGAACGCCGCCGGGCCGCTACACGCGAAGATCGCCGAAGACGGCGAACCGCTGTGCAGCGGAACGATCTACGTTGCACCCGACGGCGGTCACCTCACGATCGCGCCGGATTACGCCGTTGCCATCAGTCACGCGCCGCCGAGCGGCGGCCATCGCCCGTCGGCGAGCGTGATGTTCCGTTCGGCCGCGGAGCGCTACGGTGCCGGAGCTTTGGCGGTGATCCTCTCGGGGATGGGCCGCGACGGCGTTGACGGCCTCGAGTACATCCATCACGCGGGCGGGACCGTGTGCGCGCAAGACGAGGCGAGTTGCGCCGTTTTCGGTATGCCGAGAGCCGCCATCGAAGCCGGTGTCGTCGATTTCATCCTCCCGCTGGACGCCATCTCACGGCATATCGCGGATGCCGTCGCCTCCTCGTAGGACAAACATCATGCATCAATTGCTCATCGTCGAAGACAGCCCGACCCAAGCCGAACTGCTCCGCTCCACAGTAGAGGACGCGGGCTTCTCGGTTCTCGTCGCACGCGACGCGGAGAGCGCGCTCGACCTGCTCGAACGGCACACGGTCGACTTGGTGATCTCCGACATCGTGATGCCGGGCATCTCGGGCTACGACTTGTGCCGGCGCATCAAGAGCTCGGGCGAGCACTCGCAGATTCCTGTGATGTTGCTCTCAACGCTCAACGAACCGATGGACATCATCCGCGGCCTCGAGTCCGGCGCGGACAACTTTCTCACGAAGCCATACAAACCCGAACAAGTCGTCGCGCGCGCGCGGATGATCCTCCAGAACCGCAGCCTGCGCACGCGCTCGGCCGTGTTCGGGGTCGAGATCTCGTTCCTCGGCCGTACCTTTACCATTACTTCGGAAAAGGAACAGATTCTCGATCTCTTGATCTCGACGTTCGAAGACACGGTTCAGGCAAACCGGGAACTGCAGCGCCACCGGGCCGAGCTGGCCGCGGCCAAGATCAAACTCGAGGAGTACGCGCGCGCGCTCGAAGGGCGCGTCATCCTCTCCGAAGAGAAATTCCGCGGCTTCCTCACCGCCAGCCCCGACGCCGTGATCGTCGTCGACGAATCGATGAACATCGTGCTCACGAGCGAGCGCATCGAACCGCTCTTCGGATACACGCCCGACGAGCTGGTCGGTCAACCGTTTGCGAAGCTCATCGACATGGCAGCGGCACCGGTTCCCGGAGGGCCCGAACTGTGCGGCACGCGCAAGGACGGCAGCACCTTTCCGATCGAGACGACCCAGAGCGCGCACAAGACGCCCGAGGGAACGGTGGTGATCACGGCGGTCCGCGACGTGACCGAGCGCCTGCAGATGGAAGAGCAGTTGCGCCACGCCCACCGCATCGACGCGATGGGGCAGTTGACCGGTGGCCTCGCGCACGACTTCAACAACCTGCTGGGCGTCATCATCGGGAACCTCGACGTCATCGCGGCCCGCAAGATTCCCGACGTCCAGACGTTCGTCGAGAACGCGCTCGAAGCGGCCGACCGCGGCGCGATGCTCGTGAAACAGCTGCTGGCCTTTGCCCGCAAGCAGCCGCTGCAGCCCGAACGGATCAGCGTGCAAGAGCGCTCGCTCAAAACGGTGAGCTTGCTCGAAAGCGTGCTCGGCGGCAAGATCAAGATCCAGCATTCGGTCGACACCGAAACGATGGAGATCGTCGCCGACCGCGCGCAGCTGGAAGCGGCGCTGCTCAACCTCGCCGTCAATGCGCGCGACGCCATGCCCAGCGGCGGGACGCTCACGATCGAGTGCACGAACGTGACGCTCGACGAGGACTACGCCACCACCCGCGTCGACGTCAAGCCCGGCGCGTACGTGATGATCGCCGTCTCCGACACCGGCATCGGTATGCCGCCCGAAACGCAGGCGAAAGTGTTCGAGCCCTTCTTCACCACGAAGGGAGCGAACGGCACGGGTCTCGGTCTGAGCCAGGTTTTCGGATTTGCGAAACAATCCGGCGGCCACGTCAGCGTGTACAGCGAAGTCGGGATCGGCACGACGTTCCGTCTCTACTTGCCGCCGGCCGGCACCGAGGCGGCCGTCGCCGCGGCGCCGCGTAAGGCCGCACCGGTCGACGGCGATCGCGTCAAGGAAACGATTCTCGTCGTCGACGATAACGACGCCATGCGCGAAGTCGCCGCCTTGCAACTCCACACGCTCGGCTACGATGTGATCGTCGCGGAGACGCCGAACGACGCACTCGACGTTCTGCGCTCGCCGCGCAACGTCGATCTGCTCTTGACCGACATCGTGATGCCGGGTCAGCTCGATGGCCGCGAGCTGGCATTGCGGGCGCGCGAGCTGCGCCCGCAACTCAACGTCCTCTTCACCTCCGGCTTCACTGAGAGCACGCTCGCCGCATCGATCTCGGCCGATTTCGCGGGGCACATCCTCAGCAAACCCTACCGGCAGATCGATCTTGCGAAACGTCTGCGCGACCTACTCAACCCTGTGGAGCAACATTAATCGTGGGCGACCGACGGCTACTCGCAATCGACGATGAGAAAGGACTGCTCGCCGTCGTGCAAGAGATCGCACAGACGGCGGGTTACGACGTCGTCACGACGAGCGATCCGGACTTCTTCTTGCAGCAAACGCGGGAGTGGCAGCCGACCCTCGTCCTAATGGACCTGCAGATGCCCGACGTCGACGGCGTCGAACTGCTGCGCGCCATGGCGGCGGAACAGCTGCGGGCACCGATCATCCTGATGAGCGGCGTCGAAGACAAGGTGCTGCGGACCGTCGGTGACTTGGGCACCGATCTCGGCTTGAACATGCGCGGCGTACTGGCGAAACCGATTCGCATGGAGACGCTCCGGCGCACGCTGGAAGAGGACGCGGCGCCCGCCGGGAACAACCGCGCCGACGAGCTGCGCGACGCGATCGCGGGCGGCCAGCTCGTGCTGCACTATCAGCCGGTGATCCGGCTGGCCTCACGCGAGCTGATCGGCTTCGAAGCGCTGGTGCGCTGGAATCACCCGACCGAAGGCTTGATCCAGCCCGACTTCTTCATTCCGCTGGCGGAAGAGCGCGGCATGATCGACGATCTCACCTGGACCGTCGTTCGCCTCGCCGTCGAACAGGCGGCGCGCTGGGCGCTCACGATCGCGGTGCCGATCGCGATCAACCTCTCCGCGACCAACCTCAACGACGAAGCCTTTCCTGACAAACTCGCGCAGCTGTGCCGCGAGTGCGGCGTGCAGCCGAACCAGATTCACCTCGAACTCACCGAGACCGCGACGTCGCGCGACACGATGCGGCTCAAGGCGATCCTCTCGCGCATCCGTCTCAAGGGGTTCAAGCTCGCGATCGACGATTTCGGCATCGGCTACTCCTCGATGATGCAGTTGCGATCGTTGCCGTTCTCCACGCTGAAGATCGACAAGTCGTTCGTCAACGACATGCTGCACTCGGAGGATGCCGGCATCATCGTCGATGCGATCCTGGCCCTCGCCGGCGCCTTCCGCATGGACGTCGTGGCCGAGGGCATCGAGACCGAAGCCCAGCTTGCGGCCTTGGTCACGCGCGGCGCGATCAGCGGTCAGGGTTACCTGATCGCGCGGCCGGCACCGGCCGACGACATCAGCCGCCGCTTTTCCCCGCTCAAGGAAGGGACTGCGTGACGCAACACGTCGTCATCGTCGATGATGACGATTTGACGCTGAAGCTCTTCGCGGGCATCGCGTCGGAGATTCCCGACGTGGTGGTCCATCCGTTTCTGTCATCGACCGAAGCGATCGATTGGTATCACGGCAAAGAGGTCGACTGCTTCGTCTTCGACTACAACATGCCGCTGCCCAACGGCATGCAGATGATCGCGCTCGTCCGCGCGCTGCCCGAATTCCGGCACGTTCCCATCGTCATCGTCACCGGGGCGCACGAGCGTGAAGTGCGCTACCAAGCACTGGACCTCGGCGCCAACGACTTCTTGCAGAAGCCGGTCGACTATCGCGAGATGCTGGCGCGCCTGACGACGCTGCTCGCCCTGCGCTCCGCACAGAAGAAACTCGCGATGCAAGTCGACTCGCTCTCGCAGTCGCTACTCGACTCGGAGGAGCGCTCTCGCGAACACGCGGAACGCCTCGAAGCCCTTTGGGGCATCGCCAACAATCCCAACCTGCGGGATGAGGAGCTGATGCTCGCGATGCTGCAGCGCGGAGCGGCGGCGATCCGTTCCGGACAGCCCTATCGCGGCGTGCTCGGACGCATTGAAAACGGCACCCACATGCGGGTCGTCTCCATGGCCGACGCGCTCGGCTACGAGAGCGCCGTTCCCCCGCAGAGCGAGGCTTCGGGTTCACTCGTCTTGCTCAGTGATACCATTGCCGGGCGAATGTTGCAGCTGGGCGGCGGAACGCATGCGTTCGACGATATTGCGGCCACGGAGTACGTCACCGAATTTGTGAAGCAGCGCTCGTGGCAGGCGATGATCGTGACGTCGTTTACCGCCGGCGGCGAGACCTACGTTCTGGCGTTCGCATCGCGGCAAACGCCGGCGAAGCCGTTCGGACCGCAAGACAAGGCCTACGTCGAGGTGTTGGCCTCGTTCTTCGCCGCACACTATCAGCAGCGTTGGCAATCGACGCGCCTGGGGCACCAGCTGGAGCACGATTCGCTGACGGGTCTGTGGAACCGCAGCCGCTTTCGCTCGCTCGGACGGGCGGCATTCGGCACCGGGGAGTCGCCCGCGATCGCGGTCGTCAACTTGGCCGGATTCCACGCACTCAACGAAGCGCACGGTCACCTAACCGGCGACGCGCTGCTGGTGGAAGCTGCGGCCGCGCTTGCGACCCGCGGGCAGGAAGGCGAGATCATCGCGCGCACGGGCGGAAACTCGTTCGCGATCTTCTTCCCGAAGGTGCCCTCGCGCGCGGCGCTCGACGCGAACTTCGCCCGTTTTGGGGCTGCGTTCGACGATCCGATGGGCATCGGCGACCGCGAAGGCAAGCACTCGGTCCACGTCTCCGCACGTATCGCGATCGCGCAGGCGCCGCACGACGGCGCGAGCTTCGATGGGCTGCTGCTGCTCGCCGAAGGCCGCGCCCGATCGACGGGATCGGACTACCGCACCTATCCGGCAACTCATACGTAGCTTTGCGCAGAGGTGAGTTAACTCTCGTCGCGTAACCGCTTTCTCGTGGATACAACCGCTCGCGCTCGCATGTCACTTTGGGAGAAAGCCATGGCGTTGCCGTTGGCTTCGGAGAATGACTTCTATGGAACGCACCGCCGCCCGCACGGCGTCGACCCGCAGCATCTGCGCGTCATCAAGGACACGGCGCTGCGTTCGCGCTTGATCATGGCCGGCATGGCCGAGGGGCTGCAGTCACCCAAGGGACCGCAGAAGATCGCCTCGATCATCCGCCTCTACGCCGACTTCAACGCCCCGCAGCCCCTGCGCGGAGCACGCACTCCCGCCCGGCGCCCGGAGCCGTCGCGTAGCGCGTTCGGTCTGCCGACCGTCGAGGAGCTCAACAGCCTGCTCAGCCGCATCGCAAGCGTCGAGCGCGCGGTGTCGAGCGAACTGCAAGGGCAGATCAACCACGACATCAGCCGCCTCAAAGGCGCGATCGCGACGCTCGAAGGCGATGAATTCGAGCGCACGTTCCGCGAACTCGAAGCGGCCGTGCGGGCGCGGCGCGAAGTCGCGGGCCAAGTGCGCGAAGAGACGTTCAAGCGCATCGAAGCCGACTCGTCGTTCGAGCCGCGCAAGTATCTGCGCCTGATCTCGCGCGATCCGCAGCACACCGAATAAGTGGATTCACGGAACGTGAATCCACCTAGGCGGGATGGTAGTGGAAGCCGTCCCGAAACGCGCGCTGCGCGCTGACGAACGTCGCGAGCACGCTCAGCGCACTCGCTAAGCTGAGCGCCGCCAAGACGGCCACATGCAGCGCCGCGGGCGCGACGTGAGCGCCGATCGACGGCGCGAACGATGCGAAGACGATCGCGGCGAGCGACGCGCCGAACGTTTGACCGGCCACGCGCAGTGAGGCAAAGATCGCGGCCGTGCTCCCGGATTTTTCCGGCGGCCCGGCACCCATCAGCTCGCGGTTGTTCGGCGTTTGGAAGATTCCCCAGCTGCCCCCGGCCGTGAGCCCGGCGACGAACAAGAGCCCGACGCTCGGATGCATGACCGCATAGCAGAACACCAAGAGCGAGAGCGTGAACCCG
>PLTN01000102.1:0-5479 GCA_003164495.1 Vulcanimicrobiota bacterium
GGCGCTCCGCTCGGAATGACAGACTAGGAGAAGAGCGGTTCGACGATTACTGAGATGACGGCGGGGAGGCCGAGTTCGTTGGCTCGGCGCGCGCGTGCCAGCGCCGGCCGGATCTCGGCCGGATCGGTTACGTTTTCGCCGTAGGCTCCGCAGGCTTCGGCTTCCTTCGCGAAGTCGATCGAGCCGAACGTGCCGCCCTCGTAGCCGATCTTCTTCGAGTACGAATCCGGGAACATCGTCGATACTTGCAGCGTGCCGGTGCTGTACGCGCCGTTCTGATAGATGACGACCGTGAACGGCGCGCCATACATCCGGCCGGCTAACAACGCGGCGTTCGCGGTGCTGAACATATAGAAGCCGTCGCCGGTTACCGCGATGACGTGCTTGTCGGGACGCGCGAGCTTCACGCCCAACGCTGCGCCCGGCGTGTAGCCACCGCTGCTGGCGGGATTCGCGATATACGACCCGGGTTCGGAGCACTGCAGATAGCGTTCGACCTGGTTATGGGGCAGCGTTTCGTCGAGTACGATCGTATCGGTGCCCGCGAAGGCGCCGATTTCGTGCGAGAGCCAGAGTTCGTCGATCGGGGTTTTCTTCGCGCGAGTCTGCGCGTCGCGCTCGGCTTCGGCGAGCCGCGCGGCATGAGCCGACGTATAATGCGCGCGGCGCTTTTCGATGCGCGCGCGGTCCGCCGGCGTGATCGCGTCGCGAACGGCAGCGGTCAACGCGTTGATCGCCCCGAGCGGTCCGGCGGTCAGGCGCAGATCGGCCGTGAACTCGTACGTCGGAATCCCCGCGCGAATCGGATCGGGATCGATGACCGCGACGTACGCCGATTCCGGCGGTGCGGATTTACCCGGAACCCACGGCACGTTGGCGTCGAGCGCGACGACGACGTCGGCATCGTTGAGGGGCACCAAACCGACGTTGAGCGGATGGTTCATCGGGAAGCAGAGATACGAGCGGAACGCCGACGTTGCGACCGGGAGCGCGAGCAGTTCGCACAACGTCACCAACGCCGGTACGGTCTTGGGATCGCGGCCCGAACTCGAGATGACGATATAGGGGTGTTCCGCGGCGAGCAGCCGTTGTGCGATCTCGCGGATGCCGTCAGGATCCGCCGCAGCGGGTCGCGGAATGCCGAGTTGCAGTGCGGTCGGAAACGACGTTTCGCGGGCCGGTAAGAGCGAGATCTCGCGCGGCACGCTCATGTAGACCGGTCCGCGGGGATCGGTTTGGGCGACTTGCAGCGCGCGGCTCGCCATCAGTCCGGGATTGTCCTGATATTCCAGGCGGTGATCCCACTTCACGTAGTTGCGCACGATCCCGTTCTGATCGAAGCCTTGCTGCATCCACAGATGGCCGCCGCGGTCGCGCGAACCTTTCATCGTTCCCGGATACGACACCGGCGGCGTGCCGGCCATGATCATCACCGGTAGCCCGGCGTGCTTTGCCGTGTGGATCGCGCCGCCGTAATGATAGGTACCGGTGTCGACGTGCACCGCGGTTGCTACCGGCTTGCCGCTTGCGGCCGCATATCCGATGGCCGCATTGAGGCTCGTGTGCTCGTGCGTCATCGTGATCAGGCGCGGCGCGGGCCGGCCTTGCGCGTGTGCCTTGGCTATCGCTTCCTGAAACCACACGATCTCCGCGCCCGAGGTGAAGAAGAGGTGGTCGACGCCGCCGGCCGCCATCGCGGCGATGACGGCGTCCCCGACGTCACCGGCCGGAATCTCCATCCAGTGATGTGCGGTCTTCTCGAGCGTGTCCATGTCGTGTGCTCCTTAACGAATTTTGAGGCCCATGAGGCCGGCCAGCACGTTGCGCTGCATCTCCGAGGTGCCCGCAGCGATGGTCGAGCTGCGCGAGTCGCGGAAGTGGCGCTGCATATCGTACTCCATGCTGTAGCCATAGCCTCCGAAGATCTGCATTCCGGCGTTGGCGACCTTGACGTAGACCTCGGAGGCGAAGAGCTTCGCCATCGTGATCTCGCGCAGCGCGTCCTGACCTTCGGACACCATCCAGGCGGCGCGCCACATCAGGGTGCGTGCCGCGTCGATCTCGGTCTGCAGGTCGGCGAGGGTATGGGCGATTGACTGGTTCGTGCCGATCGGGCGGCCGAATTGGACGCGCTCCTTGGCATAGTTGAGCGCGAGATCGAAGGCGGCCAGCGCGCCGCCGCAACTGCCCGCCGCCGAGCACACGCGCTCGATTTGCAGGCCCGCGAGCACGCAGTCCCAGCCTTTGTTCTCGCCGCCCACCACGCGATCGGCCGGCACGCGCACGTCGTTGAAAAACACTTCGTAGGTGCCGGTACAGCGCCGGCCGAGCATGTCGAGTTTGCGCAGTTGGACGCCCGGCGTATCGTTGTCGATGAGCAGCAGCGACATGCCCTCGCGATAGTTTTTCTCGCGGTCGGTCTTGAGGTAGACGTTCATCACGGTGTCTTTGGCGCCGGCACCGGTCGCCCAGAGTTTCTGGCCGTTGACCACATAGTGGTCGCCGTCGCGCACCGCGTACGTTCGCATCGCGCCGATGTCGGAACCCGCTTCGGGCTCGGAGATCGCGATAGCCATCCGCACTTCGCCCGCGAAGAGTTTGGGCAGCCAGTGCTGCTTTTGTTCTTCGGTGCCCTTGCGCATGATGTTGAGTCCGGTGAAGACGCTGCCCGCGTACGACATGAAGAAGTCGGGACTCTTGCGCGCGAGTTCTTCGGCGATGATCGTTAGGTCGATCACCGAACCGCCGAGGCCGTCGTACTCTTCGGGAAAGGGCATGCTGAGCAAGCCCGCCTCGACCCATTTCTCGTAGAGTTCGTAGGGGTAGGCCTGCTCGCGATCGAGCCGCCGGATATACTCCGGCGGCGCGTGCGTATCCATCAGTTGCCTGACGGTTTCGCGGAGCAGCTTTTGCTCGTCGGTAAAAGCGAAATCCATCAGGCCGCGTGCGCGGTCAGCGCTCTTCGCGCCAGAATCCGAGCAGTTCTTGCGGTCCGCGATCCGAGTAGGAGAAGATCACCGCGTCTTCGCTGGCCTTGTGCGTGTACTTCATCCAGCTCGGAACGACGATCACGTCGTGCGGCTCCCAATCGAAGGTCGTGTTGCCGACGGTCGTCGTGCCCGTGCCTTCGACCGGTACGAACACCGTGCTGTCCGTGGCGCGGTAGGGCTTCGTTTCGTAACCCTTGGGCAGCAGTTGCATGAACGTGCTCATGGTCGGGATCGCGTCCCCGCCGGTCAGCGGGTTGATATAGCGCATCTTGTAGCCGAACCATGGGCTCGGGTCTTCGGCGCGCGTCATCGCGTGAAGCGCTTCGCGCGTGCGGTCGTACGGATAGCTGAAGATCGGTGACGTCTTGGCCGTGTGCTTGTGATCGACCGGGACGAGGTTCGCGCCGTAGCGATGAATCGAATCGTACTCGGGCTTCGTCGGCTCGATCGGGTCTTCGTTGACCCAGCCTTCGCGGAAGCTCGCTTCGAACAAGCGCACCATGTGCATGTCGAGGCCGTCGAGCCAGACCATCGGGTCGTTCGTGTTGTTGCCGTGATCGTGGTATGTCCACGACGGCGTGATGACGAAGTCGCCGGGCTTCATAAACGTGCGCTCGCCGTCGACTAGCGTGTACGCGCCGTTGCCTTCGATGATGAACCGCAGCGCCGCTTGGATGTGCCGGTGCGGGGGCGCGACTTCACCGGGCATGATCAACTGGAAGCCGCCGAAGAGGCTGTTGGTGATCTTCGACTCGCCGGGCAAGTTCGGGTTCTCGAAGACCAGGACGCGGCGTTCCGCTTCCTTGGCCGTGATCACGCCGGCCGATTCGAGCAGCGTCGGGCGTATTTCGCGATAGCGCCAGCGATACGGCGCGATGACCGTCTTGGGCTCGGCGGTAACGAGGCCGCCGAGAACGTCCCACAGCGGGGCCAGATGCTGGTCGCGAATGCGCCGAACGTACTCGGCACGTGAAGCGGGCGGTGCTATCATGGCGCCTAATTCAACGAAGAGCGATAACAGTCTTGTCTGGCGTGCGGCCCTGGGCGTAGTACTGGCCGATCATTTCAACGAGCGGGCGATCGCTGACCGTGTAGAGCACGGCGTCCTCGGTCAAGCTCGTGTTGACGTGATGGTGCCAGAGGCTGTTAGGCACGACGAACACGTCGTTGCGTCCCCACTCGAAGCGCTGACCGTTGACCTCGGTGTAGCCGCTGCCGCCGAGTACGCAGAACAGCGTGCTGGCCGTGTGCCGGAACGATTGCGTGCTCTCGCCGCCGCGCAGCAACTGTGCGCCGTAGGCGAACGCCGGGAACGGATGTGCGTGCGTCAACGGGTTGACGAACTCCACGCCGCGTCCGCGATGCACGTCGCCGGGATAATCGCGCATCGCCGCCAGCGTGTGCAGAATGTCGACGCCGCGATAGTGAAAGTACGGCGACGTGTTGGTGCCGGAACCGCGCTCAAACGGTTCGAACGTCGGCGAGATGCCGCCCGCGCCGTAGAACGTGCGCGAGAAGCCGGCCGGGACGTCCGGAACCTCCGCGGCCTCGGCGTAGTCTTCGCGAATCCAGATCAAGCCGAGGAAATCGAGCAGCGGCCAATCGAGGACGTCCATCCAGATGACCGGCTCCGCATCGTCGTTGCCGTGACCATGCCAGGTTCCGTTGGGCGTGAAGATCAGATCGCCGCGCTCGGCCGGACAGCGCTCGCCCTCGACGAGCGAATAGCCGCCCGACTCGGAGAGGATCGTGCGGCTGGCATTCGGCGAGTGCTGATGGATCGGCGCGGTGTCGCCCGGCTTGTAGATCGAGATCGCAACGCGAATCGAGTTCGCGATGCGCAGTTCGCCGCCGAATCCCGGATTGAGCAGTTGCAGTTGCTGGCGGTCGGTCTGTTCGATCGAACACAGCTCGGCGACTTTGGTGAGGTAGTGTTCGATGTCGCGCCACTTCCAGAGAAACGGCACCGCGCGGCGGCCTGCGGGCAACGCATTCGGCGCGACCTTCGGCGGAGCCACGGTATCGGTGACGTGCCACGGCTGTTGCAGCGGCGAGTTGGCGCGCGTACGCATCCAAATGTGGAGATGTGCCGCCTCTTCGTTGAGGCGTTCCATCTCGGCCATGTTCTCCTTGACCGATGCCGATGTAACCGTCATGTCAGTCCCCTCTCAGTTCTTGGCGAGATCTTCGACTAGGGCGACGAAGGCGCGCACCGGCGTTCCGGTCGGGCCTTTGGCTTGGTAGGACGATTCGTTGTCGAGGTAGGCGGTACCGGCGATATCGAGGTGAATCCACGGCACGTCGGCCACGAAGTTCTTGAGGAACGCACCGGCCGTCTCCGCCCCGCCGGGCCGTCCGCCGGTGTTCTTGATGTCGGCGATGTCGCTCTTGATCTGACGGTCGAAGTCGTCGTAGAGCGGCAGACGCCAGTAGCGTTCGCCGACATCGCCGACGACCTTCAGGAAGCGCTCGACGAAGGCGTCGTCGTT
>PLTN01000102.1:5493-20271 GCA_003164495.1 Vulcanimicrobiota bacterium
ATCAGGCGGCCCTCGGCGTCGGTGTTGATCACCTCGATCGTCTTGCCGTTCATCGCGCGCAAGATGTCGCCGGGCTTCATCGCCTTCGGTCCGGGCAGGTTCTCGCTCGACGGAATGACGCCGATGACGTTGAGCTTCGGTTTGAGCTTGCCGATCGCGTACATCGCCGCGATCACGCCGGCGCCGCCGCACATGTCGTACTTCATCTCGTGCATCGCCTCGGCCGGCTTGATCGAGATCCCGCCGGAGTCGAAGGTGAGGCCCTTGCCGACCAGCGCGAGCACCTCTTTGCTCGAGGGGTCGCCGCGGTAGGTCATCACCGAGAGCGTTGCCGGTTGATCGGAGCCCAGCGACACGCCGAGCAGCGAACCCATGTGCTTCGCGGCCATGCGCGCTTCGTCGAGCACGTCGAACTCGAGGCCCGCTTCGGCGGCGAGTTCCTGGGCCCGCTCGGCCATATGCGTCGGCGTCATATCGTTGCCGGGTGTCAGCGCCATCAAGCGCGCGAAGTTCACCGCTTCGCCGATCGCCGTTCCACGTGCGACGCCCGCGTCGAGTGCGGCGCGGTCGAACGAACCGGCAAAGATCGCGACCTGGTGCGCCACGACCGGTTTGTCGGGTTCTGTGCGATAGGTCGTGCCGTCGAGCGTCGCGGTGAACGCGCCTTCGGTCAGCGCCGAGGCGGCGAGCAGCGTGTCGGCTTGCGCTTCGGCCGGCAGCACGAACGCCAGCGCGGCATAGTTGCGCTTCCCGAGCGTGCGCACCGCGGTGCCGGCGAATTTGGCCAGACCCTGGGGCGTGAACTTCGCGCGGTCGCCGAGACCTACCAGCGCGACGCGGCGGTAGGGGGCACTTTTCGCGTGCACGACCGCGAGCTCGTTGGCCTTACCCGAGATCTCGTCCGATTCCAGCACGTCCGTGAGCGCGCCGCCCAGCGCCGCGTCGATCTCCGCGGCGATGCCGTCGAGACGTTTGTCGGCGAAGACGGGAATGACGAGCGCGCCGGTCGCGTACGACGCCGGAGCATCGGACGTGATGCGAACCTGCATGAGCTTCCTTTCGATGGATGGAACGGACGAATGCGTATGGTGAGGGGTACGCCCAGCAAATGACCGACGCCTACGCCCGTGCGGGCGTCAATATCGACGCCGGAAATGAGACCGTTGACCGCTATCGCGAGGTTACATCCGATTGGCGTCATCCCGATCAGCTCGGCGAGCTCGGCGGCTTTAGCGGCCTGTTCCGGCTCCCCGGCGACGGCAAGCGAGCCTTAGTCGCCTCAGCCGACGGCGTCGGCACGAAGATCCTCATCGCGGCGCAGATGGGCCGCTATGACGGCGTGGGGCGCGATCTGGTCAACCACTGCGTCAACGACATCCTGGTGGTCTCGGCCGCGCCGCTCTTCTTCCTCGATTACCTCGCGGTGGGCAAGCTCGAGCCGGCAATGGCGGCCGACGTCGTGCGCGGCGTGGCCGGGGCGTGCCGGGCCAACGGCATGGCACTGCTCGGCGGTGAGACGGCCGAAATGCCGGGACTCTACAAGGCCGGCGATTTCGACTTGGCGGGTACGATCGTCGGGCTCGTCGACATCGCGGACATCCCCAACAAGGAACGGGTGGTCGAGGGCGATGCGATCATCGGTCTGCCGTCGGTCGGACTGCACACCAACGGTTATTCGCTGGCGCGCACGCTGATCGCGCCGGAAGAATACGCGCAGCCCTTCGACGGCACGACCTACGGCGATGCGCTGCTCGCTCCGCATCCGACGTACGCGGCGGAAGTGCGCGCCATCCAGAAGGTCGCCGACGTGAAGGCGATGGCGCACATCACCGGCGGCGGTTTGATCGACAACGTGCCGCGCACGCTGCCGGCGTCGTGCATGGCCGTTTTCGAACAGAGCCGTTGGAGCGTGCCGCCGATCATGGCCGAACTCGTGCGCCGCGGGAACCTCGAACACGAAGAACGCTACCGCACGCTGAACATGGGCGTCGGCTATACGCTGATCGTTCCGTTCATGGACGCCGCCAAAGCGATCGCCGCGGTCCCCTCGGCGAAGGTGGTCGGCTTCGTGTCGCCGCGGCAGCCGGATGGTCCGGCCGTGGCCGTGCACGCCGCGCGCGGTTAGCGTTGGCGGTTAACCTGCTCGCGCCGCTCGGCGAGCGTTATCGTCCCGAGGCGTTGCCCGCCGCGATTGCAACGGGCGAACACCTCGGCTATCAGTTGCGACGCATCGATGAGCCGGACGAGCGGTTGTGCGCCTGGATCGACTGGGAATTTGCGCCGAGCTGGTGGTCGAGTGAAGTGCGCGTCGGATCGGTGTGGTACGCGGTCGCCGCCGACGGCACGATCGCCGGTTTCGCCGGCTTCGGTTCGCCCGATCGCTCGTACCATTGGCTGCAGCCGTACCGCAAACGTCCCGATGTCGGGATTTTCGGACCCTACGGCGTCGCGGCGGCGCATCGCAAAACGGGGCTCGGCGAAGTGCTGCTCGTGGCGGCGCTCTGCGATCTCGCCGCGCGCTATCGCTGGGCGCTCATTCCCGCGGTGAGCGGCGAGCGGCTCATCGCCTCATACGAAGAGCGAGCCGACGCGCACGTTGCGGATTCGTACGACTACGCGCTCCGTCCGGCGCGCGCGGTGATCCTCGCATCGGGCGACGGGTCGAACGCGCAAGCCGTCATCGACGAAGTGCAGTCCGGGGACAACGCGCTCGATATCGTCGCGGTGGTATCGAACAACGCGCGGGCGCGCGTGCTCGAACGTGCGCGCGAAGCCGGCATCAAGCAGCAGGCGATCGTCTGGAACCGCGATACCGAGTCGCGTGCGGCGTACGACGAGCGGTTGACGGCAGCTATCGCGACCGACGCGCCGGAGCTGATCCTGCTTTTGGGTTGGATGCATCTGTTGCCGGCCGCGTTTCTCGAACGCTTCCCCGAGACCATCAACATTCATCCGGCGTTCTTGCCGTACGATTCCGCCGCCGACAGCGTCGTGATGCCGGACGGTTCGCAGATCCCCGCGTTTCGCGGCGCGCGCGCACCCGAAGCGACGATTGCCGCGGGGGTTCGCTGGGGCGGTGCCAGCGTGCATCGCGTTACGCCGGCAACCGATCGCGGCGAGATCCTGGTGCGCACGCCGCTCTATCTTGCGGCGGGTACGACGCTCGAGCAATTCCGCGCGCGCATTCAGCCCATCGAACACGCCGCCGTTTCAGAGGCGATCCGCCGCTGGTGTCTTACGTCCTAGCAGGCGCTAGCGCGCGTGCAGGCCGATGAAACGACAAAAGTCGGCGCGGTTCGTAACGACTTTTATCGAACAACTGCACGCTGTTCTTGCGTAACAAACAAGATGGTTTCTCCGTTCAAGTATTGGTGAATAAGAGCACCAGCAGAAATTCGGAAGGAACACAAAGTCATGGGGAAATTCACAGCCGCCGTCGTCGCAGCAGCACTCGCAACCGCGAGCCTCTCGACAGTAGCATTCGCGCAAGACGCGCCGTCGATGGCGCCGGGCGCGGCCTTGGGTGCCGGCATCACGTCGAACCCGTCGGCGAATCACGACGGTGATCTCAACGGCCCGGCAGCGGGTCTCGGCGGCAACTTTGGAACGGAAAAGTCGATGGCACCGGGCGCTGAAATGGGTTACGGCATCACGGAAAATCCGTCAGCCAACCATAACGGTGACTTGAACGCACCGGCAGCGGGTAATGGCGGAAACTTCGGCGCGAAGAACTCCGGCAGCACCGAAGGACAGATCACCGCGAATCCGTCGGCCAACCGCAACGGCGATAACAACGCTCCGGCGACCGGCAACGGCGGCAACTTCACTCCGAACAAATAGCGCAGATCGTTTACTTATGCGCACGTACGGCGGCGGGTATTTACCCGCCGCCGTTTTCGTGTGGACGACCGGCACCTTCCGTTACCCTTCGGGTAGCAAGTAGCGCCGGTAAGCTCACGCGAACGGCAGGCTCGGGTCGGCCGTAAGCGTGAGCGGATCGCGTAGATCGGCGTCGCCGCGGCGTTCCGCGGCGGCGGCGATCATCGCGGCGTTGTCGGTGCAAAAACGGCGCTCGGGCACGAATGCCGGAAGGTTGCGTTTCGCGCCGGTGCGCCGAAACGCCGACGAAAGCGCGGCGTTGGCGGCCACGCCGCCGCTGAGCACGATTGCGCGATACTCGCGCGCATCGAGTGCCCGTTCCACGCGATCGATGAGCACATCGACGATCGCCGCTTGGAACGAGGCGGCGATATCCGCATGCGAGACGAGTTTGGCCGCATCCGAGGCGAGGAAGTAGCGTGCGGACGTCTTGAGGCCCGAGAAGGAGAGGTCGAGCGCGCCCGCTTCGGGGCGGTAGCGCGGGAACGCAACCGCCTTCGGATTGCCGGCGCGTGCGAGCACTTCGAGTGCCGGTCCGCCGGGAAACGGCAAACCCAACAAGCGGGCGGTTTTATCGAAGGCTTCACCGGCGGCATCGTCGCGCGTCTTGGCGATGACGCGCATTTCGCGCGCGCTCTCGGCCGCGACGAGTTGAGTGTGGCCGCCCGAAACGAGCAGCGTGAGAAACGGGTACGGCGGCGTGGCGTCGCTGTCGAGAAACGCGGCGAAGATGTGCCCGTGGAGATGATTCACGGCGTAGAGCGGTTTGCCGGTGGCAAACGCCAGCGCTTTCGCGGTGGCGACGCCGACGACGAGGCTGCCGATCAAGCCCGGCCCGGCGGTGACCGCAATGCCGTCGATCGCGCCGAGCGATGTCCTCGCACGCACCAGCGCGTCATCGATCGCGGCTGAGAGCAGGCTCGCGTGCCGGCGGCTTGCGATCTCGGGCACGATGCCGCCGTATTTGGCGTGAAACTCGTCTTGATTGGTCGACACGTTCGAGAGCACGTCGCGCCCGTCGCGGACGACGGCCGCGGCGGTATCGTCGCACGACGTCTCGATTCCGAGCAGCAGCACGCGTCAGTTCTGTCCGGGCGAAAACCGGTCGAGGACTTCCCAGTCAGCGTCGAGTTCGATGTCGTAGTCGAAGGCGCGGAAAAGCACCGGTTGCGAGGCGAATTCGGTGAGAACCATGTCCATCGGTTCGGGCTCGCGCACGTACCACCAGAACTCGCGCGCGCCGTGTCCGTTCAGCCGGGCCGCTTCGATCACGCCGCCTGCGTGCCGCAGCAACGCGAGGAGTGCGCCGGTGAACTCTTCAACCGAAGCGTTTTCCGCCGGCGTCGGATACCCGCGTTCGTCCACCGCGTCGCAGTGAACCGTCAGGTGGATGCACCACGGAAACTCGATGCTCTGTGTTTCGTTGGACGAAAGACGGCTCACGGCACCGACGAGCGGCATGCCGTCGCGGTACCGGCCTTCGAACGGGCGCCAGTGCTCTTCGTCCATATTCACCCTAACGGCGCGCGTCAACGATCTCGCGCAGTTCGGCGGAAAAGGCATCGATCGAGACCGTGCGCTTGTCTTCAATACCGCGTTCGTTGACGTTGACCGTACCGTCGGCCGCTTCGGACTTGCCGACGACGAGGATGAAGGGAACTTTCTGGGTTTTCCAGTGCCGGATCTTGTAGCCCAGCTTTTCGTTGGACTCATCGACGTCCACGCGCAAACCGGCCGCGCGGAGTTTGGCCGCGGCTTCGTGGGCGTAGTCGAGCTGATGCTCGGTGATCGGCGCGAGCACCGCTTGCACCGGGGCGAGCCAAGCCGGGAAGTTGCCGCCGAAGTGTTCGATCAACACGCCGAAGAAGCGCTCCATCGAACCCGCCAGCGCGCGATGGATCATCACCGGACGATGATCGGCGCCGTCGGAGCCGCGATACTTCAGATCGAAGCGTTCGGGTAAGATAAAGTCGACTTGCACGGTGCCGAGCTGCCACTTGCGGCCGATCGCATCGTGCAGGTTGATGTCGAGCTTGGGCCCGTAGAACGCGCCGCCGCCTTCGTCGATCGTGTACGGCAGGTTGTGCGACTCGAGCGCGTTGCGGATCGCCGCCTCGGCGATATCGTCGGTCGGGCCGCGGTGCTCGCGCGTCGACAGGAAATACTCGAAGTCATCGAAGTTGAACGCCTTCATCATGCGCAGCGCTTCGTCGAGTGTTTGCTCGAATTCGCCCTGCAGCTGTTCGGGCGTGCAGAACAGATGCGCGTCGTCCTGCGTGAAGCCGCGNNTGAGCCGGAAGCGCTGGCCCTCGACCTCGATCGGCCCGAACATGCCGTGCGCGAAATTCTCGAGATGGCCCGACGTTTCGTAGAGCTTCTCGTGCACGACGTGGGGCGTGATCACCGGCTGA
Source organism: Vulcanimicrobiota bacterium (assembly GCA_003164495.1). GTDB lineage: Bacteria > Vulcanimicrobiota > Vulcanimicrobiia > Vulcanimicrobiales > Vulcanimicrobiaceae > Lustribacter > Lustribacter caenicola. The sequence goes on from PLTN01000102.1 coordinate 11,784, forward strand.
TAGCCGCGCTCCGCGAGCCCTTCACGGATGAAGCCCTCGATGATCCCGCGCACCAGCGTGCCCTTGGGATGCCAGAACACGAGACCGCCGCCGGCCTCCTCTTCGACCGAGTAGAGGTCGAGTTCGGGGCCGAGCTTGCGATGATCGCGCTTCGCCGCTTCTTCGAGGAAGACGAGATAGTCGTCGAGTTCTTTCTGCGTCGGGAACGCCGTGCCGTAGATGCGCTGCAGCATCGGGTTGTGCTCGTCGCCGCGCCAGTACGCACCGGCAACGCTCATCAATTTGACCGCGCCGATTTCGCCGGTCGTCTTGGCATGGCCGCCGCGGCACAGATCGGTGAATTCGCCGATCGTGTAGAGCGTGATCGGCTCGCCCTCGGGAATGTCGCGCGCGAGTTCAACCTTGAACGGATTGTCGGCGTAACGTTCGAGCGCTTCGCTGCGCTCGACGCGCCGGCCGGTCATCTCGTAGTCTTTTTTGACGATCTGATGCATGCGCTTTTCGAGCTTGGTCAGGTCGTCGGCCGTAAACGGCTCCGCGCGCTGGAAATCGTAATAGAACCCGTTGTCGATCGCGGGTCCGATCGTGGGTTTCGCCTCCGGAAAGAGATCTTGCACCGCGTAGGCAAGAACGTGCGCCGCAGTATGGCGGAGTTCATCAAGGGTCATTACATCTGTCTTGGCGCCGCGCGCCCGGGAAGCCTCGGGTGAGCCCGGCGTACCCCCACCTGCTCCTCAACTGCCTCCCGGTGGACGCGGCGCTCGCGGCGACCGTCTTGCTGGCCGTCGCGGCCTACCGCCGCACGCTCGAAGGCGCCGTCTACGGCTACGTTGCGCTGGTGGCGGTCGCCGGGCTCGCCATACTGACGTTTGTCAGCGGCAATTTTGCCCCGCCGGCCCTCGCCGATGTACCCGGGATCTCGCGCGACCAGATCACGTTTCACCAGATCACCGGCCTCGCCGCGATGATCGTCTCCGTGCTGGTCGGCTTGCTGGCCAGCATTCCGCTCGTTTTGACGAATATCGCCGCCAAGCGCGGCGTCGTGATCGCCGACCTGATCCTCGCCCTCGTGCTCGATGCGGTGTTCGTGTATACGGCCGCCTCCCGGCGGCGCGATCCGGCACACGGAACTGCTGCGCTGACCGTATCGTGAGCGCGCTGCAGCGAGGTCTCTGGTACGCACTGTTCGCTGCGATCGCGTTCGGCGCGACGACGCCCCTCATCGCGCTGCTCGGTTCGGGAGCGGGAGCCTGGTCGACGGCCGGCTGGCTGTATCTCGGCAGCGCGATCTTCGCCGCGGCGGTGGAGTGGAAGCCCGTGACGCTCGCGCACGGATTTCGGCGCAACGCTCCCTTGCTGACCGCGATCGCCGTCATCGGCGGAATGCTCGCGCCCGCGGCATACGTGATCGGGCTACGCGATGCCGGTCCGTTCTTTGCATCGTTGACGTTGAACATGGAGGCGCCGTTCAGCGTAGCGATCGCCGCGCTCGCATTTCGCGAACACATCAGCCGGCGCGTCCTCGTGGCGATGCTCGCGATCGTGGTGGGCGCGTCGATCCTCAGCGCCGGCGGTAGTGCGCAAAGCGGGTTGCACGCGGGCGTTCTGCTCGTCGTTCTGGCGACGGCGTTGTGGGCGCTCGACAACGCGCTCTCATCGCGTCTGGGCGCACTCGATTCGCGCATTACCGTCTTCTGGAAGAGCGCGATCGGCGCGGTCCTTTCGCTGATCACCGGAGCGCTGCTGCACGAAAGCGCCGGTGCGCCCGGAGCGGTGCTGTCTCTGTTGCTCATCGGCGCCGTCGGGTATGGCGCGAGCCTGGTGCTCTATCTGCGCGCGCAGCAAACGTTCGGTGTTGCCCGAACGGCTTCGGTCTTTGCGACGGCGCCGTTTATCGGGGCCGCCGGCGCGGTGGCCATCGGCAGAACGCCGCTGAACGCGGCGGGCATCGCGGCGTTCGCGGCGATGGCGTTCGGCGCGTTTCTACACGCCACCGAACGCCACGCCCATCGCCATCACCATCACGCGCAAGCGCACAGCCATCCCCATCGCCACGACGACTTGCATCACGATCACACGCACGACGCGCCCGTGGCCGGCGAACACGTCCATTCACACGACCACACCGAGATCGAACACACCCACGACCACGCCCCCGACCCCGAGCACTCGCACACGCACTGAGGACGTCGCATATCTTGGCGCCGGGCGATATCGCGCAATTGATACGCGCGTACACGAGCGAGAAGGTCGAAGAGTCCTGATTTAGATGGCGCCGGGAGGGAACACGAGGGCGTGCTGGTTCCTCGAGAGCGCGCGCGCTTGCCCCTCGGCGCGGAACAGCAGGTCGTCGAACGTGGTTGCGTCGTTTGCGGCGACAGCGAAGCCACAGCGTTCGGTTGTGTAGCGCGTTTCATCACTCGCTGAGTAAGCAGAGCGAAGCAAAAAGAAAACCCTGTTTGTCACAGGGTTTTCAAGATGGTGGGCACGAGAAGGATTGAACTTCTGACCCCCACAGTGTCAATGTGGTGCTCTCCCACTGAGCTACGCGCCCGAATCGCTATGGGACTTCGGTTTTTCCGACTGGCGACTATTCGAAAATCGACCAGGTAGACCTTTCCGCGCCCTCAAATTCGAGGTGCCCAACCAGACGGTTGTCTTGGAGGTCCTATGTCGCTTGCTGCCATGAGCCGAAAACGGGCGTCGGCGCTCCTCGTTGGTGCGCTCCTGGGCGCAGTGAGGTCGCCGAGCCGGGCACAGGCGCCGGCGACGCTGCGCATCGGCGTTTCGCCGATCGAACCCGCGGCGGAAGTCTACTATGCGAAGGACATGGGGTTTTTCGCGAAGGCAGGCCTCGACGTCGATATTCAATCGATGCAAGGCAGTAGCCTCATCGTCTCGGCCATCGTCGGCGGTACGCTCGATATCGGCTTCGATACGTTGGACGTGCTGGCGGTGCAGCACCTCAAGGGAATTCCGCTGGTCATCATCGCCCCGACCCACGATTATTTGTCGCCGGTCACGACCCGCACGCAAGCGCTCATCGTTCCGGCGAACTCACCGCTGCAGCAAGCCAAGGACCTCAACGGGAAGACGATCGCCGTCTCCACGCTGCACAGCCTCGCCGACCTCGGCGCCCGGGTTTGGATCGATCAGAACGGCGGCGATTCATCCACCGTCAAATTCACCGAGGTGCCGTTTCCGGCGATCCCCGCCGCACTCGACGCCGGCCGCATCGATGCCGCATGGGTCGTCGAACCGTTTATCACCGTTGCCCGCAAGACCAATCGCGTCTTGTTTTACGGCTTCGACGGCATCGCCAAACACTTCGTCGTCGGCGCCTGGGTTGCGACGCGGCAATGGGCGAACGACCACCCGGATCTCGTGAGCCGCTTTGCTGCCGTGATCCACGATACGGCGGTCTGGGCAAACAAGAACCCGCAGCAGAGCGGTGACATCCTAGCCAAGTACGTCAAGATCGATCCCGCCGTCATCGCCGCGATGGCGCGCAACCATTATGCCGAGCAACTCAGCCCCGCGTTGATGCAGCCGTTGATCGACGCGGCCGCAAAATACAACGGGTTCAAGGCGTTTCCGGCGCAGGATCTCTTGTACAAACCCGGCTAGGCCGGGCGCCCGGCGTGGGCTACATTCCCGCTATCTTTGCAATGTTGCCGCACGCGTAGTACGTCGGGATGTCGCTCGTCGAGTGATGAATGTTGATCGCGAAGTTACCGTTCTGCAGCGACATCAGGCTCACGCCCTTCAGCGTGGTCACCGATTTGCCGCCTTGCAGCGTCGTCAACGGGTAAAACGGCTTCGGGTTCAGCTTGGCACACGTGCCCTTGTGGATGTGGATCGGCTGCGGATTGCCGGGCCCACCCTTGGTGACGACGCTGACGACGGTGTTGCCGTTGGTTTCGGTCAGCGTCGCCGTTGCCGTTTCGCCGGAGTGATTCTGCGGCGAAAGATGGACGACGACCGGTGCGGCGGCGACGGCAAAAGCCGGCATCGCGAGGATCAAGGCGGCGGCGGCAGCCGCGTTGCGTAGTGCGTTCATGTTCTTCGTTTACCCCTTTGGCAATCGTGGAAACAGCTAGTGATGAAGGCTTTCCTGATCGGAAACAGCGGGGTGAGGCAGACGACCCAGGCCTTCGCCAAGGCCCGCGCCATGCTTTTCGACCGGGGCATCGAGCCGGACGCGACGCGATGCCGCCAAGACATACGCATCGCTCTTGCTCGAACGTCAGGGATTGCTGACCAACGCGCACGTTCTCGACGCGAAGAAGCTGCGCGTGCGCACGCGCCCGTCGCCGGCATTCCCTGGTCGCGCTTGGCCCTCTCCGCGCATTACGCGACGGACGTGTTGGGCGGGCTGCTGCTCGGCGCCGGGTGGCTGGCCTTGATGACGGCGTTCTTACATCACGTTCCGGAAGCGCGCTTCTTGTAGTAGTGTTCCGCGGCGCGGTGGAGTTTGAGATTGCTCACGAGCTTGGGCATGAAGCCGGAGAACGAGAAGCCGTGGGCGTTGTCGAGGATGCGCTCGTCTTCGAGCGCCTTGAGCACCGCCGTGACCAATTCGTCCGGCACGTCAGCGCCGCCGTAGATGTAGTGGTGACGCCAGCCGACCGCGACCATGTCTTGATCGACGCCGTTGAACAGACGCGCCGGCAGCGTAATGTTCGTGCCGCCCCATTCCGCGTTGACTTTGTCGAGCACCGCTTCGTCGAACGTGACGAAGCGCAGGTCTTGGATCGTGGTCAGGTCGCGCCCCCACTGCGAGCAGCCGTTGATGTAGAGAAAGAAGCCGTTGGTCTGACCGCTCTTCGCCAGATCTTTGGTCACGCTGATCATCTCGTCGCGGCCGGTCTCGGCGATCAGCTTCGCGCGCATCTCGGGCGTCTTCTGGAGCGTCGGGCGCAGATCGGCGCCGCCCCAGCTGATGATTTTCTCGCGCGTGAGCCCGTGCCCGGCCATGATGTACTCGATGTATTCGCCCACCAAATTGGCCGGCGCCGGCAACACCACTTTCCAAGGATACTTTTTCTCGGCGATTTCTTTGAGCGAGCTGATGCCGCTGGCGCGGTCGACGGCCGCGCCCAACCACACGGGGAGATTCAGCGCCGCGATCACGCGCAAGTCGGGGATCTGCTTGCCTTTGAACGCGCTATGTCCGCGCAGCGCCCAGTCGACGAACTGCGGCATCGTGATGCCGATGAGATTCGTGCCGTCGGCAACCGACAGCACATTTTTGAAATCACTCGGCTTCTCGTCGAGAACGAGATCGTAGCCTAAGGGAGCGATCGCCTTTTTCAGGAGGACGCCACCTTCATACCAGAACGATCCGACGCCACTTGCTGCAAACGTAACGGCTTGACCCACGGTTAATCCCCTCTCTGAGCGACCGACGGAATTCTCGCAGTCGAAAAAGTGACCTGCGACCCGGTGAACCGGTGTTTTTTGGGGTACACGTGATCACACACCCGAAAGGGGGCAGATGCTGTGAAAACCTCACTGAATGCCGCGAAAGCGTGTTGCGCGCTCCTCGGAATGAGCGTTGCGTTCTCGGCAGCCGTCATCGCGGCTCCGGACGACAAAGCACCGCAGCTGGCGCTCGTCAGCACCGATACAAACGAAGCGTTTCCGTTCGCTGCCATTCAATTCAACAACAAGACCTATCACGTCACCGAAGGCGACATGCTCGACGGCGTCCACATCCGTCACATTGAACCCGGCCGCGTCATCCTCTCGAGCGACCAGGTACTCGTCGCCGGCCAGCCGGTGCGCCCCGACGCGTCGACCACCAATGAGGTCGCCGGAGGCGACGACCGCTAACGGCACGCTAGTGCGATAGCGCGACAGCGACGAAGTCATCCGGGGAGGCCCTCGGCGGCGTACGAGGGGTATGAAACTGCGCATCCTCCCCTTCCTCGCCGCGGCGCTGCTCGTAGGTATGCCGCTGTCCGCGCCGGCCGATATGCCGGCCCCGACCTTGGTCCACATCAAGAACTTCATGTTCGTCCCGGCCACGATCACCGTGACGCCGGGAACGGCCGTCACGTTCGTCAACGACGACGAAGAGCCGCACACCGTCACGGCCAACGACAAATCGTTCGATTCCGAAGGCCTCGACACCAACCAAAAATTCACCCACACCTTTGCCAAGGCCGGCACGTACATGTTCTTCTGTGAAGTGCATCCATACATGCACGGCACCGTGATCGTGAAGGCGCCGCAATGAAGCGCGCATCATTTCTCGAGCACGTCGGCTGGACCGGCGGCGGCATCGCTTTCGCAATGACGGCGACGGGCACGTTTGCCGCAGCAGCGCCCGGCAGCGATTTCACCTTCGTCCAAATCAGCGATAGCCACATCGGCTTCTCACTTCCGGCCAACCCCGATGTGCTGGGCACGCTCAACGCCACGGTCGACGCGATCAACGCTCTCCCGCAGCAACCGGCGTTCGTCATGCACACCGGCGACGTCACGCACCTCTCCAAACTCGAACAGTTCGACACGGCCAAGAGCGTTCTGAGCCGCCTTAAGGCACCGCTCTTCGTGATCCCGGGCGAACACGACGCGATCGGCGCCGAAGGCGCGAAGCGATTTGCGGAAGCGTTCCCCAACGCCGCCGCGCCCGACGGCTGGTGGTCGTTCGACCGCAACGGCGTGCACTTCGTGGCGCTGGTGAACGTCTTCAATTACGAAACGATGGGCGTGCTGGGAACGAAGCAGCTCGATTGGCTGGCCAAGGATCTCGCGGCCCAGAAAGCCGACACGCCGATCGTCGTGTTTGGGCACGTCCCGCTCTACGCGCTATATCCGGCGTGGGGGTGGACGACCGAAGATGGCGCGAAGGCCATTGCGATGCTCAAGCGCTTCTCCGCGGTGACCGTGTTGAACGGCCACATCCACCAGATCATCACGCAACGCGAAGGCAACATCTCGTTCGCGACGGCGGCGGCAACGGCATATCCGCAGCCCGCGCCGGGAACCGCCGCGGCGCCTGGACCGCTACTGGTTCCGGCACCGGAACTACTGGGCCGGCTCGGCTACCGTAACGTATCCTTCACGGGCAAACACGCCACGGTCAGCGATCGGTCGTTGCAAAACGGGTGAACGACGACCGGGAACTCGACGCGGCGTTTGCCGCGCATGCCGACGGTGCGCTTGAAGAAGCGTACCGCCGGTACGCGCCGGCCTTGCAAGCCGCGGCACGCCACGTCCTCGGAACGGCCGGGGACGCACGCGACTGCGTGCACGACGCGCTGGTCCGCGTATGGGCAAAAGAGGGCGCGTACCGGCCCGAACGCGGCGCGCTGCGCTCGTTTCTGATGGTATGCGTCCGTAACGAAGCGATTTCGCGCAAGCGCAGCGACGTTCGGCACGTCGCCACCGAGCGGCGGGCCGCCGCGTCGACGCCGGCCTTCGGCGTCGACGTTGCGGAGCGGGTAGCGATCCGCTCGGCGCTCGGCACGCTTCCGCGCGAACAACGCGACGTCATCGAACTCGCCTATTGGGGTGACTACACCCAAGCAGAGATCTCAACGCGGCTCGGCATTCCGTTGGGCACGATCAAGAGCCGCGCCGCACTCGGATTACGCAAACTCGCTCGCAGCTTGAACAAACAGGACTTCGTATGAATCATATCGATCAAGAGGCCGAACTCTACGCCCTGGGGATGCTCGAAGACGAAGAGCGCGCGCGCGTCGACGAGCATCTGCTCACGTGCGAACCGTGCACGGTGCTCGTCGGACAAGCGGAAGCTGCGGTCGCGGCCCTCATCGATTCGACGCAGCAACGGCGGACGGAACGGCGCACAGCGTGGTGGCCGGTGGCGATCGCGGCGGCGTTCGCCATCGCATCGGCAGGATTGCTCGGGCAGAACCTCATCTTACACGGCGCGCTCGCGAGCGACGGCAACATTCTCGCCACGATGGTTAACAGCCACTTCGATCACACTCAGTTTCAAGCGCCCGGCGGAGTGGAAATTTCGGCCAAAGCGATCTACGAGCGTCACGGCAAATGGTATGAGATTCTCGCCGACGGCACGCCGGCGTGGCACGTCGTGTTCGTTCGTCCCGACGGCACGCGCGATCCGGCGGGGACTGAGTTCGCCCGTCGAGGCACCGCTTCGATCGTCTATCTCGCTCCGTCGACGCCGGTCAAATCGATCGATCTCGAAGATGCGGCCGGCCACGTCGTCGGCAGCGTACGTCCGGTGGTGCAAGCAGAGCAGGAATAGCGTGGCAGCCGCGCCATGCAGCCTGCATGCAGGTCGGTTTAGCCTTCGGTCGCGGCACGCTGCCGGTGAACGTTCCTGACACGTCCGACGTTACGGTGATTCGCAAGGCGCCGCGCCCGAAGCTCGGCGCCGATGCGATTGCTCGAGCACTGGCCGAACCGGTCGGCTCCCCGCCGTTCGCGGAACTCGTGCGCGGCCGATCGAGCGCCTGCATCTTAATCTGCGACATCACCCGGCCGGTGC
>PLTN01000129.1 GCA_003164495.1 Vulcanimicrobiota bacterium
CCGCCGGCGCTGCCGCCGGCGATGCCCAAGTGCCGCGACGTGCCGTAGCCGTGCATACCGAGCCATGCCGCGACGGCCGCCAAGTCGTCGGAGCTCTTCGTTTTGGCGGCTAGCTTCGCGGCGAGATGCCACGCCTCGCCGTACTCGCCGCCGCCGCGAACCATGGCCTGCGCGTACACGCCGCCGCGCTCGAGAAATGCGAGCAGCGGTCCGATGAAATGCGGCCGCGTGATGCTACCGTACGCCCCGTACGCCGTCAGGATCGTCGGGGCGGTTCCGTCGAGCTTTGCGCGCGGCAGCGATACGATCTCGACCGGAATGCGCACCGTACCGTCGAGCGAGCGAACGAACGCGCGGCGCACGATCAGTTTCGAGAAGTCGCCCGGCGCGGTGGTTCGGACCCCGGTGAGCGCAAGCGCGTTGGTGCCGGGATCGTAGTGCAGCCAGATGGACGGCGCGCCGTAACTCGTGAGCCCGACGATGATATCGCTGCCGGCCAGATTCGCGGCGACCTCGGTGATCGCGACCTGCGGCGGCAGCGGCAGCGTCGCGTGCCGGCCGTTGGTGCCGAAGAAGCGGGCCGCCGAATCGCCGCCGTCGATGTCGCGCGTGAGAAAGCCGCCGGGAACGGCCGCGACCTGCTCGATCACGTTCTTGCCGGCCGGAACGAGCACCGTGCCGTGCGCGAACGTCGAACCCGGCTCGATGCCGATCACCTCGCCGTACGACGAACGCCGGGCCGAAATCACGAGCAGCCGATCGCGGCTGAACGTTGCTGCCGGATCGCCGCTCGAGCCGATCGCCGCGGCCGGCGTCGCAATGCGCGTGAACGTGCCGTCGGCGGGCCGCTCGTAGAGCGAGCCGTGCACGCCGTCGCCGTCGGTCTCGAAGATCGCCTGATACGCGCCGTCGGCCGATCCGAGTAGCGAATACTCCGCGCNNCGGCCGAACACGTAGGTGTCGCTGGCCGGATCGGTGCCGAGCACGTGGTGCCAAATCTCGATGTGCGAATGGGCGGGCGTGCCGTCCGGCGTGCGCGGCCATTGCGTGTGCAGAAAACCACGGCCGTCGCCGTCCCAGAGCAGCGCTACGGGCGACGTGCCGCCGCCCGCGTTCTCGATCGTATCGCCGAGCAGCTCGCCGGTCGCCGTATCGACGACGTGAACCGTTTCGTTTTCCGCGCCGCCTTGCTGCGTTGTGAACGCGACCTTGGCGCCGTCGAACGCAAGCACGATCGTCTCGATCGCGGGCGGCGCTGCACCGGGCTCGGCGACCGCTTGCGGATCGAAGAGCACGCGTTCCGTGCCGTGAATGCCGTCGCGCTCGACGAGTTGCGCCTGCAGTTGCGGCGGGGTTTGCCGCAAGTACACATAGCGTCCGCCGGCCATCTGCAAGCGGAAACGCACGGTTGACGTGCGCGCGAGCGCGGCGACCCGTTGCGCGTAGATCGGATACGACGGCTCGGTGTGGAGAAAGCCCAGCGTGAGCGCGCTTTGCCGTCCGGCCCACGCCCGCACGGGCGGCGCGTTGCCGTCTTCGAGCCAGCGATACGGGTCGACGACGGCGTGCCCGTAGTACTCATCCACCACCGGATGCACGGGCGTCGGCGGATAGAAGAGCAGGCCCGGTCCCGCCGCGAGCAGCGCGCTCAGCGCTGCCAGTGCAACGAGGGCTTTGCCGCCCCTAAACGGGCGGCGCTTGCACGCCGTGGGCAAACGCTTCGAGCCGGGCACGATCGATCGAGCGCACGCGCCCACGATCGAGTTCCACCGCGTTCGCATTCTTCAACCGAATCAGCGCGCGCGCGGCCATGTCGCGAACCGTTCCGGCCGCCGCGGCGATCTGCGCCTGCGAGAGATTCTCCACGCCCGGCAAACCGGACGCCATGCCCGTGGTCGCCGGGGCGTACGACATCAGGAACTTCGCCACGCGCTGCAGCACGTGCGCGAACGCGAGGTCGGCAATCGTGTCGATCGAGCGCCGCCGCGCCTGCGAGGCCGCGGCAAGAAACCCGAGCCCGAGTTCCGCGTCGTTGCGCACCGCATGCAGCACGGCTTCGGCCGGCACGAGCACGAGCGTACAATCCGTGAGCGCCTCGGCGCGCGTCGTCGAGCCGCCCTGGTCGAAGGTGCCGGATTCGTTGATCGAGTCGTGCGTGAGCCGCTCGCCGAGCGCGTGCGTTTTGCCGTCCGGCGAGAGCAGCGTGTACACGACCTTACCGCTGCGCACGAAGCCGAGGTACGGCCAGACTTCGCCCTCGTCGAAGATCGTCTCGCCGGCGCGGTAGCTCCGCTCGGTGGCGAGGGCCGCGAGTTCAGCGATGGTCGCCTGTTTGGCCGAAGCAAACGGGGGACAGTGGGAGAGGAAGGTTGGGGTGTCGGCGCGTTCGTCGATCCGCTCGAGGCGAATCGTCCAGCGGCCCGAGCCGTGGTTGCGCGCGTCCCAGGAAAAGCGTCCGGCGCGGTACTGCTGAAATTCGTTTCGCAGCGAGCGCGGATCGCTCTCTTCGTTGAGTTCGAGTATGGCTCCGACCGGCAACTTATCGAAGGCATCAAAGATGCGCATCGTTCGATTGGTCGCGGGCAGGGCGCGCGCATCGAGGGTTACCGACGCTGCACGGTTGCTAGGCATCGAGGAGTAGGATGCGCGTTGCAGTGGGTGCGAACCTCCGGGAAACATGTCTTCGGCTCGCCGGTGGGCTGCACGCGGGCTCGACGTCCTCGCGGCCCTGATCGTCCTTTTCGCCCTCTTCGAGTTCTTCGTCGCGCCCCGGCTGACCGAAAATGCGATCGTTCCGGCCCCTCCGGTGGCGCTCGCCACCCTGGGCGGCGGCCGCTTCGCCGTGGAGAGCCAGCACGGCCGGCTGACCTACCTCGACTTCTGGGCGACCTGGTGCGAGCCGTGCCAGCAGTCGATCCCCCTCATCCAAGCCTTCGCCCGCCGCCACCCCGAGGTCGACGTGGTCTCGATCGACGTGGGCGAGCCCACGGCCATGGTCGCCGGCTTCGTCCGCACCCACCCCATGGAGAGGGTGGCCCTCGACCCCGACCAGACCGCCGCCGAGGCGTTTGGGGTCCAAGACTTCCCCACCATGGTGGTGATCGATCCCCAGGGCAACCAGCGCGCCAAGTGGCTCGGCTTCAACCCCGACATCGCCACCGAAATGGCCGCCGCCGAAGCCCGCTACCTCCCAAAGAAGACCTCTTGGATCTCGCAGCCCACGTTGAAGCAGCTGTCATTCCGAGCGGAGCGCCGTACAACGCGTAGTCGAGGAACCGCCCGCACCCGCGCCACCGCGGAGTCGCCCCCCACCCTCGTGCTCGAGGATGAGCCCAACTCGCTCGACACGATCCGCAACACCCCGTTCGGCTGGCTGCTCGCGCCGCTGACCCAGGGCTATCTCTTCCTCGTGGACGACCGCGGGCAACTCGTGCCCGACCGGGCGCTGGCGCTGCCGACCCGCGCGAACGGCGGCATCTCGCCCGACGGCCG
>PLTN01000050.1:0-8949 GCA_003164495.1 Vulcanimicrobiota bacterium
GCGAGCCCCGCCATCTGCGAGAGATAGCTCATCGTCGATTCGCCCGAATAGAATTGCCAGTTCGTATTCGTGAGGAAGCTGACGGTGGTGTTCCAAGCGAGGTCGGGCGCGAGGTTGCCGAATCCTTGCGGATTGAGCGGCAGAAAGGCTTGCGTCCGCAAGAGAACGTACAGATACGCGAAGCCGACGATACTGAACCCCATGACGGCGAAGGCGTAGCCTTGCCACGACATGTCGGCGTCCGGATCGATACGGCAAACGCGATAGATGCCGTTTTCGATCGGTCCGATTACCGGCGTGAGCCAAGTGCGTCCGCCGGTGTAGATGCGATAGAGGTAAGCGCCCAGCGGTGCGGTGCACGCCAGGACGAGGAGAAACAGCAGGGCAACCTGCAGCCAGCCTACCAGGGTCATTAGAAGTGCTCCGGTCGCAGCATCGCGTACATCAGATAAATCACGCCGGCGATCGAGAGCGCCAAGCCGATTGCGAGTTCAACGGTCATAGGTTTTCACAACCCCGGACGTAGAGGTCCATGGCGATGAAGAAAGCCGCGATCGCCACGATCAACCCGATTTCAAGTAAAATCACGGGCCAATCATAGATCGGCCGACGGATGCGCGTAAGCCACCGAACGGTCTATCCGAATGGCTGCCGGCGAAGCGGACCGAGCGATTGTTGGCAAATACACGCACTCTCATCCGGCGCGTCGCCTTCCTATTAAGCAGCTGTTTTTAAGCAGTTGTTTCATATGTCTTAAGGCGCGGGTGCGAAGCGCAGCCATATGCAGGGCGAAGCGGCTCGAGGAACTCTTCAGCCCCGTCGCCGAGATCGCGAGACTCATTCGACGATCAACGTCGCCTGGCGCTTAGGCTGGCGTGGCAGCTGAGTTAGCGGTCCACGACGTTTCGAGCTCTCGGCTTTGCTTTTGCCTTCGGTCCGCTGGAGGACTGGAACCGAGACCTGTGCGTTCCCTCGGCAACATCGATGCTGCGTGCAGCGGCAAGCAACACGATGAGCGCTATAAGGAAGAGCGCAAGAACTAGTAACACGAACGGGACAGGCACTAGTCGATTGTAAGGGCTTATGCTCATGAACGATAGGCGCCGAATAGCCGAACCGTACGGTTCAATCCGCCTAGCCAACGAATCACACTCTCGCGGTTGACTGTTTTCAACGATCATCGAACGCGGATACCAGTTGCTTCCTAATATATGAGCGTCACGTTGAAAGCATTCTGTGGCGTTAAGCGTCCCGACATGCGTGAGGCGGCCTATCCGATCGGCGGTCATCCGAACGGCGTATGGTCCCTCATCGATGGGCGCGCTAGAATGTCGTCACTCCCATGCCTCCGCTTCTTTCGCTCCAGCGCGATCTTTGTTTTGTTGAAGTCATCGAAGGTGAGACCGACGATTTGCAACGACAGAATTCCGATTCAAGCCTTCTTGACCGCCTTGGCCGCTGCGGGGTCTTATTGCAATCCATCGAAATCAACGCTGCCGGATGTTTTGTCGTCGTTAATTGCGCGGATATCGAGCGGTTGAAGGATGTTGTCCGATCGTACAATGTCGCGATCCGGGTGCGCGATAGATGCGGACGGATCCGCCTGCGCCGCGGAGGACGATGGGCCTTTCTGCCCTCGCTCGCGAGCGTATTGGCGGCGCTCCATCATGAGAGCATTCGCATCGTACATTTCCTCGCCGATGCGGCCGAGGTCGTGATTCTTGTCGATGCGCGTCAAGTCGCTTCAGCGATGGCGATCATGGGCAGTTTCTCGAAGACGAACGCTCAATGCAGCGCCTAGATCAGCGCATGCAGCCGAAGTCATCCGTTGAATCCAATCGGACAATGCACGGACCGTTTTCGCGCATTTGCGTCGCTATCGACGCGTCGGTCGCCGCCGAAAGCGCGGCGCGATTGGCAATTTCGCTTGTCCAGGGTAATGGTCGCGCAGAAGTCGTCTTTTGTCACGTGATCGATGTTATGAGCATGATCGCGCGAGCGGATCACGGCGTCGATTACGACGCAGNNCTCGCTGCAACTTGCGCGACAAACGGCGGACGTCGCGCTGGCGCGCTGCTGTCGGCTCTCGCGCCAGGCCGGCGTCTTTGCGCGGTCATACGTACGCTACGGAAAGCCGGCGTCGGAGGCTGTCTCCTTTGCGGAGGGCCTCGGCGTCGACCTTGTCGTGATCGGGAATCGGCCGACCGAAAAGATCCATCGCATCCTCAATGGGAGCATCCGCGATGAGATGGTGCGAACCTGTGCGCTTCCGATACTCGTCGCTAACGCGAGGTGGGCGCGCCCAGTCGATTTCCGCCCGCGGTGTATCCTGGTCCCGGGAGCAGATCTGCCGGCGGCCAAACACGCGAAGCAATTTGCGGCGGACCTGGCAGATGACTTCGCGGCGAAACTGATATTGCTACCCGCCGCACACAATGGGCTGCGCGAAGAAACCGACGCCATAGATCGCGCCGTTCACGAGCACCGGCCGGACCTAATCGTGATGGCCCGCACGCAGCGGCGCGGTTTGCGTAATCCCTTCGCGACGGATGTCATTGAGCGAGTGTTGCAGCAAGCCCACGTGCCTGTCCTCGTCGTGCGCGCCGTCGATATCATAGAGGGTAGGTGACATTCAGGTCGCGCGCATCGATGACATCATTTGGGTGTGGTTGGCAAACAATTGCCGACTCTCCGACCTCCCGCCAAAGGCGCGTCCAAAACTGGTTGTGCACGGAATGACTGAGCCGACGCCGACGCGACCAGGCGACGCGCCCGTTCGGATCTTTCTAAATATAGCTTTCCCTCAGCTGCCCGAACAACTGAGAGGAGACACGGCGCGAATCTAAGTTCCCATTGTGGTTCCAAAAAAGACGTTAGGGTTAAAGCCATTGAGTGAAATCATCACCGTCGTTCTTGTCGAAGACCATGCGCTGACGCGCACCGGCTTGAGAACGGCCCTTGAGGCGACCGGCGAGATCAGTGTCGTCGCCGAAGCAAGCGACGGCGTCAGCGCTCAGGCCATTATCTTGAGTGAACGGCCTGCCGTCGCGGTTGTCGATATCGGTTTGCCCGGACGCGATGGGGTCGCGCTCACTCGCATCCTCAAGAGCGAGGGAACGCAGACGCGGGTAGTTATATTTACCATGAACGAGGACCCTAATGAAGTTCTCGCCGCTCTTTCGGCCGGCGCCGACGCATATTGCGTCAAGTCCTCGGATCCGTCGACCGTCATAGATGCCGTGCGCATAGTCGCGGGCGGCGGAGCGTATTTCGATGGGCGAATCGCCCATGTGGTGCTGCAGCATTTCGGCCCTCCCTTGCTATCGGGCGAATCGTCGTCAACGGTAAATTCGCCCTTGAGTCCCCGCGAACTCGAAGTGCTGCGCTTGATAGCCGATGGCGTCGGTAATCAGGAGATCGGTGAACGCCTGCAGATCGCACTCGGCACCGTGAAAGGCCACATTCACGACATTCTCGATAAGATGGCCGCGTCCGACCGCACGGAGGCCGCAGTTAAGGCGCTGCGGCGCGGCTTTCTCTGACCGTTGCCGGCCGCAATCGAAGTGAGAAATATCCGAAAGGACCATCCGTTTGCATCCTGCCCGGCTCGCCCGAAATGCGCTACAGTTGGTTGACAATGCACGAACATCGCGGTGGACTTCTAGCGCATATGGAAAACGACGACTTTTTGAAATCGGTCCAGAACGCACGACACGAAGCCGATGAGGCGGACTCGTCTCGTGACACGCTCGTTTTATGGGCACAACGTCTCCTACCGTATCTCAACAACAATCCGCACTTGACGATCGCGCAAGCCATCGATCTCTACTTAGCCGAGCATGATCCAGAGTGAGCGAGCCGTGTGGCTGACAAGGCTGGTATTTGGCCACCCTTACACTAGTCGGCGGCGCTTTTGTTGACGAGAGCCCGATTGAACATCTCACGACCGCAGCTCTTGGAAAGTGCCTTGCATTGCGCCGAACGATATTACACGGAGACACCCGTTTCAGCCGCCGTACAGTCGTCCGGTGCCCGATAAGTAGGACATTATCGAACACGGGCGCGATCCAGTTCGTCGGCGCCCGGACGCGCACGTTTGGGTAACCTTCGATAATGTTCGCTTATCGAAGGTTACTTTGCTAGGCTGAGGGCAGAAGAGGCCGCGTCACGAGCGCGGCCGTGCCTAGCTCGAGGACCGGTGACCCCGGCGAGCCTCACGTGAACGTGCTCCAGCTCAACCTCGCGCTCGACGGGGCGAAAGCCGGTTAGGCTACGCCATTAGCGGGGGGCGAGCGCGATCAGTTCGCGCGCGCCTGCCCGCAATANNCCGCCGCGGGATCCGCAGCCTCCAACGGCAACCACAGCGCCCTTGCCACGCGCGTCGCCTTCTGAAGCGCCTCGATCGCCCCCGCATCGGGCGTCGCGCGCGGCGTGTTGACGTGAACGACGGCAAGTTCGATCGAGAGCCGCGTGGCCAAACGCGCCATCCGTTCGATCAGCGCGACGTCGCGCTCCCGAGCGCGCACGCCAAGGACGATGCGTCCGAACGGAGGCGCATGGCGCCGTTGACGCCGGGCTCGCATGAGCTCGCGCACCGTCAGCTCGCGCAGCGCGGCGAGATTTTCAACCCGGAAGAAATTTGCAAGCGCGGCTTCGATCCGTTCCTTCGGATAGATCTTGCCATCGCGCAAGCGCTCGCGCAGAACCTCCGGCGTCACATCGACGAAGATGACGTCGTCGGCCAATTCGAGGATCGTATCCGGCAGCGTTTCGCGCACGTGCGTGCCGGTCAAGCGTTCGACCGCGTCACCGAGGCCTTCGAGATGTTGAATGTTGAGCGTCGTAATCACCGAGATCCCTTGACGCAAGATCGCAATAACATCGTCGAAGCGCTTCGGAAACGGACTGCCGGGCTCGTTGGTATGCGCGAGTTCGTCGATCAGCGCGACCTTCGGCCGGCGCTTGATGATCGCTTCGCGGTCGAGCTCCCCGTTGGGCAAGCGCGGTAAGACGTCGAGTCCGGCCAGTTTCGCTGCGGTATCGGCCCGCCCGTGCGTCTCGACCAGCCCGACCACGACGTCGACGCCTTCGCTGATGAGATCGTGAGCGCGGTCGAGCATCGCATAGGTCTTGCCGCTGCCGGCGACCGATCCCAGATAGATCGTGAGTTTGCCGTAACCGATGCGCATCCGGTCGCCGGCGGTTTGACCGTACGGATGACGGGCGCTGTCGGCGACGCTGGGTGCCGGCGGCCTCGCCGGATCCAAGATGTACAGATCGCGGTCGATGGGCCGCGCGAGTATCTTGCGCGCGAGTTCGCCGTTGGGGATCGCGACGAAGGCGGCGCGCGCGTTATCGAGGCGACCCTCGGCCAATCGTTCCGGCGGCGGGATGACCGCAGCTTCGGCGGTGGTCAACGCCAGCTGTGCGAGGTCGGGGCGGTCGACCCCGTCGACGACCGTGACCTCGACCGCAAGGTCGAGCGCCTCGGCGAGCGCGCCCACGCGACGCAGATACGTTCCCGGATCGTCTTCACAGCACACGACGACGAGGGCCGTCGACGTCTTCGCCGGGCTCACGACCGGAACCGTAAGCGCATCGACCGTTTGCAATAGCAGGTCGCGCATCATCTGCAGATTGCTCGGTCGGAACACGCCCATCGCGGCGCGTTCGACGTCGTCGTTATGGACGATCCGCCCGCTGCGCAAGCGCGACTCGAGAACTGCCGGCGAGACGTCGAGCGCGATCACGCCGTCGGCGCTCTTGAGCAGCGAGATCGGCACGATCTCGCGGATCGGATGCCCGGTGATCCGCTCCGCGGTCAGCGCGACCGTTTCGAGGTGCTGGATATTGAACGCGCCGAGAACCGACTTTCCGGCGGCGCGCAGTGCGAGCGCGTCTTGCCAGCGTTTGGCATGCGTCGCGCCCGGCGGGTTGGAATGCGCCAGTTCGTCGAGCACGATCGTCTCGTAGTTGCTCGCGATCGCCGCGTCGAGGTCGAAATCCTCAAACGTGTTGCCGCCCGCTTCGTAGCGCTTGAGCGGAATGCGCGGTAGATCGCGGGCCAGTTCGTCCAAGCCGGGACGGTCTTTCGTTTCGATCCAGCCGATCGCGACCCGGCGGCCCGCGCGACGTTGAAAGTTAGCGTCGGTGAGCAGCCGGTACGTTTTGCCCGCTCCCGGAGCGCCGGCCAGATAGATCGTCAGCCGAGGCTGAAAACCCAGTTCGGCCAGCAAGGCCTGCGCGGTCGGCCGCGCGGAACGCTCCATACCGCCTCTCCTTCGGCGGAGGGTCCCGGTGAGCATTGGGGAAACGCAAGCGGTGCCGTACCGCTTCGTGCCGGTCGTGTGCGTTCTCGCGCTCGTCGCTGCGTTCGTCATCGATTTGCTGACGCCGCAGCTTTTTGTCGCAGCGATCCTGCTCGACGTCCCGATCGTTTTGAGCAGCCTCGGCGGCAGCGCCCGCTTCCGCTTGATGCTCGTGATCGCGGCACTGATCTGCGATGCCCTTGCCGGCTACGCGAACGGCGTGCAAGCCGGCCATCACTGGAACGCGATCGGCATCAGTGACCGGCTGCTCGCGGCGCTTTCCATCGTGCTGGTGGGCTACTTGAGTTCCGCCGTCATCGACAACGCTCAGCGCGCCGGGCAATCCGCCTCGCAAGAACTGCGCGCACGGCGCGAAGCACAGATCTCGACCGCGATCGAACGCGTGCGCGCCTCGCTTTCGACCGAACTGGTTCTGCGCGCGATCGCGCACGGATCGCTGGATCTCTTCGACGCAACCGAAGCCCGCTTTTCGCTGGCCGGTCCGGGCGCGACGACCCTGGTCGCACGGCGCGGCAAAGCGCAGGTCGACGTTGACGAGGAACGGCTGCCTCCGGCGATCATCTCCCTCGTGCAGCGGGCGGCCGACGACGGCGACGTGATCGCGGTCGCGCCGACCGATGCGCTGGGACGCCTCATCCTCGATACCTTCGGCGGTGCCGAACTGCTGGCGATTCCGATCGCCGACCGCGAACGCCGCTTCGGCGTTTTGCTCGTGCTCGGAGACCACGAAGACCGGCTGGAGGAACTGCGCGGCGTCGCGCGCGCATACGCCCAGCAATCGGCGAACGCATTGGCCCAGGCGCGACTGTTCGAACAGCTTGCGGAACGCAATGCGGCGCTCGAAGAGCGCAGCGGCGTCATTCGCGATCTGGTGTACGCGCTCTCACACGACCTGCGCACGCCGCTCGCCGCGCTCGGGATGACGCTGCGACAGGCTCAGGCCGGCGCGTACGGCGAGCTGCCGGAGCGCTATCGCGAGATCGTCGAACGCAGCGTGATCGCAACCGACGACGTGCAACGCTTGGCGGAAACGCTGTTGCTGGTCGCGCGCTTCGAGAGCGGAGACCGGCGGCCCGAGCGCGATACGCTGGACCTCGGCGAGATCGCGCGCCAGATCGCGGGCGAACTGGAGGCGTTGGCCCTCACGCGCCACGTCGCGCTGTCGACCACCATCGATGCGGGTGCAGCGGTGCGGACCGTCGGCGATCGCAGCGATATCCGGCGCGCGATCACCAACCTCGTCGCCAACGCGCTCGAGCACACCCCGGCCGATGGTCACGTGACGATCGCGGTCGAACGTTCGGGCAGCACCGCGATCGTGCGCATCACCGATGACGGATTCGGCGTGTCGGAAAAAATGCGCTCGCACCTCTTCACGCGCTTCGCGCGCGGCGACGACCGGCGCGGCGGGGGCTCGGGACTCGGCCTCTACATCGTGCGCCGGGTTGCCGAAGAATCGAGCGGGAGTGTGACCTACGAGCCGAATGTGCCCAAAGGCAGCATCTTCACGCTGCGTTTCCCGGCGGTCGCATCTGCATGAACGAACCCATCTCCGTCGTGCTGGTCGAAGATCACGCGCTCACCCGAACCGGCCTGCGTACCGCCCTCGAAGCGAGCGGCGAGGTTCGCGTGGTGGCCGAAGCGAGCGACGGCATCAGCGCGGAAACCGTGATCCTGCAGGAGCGTCCGGCCGTGGCCATCATCGACATCGGCTTACCGGGCCGCGACGGCGTAGCGTTGACGCGCGCGCTCAAGACGCAACTGCCGGATTTGCGCGTGGTCATCCTGACGATGCACGAACTCGACGATGAAGTTTTGTCCGCGCTCTCGGCCGGCGCCGATGCCTATTGCGTCAAGTCGTCCGATGCGGCGACGGTGATCGATGCGGTGCGCATCGTCGCCGGCGGCGGCGCGTACTTCGATCCGCGCATCGCGCACGTCGTTCTGCGCCGTCTCGGGGCGCCCACGCCGCAGCGCAGCACCGATTCCCCGCTTACGCCGCGCGAACTCGACGTGCTGCGGCTGATCGCCGACGGTATCGGTAACACGGAGATCGCGGAACGCCTGCACATCGGTCTGGGCACGGTCAAAGGGCACATCCGCGACATCCTCGAGAAGCTCTCGGCCGCCGATCGCACCCANNAACCGCCATGCGCTCACTCCACCGCATCCTCGTTGCCGTCGGCACCTACGAAAACTCGCAGAGCGCCGCGCAACTCGCGATCTCGCTCGCGTCCGAATCTCCGCAGGCCGAAATCATTTTCTGCCACGTCATCGACATCCCGCGACTGCTGGCCCGCTGCGAGCAGTTCACCGGCGACTACGAACTGCTCTTCAACACCGCGCGGCAAACCGCCGCCCAGACGCTCGAACGCTGCTGTACGTTGGCCGATGAATTTCGCATTCCGGCGCGATCGTACGTGCGATTCGGCGAGCCGGCCGCCGAGCTCGTGCGCTTCGCCGACACCCTCGCCGCCGACGTCATCGTGATCGGCCACCGGCACAAGAGCAAGATCGACCGTTTTCTCAACGGCAGCCTGTGCGATGAGGTCGTGCACGCCGGCACGATCCCGATCCTCGCCGCTTAACGGCTGCGGTTGGCGGCCTTCGCCGGTTCGAC
>PLTN01000050.1:8960-16414 GCA_003164495.1 Vulcanimicrobiota bacterium
CGCTTGACCGAGGGGTTCAACGGTGCGGCCGTGCCCAGATCGTGGTAGATCGACGTCAAGCCGAGCTCGCGCATCTTGCGCTTGAATTTCGGCGTGTGGCCTGAGTTCTCGCCGCGGGCGTGCAGCCAGGCGTGGATCATTTCGTGCAGGAGCGTTTGACGTAACTCCTCGGGTTTGTGCCGCAGGTGCTTGGGTGAGAGCTCGATCAGCGGCGGCTTGTAGCTGATGCGTCCGGCGACGTTCGAGAAGCGCGCGTTGTAGGCGATCCGGAAGGCCGGGATCTCGCCGTCGAAGTGCATGAAGTTATACTGGGCAAAAAGGAGCTGCAGCTCGGCGACATCGGGCAGTTCAGGTCCCACGGCATGAAGATTCGAGCTTCAAATGCAACTCTCCGGCGAGATGGGTCTTCCTCTTCGTATCGCGCTCCCGATTCTCGCCGTCGTCGCTGTCGTCTTTATCGCCATCATGGGCTATTTGGTGAGGCTGGGATTCGGCGACACCGGCACCGCGCTGGGCTACGGTGCGCCCGCCGAACAAGGCGACGCGCGCATCCAGGCAACGGCCGCTCCGGCAAGCATGGTCACCGATCCGCCGGGCACGTTCACCGTTCCGCAAACCGGTACGGGGCCCATCGCGCAGACGTCGGCCCTGCCCGGCAACACCGTCGGCGGCGGTGGTCCGCCGGCACCGGTGATGCAAGAATTGACCACCATGCGCGCACGTCTGAAGGCCAATCCCGACGACCTCGCGGCCCTCGTCGCACTAGCCGGCATGTACTTCGACGCCGGCAAGTTCGACCAGGCCATCGGGTACGATAAGCGCGCGCTCGCGCTCGATCCGGGCAATCCCGACGTCCGCACCGACTATGCCACCGCGCTGCACCAAACCGGGCACGACCTCGATGCGCTCGCGCAGCTCGAAACCGTGCTCGCGAAGCGGCCCGCGTTCGTGCCCGCGCTCTACAACCGCGGCGTGGTGCTGGTCGCGATCGGCCGCCGCACCGATGCGGCCGCCGCGTTCCAGAAATTCATCAACGCCGCACCCAACGATCCGCGGGTGCCCGACGCGCGCAGCCAGATCGGCGATCTCAGCAAGTGATCATCGGCTTCCAGGGAGAGGCCGGCGCGTTCAGCGACGCGGCGGCGCGACGCTTGCGCCCGGGCGCGCAAACGCGCGGCTACCTCTCCTTCGATCTGCTGGTCGCGGCGGTCGACGGCGGCGAGATCGACGCCGCGCTGCTGCCGGTGGAGAACTCGATCGCCGGCTCGATTCCGCGCTCGTACGACCTGTTGTGGGAGTACGCCAACCTGCACGCCATTGCCGAAACGGCGTTCCCGGTGGAGATGAACTTGATCGGCACGCTGGACGCCGTTGAAGCGAACATCCGCGAGATCCGTTCGCACCCGGTCGCACTCGAGCAGATCCACCGTTTCGCCGGCACGCATCCGGCGTGGAAGCGCGTCGCGGTTGCCGACACGGCCGGCGCGGTCGCCGAGATCGTCGCGCTCGGCGAACCTGCGATCGCCGCCGTCGGTCCGGCACTCGCCGCAGAACTCTACGGCGCGAAGGTGCTGCGCACCGCGATCCAAGACGATCCGCGCAACTTCACCCGTTTCTATCTGCTCGCGCGCGAACCGCAATCGCACGGCACGCTCGGTTGCGTCGCCATCGAAGTCGAGAATCGGCCCGGCACCTTGCGCGACGCGCTTTCGGCATTCGCCGATCGTGGGCTCGATTTACGCTCGCTCGTTGCGCGGCCGAACCACGTCGATCCGTTCCATTACCGTTTCTTCTTCGAAATCGGCGACGTCGATCGCGCGCGGCTCGACGCCGCACTCGGTGCCATTGCGGGCACCGCGCGCATCATCGGTATTTTCTCGCGCGAACCGTAAGACGCGCAAAATATTTTTCGCGTCGAATCAAATCTGTGAACGCACCCGCATAAGCGCTGGTTAAGCGTACCTCATCGCGCCGTTAATCTTCCG
The DNA here is from genome assembly GCA_003164495.1 of Vulcanimicrobiota bacterium. Classification (GTDB taxonomy): domain Bacteria; phylum Vulcanimicrobiota; class Vulcanimicrobiia; order Vulcanimicrobiales; family Vulcanimicrobiaceae; genus Lustribacter; species Lustribacter caenicola. The sequence goes on from PLTN01000050.1 coordinate 10,946, forward strand.
GCGCTACGCTGTCCGCCGCAGCATGCCGGATTCGCCGGCGTGCGTTGAAGAGAGAAAGGACTACTCCGATGCCGTTCCGGCGTCTGGGAGCGCTTTTTGTTGCGCTCGCCATAACTGGATTTCCGTTGGTCGCCCAATCGGCCGACACCCCGCCCCCCGCACCGGGGATGACGGGTGACGTGATCGACGCGCAAGCGCAAGTCGATGCGTTAAAAGATCTTCCCACCGATGGCTGGGCCTATCAGTCGATTCTCGATCTCGTCAACGACGGGATCATCGTCGGTTATCCCGACGGCACGTTCAAAGGAAACCGGCCGATGACGCGTTACGAAGCGGCGGTCATAGTCGAACGGGCCGTGCAATATCTGACGAAGCAACTCGCCAATCCGCAAACCGCTCCCCAGGTTACCCAGAAGGACATCGACGCTCTGCGCGCGCTGCTCGATGAGTTCCGCGGCGACATCGACGCGCTCAAGCTGCGGGTCAGCGATCTCGACTCGCGACTCAAATCAGTCGAATCAAAACAGACCGCCGACGAAGCCACGATGGCCCGCGCCAAGATTGGTCTCGTCGACAATATTCGCGCCGGCAACTTCAACGACCAAGTCGCCGCGTACAACGGCGACGGCCGCGCCTTACCGGCCGGCGTCGGCCTCACGCCGATCGGCGGACAGACGACCGTCGGCGCAGGCGGGAACGCGAGTGCGAACCGCTACCTGACCGGGCAAAACAGCGGAGGCTACGGCTATCAGCTCTTACGCTTGCTGCTCGACGGCAACCTCGACTCGAAAACCTCGTATCACATCCGCGTCGAGAACGTCTACAACTGGGATACCTCGGACGCGTTCCAAGCCGGCTCGCTCAACGGTAACTCGACGCCGGGCGGCGTAGCGCTCAGCTCGCCGAACTTCGTCGGCGGAACCTATCCGCGCAACACCGGCGTCCGTTTCAACTACGGCTACGTGCAGTACCAAGATCCGGCTACGGGCTTCCTCGCGGAAGCCGGCCGCATCAACGAGACCGACGGCACGCTCGGCCTCGCCTGGGCCGATCAGTTCAACGGGGCGGAGATCGGTTACGTGAAGGGCCCGCTCAACATCCGCGGCGGGTACTTCTTCGATTTCCCGGCTCAAAACCAAGGCGTGCTCAGCGTCAGCGGCAACACGACGACGACACCCGCGGCCGGCTTTATCGCCAACACGTGCACGCCGGTGAACACGGCGCCCGTCGTGGGCGGCACTCCGGCGCCGGCCAAGGGCGCACTGCCGTGCGGCGTCACCTCGCAAACGTTCCTCGGCACCGCGCAGTACAACATCTCGAAGCAACTCACCGCCGGCGTCGCGTTCGTCGACGATGAAGCAGCCGTGATCAACTCGTGGAATCCCTCGGTGTGCTACACCGGTACGGCGACGTGCACGCCCGCGGCGGTCGCCGCAGCCTGCGCGCCCGGCGTGCCGTGCAGCCCCGTCGGCCTGTACCAGAACGCCGTCGCCAACGTCCCCGTCGGTTCGGTGTTCGCGCGCTGGGCCGATCCGAACCAATTCGGCAAAGGCCTCGGGCTGTCGCTCGAAGCCGAAGGCTCGACCCGTTTCGGCAACGATCCGTTCACCCACACGACGTGGCAACAAGCCCAAGCGCTGTGGGTGCAAGGGAAATTCGGCGCCTACAACGCCAAACCGGGCGGCGCGTACCTCGAGGGCGGCTTCATCCAAGCCGGACTCAACTCGACCGGCATGCATACCGCGATCGTCAACGGTACGAACTACGAGAACCAGTTCCTCGGCGATCCCAACGGCTATCGCATCGCCTACGTCGGCGCGCAGTACTGGTTCAGCCAGTTCGGGCGCATCGGGCTCATTTACAACGCGTACGACCTGATCCCCGGAACGACGTTACCGGTGGGTACGGCAAGCTGCCCCGGATGTTACCTCACGCACGACATCGGGCAAGGCATCTTCCTACAAACCTCGCTGTCGTTCTAGTTCGCCTCCGGATCCAATCCGGCGTCACGCGCAGCGCGCTCTTGGGCGCGCTGCGTGTAGACGCGTAACTCCGCGATATCGCGCCGGAAAAGCAGACCCAGCGCCCAATCGAGCGCGACGCGCACTTTGCGATCGAGTCCCGGCAAACGCGACAAATAGTACGTGCGCCACAAAAACCACGCCGGAAAACCGGTGATCACGGGCCCACCGGCAAGGCTCGCAACGCCGCGGCGGCCACCGAGCGACGCCATCGTACCAAGCGCGGTGAAGTCGAACGGCTTCGTCGCACCGCCGCGTAAGACCGCGGCGATCTTTCGCGCCAGCGCCGGTCCTTCGCGAATCGCGTGCTGCGCCGTCATCGGATACCATTCGCCCGCAGCCTTCATCGGTATCCACGCACAGTCGCCCAGCGCCCACACGCCCGGCCGATCGGGCACCGAGAAGTCGCGGTTCACCACGATGCCGCCGTTGCGCGCGTGTTGCAGCGGCAGATTGCGCACGACCGGTGTCGGACGAACGCCCGCACTCCACAACACGGTCGCCGTCGGAATCGCGGTGCCGCTCGCCAAATGGATGGCCCGCTCATCGAGCGAGGTCACCGCATCACCCAAGTGGATCTCGACGCCGCGCGCGGCAAGATTTTTCATCGTGTAGCGCCCCATCGCCGGCGGTAATCCGGCCAGCAGCAGCGGTCCCGCCTCGATCAGCACGATGCGCACGTCGCGCGGCGAGAACGATCGGTAGTACGGCGTGATGCTATGGAACAGGTCGATCCACTCGCCCGTGCCTTCAGCGCCGGTATATCCGCCGCCGACGATCACGAAAGTCAGCAAACGCGCGCGCTCGGCGGGATCGGTCGTGACATCCGCCAGCTCGAGGCTCGCGATTGCGCGATTGCGCAGTCGCTCCGCGTCTTCGAGCGTCTTGAGCGGCAACGCATGTTCCGCCACCCCCGGGATGCCGAACGTCGAGGTCACGCTGCCCAGTGCGAAAACGAGCTGATCGTAGGCCAGCGTTTGTTTGGCGCCGGTGATGCTGTGCTGCACCTCGACCGTGCGCGCGTCGAGGTCGATCGCGGCGACGTCTGCGAGCACGAAGCGCGCGCGGCGCAACTCCGCGCGAACCGGCGTGACGATGTGCCGCGTTTCGAGTCCGCCCGCGCTCACTTCGGGCAGCATCGGCGTGAAGAGCGAGAAGTTGTCGCGGCCGACGATCGTGATCTCCGCTTCGTCCGCCCGCAAACACCGCTCGAGCGCGCGTGCGGTCGCGACGCCGGCGAACCCCGCGCCGAGGATTAGGATCCGCATCGGCCGGTCCACGTGCACGTCCACGGGTGCCAGGTCATGATCGCGATCAGCGCAACGCCCGCGGCGAGCGCAATCCGCAACAGCGCGGCGGCCAACTTCGGCGGCACGGCGTTAGCGCACGGCTGCGATGCGCGCGCGTAGCCGGTCTCCGGTCGCCGTCGCCTCGCGGTCCGCGAGCGGTTCGGGACGCGGTTCGAGGCGGGCGATATCCCAACGCAAGTCGTCGTCATCGGCACCGAAGTACCCATCTTCGAGCGCGGCCTCGGCGTGCGTGCGGATCGCGGCGAGCGGGATGTGGTAGGCGTCGGCCAGCGTGCGCGCGACGACGCACAGGGCGTCGATCTGCGCCGCGGCGAGCGGGTAGCGGCCGAAGTCCGACGGCCGCGCATCGGCCATGCCGCAGACGGCGAGGCCGATCGACCACGAGTTCCGCCCCAGCGTGTGCGCGGCGTAGGGGCTCGCCGGGTCGCGGCGCAGGTCGCGCATGTTCGCGCGCAGATCGTGCGTCTGCACCACGACGACGTCGGAAACTCCGCGCAGGCAGAAGTGGTAGACGGGGAAAACCGCCTCGTAGTCATGGGCGGTCCAGTGGAGGGAGATCGAGCGCAACTCTCCTGCCGGACAGACCGGGCGCCAATCGCGGAGCCGCACGGGCTCAGGGAGAACCACCGGTTGATGCACGAGCAACGCCCTTCCGAAACCGAGGGCGAATATCTTCCACCCACCGCCCCCGTACCCAAACCGAAGGCGGCCTGGCGCACCGGCGCCGGCATGGCGGGCGCGATCGCGGTCTTCCTCGCCAAATTCAAAGGCGCGCTGCTCTTGCTCGGCAACTTCAAGCTGCTCTTGCTGCTGCCGAAGTTCTTTGCGCTCTTTCTCTCGATCTGGCTCTACGCGCTCTTCTTCGGCTGGAAATTCGGCGTCGCGTTCGTGCTGCTGATTCTCGTCCACGAACTCGGCCACTATTTCACGTTCCGCAACTTCGGCATCAAAGCCGACCTGCCGTTCTTCATCCCCGGTTTGGGCGCGTTCGTCGCGGCGCGCGGACCGGCACCGAGCCTGACCGTTGAAGCGCTCGCCGCACTCGCCGGGCCGATCTACGGATTGCTCGCCTCGGGCGTGTGCTACGCCGTAGCGGTGAACTTGCACGAACCGTTCTGGTTTGCGGTGGCCTACACGGGCTTCTTCCTCAACGCGCTCAATCTGCTGCCGGTCCCGCCGCTCGACGGCGGCGGCATCGCTGCCGCGATCGATCCGCGGCTGTGGATTCTCGGCGCGTTCGCGTTTCTGGCGTTCGTCGTGATCTTCCACATCTGGGCCGGCTTGCTGTTCGTCGCGATCGTTGCGTTTGCGGCCGTGCCGCGCATTCGCGCGCTGTTGGCCGGCTACGTCGATCCGCGCTTCTACGCGGTATCCGCCGCGTCGCGCTGGGCGATCGCCGCGGCCTACTTCGTTACGGCGGCGGTCGCCGTCGGTGGCGCCGTGCTGACGTACTTCGATCCGCGGATTCACGCGTGAGCAACGAAGGTTCGGGCGGAAAGCCGCCGCCGGATTTCGCGATGGTGCGGGCCGTCGAAATTCTGGCGCAGATCGCCGAGAAACGGCTCAAAGCACCGAACGTTCCGCCGCCGCCGATCGATGTTCCGGTCATCTTGTTCAACGAAAACATCCGCTTCCAAACCGGCGTGACCAAACGCAAGGACGTCATCCACGTCCTCGGTACCGGCTTCGCGTATCCGGCCAAAGGCTGGGACACCTACGGCCTGCGCGAGAACAACGAACGGCGTTTGCTCAGCGCGTTCTACCAGAACGACGTGCTCGTCGGAGTCGAGTACTACGTGCCGCAGACCGATGCCGCACCGAAACTCGCGCCGCGCGACCTGGGCGAGTTCCGGCTCGTGCCGGGTGAAGTGCGGATTGGTCTCGGCATCATCAGCTTGGACGAACGCTTCGTCGACGCGGTCGGCGGTCCGGGAACGGCCGTGTACAAGCACGCGTTCGAAGTGCGCTATCCGGGCGGCGTCGCCTACGCGATGGGCAACGATGGTACCGTCAGCCGGCTGGTGCTCTACGCCGAGACGCCGTAGCGCGTTCGCGCTTCTCACCCTCGTGCTCGCGGCGCTGGCCGCAACGGTCTTCCGTCCCGCATCGACACCCGGTCCGTTTGCGCGCGACTTCGA
>PLTN01000050.1:16425-22540 GCA_003164495.1 Vulcanimicrobiota bacterium
TGGATGGGCGTGCTCGCGCTCGCGCTGCTCGTGCTCGGCGTCGGCGCCGCGGCGCTCGCGCACGTGCGGCTCACCGCTTCCCGCGCCGCGAGCGCGCTGATCTTCGCCGCCGTCACCGGCCCCTCGATCAGCGATCTCGCCCTCGGGCAAGTCGCGCTCGTCTCCGCCGCTGCCGTCGCGTGCACCCTGCTCGCTCTCGAACGCCGTTCCGCCTGGACGATCGTCACGGCGTTCGGCGCGGCGATTCAGCCGAATCTTGCGCTGCCGCTCGCGGTCCGCCTCACGAGCCGGCGCGCCGCGCTGCTGCTCGCGGCCGCCGCGGCGGCGTTTTTCGCCGTCACGCTGGTCGCCGGGGGCGGCGGCAGCGCGCTGCTCGCGTATCTGCAACGACTGGGCGAACACACCGCGAGCGAACGCTTCATCCTCATCCAATACAGCGTGCCCGCAATCGCCGTGTCGTTCGGCGCCGATCGGCAGGCGGCCCAACTCGGGGGAACGATCCTCGCGTTCGCGACCGTCGCTTGCGTCGCAGCGATGGCAATACGTCTGCGCGCGCAGCCGCGCTTGTCGGCCGCGTTCGCGATCGCGCTACTGCCCTGGGCGGTGCCGTTCTTTCACGAACACGACTTCGTCATCGAGCTGATCCCGGCGGTCGTCCTCGCCGCATCGGCGAACGCGCGCGTGCGCGCGCTGACCGGCATCGCCGCCGCATGCGCGCTCGTCGACTGGCTCGGTATCGCGCAACGGCCGGCGTTCGCCGCCCAAACCGTGTGCCTGGCGCTAGCCGTGGCCTGCGCGTTTGCCGCGCTGCCGAACCGCTCGCTGCGCGCAAGTTCGCCGCTGCCGCCGCTGATCGCGTGCGCGCTCGTCGCGGCGATCGCGGTGCCGCTCGCGCTGGCCTTCCCGGCACCGGTCTGGCCCGACGCGCTCGGTGCATTCCACGCCGCGGCAAACCTCGACTCCAGCGCCGTGTGGGCCGCCGAACAGCAACGCGCGGGCCTCAACGGCGTCGCCCCGGCGTGGGGCATTCTACGCGCGATTCCGCTGCTCGGCTGCCTGCTGCTCGCCGTCGGCGCCTACTTCGCGGCCGATCCGGTTGCGATCACGATACGCCCCGCGCGCACGGCTAACGGTACCGGAGTCAGCGAATCGCCCTGACACGGTCCGGCGATGCAGTAACCGTCCTCGAACCGGTAGGTCGCGTAGTGATACTGGCAGAGGATCGTACCGGCGTTGGTTTCGCACGCGTGATCGTCGAGCAAGTTCAACCCCACCTGGAGATGTTTGCACTCGTTCACGTAGCCGAACACCGCGTCGCCCGTGCGTACGACGATCAACTCGAAGCCGTCGGCGAACGTGACGACGTGCGAGTTGCCGTCGGCGACTTCGGCGAACGCGCACACGATGCTGCCCGCCGGCGGCGGTGCGCCGTTCACAGCGCGTACTGCCAGGTGTTCCAGAACGGCGTCGTGAGCACGGGCGTTGCGGAGAGATGCTTGAGGTCGCTGTTGTAAACTTGCGGTTCGTGGCGGAACCAGAGGACGATCGTCGGCACCTCGCGGGCGATTCGCTGCTGCACGACGTGATAGTCGGCGATCCGGCGCCGCATGTCAACGCTCTGCAACGCGTCGTTCATCGCGGCCATCGCAGCTGCATCGTTCCACGGGCCGCGCACGTTCGTCGTAACGAACCGTGTACGAGAACAGGAACATCGAGAGTTCGCCGGTCGGATCGCCCGAAGCCAGCGCCGGATTGAGATTGCGCGGATCCGCTTGCGTGGCGATCGTCAGCCCGTCGGGCCGCGTCCACGGATTGCGCCCGTCGGGCGTCTTCCCGTTCGTGCCGACGCGCGTGCACCCGCCGAGCACGAGCGCGGCGAGTGCGAACGCGAGGAGTCTTATTTCGCGGGTGTCACGCCGGAGCGTTGGCGCCCTCGGCGAACAGAAACGACGCTTCGGCTTGGCGCAGCGTGTACACCGCCGTCACCTGATCGACCAGCGCCTGAGTCAAACCGACCTCGGCGTTGAGCAGTAACGGCAGCGTGGTCACGCCGGCCGCGTACTGTGCCTGGGTCGCCTGCAGCACTTCGCGCGCGTTCTCGAGTTCGGCTTGCGTCTGCTGGAACGTTGCGTTGGCCGAGACCAGGCTCACGAGGGTCTGCTTGACGTTGAGCTGGATCCCCTCGCGCGCACTTTCGACCGCGGCGCTGGCCGCATCGAGTTGTCCGCGCGCCTGCTCGACCTGCGCGTGGGTGATGCCCTGATCGAAGATCGGGACCGTCAGCGTCACGCCGACCGAACCGGAATTGCGGAAGGTGCCGCCGGCGGGATCCGTCGACGTCGTTCCGTACGAACCACTGCCGTTGAGATTGGGAAAGAGTCCTAGGCCAGCGGCCTTGAGCGACGCCTGCGCGCTCGAGACCGCAAGTTGGGTGGCGGTGAAGTCCGGCCGCAACATGTACGCGCGCGCGATCGCGACTTGATAGGTCGGCACGGCGACTTGCGGCGCGCCGCTGGCACCGGCCAGCACGTTGCCGTCATCTTGCGGCAGCACGTAGGTGTTGGCGTCGAGACCCATCGCGTTGACGAAAGCGGCTTGCGCGGAGAGCTCCGCGCCCTGATCCTTGACCAGCGTGACGCGCGCTTGCGCAACGGGCAGTTCGGCCGTCAGCAAATCCGAACGCGCGGTCGTCCCCGCTTGAATTTGCGCCGAGACGAGATCCGCGTTGACTTGATTGAGCTTGACGGTTTCGTTCGCAATTTGCGTCGCGCGCTGCGCGGAGAGGGCCGAATAGTACGCATTGGCGATGTTGTACGCCACGATCTGCAGTTGCCGTTTATAGGTTGCCAGCGCGCCGTTCTCCGTCGCCTTGGCAGCCCGGAGCTGCGCGGCCACTTTGCCGCCGTCGTAGATCAGTTGCTTGAGCGCGACGGAAAGACTGTTAGCCGCGATTTGCGCGCCGTTGTTACGGGCCGTCGGACCGTCAGACGCGTTTTGCGAGAAGTCGTGGGCGGTCGAAGCCGTGCCGGAGATGTTCGGCAAAACCGCCGTCTTGGCGAGGTCGACCGGCGCCTTGTCGATCTCGATCGTGGCGCGCGCCGACGCCAGCAAGGGCGAGCGCGCGAAGCCGATCGCGATGGCTTGATCGAGCGAGACGACCTGTGGGATACCGGCGGCCGGCACGCCGCGGTTCACGCCGGGAACCGGCGTGCCGTAAGCGGGATAGGGCAACGTCACCGGCTGGCTCGCCGGCGGCAGGCTCGAGATCGGTGACGGCAAGGAAGCCGGTCCGGACATCCCCGCGGGGAGCGGGGAACCGTACGGGGCCGGCGTCGGCGAGGGCGCGGCCATCTTGGCCTGCGCCCCGGCCGGCATTGCTCCCCACGGAGAAGCGGTCAGCGCGAACAGCGCCAGGGCCGCCAGCGTGCGTGATGCCATCGATTCGTTCAGCTCCTATGAAGTCGGTCGAGTCATTATGGTGAATCGGCCTACGGGCCCTGAGTGCCTTTCGGGGCCCCGCTGGGCGAGTACGCGACCGTGCTCTTATCCTGAAGCGAGTCCGGCCGCGTCGTGATGATCGTCGTACCCGCCGTAATCTGCGGGCTCGAGATTTGTGCCTGCGTGTCGGTCTGTAGTCCAACCGTGACCGGCACGAGCTTGGCCTGCGCAAACGTCGGGGCCCCGGCTGGAGCACCCGGCTTTGCGCCTGCGGGCGGACCGCCCGGCGGGACAGGCATCGGCGCAACCGTGTACACGGCAGCGCCCGTCGCACCCTGCACGACGGCCGTAATCGGCACGACGATCGCGTTGGGCGCGAACTGCTTGCGCACGCTGACCGAGACCAGCATGCCGCCGCGCAGAGCGTCGTCCGGATTCGCCATCACCATGCGCGCGCGATAAGACAGGGTCCCGCTCGTCGGCGTTGCGTTGACGTCGTAGATCGATCCGGCAAACGTGCGGCCCGGCACGCTGGTCGACGTGAACGTTACCGGCGTGCCCTTGCGCACGTAGCCGAGGTCGCTATCGGGGACGTTGACGTTGACGTAGACGTGCGCGACTTGCGAGATCTGCAAGATCGGCTGATTCGGACCGGCGAAACCGCCCGGATCGAGCAACCGCTGGGTGATTACCCCGTCGAAGGGCGCGAACAAGGACGACTGCGCGATCTGCGTCTGGAGCAGCTTCACTTGCGCTTGCGCCGATTTGAGCGTCGCCCGTGCACCGAGAATGACCTGATTCTGAATCGGAACGGCATTCGTGCCCTGCGCGTTCGCGTTCTCGAGCGCAACGTTGGCTTGCTGCAGCGCTGCCTGCGAGCTGTTGACGGTCTGCTGCGCTTGGACGTACGCGGCCCGCGATGCGGTCAGTGTCGTTTGCGCGACGTAGCCTTGTTTGTAGAGGGTCTCATTGCCGTCGTTGACCAGCTTCGCATTGACCAGCGCTTCCTGCGCGGTCGCGAGGTTGCTCTTTGCGGTCGCGACTTGCTGCTTCGCGGTCGCGACCGTCGATTGCGCTTGCGATGGCGTGACGTTGCCCTGCAGCGTCTGGCCGCTGAGCGCCGCCTCCGCCTGCGCCGCCAGCGCCTGCTGCTGCGCGAGTTGCGCGCGCAGCGTCGAGTCGTCCAGCTTTGCGAGCAGCTCGCCCGACGTCACGCGCTGGCCCTCGTTCGCATAGACGGCCGTGACCGTGCCGGACTGCGGCGTCGAGAGCGTCGACTGCTGCAGCGGCGTGATCTGTCCGTCGAGCGACAGATACGTCGCGATGTCTTCCCGCTGCGCCTGGGTGACGTCGACCGCCAGCGGCGGCGCCGCCTGGGGAGCGCCCCCATGGCTGCATGCCGTAAAGGCCACGGCGCATAGCACCGCGGCTACCAGCGCGCGCTGACTGCGTAGCATGATACTCCTTTTACCTCAGACACCTGGGATTGGACCGGCACGTAACAACGCACCACGAACTCACCTACCGGAGGGATGTGCAAAATGATTCGTCAGGTTGCAACGCGTAGAGGGGAGAGAGGATGCGCGACAAGATCGACGTGGGTCGGACCTACCAGAGTCAGACACGAGTTGAGGAATGGATGACGGCCGAAAAGGCCGGGAACCGCGGGGTCGACGTCCTCTCCACGCCGCAACTGCTGCAGCTGGTCGAGGATGCCTCGATGCAGTGCTTGGCTCCGCTGATGGACGCCAACGAGATCAGCCTAGGGACCCACGTGGACATCGCCCACCTCTCGGCGACCCCGGTCGGCTTGATCGTGCGCACCGAGGTCGAGATCATCAAGGTCGACGGGAAGAGGGTCGAATTTGCCTTCTCGACCTTCGACGAGCGCGAAAAGGTCGCCGACGGCACCCACGAGCGCTACGTCACGACCCGCGAGAAATTCAAAGAGCGCCTCGAGGAAAAGCTCGGCAGTTAACTCCGAGCGCGCTGCCCCGGCCACTATCGGGCGCACTTAGGGCGCGCGGCTCGGCCAAGTCGTCGCTTGAAGCGACGACGGTTATGGAACCTTTACCGTGCTCGGTGACGTTGTAGCCCTTAGGAGCATGCCCCGGGCTAAGCCCTGGAGCGATTGATCTGCCCATTTCTTGGGTACCGGCAAGCACGGTAGGGAGGCGGGAAACCGTCGATCCTCGTGTCCGACCGGTTGTCCGGGACGGGCAAGTCCTATATTCAGTTTCCCCACATCACTATCAGGAGAGAAATTTGAAACGACTGAGCACCGGGGTGCTTGCGGCAATCGTTGCCGTAGGCTTCGGGCTATCGTCGGTCTCCGCCGCGCAAACGACGGCTGCGAATGGAAACATTGGAACGCTCGCAACCCCGAAAACCGTGGCGCAGGCAATGTCGATGCCGCCCGCTGACTTCGGTACCGCGCCGTCCGGCGAAGTGCCGATCCTCTTCAACGATCAACACGTCTATTCCAAACCCGATCGTCTGAAACAAAACCGCGTTCTCGCTGCGCTCGTGCGCGGCAACGAAATCCTCGTCCCGCTGCGCTCGATGTTCGAACAGATGGGTGCGACGGTTTCGTACGATCCCGCTTCGAAGACGGCCGACGTCTCGAAGCCCGGCTCCGACGTCAAAGTGACGGTCGGTAAACCCGAAGTCGTCATCA
>PLTN01000146.1 GCA_003164495.1 Vulcanimicrobiota bacterium
CCGGTGCGCAGCTTCGTGTTGCCGCGCGCCTTCACGAGGGAAACGTTCTCGCGGTCGTTCACGGCCTCGTCGGCCGGCGCGATGACGATGATCGGGATGCCGCTTTGAATTGCCGCCACGGCGGAGGTGATGTTGGAGAAGCCCGCTTCGAGCGAGCCTCCCGCCACGGCCGCGATGACGGCACCGCCGCCGTTGTACGACGTGACCGTCGCGTCGATGCCGTATTTCTTGAAGATGCCGGCGCCTTGCGCGAACAACGGCTCGGCGCTGCCGTCGGCGAAGCCCAGCATCGCGATGCGCGTCGGCGTCAGGGTCGTTTGCGCGAGCGCGCTCGCCGGCAGCAACGCGGCGAGCACGAACATGACGATGAATCGCATCATGCGTTGAGCCGCTGCAAATAGCGCCACGCGGCGACCGCGGCGGTTGCGCCGTCGCCGGCGGCAGCCGCGAGCAGCCGCACGGAGTGCGCCCGGATATCACCGGCGGCGAAGACGCCGTCGAGCGAGGTCTGCATCATCAGATCGGTCGTGATGTGACCGGCGGCGTCGAGCGCGACGAGGCCGCCGAGAAAAGCCGTGTTCGGTTCCAGTCCGACGAAAACGAAGACCCCGGCGAACGGTTCTTGGTGCACGTCGCCGGTTGCGACGTCCCGGAGCCGCACGGCCGAAACCGCGTCGCTGCCGAAGATCTCTTCGACCGTCGTCGACAAGCGGATCTCGATCTTGCCGGTGCCCGCGGCGTGGTCGATCAGCCTCTGCTGCGCGCTGAGCGCCGCCCCGCGATGCATCACCACGACGTGGTCCGCGAACTCCGTCAGCACGATCGCCTCGTCGATCGCCGCGTCGCCGCCGCCGATCACGCACACGCGGCGGCCGCGGAAGAAGGGCCCATCGCATGACGCGCAGTGCGAGACCCCGCGCCCGGCGAGTTCCGCTTCACCGGGAATGCCGAGGTTGCGCAGCGTCGAACCGGCCGCAACGATCACGGCCCGCGCGCGCAGGGTCTCCGCGCTGCAGGTGAGCAGCCGCTGCGGTCCGTCGACCGCGAGCGATTCGACGGTATCGAGGATGAACTCCGCGCCGGCCGCATCGGCCTGTTCGTGGAAGAGCGGACCGAGTTCGATCCCCGCGATGCCTTCGGCGAAGCCGGGCATGTTGTCGATGCGGGTGGCGTTGATGATCTGACCGCCGGGTCCGAGTTGTTCCACCACCGCCACGCGCAAGCCGAACCGGCCGCCGAACATCGCTGCGGTGGCGCCGGCTACCCCGGCGCCGACCACGATCAGATCGAAATCACGCACGTCTTACTTTAACGGTTTTCCGCCCGGTTCGCTCGAGGCGACCCAGGTTTTCTTGGCCGGATCCCAGCGGCACACGACGATGGCATCCAGGCCGATGCCGCGCTGGCTGCCGTCGGTGTAGTCGTAATACCCGTCGGAACCCGGGAAGTGTTTGAGGCTCTCGATGTAGTCGAGCACTTGCTTTGAGCTCGCGTTCGTGCCGACGTGTTTGAGCGCGTCGATGATCACGAGCGTCGGATCCCAGGATTGGCTGTTGCCGACGTCCGGATCGATGCCTTGCGCGTTGAAGGCCTTGTAGAAGAGCTGCTGCGCATCGCGCACGGGACCCTTCGGCGTGATGTCGCGCGAGATGAAGCCCGGCGCGACGAAGTAGATCTCTTTCGGCAGGATCGCGGTGTACTGGTCCATCTGCGCGTGAATGACGTTGCCGAGACTCGACATCACCGGCAGATCGTCGAGGCCGGCATCTTTCAGAGCGCGCAAGACCGTCGCGGTCGACGTCCCGACCGTGGCATCGATGATCACGTCGGGATTGAACGATTTCATCTTCGCGACTTGCGCGGCCACGCTCGTGTCGTTGGGCGCGAAGTGCTCGCGATCGAGCAGCTTCAGCCCCGGGTACTTGCCGGAGTTGTACTCATCGACCCAGCGGCCTTCGGTATCTTGCCCCGTCGCGTCGGTGGATGCGATGAGCACCGCGTTCTTCCAGCCCTTGGCTTCGAGGAACGTCATCTGCGCCTTCGCTTGATCGTTGCTCGACGATCCGCCGGAGAAGAGAAAGCTGCCGGCGGCCGGATGCAAGGTGGGCGCGAAGCAATACGTGACCGGACCGTTGTTCGCGGTTACGAGCGGCTGCACCGCGAGACACGAGGCGAGGTACGTCGGCCCCAACATCACGTTGGGTTTCTTCGCGATGATGCCGCTGGCGATCTGGACGGCTGTTGCGGGGTTGGATGCGTCGTCCTGGATCACCATCTTGATCTGCTGACCCTTGATCCCGCCCGATTTGTTCACGATCGTCTCGATCGCCCGGACCGACGCGGCTTCGGCCTGACCGATGAACGCGAACGGACCCGTGAGCGAGACGATGACGTTGATCTCGAACGGCTCGGCCGCGCGGCTCGGCGCGGCTTGCAGCGGGATGACGAGCGCGGCGACGGCCGCAGCCGCAACGAAAACGCGGCGAAGCGAACGATAGTTCAAGACAAGACCCTCCGGGCTTCGGCCCTTCGCGCTCGTTTGGAAGATTCCGGCGAAAATAAATCCCATCCCCGTAAGAATCTGCCAAAGCTGGAACGAAGGCCGACATATGAAAGCGCTTGCTATCGTCCTCGCCCTGCTGCTCGTTCCCATGGCAGTACGCGCCGCCGATCATCCGGATATGTTCGTTTTGAGCTCGCCGGATTTTGCCGACAACGGCTTTCTGAGCGCCCCGAACGCCGGCAAAGGGAAGAGCCCGCGCGGACCGTGGGCGTGCGGCGGCGCGGACGTCTCGCCGGCGCTGACCTGGTCGCACGCGCCGAAGGGGACGAAAACCTACGCCGTCATCATGGACGACCCCGACGCCGCGTCGGGTCGCGGCGGCACCCACTGGATCGCCTACGACATCCCGGCCTCGGTGACCAAGTTACCGCGCAACGCCGGCAACGGCGAATCGAACCTGCTCGTCAACGGCGACAACGGCTCCACGTTTGCCTACCACGGTCCGTGCGCCGAGCCGAATGCAAAATCGCATCACTTCCTCTGGATGGTCTTCGCGCTCGATCTTCCGGTCGGCTCGTTGCAAGCCAACCTCACGCAAGCGCAGTTCATGGCGCGGATCAAAGGCCACAACCTCGCCGAGGCAAGCCTCGTCTCGCGTTATATGCCGCGTTCGAAGTAATCGTTCACATTCCACCGTACATTGAGCGCGGCAGGAATCACGTAGCGTAACGCTTGATGCAGACGCATGCGGCGTTTTGGTTCTAATCCTTTCGAACTCGGGCTCTTTTCGTTCAACGTGCACAACGGAATGGCGCATCTGAACGGCGAGGTTTGGGACGCAACTTGGGAACACAACGTCACCGCCGCGCGTATGGCCGAAGAAGCTGGTCTCGAGTTCTTGCTACCGCTCTCGCGCTGGCAGGGTCAGCGGGGCTACCCGGCTGAGAGCGACGATCAAGGCGGTTCCTTCGAAACGATAACGTGGGCGTGCGGTCTGCTGGCGGAGACGAAGCGGATCGCGGCGTTCGGCACGCTGTCCGTGGCGTACGTCAATCCGGTGTTCGGCGCGAAGCAATGCGTGACGGCGCATCACATCGGCAGCGGCCGCTTCGGGCTCAACATGGTGTCGGGCTCACATCCCAAAGACGGGCTGATGTTCGGCGTGCCGTCGGGTCACCACGATAAGGATTACGATTACACCGAAGAGTGGGTGACCATCGCAAAACGGATTTGGACCGAGAAGAAGCCGTTCGATTTTTCGGGCGAATACTTCAACCTCAAAAACGTGCTTGTAAAGCCGAAGCCGTTCGGCGGCAACCGTCCGATGCTGATCAGTGCCGGTCACTCGCATCGCGGCCGCGCGTTCGGCATGCAGCATGCGGACGCGCTCTTCACCGCGATCACCGAGATGCGCAACGCGAAGGAAGAACTGCGCGCGGCCCGCGCGTCGAGCACCAGCGGCGAGCACGTACCGATTTACGGCAGCAGCCATCTCTGTGCCCGACCGACACGCAAAGAAGCCGACGAATACTACCACCACGTGGTGTACGAGCTGGGTGATTGGAGCGATATGGACACGATGCTCCCGAACTGGCTACGCGGCCGGACCATGGAAGTCGCCGACATCACGGCGCTCAAGGAACGCATCATCAGCGGGGTTGGCACGTTCCTCGTGAAGGGCAGCTACGATGACGTCGTCGAGACGTATCGTCAGCTCCACGAGGCCGGCCTCGACGGGGTCGCGGTTGGGATGTTCGACTACATCGCCGATACCGAACGTCTGCGCGAGGAAATTCTGCCGCGGATGGAGCGCATCGGTTTGCGCATGCCTGCTAAGGTGGCGTGAACAGCAAGCAGGCGAAGATGAGGGTTTGGTAAGTCCAAGCGGCTCTTGAGCTAAATCCGGGAAACTGGAACGATGGTGAAGACCGCAGCTTGGTATAACACTCGACTGATCGTGGCGCCCCTCGTGCTCGCGCTCGGCCTAACGCCGGCCATGGCGCTCGCGCAAGCTGCGCCACCGGCCCTTCCCTCGTATGCCGTTCCGCCAGCCGCGCCGCCGGCGCCGCCGCCGGTCGATCAAGAGACGATTCACGGCAGTATCGCATCGATCGACAACAACAACGGGCTGCAGTTGAACGACGACCGCGGCTTCGTCGACAGCGTCCGGATCCAACAGAACACCATCATCAACCCGGGCGGCACGCAACTCGCGCCGGGAATGGTCGTCACGATCGGCGGCGCCGCGCAAGGCTCGGTCTTCGCGGCCAATCACATCGATGTTGCAATATCCGGCCCTGCCGCGCCGGCTCCGCCAGCCGCTCCTGCAGCGCCGGCCCCGCCGATGCTCGCGCCGCAAGGACCGCCGCAAAACGCAGGTGCATTCGTTCAGCCGCCGCCGCAGCAAAGCGATGACGGTTACGTTCAGCCGCCGCCGGTGCCGCTGAAGCCAGGGATGGAGTTCACCGGCATTCTTGGAACGTCGCTCGACTCGAAGACCGTAACGGTCGGCGAACCGGTCGACCTCACGAACGTCACCGCGGCCAACGGCTCGATCAACGGCGCATCGCTGTTGGGCACCGTCGTCGACGTGCAGCATCCCGGCCCGGGACGCAACGCGCAGATCATGCTCCATTTCGACACCCTGCAAATGCCCGATGGTTCGACCGCGCCGATCGACGGCATCGTGGTGTCGATGCAGATCAAGACGAAGAGCAACGCCGCGAAAGAAGTGGGCGGCGCGCTCGTCGGCATGATCGTCGGTAACGCCATCGGCAAAGCGCTGCTTGGCGTGAGCGGCGGCGGCATCGTCGGTGCCTTCGGCGGCTACCTCGTCGCCAAAGACGACCGCACCGACATCACGATCCCCGCCAATACCGGCGTCACCGTCCGCCTCGTCCACGAACGCCGTCAAGCCGTATCGGGTCAATAGAGGTCAAAGCGCGCCCAGTAGGCCGCGCCTAAACGAACAGGTTGCCGTCGCCCGGATTCTCTTGCATGCTGCATTTGCACAACTTGGCGGCAATGGTGCTGGACATATGCGAAGCGGCGTGTCCAACNNGCCGCCCTAGTGATGCTGATGACGCCGGCGCTCGGATTCTTCTATGGCGGCCTCGTCCGCCAAAAGAACGTCCTCTCCACCGTCATGCACAGCTTTGTCGTGCTTTGCCTGGTCAGCGTGCAATGGATCCTCTGGGGCTATACGCTCGCGTTCGGGCCAGACGTCAACGGTTGGGGAATCATCGGCAGCTTCGCCTGGGCGGGGCTCACGGGCGTCGGTGCAGCGCCCAATCCGGATTACGCTCCGACGATCCCGCACGAGGCCTTCATGGTGTTTCAGATGATGTTCGCCGTGATCACGCCGGCGCTGATTACGGGGGCGTTCGCGGAGCGCAAACGCTTTAAGGCGTTCGTCGCGTTCAGTCTGCTTTGGAGCACGGTGGTCTACGATGTGATCGCGCATTGGGTGTGGGGCCACGGCGGGTGGCTCGCGAAACTCGGCGTCCTCGATTTTGCGGGAGGTACGGTGGTCGAAATCGCATCGGGCTCCTCCGCGCTGGTGGCGGCTTACGTCCTCGGCCGGCGCATCTTTCACGAACAGGGCGAGGACGTCGAGGCGCACGACGTCCCGATGGTGATTCTCGGCGGTGCGCTCTTGTGGTTCGGCTGGTTCGGCTTCAATGCAGGCAGCGCGCTTGCAGCGAACGCCGTCGCTGTTAACGCGTTCGTCACAACAAACGTTGCCGGGGCGATGGGTGCCTTGACGTGGATAACGATCCACTGGTGGCATCGCGGGCGGCCGAGCGTGGTCGGCGCAGTGGGCGGATCGATCGCGGGGCTGGTGGGCATCACGCCCGCGGCCGGCTATGTCACGCCTACGGCAGCGATCCTCATTGGGCTCATCGCCGCGGCCGCTTGTTACGGCGCGATTCAACTGCGTGATTGGATGCAACACGACGACGCGCTCGACGTGTGGGCCTACCACGGCATCGCCGGGTTCGTCGGCGTGATCCTCACCGGCGTCTTCGCAACCACGCTCGTCAACCCGGCCGCGGCCAATGGGCTGCTTGCCGGCAACGCGCATCAGCTCGGGCTTGAAGTGCTTGCAGCCACGGTCGTCTGCGTCTACGCTTCCGGAATGACCTATGTCTGCCTGAAGGTCGTGAACCTCTTTATCCCCTTGCGGGTGACCGAGTCGGAGGAAGCGATGGGGCTCGATCTCTCGCAGCACGCTGAAGCCGCGTACCCGCGGTAGCTTGCCCGTCTCGCCAGATGCACAGCAATCCGTTGCAGTTGTGTTCCAATCGTTGGATGATCGTGCCGGTCGGAGCGTGTACGATACGACTGGAATGCTGATCGCCGCGTTTGGATCCTTCGCCGTCCTGCTCGCCGCCTGGGCGCTCGCGCCCTCGGCTGAGTCGCAGCCATCGGACCGAACTCGCGAAGTCGCCGATCGTGCGTAACCTAGGACGAACGGGACCTCGGCCGAGCGAAGAGGCTCGCCGGACGGCGGACTGAGGAATGAAAAACCCATACAATGTAACCCGTCAGATCGGCAACGATCGGGACGCCGCCGCCGGCTGGACGGATATACGGTCAAGAGTAGGTCGAACAGCCTTTCGCCGGATCAATCAGCCGACGACCGCGTAAGCCTCGAGCTGGATCACCACGTTCCGGCGGAAGTGGTCGTACTGGACCACGTGACGTGCCGGACGCGAGCGCTCCTCCGGAAAATACGCGACCCATTGCTTGTTGATCTCATCGCGCAGCGCCAACGATTTGACGGCGATGCTGACCTTCACCACGTCGTTCATCGACCCACCCGCCGCCTCGAGGATGCGCTCGACGTTCTTGAACGCGTTCGCGACCTGCTCGGCTTCGTCATCCGGTGCTTTGCCGGTGACGGGATCACTGCCGCCAACGCCGCCGGTCATCACGACGTTGCCGACGCGCGACGCCACGGGAATGGGATTGTCGCCATGCTGGAGCCCATCGACCTCGATGCTCTTGCGATTGCTCATGCGGCCGCCGTTCGAGAGGCTTCGCGTTATTTCCGGCGCGCTGGCGGCACGCCGCCCTTCGACTCTGCGGTCAAGGTGACAAGAAGAGGAGCTCTTTGGCCGGGAAGGCGGCGCGGATGGCGTGGTACTTGGCGGCGACGTCGATGACCGGCTGAATCATGGCGGTCGAGAGCGTCGTAGGTGTCGGCGGGAAGGCCATCTTGCGTAGGGTCTCGAGCGGAATATGCGTGTAGCCGGCGATCATCGGCAGTATTTCTTGCTGGTGCGCGTTGACGTAGGCCGTTCCGCGGTTAATTGTTGTGGTGAAGGCGCTGACGAGGTCGCGGTGGCTGTCCGCCCAGGGCTGGTGCGCGAACCACGCCGCGACGAGGAAGTGCGGGGCGATCGAGTCGAGCGGCTTGCCGAGCAGCCGCGCACCCTGATCCTTGGCCGCGCTGACGAACGGGTCGTAGATCGTGATCGCGTCGACGCGGCCGGCCATGAGCGACGACGGCATCAGGGACGGCTTGATCTCGATGAAGTGGACGCTGTTGGAGTCGGCGCCGTTTGCGTCGAGCCAGCCTTGGACGGCGATCGTGATCAGGTCGTGGAGCGATGGGACCGCAATCGTCTTGCCTACGAGATCCTTGGCGCTGTGGATCGGCGCGGGACCGGCGACGAGGAGTTCGATCGAAGCATCGTTCGTGTCGTAGGGCGCGCCCGGCGCGACGATCGTGATCGGGATACCGTTGAGATGCGCCTCGGCGAGTGAGATCACGTTCCCGAACGCGAACTGCACGCTGCCACCGACGACCGCGGACATCCCGCTGCCGCCGTTCGCGAGCGGCTCAACTTGCAGATCGAGCCCAGCCGTCTTGAACCAGCCCTGCTGGATGGCATAGTACATGCTCGCTTCGGTCGGCCCGGTGAGGGGCGAGACGACGAGCGGGGTCAGTCCTTGGGCGCACACCACGGCCGGCGCATCGGCCGCCGCCAGCGCGGCCGCGGACGCGAGAAAAGTACCTCGACGCATCTGCAAAGCGTTTGCGGCTCTTCGACTGCGCGCCTTCGCTTCGCTAGGGTGACAAGGGGATAGTCGTAGAGCCAGTCAGTGCACGTAGCGCTGAAATATGTTTCCTCGCGGCGGGACTCGAATCACATACGAACTGGTCAAGCCGATTACGCGCTGAAGCCGGACGCGATCAGCTCAGCTGCCGGCACGGTGCCGGTCGTCATGCCGGTTTTGAACGCGGCTTGGATCGGCGCCTCGATCATCGCCGGGTCGAGTTTCGTCCCGTAGGGTGTGTGGGGCATGTGGATGAGCGTATCGTGCGAGAGCTTGGAGTATTGTTCGAGCACGGCGACCGATTCCACCGGATGCTGCGCCGTCCAAACCGATGTCGACACCACCGCGCGCGCAAGCGTGTGTGCGAGCTCGAGATTGGCGTTGAGCCAGCTCTCGGTCGCGAACCACGCGGAAATGAAGTAATGGGGCGCGATCGCGGCGTTGAAATCGCAGAGCTCCCGGCATGTTGTCTTCGCGGGGCTGAGGGCGGGTTCGATGATCGTAGCCGCATCGATCTGACCGCGTTCGAGCGCGGCCTGCATCGAAACGAACGGGAGTTCCAGCCAGCGCACCGATGAGGCATCGACGCCGTTCTTCTCGAGCCAGAGGATCGTGCCGATTTGGGGACCACTCTTGAGCAAGTCGGTTGCGATTGTCTTTCCAACCAAGTCGCCGGCTTTGGTGATCGGGGACGTCTTGGCGACCATCAACAGCGATGATGGCGGGGCATCGACTGAGTACATGCCGCCCGGCGCGAAGATCTTCAGCGGGACACCGCGCAGCCTCGCCTGACCGATGCCCGTGGGACTGCCGATTCCAACATCGAGCGAGCCGCCCAGCAGCGCCGACACGATTGCGCCGGAGTTTGCGAGCCCGGTGATTTCGAGATCGATGCCGGCGTTCTGGAAGATGTGAGCGGTGTTGCCGTAGTACGGCTGCATGTAGCTCTCAACCGGCACCGAGCCAACGCGAACGGTTATCGCTGTTGCTGCGACTCCCGACAGCGCCGGCGCAGCCCCGAGGCACGATAATCCGCTGATGAACGCGCGGCGACGGAGCGTCATTCGCGATCTCCTCCATGGCAAAACCGTTGTCGGATTTCGTTTTTAGTCCGGCAAAGGGCTCCTGCCGGCGTCTCGGACCGGCCGGCGCGGGCGCTGCAGCGGCGTTGTCTTCAAATTGGGATTGCCATGTTTTGCCGTCTCTGGCATGTGTGCGCACTGAAGGCGGTGCGAATCATGTTTGCGTGGATCTCATCAGCAATGGAAAAATGACACGATGACGGATAACTTCGAGTGTGATCGGATCGACATCGGTCAGTGTAGTCATAAACTGCGTTTCTAAAGGGCGGACCGGTTGCGCTGCTGTAGACGTTCGCATGAATCGTGCTACGAGTCTTGCTCTGCTCGGCACCGCCGCCATGCTGCCCTGGCCGGCCGCCCGCGCGCTCGCACAAAGCTCGCTCACAACGATTCGCGTGGGCGTGACCCCGATCGATTCTCTTGCGCCCGTTGCCTACGCGGTACGTACGGGCATGTTCGAAAAAGCTCGGCTGCAGCTCGAGTTGAGCATGATGGCGAGCGGCAATGTCATTACCGCTGCGGTAGTCGGTGGCGCGCTTGACGTCGGCCTCTCCAGTCTTGACGGGATCGTACAGGGATACTTGCGTGGCGTTCCGCTGACGATCATCGCGCCCGGCGGCCTGTGGGTCGATGCAGATACGAACGGTCTCCTGGTCCCCAAGTCTTCGCCGTTGCGGAAGGCTAGCGATTTCAACGGCAAGACGATCAGCACCAATGCCCTCGCGTCGGTGGGAACGGTCGCCATGCAGGCGTGGGTAGACCAAAACGGCGGTGACTCCAAGACGCTGCACTTCTTTGAATTGCCGGCCAACGCGGTCGAGGCTGCGTTGGCGCAAGGCCGCGTCGATGCAGCGCTGCTCAGCAATCCGCAGTACGCTGCTGCGATTGCCGACGGTGCCCGCAGGATCGCGCATGTTTACGACGCGGTTGGGCGTCAATTCTCGCTCGGCGTTTGGGTAGCGATGCAAAGCTATGTGGAGAAGAACCGCTCGGTTGTCGAACGATTCTCGCGGGTTGTGGCAGACGCTGGGGCCTTCGCCCGAGCACATCCCGAGGCGACCGTGGCTGACGAAGCGCAGTATACGAAACAGGATCCCTCGGTTATTGCGCACATGCAACGGCAACGAATGGGAACGACGGTGAACGCATCCGACATTCAACCGGTCATTGATGCTTTGGCGAAATACAAGCTCATCGAGAAGGCATTCCCGGCGACGGAGCTCATTAGCGACGCAGCCGCGCGCTAACCGCGGGTCAGCCGAATTGCGGTAGCAGCCGCAGGACATTGTCGAGGTTGATTGTGCGCCTTACTTAAAATGCCTCGCGTGTGTAAGACGAGTCGTAGCGCTCGCTCATTGGCGGTACCGCTGAGATTGCCCCGAACTGAACTTGATATTTACCTATGTTTGCGAGCCCGTCCGTTGAGCCTCAAGGCCCGCTTGAATGTGGTGCCGAGAGCCAGAATCGAACTGGCGACACCAGGTTTTTCAGAACAACCCGAGGGGTTATGCGCCCCTGTTCGCAAGTGTTCGCAGCGCATCAAAAAGCCATACCGTCTAACGATTATCTCGATGAAGAAGCGTTCGCCGTAGTTCGTCGCTGGCCGCGCCAATTCGGCGAAGAAGGCCACCAAGAAGGCCACCACAACCGCGCACCGGTGCCGGAGAGCCCGACTGAGGCAGACTGAAAACGCTGCCCAGAACCCAGACCCAGAAAAGACAGCCTCTCGAACGGACTCTGCGTTAAACAGGGCGGGCGATTGCGGGCCAAACGAAGCGATTTCGCCACAGCCTGACGGTAACGACGCCAATTGGCGTGATCTTGCCTTGATAACGCTCAGATCGAGGCTCAACGTGCGCTAACGACCACGAATCAGCAACCTGTACGGCATCCGGTAGCAACTGCTTCCCGATATAAAGTCCAGGCTCTAGTCGAATGTTGACCTTGCCTTCCAAAAATGATTGGAGGCTTCGATAAAGTCGCTGGTTCAAATTAACCAGGGGCTTATCGAGACGGTCATCCAACGTGTAGTGGCATGCAAACTTAGGTAACTCCGTTTCCGTTTAACAAGCTCCGCAATGTATGACAATCGAGGCCATTGAAGGACGCTGGGTTCACTGGACATTTAAAATGTCGAGAGGCGGCTTACCGCTATGAGGGTGTTCGAATCCGTGATCGTTGCCGACTGCCCGTTTTCGATCGCATCGGAATATGTGAGCAGCTACATGCAGCGGTTCGCTGACAATGATGACGAGGTCGCGATGGTTCGTCTGCCGCTACGAACCTTCGGTTTGCCACTTCCCGGCTCGCTACGCCATCGCATTCGTATTCGGTTCGAAGACAGCGTAGACGTCAATGAGCGGAATCGATCGCATCGTGGGCTCAAGTTTCACTGGTCCGCCGGCAACCCGCTGTTGCCGGACCTGCATGGCGACTTAAGCTTTCGAATCGCGGCTGACAGCCGAACAGAAATCGTGCTCACCGGAGAGTATTCACCGCCGCTCGGTAGAGTTGGATCGGTTCTCGACAATCTCATGGGTAAACGCATTGCACTTGCGACCGGGAAGGCACTTCTTGAGCGTATTGCTGCAGACATGGAGCGGCGAGAGCGGGACTTTCGCGCGGTGCACCCCGCTGGGTAGTCGCAGTATCCCTGTTCCTGCAATCGACGCGCGCTTCGAACTGCTTCTGAATGCGCTCGACTCGGACTAATTGTACCTGCACCGTCACACACAAACGAAAAACGCGCCGGTGCCCCAATCGGCACGCACGCGTCGGCGGTTACGTCGCGCTCGCATGATTGCTGTTGCGTGTGGCAGGGCGATAGAATGCTACCGGACCGACGGGGAACGCGCGGTGGGCGCGTGCGGGGCCGAAACGGGACACCTGCGAAGGGGGCAGGGCTCGGCGGATTGCGGCTAAGATGTCTTCCCCCCCCAATTCATCGGGTGAATTCGGGTTAAGATCATTTTTCTCGACTTCATCCGGGACATTCGGGCTTAGTGTGATCATTCGACGAAGTTGAAACAAACGAGCCGAAGTTCGAAGTGAAATGAATTTACAAATCAGTGGACGTTGGATCGCTGATTTGTTATAAGCACTGCCGACAACTCGCGGCTCAGAGCGCCCTCCCGAGCGCTTCCCCGCTGGGCACGGCTTCTACAAAGAGAGAGGCCACCGCGAGCAAGACTCGTTGCTCCCGTGATAAGAAAAACGCCCGGTCCCTGGCGGGACGGGCGTGGAATGTGGTGCCGAGAGCCAGAATCGAACTGGCGACACCAGGTTTTTCAGACCTGGAAATTTATGCGAGGTGATTGATTTCTCCGTATTTTTCCCGTACAATATGCACCATACGCACCACTTATACCACTTATTGAGGGTGCAGATGAGGGTGCAAGGACAACGGCCCGACCAGTGCGCTAACACCGATCGGGCCTGCCACCGGAAAGGTTGAGTTTCCAGTGACCACCTCAGCATATCACGGCGCTGCCCGCACCCAGAAGAAGTGGGCGACCGTCTCCACGACAAGCCTAATGCGCCAGGCGTGCGAGAGCGCCGGCGGCGATGTCGACGCCGCGATCGTCGTCCTCCGCGGCTGGTCCTACGATCACCCGAACGCCAAGAGCGCGATCGCGATCATCCTGAGACGCGCCGGCGGTGCGCCGAGGTTCATGATCGATGAGAAACACTTCGGCACCATCGTCGGGGTCGCCGCGTGACCGCCGCGCCGGTGCTGCGCCGCCTGGGCCCGCTCGCGCCCCCCAGAGCGGCTTAGGGTCGCCCGCGCGGTGCGGGGTAAGCGGTGGCAATTGGCCTTTTTCGAGTGGCGTCAGGTGGACTTTCTTCTGGCAAAACACCAGACCGTGCGGCGTAAAGAGGTGAGCGGCGTTGAACATCTCACCTCCCTGCGTCACCGGATGCGTCCCCAACATGATATACATTCCGCTTTGCGTTGCCAGCCGCGTAAAGAGTTCCTCGTACGCTGGGTTCAGCTACGCCAGACGGCGGACGGCCCGCGCCAGCGACCCCCGCGATTTCGATCTCATCGTTCGCTACGATGAAGAGCGCGGAATCGTCGACTCGTTCTTGCGATCTCGGGACAGTCACGACGTCACGAATCTGCAAGGCGGGATGACGCGGCATTCCGACGAGGGCGAGTTTGTGCATACCGAATGCACCTGCGCTGGGCCGCGTTGCTCGCGCTTGCACCCTTAATCCGTACGGATAATCCGAACGGCGTCTGCCGGGCCTCTGGCATAGCAGCTATCATCTGCATGACCGGATGCAGCATCGGCCGCATGCGCTACCGACCTTTCGCCCGAATGAAACTTTTACATCAGAGAACCATCGAGTCCATTGTCCGGGGGGTTCGAAGACCGCGCACCCTGTGGCTATTCCTTGCTTCGGTAGTGGCTCTAGGCTTCGCCAGTCGCCACACTCTGCCGCTACACGGCGGGAGCTTACCTGACAATCCATTCCTTGAAGTGCTGCGGACCGTTGCAGCATTCACCCTCGCAGGGCTCTGCGTAGCATTGGCACGCGCGTCACTCAACAGTCGTATCGATATTCGGATGATCGGCTACATCAATGGCCTGTATGCCGTCGTCGTCTCGATTGTGATATCCGGTGCCGCACCGGGAAGCTTACCTCAGGTGCTAATTGGCGGAGTTCTGGCGACGGGTGGCGCCATGCTTGGCGCCTCTCTCGCGAAATCGTTGTTACACTAGGCGTGTCGGGCACTCGGACCCACCGTAGCCGACTCGTCGCGAGTAGTCTTTTGGCTTTATGCTAAGCACGCTTATCGCGCATCGAGCTTTATTGGCCAATGCGACGTTGTCTATGGCACATGCGGCAAGGATGGCAGCTTGAACATATTATTCCGCCGCGAGAACCTTGTCGAATCGAATTCCCACTGGACCCGGCGACGAAAAGGCGCGTGTTTTACGATCGCGTCGTCGCGGAGGCAACCGCGTTGCTCGCTGAGCTTCGCGAAGCACGCGAGACGTATCGAGCCTCCGTGGCTTGCGGCGTAGCACCTCATCGGCAGATCCGCGAATATGGTGCGGATAGCGAATCGAAATAAAAGCCCCAGGACGCGCCGAATCCAGCGGCGACGTATCAGCACACCTTAGGAACAGCTACGGCCCGTCTCAGCGATTGAGGCTCGTCGTGGTCCCGGTTCACGCCGGCGAGACGGTCCCGCCGGGGACGCTGCGGTCGATCCTGCGCTCGGCCGAGATGAGCGTCGCGGAGCTGATCGAGCTGCTTTAGACCATTCGGCGGCCGTTTCGAAGGTGCGGCCTGCGGCTATAATCGCTGCATGTCCACGCGAACGGTCGCCTTCATCGTCCTTGCCCTCGTCGCCGGCCTGCTCCATACGAGCGGGCGACTCGACGCCGCTTCGTCGCCGATCGCGAACGGGCGGTCGATCTTCCTCACCGGCCGCGACTCGGCGGGCGCCCGGATCACCGCCAGCCCGCCGGCGCTCTTTCCGAGCTGCGCTGCCTGTCACGGCGCGAACGGGGCCGGCGGCAAGAAGCTCCCCGGCGGCGCGGTGAGCGCGGATCTGCGCCACGCGGCGCTGGTCACGCAGCAGAAGCACCCCTATACGCTCGCGCTCCTCGAGCGCGCGATCTCGACCGGCGTCGACAACGACGGCGAGCGCCTCAACCCGGTCATGCCGCGCTGGCGCCTTTCGCAGCGCGACCTGCACGACGTCGCCGACTATGTGCTGACGCAGCTCAAATAGCTCTCTTATCCCGACGCAGCGATGCGAAGCATCGCGAAGTCGAGGGAACCGCCTTCATCGGCTTCGGTCGATACTCGTTCGATTACCGGCGGCGGCTATTTCTGGTATGCTAGAGACTCGCTTAGAGAGGGGTGTTCTATGCCGTTCCCTCAGCAAGGCCCAAAGTCGTTTGACCGCCCCGGAATCGGCTCGATTGCTTCCAACCAGAAGGGC
This sequence comes from Vulcanimicrobiota bacterium, assembly GCA_003164495.1. Taxonomy (GTDB): domain Bacteria; phylum Vulcanimicrobiota; class Vulcanimicrobiia; order Vulcanimicrobiales; family Vulcanimicrobiaceae; genus Lustribacter; species Lustribacter caenicola. Next base: position 15,614 of record PLTN01000146.1, read on the forward strand.
GTTTATGGCCTGTTTAAGGAGAACGCCTGGGTTTATATCGGAAAGGCCGATGATCTTCGCAAACGGCTCTTGGAGCACCTGAATGGGGATGACCCGTGCATCACGCGGGAGAGTCCAACCCACTTTGTCACAAGTGTCGTTGCGATCCCCGACGCCGAAGAAAAGCGCCTTATTTTTGAACTTGGACCGACGAAGTGCAACGCCCGCGTTGGCTAGCCGCAACCTGATCCGGTTCGGCCGATCACGCGGCTACTGGTAACGAAACTAGAGAAACGCGCCGACGAAGCGGCGGCCGAGGTCATAGCTGACGCGGAGCAGCTGCGCTGTTGCCATCGCAATATCGACAAGGGCAGCAGCTTCTGCGGTCAATGCGGCGCGCTGGTGTCGCTGGGATTGCCGAAGGTAGGCAAACGGACGGCGGACGTCTCCGGCGTCGTTCTCGTCCACCTCGAACAGCGCGCGCATCGTGTCGAAGATGACCAGCACCGGGTCGAGTCGTTCGACCAATCGCTCAAGCCGTGCACAGTCAGCCGGCCGGAAGCGGAACGTCGCCAAGCCGCCCGCGCCCTCGAAGTAGATGCGCCCCGCGAGTAACGGTGCCGCGAACGCCGCGACGGCCTGGTGCAGGTATTGCTGTAGCAAATCGCCGCCCATCTCGCCGTTCACGAACAGCACGGGACGATCGCTCGCGACCGTTGCGAATCGTCCAGCCACCCGTTCACCGAGAGCGAGTGCGACCGACGCGTTAATCAGCGTTGCGGTCTTGCCTCCGCCCGTGTCCGATGAGACGAGCGTTATGCCGCGCTCGCCAACGAGGTGCTCAATGGTGAAGCGTGGCTCCGCGTAGTCGGCGGCCAGGAGTTCCGCAGCGTCGACCGTTTCGAGTTCGCCCGTTTTGCCGTTTTGATCCCGGCTACTGATCGCAGCGATGATCTGCTGGACCTCGTCGATCGCGGCCGGAACGTCGTCTTCAGATTCGTAGCCGAGTTGGGTGATTCGCGTGCCGGCGTGGATGAGGCCGCGTAACGAAGCCTTCTCGCGCATGATCTTGGCGTAGTACTCCGCCGACGCCGCCGTCGGCACCGTATCCATCAGCGACGACAGATAGGCGAGCCCGCCCACTTTGTCGAGGATCCCGCGCGAGCGCAGCTCTTCGGCCAGCGCGACCTTGTCGAGCGGCTTCCCGCTTTCATAGAGCGCGTAGAGCGCGAGATAAATCGTTTCGTGCAGCGAGGCGTAGAAGTCGTTCGGGCGGACGATCTCGCTGACCGCCGCCATCATCTCTTTGTCGACCAGCACCGAGCCGAGCAGCGCCATCTCCGCTTCGAGGTTGTTCGGCGGAATGCGGTCTACGAACGAAACGAACGGCACCGCCTCTTGCGGAGACGACGCGTTCGCGATAGCCTTATACATACGGTTGTCCTTGGGGGACGGTCGAGGAATCAGAAACGCACCCAGTTTGCGGGTGCGTTTTAACTTGACGTCGCGGAACTAAGCGGCGGAATTACGGTCGGAGTCGGCGAGTCCGTCACGCAAGAATTGCTCGACACTCGCGCGGTAGATTAGCATTCCGCGGCCTCCCGGCAACCGTCGAAATCGGAACACACCCGAGTGACAGAGACGGTAGGTAGTGGTCAACGGGATGCCGTGCTCGTCGCGAACTGCACGAGGCCGCATCAAACATCGCTCGATGATGTGCGCTTCCTCGGCCGCAGCGATATTGGCCGCACGTTTAGTTTGACTCACGGTCCCCCCATTTCATGGCATCGTTGACGCGCTTTCCCATGCTCGCCATGGGCCTCTATCGTTTCCGCCTTCTCCATGTGAGCCAGATTCGTCGCGACAGATACCATCCCGGCTGGGGAATGGAGGCCGCTCCCGACCCGAGAAACATGAGGGAATGAGCGTAAGTTGGCAGCTCGGAGGTCTTGTTGCCGAACTTGCGCGCGATCTGCGGCAGGCATGGGTGAAGACGGCCTTGGGTAGTAGCGATGAGTGACGGTAAGCCTCGGCGGGCCCGCGGCGAGGGAACGATCCGCGAGCGCAAGCGGAAAATAGATGGCAAGGTTCGGGTCGTTGGCTTCGAAGCTCGCGTTTCGCTTGGGTACGATTCGAAAGGGAAGCGCCTCCAGCGATCATTGTATGGCAAGACCCGCGACGAAGTGCGCGGTAAGCTCCTCAAGGCTCAACAGTCGATCGCCGACGGTATTGCGCCGGCAAGAAGCACCTCAGAATCAGCTTTTCTGACACACTGGCTGGAGACGCTACGCGGTCGCAAGGCTTCGTCGACGGTTGGGACATACGAGCGCACCGCTCGCCTCTACTTGACGCCTTGGCTCAGAAGCCGTTCCCTTGTATCTTTACGGCCCGACGATCTTGAAAAGTTTTACCGCGATTTAGCGAAGCGCGGCGTTGGTACGCGGACGATCGCAAAGGCTCATGCAACCCTCCGCGCAGCGTTGACCTATGCGGTAAAGACGGAGAAGGTCACCCGCAATGTCGCCGCCATGATCGATCCACCGGCGTACCAGCCAGAGAAGAAGACGGTGCTCGACCAGGAGCAGGCGCGTCGGTTCATCGCGGCACTTGATGGTCATCCTGGAGAGGCGCTATTCGTACTAGCGTTGCTGACGCAGATCCGCGAAGGCGAGCTGCTTGCACTCACTTGGGGCGACGTCGATCTACCGATGCGCACCGTCCGGATTAGTCGAACGCTTCAGGATGATGAGCGGGGGCGCCCGCGTATAGGCGACCGACCAAAAACGGATGCTGGCGAGCGCGTAGTGCTCTTGCCGAAAGTCGCCGTGCGAGCCCTTCAGCGGCACAAACCCCGATCGGCAACCGACGACGCACTCGTGTTCCCGTCTGCGGCCGGTAAGCCGTTATCCCGGCAGAACGTTCTCCAGCGGTGGCTCTACCCGGTCCTCGACGAATGCACGTGTGGGCACAAGCCGCACGCCGGGCGCGACACGGATGCCACCGGCGCGAGACTCGAGCCGGCCGAGGCTAACCGACGAGCGCCCGATGCGCCTAAGTCATGTAAGGCATGTGGCTGTTGCCAGTATCGTGCTCGCCTACCCAAAGTGACGTTCCACGAATTGCGGCATAGCGGGGCCACCCTGCTCGGCGATCGGCACCTCGCGGCCCTCCAGCAGCGACTGGGACATTCGAGCTCGGCGACCACGGCGGACATCTATTTGACGCTCCCGGTGGCCGCTCAGAAGCCCCTTGCCGACCGCCTCGACGTCCTGTTTGGTGGTACGAATGAGGGTACGCGGACGAAAAAGGCGCCCTCGTCTGGAAAGAAAAAACCCCGAAAAACGTAATGTTTATCAGGGTTTCAAGAGTGGTGCCGAGAGCCAGAATCGAACTGGCGACACCAGGTTTTTCAGACCTGTGCTCTACCGACTGAGCTATCTCGGCGTGGCCCGGAGGCCGACGCGATTGCTTCACCGGCCGGGTTCGCTGCCCTCCCCGGGGTAGTCCGGGTCGACCTAAGTCAGTGCTTGGCCGGTTTGCCCTAGGGGGTCAAGGTGGAGACTGTTGCCCTGTGCCTAGCCGACGCCCTGCCACGGTATTCGAGATTCACCGCCGTACATTCGGGGCACATTACAATACTTTGGAAACTTCTATTTTGGAAACTTCTATTAACGATGAACTAGCGGGCGCGTTTAACGAGCCGAATCGCCGGCGTGAATGCCGCAGGCACGTTTCTAGAACTGTTGAGGACGATTCGCGCCGCGCCGATCGCCGCACGCAGAAGCCCGGCTTCGCGGGCTTGCTTCGCGACTTGTGCTTGGACCGAAGCGGCGCGATAGAAATCTAGCCCCGCTGGGTCGACCTACGTCAGTGCTTGGCCGGTTTGCCCTCGAGGGTCCAGGTGTGGAGACCGTTCCCCGGCGCCGTAGCAAGCAGCTTCCCGTCCACGAGCGTCCCGTTGAAGTAGTGGTTCTGGATGCGGTTGCCGTTGCCGATGAGCAGCCAGATCGTGTCGCCCTTCATGCCGCCGGTGACCTCGTAGATTTGGCCCTCGGTGTTCAGGAACGATCCCGAGACGATGCCGTCGGCTGAGATCGACAATCGCAAGCGGCCATCGTACTCGCCGGCCGTCGTCGGGTCGTACTCGCGCGCGTTCAGGTCGTAGCTCATCGCCGGCGGGGTCGCTGGCAGGGCGGTTAGGGGCGCAAACGCCGCGGCGAGAGCTAGGACCGACAGCGTCGCGATCGCGCGTGCCTTCATGAACCCATAAACGCTTGGCGGCCGGGCGAGGTTCCGCAGCCCAATCCGTTTTCGGTGCCGGTCCGTTGTATGGCCGGAGCAACGGCCCGTTGTTCTAGTAAAGCTGAAAGGTTCACAAAAACAATGTCTACGTTTACGCGCGGCCGTCTACTTGCTGCCGCTCCCGTCGTCGCCCTTACCGCGAGCAGCTTGATGCTCGCGTTCCAAAAAGCGGCCGTTGCCGCGACGCCCGGTGATCTCGCCGTTCTGAACTCGGCGATTCCACTCGAGCGCGCCGGCATCAAGGCCTATGCCGATGCGGCATCGCTCGGAATTCTCTCGCCCGGCGTGCTCGCCGTCGCGAAAGGCTTCATGGCCGACCACATGGCGCATCGCGATGCACTCATCGCCGCGGTGAAAGCCGGCGGCGGCGTGCCGAGCGAAGAGACGGTGAAGCTCGTCTACCCGTCACTGAAGACCGAAAAAGACATCCTCGTGTTCGCGCAGTCCGTCGAGCGGCAAGCAGCCAGCGCCTATCTCGGCGTGTTTCCGGTGCTGCAAGACAAGGCGCTCGCGAAGGCCGCAGCGTCGATTCTCGGCGTTGAGACGATGCACGTCGGCATCCTCGCCACCGCGCTCGGCCAACCCCAACCGTACAGCGGCTTCATCAGCTAAACCGATACCAGCGAACGGAGCAAAGGCACCCAATCCAAGGTTACCTTTGCTCCGTTACGTCTGTGTGGCGGTCCCTCGACTACGCCCCTACGGGCTCCGCTCGGGATGACATCGCTTACTCCATGAACTGAAGGAGAACGGGTGCGGATGTTCCGGCTCGCGGCGATCGTGATCGTCGCCTTGTTCGCCATACCTTTACCGCTGCAAGCTCATCCGCTCGGCAACTTCACGAGCAATCATCTCACGCGCATTGCCGTGCATCCCACCTCGATCGACGTGCACTACGTGCTCGACGACGCCGAGATCCCCACGTTCTCGCTGCTGCGTTCCCTCGACGCGCACGGCAAGCCGTCGCCGCCCGTGCTCAACGCGTGGGCCGTGCAACATGCGAAGGACATTGCGTCGGATCTCGTGCTCACGGTCGGGGGTCAGCCGGCCGCGCTGACGTTCACCGGCGTCCGCGTTCGGCTTCGCCCCGGCGCAGCCGGATTGTCCATCCTTTACTTCACCGCCGACTACACCGCGCCGCGGCAGTCCGGCGCGCAACGCATCGAGTACAACGATAATACGCTGCTCGGCCGCATCGGCTGGAAAGATGTCGTCGTGCTTCCGCAGCGTGAACCGACGCACGAGCTGCTCGTCTATCCCGACGAGTTGATCGGTTCGCCGCGCGATCGCACATCGGTCGCGATGACCGTTGCTGCCAATGGTGCGCTTATCGTCGCCGACACGACCACCCAGCCGCTCTTCGGCGTGGCCTCGGCCGCGCGCATGAACGACCTCTCCGACGTCCTGGCGCGCAATCTCTCCGATCCGCTCGTGCTGCTCGGCGCACTCTTGCTCGCGATCGGCCTCGGTGCACTGCATGCGCTCGAACCGGGCCACGGCAAGACGCTGCTGGCGATCTCGCTCGTCGGCGCCCGCGCGACGGTACCGCAAGCGATGATCCTCGCGACGGCACTCACGGTGGCCCACACGATCGGGGTGCTGGCGTTCGGCGTCATCGTCTTGACGCTCGCGCAGTACATCGTGCCGGAAGCGCTCTATCCGTGGATCGCGCTCCTCTCCGGCGTGTTCGTCGCCTTCCTCGGAGCGCGCGCTCTTTCGCGCGAGATCGACCGCCGCCGCACACAAGTTGCGCACGGCGATCACGATCACGGCCACTCGCATGGCCACGATCATCATCACCACGACGATGGTGGCTTCAGCGAAGCCGTGCATGCGCACTCGCACCTTATCCCGGGCACCGCGCCGATCAGCTTCCGCAGCGCCGTGATCGCGGCGAGCACCGGCAACGTTGCACCGTGTCCCGCGGCGTTCGTCGTGCTGCTGGCCGCGATCGCGACCCACCGCATCGGCTGGGGGCTCATCCTCATCGTCGCGTTCAGCATCGGTCTCGCGCTCACGCTCACGCTGCTCGGCGTGGCGGTGGTTCGCGGTGCCGCGTGGCTCACGCGCCGTCCGCAGTTCGATCGCTTCGCGCGCTACGCGCCGCTCGTCACCGGCGGCGCCATCTCGATCATCGGTTCGGTGATGATCGGCGAGGGGCTCGTCGCCCAAGGCGTTGTGCCCTCGCCCGTTCCCATCGCCGGGCTCTCCATCGCGGCCATCGCCGCCTTCATCATCGTTCGGACGACCCGTTATGCGTTACCGGCAAAGGCCGCCGCATGAACGTCCCAACTTCACCCACCACTCAAGGAGATGGACACATGAAACCGATCCAACGAGCGATCGGGGGACTTTGCGCGATCGCCGTGCTCGTCATAGCGGTCTTCGCGTACAGCACCCACTCCGTTCGCGGCTCAGATCACCAAGACACCTACAACCTCGCAACGCGGTCGAACACCTCGGCCGACATCACCGACGTGTACGTGTTCCCCTCACCCGCCAAGGCGGCGAACGTGGTGTTCGTGATGAACGTCTCGCCGCTGATTCCCGCCGGCATGGGCACGGCAAAGTTCTTTGACCCGACGCTGATGTGGCAATTCAAGATTTCACACGGCACGAGCGGTGTTGAAGATCAAGTCATCCAGCTCGGCGTCAGCGGCACGAACGCGAGCCAAGTCGTCACCTTGTACGGCCCGGCGAAGCCCAACGAAGTCGGAACGTCCAACACGTTCGTCCCCGCCAGCGGAACGGTCAACTACAACTCGTCGGCCACGCTCGCCAACGGGATTCAAGTCTTTGCAGGGCCGCGCGCCGATCCGTTCTTCTTCGACCTCTTCGCGTTCTTCAAGTTCCTCGGCGATCGCAACTACTCCAACCACACCTCGCAGAGCGATCCGGGGACGGGCGACACGCTGACCGGCACGCTGACGTTCAACGGCTTCACCGCCGGTACGATGTCGGGTACGGGAGCGGGTGCGTACGCCTGCAGCACGGCGGCACCGCAAAACGCGTTGGCCGACATCAACGGCGGGTTCAACGTGCTCTCCTACGTCGTCGAAGTTCCGCGGTCGTTGCTGACGGCCGGCTACTCGAGTTCCATCCTTCACGTATGGGCGACGGTCAACTCGTCGACCGGGTCATAGGAGCGCCACGATGAAACACACTCTCCACGTTCTGGCCATCGGCGCGCTCAGCTTCGGGCTCGCAGCCTGCGGCGGCGGTAACAGCGTCAACAGCGTTCCGGTTCCGGGATCGCCCGCCGGACCAAAATACGTCCAAATCGAATTGCTCTCGCGTCCCGCGGTCAAAGAGCTGTTCGAAAAGTTCGTCGATCACCAAATCTCCAACGCGTCGGAACCGTACGCCGACACCACGCTGCAAGGCGAGATCCAATCCTTCACCGATGCGCTCCGTCCGCCGAATGCGACGATCGGCAGCGACTACGGCAAGGCCCTTGCCGGCGTGCTGTATCCCAACTGGATCACGGCCGACATCTCGCAAACCGGCGGCGCAGCCTATCTCGGCAATGAAACCGGCGGGGCCACGTCGGCAACCAAGAGCACCTTCGGCGGACGCGCCATCACGGATGACGTGATCGCGATCTCGCTCGGTGCCGTGTTCGGCGGAACGCTCCCGGCGTTGAAACTTCAACCCGAAGACAACGAAGAGAACAACTGCATCAGCAACGACAACACTCCGCAGCGGGCCTCACAAACCCCGCCGGCAACCTTCCCCTACCTCGCCGTTCCGCACTAGGACGGCGATGCGGAAAACCGGTCCTGCGGGAATTTCAGCGGTGACGATCGCGCTGGGCGCGGTCGTTGCCGCTGCCCTCTGGCCGCACTACATCGAACGCAGTGCCAACGTGGCCGCGGCGGCCGCATTGCCCACGATGGCCCCGGTGGTCGCCGACTACGAAATGCGCGACAAACTCGTCGCGTACTGGGAGAAGGCGGAGAACGAGCACCATCCGGGCGACATGATCAGCCCCGACAACCTCGCCCAACAGTACTTGCAGCGCTACCGCGAGCGCATGGACATCGATGACGTCCTGCGCGCCGAACGCGCGGCCAAACAATCCCTGATCGCACAACCCGCCGGCAATATGCCGGGCGAACTCGAGCTGGCATCGATCGACCTCACGCTCCATCGCTTTTATGACGCGATCGCGGTCACCAAGCACATCGAGTCCTACGATTCCGGCGATCCGTCGATGTATCCGCGGGAGGCGAGTCTCGACATGGAAGTCGGCCAGTACGCGCAGGCCGGACACCTGCTCGCCGCCGTGCCGGAGAAGTCGCGCGACGACGGTTGGCGCGTGGTCGATTCGCGCTACCTCGAGCTGACGGGGCACCTCGCCGAAGCGCGTTCGCTCCTGGCGACGACGTCCGCTTACCAGAACGCGAACTTCGATGCGCCGGCGCAGCAACGGGCCTGGTACTTTTTCCGCGCGGGCGAGATGGCGTTCGAAGCGGGCGACAACGAT
>PLTN01000139.1 GCA_003164495.1 Vulcanimicrobiota bacterium
GGTTCGAGTCCAACTTCGGGAGCCAAGAAACAAAAGGCCTATCACAACGATAGGCCTTTTGCGTGCACACAGGCACGCACACAGTTCGAGCGCCGAACGCATCATAGGAGCGATGAATGCACCGAAATCGTGTATGGTTCGGTCTTCACACTCGATCTACGGCAGGCGATGCCCCTATGCGCTTGTCGCTATTGGCGAATCGGAAAAGTGCGACTCCACCTGGGCAAAGAGATCCGACACGATACAGAACATGCGCGGGTCAACGGGCGGTACCCAGATCCGTTGGCCTAAGCGCGATCTCAAGGCGTTCGAAATGCCCTATGATGGACTTTCGGGAATCGCTCATGCCAGTTGTTCCTGCGGGCGATGACGCCCGGCTAGAGAATTCCCGGCTGATGAAAAAACCCTCGGTATTGATCGTCGGTGGTGGACCCGTAGGGTTGGCACTCGCGGGCGATCTTGCCTGGCGCGGCGTCACCTCACAACTAGTCGAAAGTTCAACCGATTCGATCTATCAGGCGCACATGGACCTCGTCAGCGTGCGCACGATGGAGTTCTGCCGGCGCTGGGGCATCGTCTCAAAGGTCGAGGCGAGCACGTACAATCGCGACTGGCAGCAAGACAACGCATACGTGACGAGCTTGATGGGATACGAGCTCGGCCGCGAACCTTTCCCATCGAGCAACGAGACGACGCCGCCCCCGCAGAGTCCACAGCGAGCCGAGCGCTGTCCGCAAGACATGTTCGACCCAATCCTGCGAACATGGGTGGCAACGCTCCCGGGCGTCCAGCTTCGTTACCGCCACGAACTCGTCGACTTCACGCAAGATGATCGTGGCGTCGTTGCCGAGGTGGTCGATCTCGATTCCGGCAGTCGCGAACGAGTCGAGGCTTCGTATCTCGTCGGCTGCGACGGCCCGGAGTCGACGGTCGCCAAAATCTTGGGCATCAAATCCTCAGGCCCGGGCGTGCTGACCCACACGACGAACATCATTTTCCGTTCCGCACATCTCGTGCAGTTGTACCAGAAAGGCCACGCATACCGGTTCACGATCCTTTCACCGGAAGAAGGCGCGTGGGCGACCATCGAAGCGATCGACGGTTGGGACCGCTGGCGCATGTCGATCCTGCGAGTGCGGGCGGAGAGTGCCTCAAGCCCGGTCTTACCTATAATGGCGGACGCACGTGCTGCGATCCAGCGAGCGGTTGGGATCGATTTCGATTTCGAGATTCTTTCAATAAGGAACTGGACGCGTAGCGAACTCATCGCTGACCGTTTCGGCGCCGGACGCGCATTCATCGCCGGCGATGCCGCGCACCTGATGTCGCCGAGCGGTGGCTTCGGGGGAAACACCGGGATCGGTGATGCCGTCGACCTGTCGTGGAAACTCGACGCCACCCTGAGCGGATGGGGCGGTCCGTCGCTCCTTGATGCGTATACGATCGAACGCCGCCCGGTCGCCGAACGCAACGCGAAAGAATCGAGTGAGAACCTTGCGCGCATGCTCTCGCCGGGGAAGATGCCGCTCTTGTGTGAGGACTCCCCGGCCGGCGCGCACTTCCGCGAGGAATTCGGCCGTCAATTCACCGAGACAATGCGGCCCGTGTGGAACGCGCTCGGGATTCATCTCGGGTACCGCTACGACGATTCGCCGATCTGCTGGGATGACGGGACGCCGCGGCCGCCGCTGGAGAGCGCTTCCTACGAGCAAACCTCGCGCCCCGGCGCGCGCGCCCCGCACGTGTGGCTGCGCGACGGCCGTTCAACCCTCGATCTTTTCGGCCGTGCTTTCACGCTGCTCCAGCTCGATCCGGCAGCCGACCCGGAACCGCTGGTACAAGCAGCGCGAGAGCGCGGTGTTCCACTGACGGTCGTCGCCTGCGACGAGCCCGAAGTTCGCGTGGCCTATGACCGCAAACTCGTCCTGGTGCGTCCAGAGGGGCACGTCGGATGGCGCGGTGATGCTCCGCCCGCCGATCCGCTTTTGGTCATCGATTGCGTTCGCGGTGCCTCACCATTTGCGTGGCGCGCGCGCACGACGAGCTAACCGCGTTTATTGCGCAGTTCGTATGCGATTTTAACGCTCATGAATCGTGCAGCATGGCCGCGCGCGATGACGAACCGCCGCGTTCCTCTGCTTGCATTCGAACCCTTTTGCCATGCGGCCGCGCCTATGCGATGTCTCATTCGACCACGGCATCGAGCTTCCAAGTACGTGGAAAAGGTAGCCCATGTCGCACGAGAGTTCAACGTTTGGGCTGGGGCTGGTCCCAGGGCACCTTTGGCATAGCGTGGCTCGGGCTCACGTCGCGATATCGTGATGCTGCACAGTCGGTGCCACGAGTTTATGATCGAGATCGCCGACGAGCAGACCGTAGGAGCCGCATCCCAAGACCAGCGCGACGCCGGCGGTGACCAGCAACGGAAGCTGGAAGCTGCCGACGCTGGAGATCAACAAGCCAGTGATGACCGGCGCAAACGAGCCGCCGACGTTTCCGCCGAAGTTCTGCAGCGAGACGAGCGACGAGACGATATGCGGCGGTGCGATATCGACGGCCATCGACTGAATGGAGCCGGTCGCAAGGCTGAAGCTCACGATCGATAAGGTTAGCAGCGTGACCGCCAACCACGTGTCCGCGGCGAACGCGCCCAGTAGCGTGAAGACGGTCGCGAGGAACATCCCGCCGACCGCAAAGAGCTTTCGGGCAACCGTCACGCGCACGCCCGCACGGACTACCTCATCGGCGGCCCAACCGCCGACGACCGTGGCAAGTACGCCTAACAGGAAAGGCAGCATCCCAATCCAGCCGCTGGTGAGCACCGACATGTGTCGCTGGAGCACGAGATACCCCGGAAGCCACGTCGCGAAGACGTAGTAGATATAGAGGTAGCCCGCCTGGCCGAGCATGATGCCCCAGGTATTGCGATAGCGCAGCAGCGTGCTCCAGCGGATCGCTCGCATCGACGCGGGCTCCTCTACCGTCGGTGGCACCTGGTGATAGGAGACCAGGAACCACGCGATCCACACAAACCCGAGGGCGCCGGTAATGTAGAAGACCCAGGGTAGTCCCCATGTCGACAACACCACCGCCGCAAATGGGATTCCGAGCGCCAGACCGATCTTGTTGCCGGCGAAGAACGTTCCGATTGCGAGCGCACGGCGTTCGAGCGGAAGGGTCTCTGCGATGATTTGCTGTCCCGAAGGGATCATCGGCCCCTCGCCGACGCCGACGAGCGCTCGACACCACGCCAGTGGTGCCAACGCGAGCGAGAAACCGCACGCAATCGTGGCAAGTGACCAGAGTCCGACACCGATCGGGTAGGCAACGCGGGCGCGTACCCAATCGACGAACGGCCCCGAAGGCAGCAACGCGATGGTGAACGCCCAATTGAAGATCGAAAACAGAAAGCCCAGTAACGCGGGCGTGTAGTGGTAGTTGCGGATGAGCACCGGTGCGGCGACCGAGAGGTTGACCCGGTCCATGTACGCGATCGTCTGCGACGCGGCTAGGAGGACGAGCATATTCCAACCGACGATCGTGAGCGGTTGAGCGCGACGTGACGGAACGGCGGTACTCATTTTTCAAGCTCCTTGCCACTAGCTCGGTGGCGCTTTACACGTCGCTGGGTCAATCTTGCGTTTTGGGGTCGAAGCATCGGTGAGGGTCCGTGGCAATGCTGCTCAGCTTGTCAACGCGTCGACGTACCGAATCTTCAGATCGAGGGCGGCGAGGGCGTGAGGCCACGAATAGCGTTCGGCAGTTTCAGCACCCGCCCGGCGCATCTTCTCGGCAATGCTCGGATCCTCCAGGAGCGCACATATGTAGATCGCGAGTTCGCGTCCGTCCGCCGTATCGCAAACGATGGCGTTGACGAACGGTTCCGCGTACTCCTCGCCGGTTGCACCACACACGGCGATCCCGCCGGCGGCGATGACTTCCAGCCCAACCAAACCGAACGGCTCCCGGCCGCTGTTGGCGAGCACGGCGTCGGCCGCGGCATAAAGCGCAGAGAGCGTCTCCTCGTCGAGGTACGCTCGTAAGTGGAGGACCGGGGCTTCGGAGAGCGCGATCCCATCGATCACTTTGTGACCGTCGGTGCCCTCGTAGGCGAGCCGCTCGACGCTGAGGCCCCGCTCGAATGCGTGCGCGAATACCCGTTCGGCAGATTCGTTGTACCTGCCGCGCACGATTAGGCGCGCGTTGATCCCGGCGGCGTGCAGCTCGGCCAGTGCGTCGATCGCCTGCATCCAGTCCTTGTCGGGATCGAAGTGGCCAACTTTGACGAGCGTCGGCCGGCCGGCCAGTGCCTGTTTCATTTCAGCGAGAAGCCGCGGATCAGCACCGTCGTGGAGCCCGGTGTCGATCCCGTTTGGGATCACCAGCGCGGAGACCCCGATGCGCCTGAGCTCGCCTTTCATGTGTTTGCTGACCGTCGTGATCGCCGCTGCTGCCCGCAGCGCCGACCAGTCGACTTTGTCCCAGCCATAGGTACCATTAGCGTTCCACATTAGGGTGAAAGCGTGACGCACGCCGCGTAGCCGCGCAATCCGGTCGATCCTGATCGCAACATTAGCAGTCTGCCACTCTTCGGCGATGACGAGCGTCCGCTCGCCCATCGCAGCGGCTGGCGCGACGATTGAGTCGACGACGAAGCCGGGAACGCTAGACTCCCAATCGAGCACCTTCTGCTCTTCGCCATCGTAGGCGTTACGCGGGTGGTGGCCCGATATCCACTGCGACCAGCGGCGCAGAGTTACGTTCGGAGCGTAGGCCTCAACCGCTGCCGCTGCCGGGTCACCAACGAAGATCAAATCGACGATGCAGCCCAGCCCACCAAAGGCGCGGGCGAGTTGCGATACGCGCGTTGAGAGGCCTCCGATCGACGCATACCGATCGGGTCCTTCGAACGACAGCATGACGACGCGGCGCGGGAGCGCCATGGCTGGAACCTCACTCTCGAGCGCACGTTGACTGCAGCGCTGCGCCTGCCACCATTTTAGTGCGCCGAACGTGAATGTCCGATGAATAGGCCCATCGTACGGTGGCACGCTCGAAATTGGCGTACTCGGGTTAAGCCAGCACTTGCGCTAGTTTTCGGCGTTGCGCTCGGCCTGGTGATCGTCGCGATCGCGTTTCGCGCTGGCAACCCCTGCCGCTCGAGGGTGCGAACCATCACCCCGTCCTTCAGCCGGCATGGTGGGCCGTCTGCGCGTTCGACGTTCTGGCGCTGGTCGCCACGATCGCACTCACACGGGCTCAGAGCATCCTCGATCTCTGGCTGTGCGTTGTGCTGCTCGCAGCGACGTCAGTGCGCCGCAAGCATCAGGGCGAAAAGGGCGGCGCCAATGCCGAGCAACAGCATCAGCGCGCAGCCGCATCCAGCCTGCGGCTTTTTGCCGGATTCCGCGCCGCGCACTAACCGGTACGCGAATTGCGAGGACGGGTCGTTCACAACATCTGGTCGATCAGCTCCCCGGAGGTCGCGATGCTCGCTACCGCGAGCAAGTGCACGATATACGGAATCGCCGCCCCTTGCGCATCACTTCACCGCCTTCGCGCGTTGCGATAGCCGCACCACGTCTTGCAACTTGTGCTCCACGAGTTCAAATTCGGCGCGCCTCAAGTCGCCGTTACCCATCTCAACCTACGCCTTTGAGAGCGAGAACCTTCGCCGGCATGAGCCAGACCAACTCACCCTGCAAGATCGAAGGGTTGGGTACGTTCACGCAAGCGAGGCTGCCCTTCTTGAATTCGATGCCGGCTCCGCCCACGAGATGACCGATCGTCCGGCTCATGCCGGGTTCGTGACCGACCAGCATGACGGCGTTCGCCCGGCGATGCTCCGCCAGAATATCGGCGAGGCGGTCCGGTCCGAACTCTCCACCCAGCCGCTCATCTTCAACGAGTCGATCATGGAGCTGCAACTCTTTCGCGACGATCGCGGCCGTCTGCTTCGCGCGCAAGAGCGGACTCGTGACGATGACATCGATCTCCAGACGCAATGCAGCAATCGCCTTCGCCGCACGCCTCATCCGCGCTCGCCCTTCGCCGGTGAGCGGACGATCGAAGTCCGAACCGCTCCAGTCGTCTGCCTCAACGGCCAGCCCGTGTCGCAGAAAATAGCACCTCATCGACGCAGACTAGTGGAAATTCCAGGTCCGGACCTTCTCCGAGGCGTCAGGCGTGCGAGCAAGAACACGGCGCGTAATGCAGTTCTCCGATCAGGAACACCGGCTTGCCGGCAAGTTGCGCTCGGCGGTGCTCGCCGCAACGGTAGGCGGTGACGCGATCGCGTACACTCGCAGCGCGATCGTCACGCTCGGGGCACAACTTGCGGCGCGTCTTGCACTTCTGCCGGCGGCCGATCTGTCGGCGCTTGGGATAGGGCTCCTGATCGTGCTCCGGGGGACCCCGACTGTCGAAGACGTCCCCGGGTTGCCGATCGAGTATCTCCCGGCGCTCGACGATGCCGGGTTCGATGCTCGGCCAGGGGCCACGGCGCTCTCCCTGGAGGCATTGGGCAGCGGGTCTGGGCGCTTCTATCTCGAGGTGCGCTCGAATCCCGGCGACATTACCCTTGCAACCTCGCCGTGCGAGTCGCTCAATGCATGGCTGATTGATGTGCGCGGGATATTCATCGACGACACCGGTGCGGCTCGGCTTGTGAACGAGCGCGCCGGCAAGGATGGATTTCCAAACGTTGCCGCGGGAGCTGACGCCGACGCCATCTTAGAGGCGTTCATCGACGCTCTCTTGCTGGAACTTCAGCGGCGCGCGCGCTTCAATCGGGCCGCGGATCTGCGTGGCCTNNGATGTTGCGGATGTATCGGATTGAACGACTGGTGCCCCTTATCGGCGCGACAGTGGCCGGACCACTGGGCGCTCTGATGTTGCCGCGGACGTCGCTGCGGAAGTCGTCGAGGCCGGCGCAACCGATCCGACCATCCGCGGAACCGTCCTCCTGAACGACATGGTCGACTGGAAGCACATGCTCGACCACATCATCAGCCAGAGAGTCGCCCGCACGTAGATTGCGACATAAAGACAAAGCGGGGGAATGGTGAGTCATGGCCGCAACGAAAGCGAAGAAATGGTCCGCGCACGTGAACCAGACGAGCAATGCGATGGACATTGAACCCAACACGTTCACCCAAAGCGACCCGCAGAAAATAGCCCGGGCCGTCGAGTATGACGCCGAGGCGTCCGAGCGCCGGAAATCGTCACCGTACCGGTCGGCGATGTCGATGCTGACCTTCTACATCAACCGTGCCGGCAAGAAGCTGAGCGCCAAGCAACGCAAAGTGCTCGAAGACGCGAAGATCGTGCTGCGCGAGGAGTTCGGACCAAACAGCAAGTCAACGAGCAAGCCGGCAACGAAAACGGAACGGACGCACAACAAGCGCGGCTAGAGTTCGATCGTCAAGCCGCGCGTTGCGACACGGGTGTCGAGCCCGAGGCGCTGGTGAACCGCTTCGCAGAGTGCCTGTGCCGCCGGCGGTTCCCCATGGACGGCATAGAAGCGCGGCTTGGTCGTTCGCGTCGCGAGCCAACGCAGGAGCTCCGATTGGTCCGCATGCGCGCTAAATCCGTCGAAATACTCGATCTGCGCGAGCACGGCCAATCGATCGCCGAAAATGCGAACTTGCTTCGCGCCGTCGACAATCGAGCGCCGCAGCGCCCTCCACCTGAAACCCCGCGAAGACGATCGTCGCATCCGGGTCGGTGAGTCGCCGATGCAGGTGGTGCAAGACGTGCCCGCCATTGGCCATACCGCTTGAAGCGATAACGATCGCGGGCCCCGCGAGATGATTAAGAGGTGGCGCGTTCGGCCTGGCGTACGACGAAGATCGGGACACGGGCGCGCTCGACCAGCGCGAACGCCACGCTACCGAAGAGTAGCCGATCGAGCTCGGAAGCGCTGTGCGTCCCGACGACGGCGCTCGCGCATTGGTGGCGGTCGAGTGCCTCGAGCAGTTCCTGCGCCGGGTTACCCTCCAGCATCGAGCTTTCGAACGCGACGCCGCTCGATCGGGCGCGGTCGGCGGCTTCTTCGAGCACCGCGGCTGCTTCGAGCGAGGCGTGCTCGACGCGCTCTGCGTGATCTTGCCCCAGCGCATCGATGTACTTCAGATCGGCTCGCCCAAAGACATGGAACAAGTGGAGTTCGCACGGGACGGCCCGCGCGAGCTCGATACCTATGGTCAGCGCCGCATCGGCTGCGTCAGAAGCATCGATAGCGACCGCGATCGGTCCCGCACGCAACATGTCGTCCGCGTGGGCCACGGCAACCGGGACGTCGCTGAGGCGAATGACCTCTTCGGCGGTGCTGCCGACGACCGCTCGGGCGATTCCCGTGCGACCGTGAGATCCCATGACGATGGCATCCGATTGATGTTCGTGCGCACAGCGGAGAATGCCGCGCGACGGGTGTTCCTCAACAACAACGCTGTTTGCCGACACGCCGCGCGCATTGGCCTTGCGGACGCCGTCCTCACAGGCGGCACGGGCAGCGGCGTGCAGTTCGGCCGGCGAGAGCGGGGCCTTGAACGGAATGTCCCTGACGGCCGATGCGGGGTCGACGACACGGCAAAAGAACAGGGTCGTGTCGTCACCGGCGAGGCTCAACGCGCAGCGAACGCCCGCCTCGGACGCCGGAGAACCGTCGACCGCGACTGTGATGCGTTTAAATGCTCCCACCTTCATGGGCCAAGCCTAGCACGCTAGCGATGAAGGCGAGGTGAAGCGTGTGGGAAGGGCCCGTTCACAACGCGGCTCATTACTTGCCTACCTTTGCGAAGTCGGCGGTCTTAAATCGGGATCGGACCGCGTGGTCTGTTCGGCTATGCGNNTCTTCGGGAACATGGTGCGGCGGATTGTCGAAGAAGCGGAGATACTCGCCGTATCGCAAGCCAAAAAAGACGCTGCATAATCAGTAGCCGCGGCCGTCGGCACCTTGATCGGCCTGATCTTCCGGATTTCTTTGGCCGCCGGCGCGAGCTGGGCATCGAACAGGTCGCCGGCGTCTGTTAATCAGCGGTTCTCGACGTGTACTCGTTGGAGCCCAAAGAAACGACGCATACGAGAAGATCGTGGGAAGAAGAACTTCATCGGTTCTCCATCGCGGCACCGCTAGGCTGGGCAGTCGCGGTCGCAAAGCTCAAGAAACGGTCACACTATGGTGCTCGATCCAACTATTCTCTTCACGCCGTTCGATCTGCGTGGAATACCCCTCCGCAACCGTATCGTTATGGCCCCGCTTACCCGCGACCGTGCGACCCCGGGGACTGATGCACCCAACGAGCTCAACGCGGTGTATTATGCTCAGCGCGCGAGCGCCGGGCTGATCATTGCAGAAGCAACACAGATCTCACCGACTGGAAAGGGCTACGCGTGGACGCCCGGCATCTATTCAGCCGAGCAGGTTGCCGGCTGGCGGCTGGTTACGGACGCGGTCCATGCCCGCGGCGGCACGATGTTCCTGCAACTTTGGCACGTCGGCCGAGTCTCGCATCCGTCATTGCAGCCGGGCGGGATCTTACCGGTGGCGCCTTCCGCCATTGCTCCACAAGGCGTAAGGACGTTCATCGAGGACGGCACCTTTGCTGAAGTCGGCACGCCGCGTGCACTTGAGGCAAGCGAGTTGCCGGCGATCATCGGCGATTACGTGCAAGCGACACGTAACGCACTTGCGGCTGGTTTCGACGGCGTCGAGATTCATGCCGCGAACGGTTACCTGCTCGATCAGTTCCTGCGCGACGGCACGAACCATCGCAGCGACGAGTACGGCGGTTCAGTCAAGAATCGGATGCGCTTTCCCTTGCAAGTCGTTGAGGCGGTCACCGCCGCGGCTGGAGCGAGCCGTATTGGAATACGCATTGCGCCCGTAAGCCCCGCAAATGGAATCTCCGATAGCGATCCTTCGGCCATCTTCTTTCCCTTCGTCCACGAGCTCGACCGTTTCGGACTTGCTTATGTCCACGTCATCGAAGGCGCAACACAAGGCCCACGTGATCTTCAAGGCTTCGATTTTCCTGGGCTCCGTAGGGCCTTCGATGGCCCGTGGATGGTGAATAACGGATACGACCGGGAGATGGCGCTGGAAGCGGTGACCCGAGGCTACGCCGATCTCGTCGCGTTCGGTCGAGCTTACGTCGCCAACCCCGATTTAGTCGAGCGCCTCCGCCGCAACGCGCCCCTAAACGAACCGGACGCCGGTCGTTTCTTCGGCGGCGGGGCAGAAGGGTACACGACCTATCCGTTCCTCGAAGACGCGGAGCGGACGCCTGTTGCGGAAGCGCACGCTTAATCGTTAATCCGATGAAAATGTTCTCGTGCGCAGGCCCGGACCCGTTCCAAGTGCTGCTCAACGGTCGTCTCCGCTAGGTGCGGCGCAACCTCATCGAAATGCACATGTTCGAGCAGCTCGAAGCCCGCCGCGCGGAGAATGTGTGCGTCTTGAAGTGCCTGCACGGCACTCCAGTCGCCGCTCTTGATGAGCACCGGCAACGGTGCTCCTGAAATCGTGATAAGCACGGATTGCCGTCCGGAGAGAAGGCCGTGTACTACTCCGTTGCGGGACTCGTAGGCGAAGCCGCGCGCAAAAACCCGATCGATGTAGCCTTTCATCATCGCGGGCATTGACAGCCACCAGAGCGGGTAGATGATGCTCAGGACATCACACGCGCGAAGGGCCTCTTGGGCCTGAACAACGTCGGCGCTGGCTGGGTGATCGGCGCTTACCGGCAGAAGTTCATAGTCGGCCAGGACCGGGTTGAACCCCATGCGATAAAGATCATATGCCTGCAGGCTGTGCCCGAGTTTCTCCAATTCGCTGCGATAGGCGCGCGCTAACGCCATGGTAAAGCTGTCCTCGGCTGGATGAGCGACGACGATGAGATGCTTCATGTAGCTCCTCTGTGAAGATCATGCATTGGCGGCGCCGTCTGCGGGCTTCCGTGATGCGCTCGCCTCTTCGTCGAACGACTCGACCTTGCAGTAGACCAGGCCCCAGTTACTGCTCACTTTCTGGTGAGGCAGCATGTAGTTCGCGACGGTCACACTGGTTCCGCTCAGAAGGTCCGTCCAGGCACCGTTTGCCGAAAATGGGAGATCGACGTTCTGCTCATCGTCGCCGAAGTTGATCGCGATGATGAAGCGCTCGAGATTTCCGTCGTCGTCGTCGCCCCAGCGATGGTAGATGGCCAGGCGTCGCGCCTCATCGATGCCGTAACCTTCGGAATTGAAGGTGTTCAATGACTCAGAATAGCTCTCGGGATAGAAATTGTGGCTTCGCAGCGCGCGATGCCGTGAGCGAATTCTCGCCAACGCTCCGTGGAGACCGTCGCGGAGCATCGTTCCGATGGGATCCGTTGAGAGCGCCCAGTCGAGCGGCCTCGGAATTTCAGTCCCCTGCGCCGCGAGGTCTTGAGCGAGCTCTTGACCATTGTGCACCATCGGTGCGCCGCAGCATGTCATTAGCGCGATCACGATCGGCTGGGCTTTGAACCACCGGCTGCGGCCGCCGGCGTGGCTCGTAATCGAGAAATTGTCGTGGTTTTCCAAATACGTGACCGGTACTTTATCGCGATCGAAGTCCTTGCCCGCATTCAAACAGCGCAGGTAAAACGGCGAAACGGACCCCGGACGATTCTCAGCGACCTCAAAACTCTGGTACATCAACGGATCGAACCAGCAACCACTCGCGCCAATCGTATCGGTATCGTGAATGGCTTCGAACCGGTTGTCGGTGAGCATCTCGAGGATGAACGCAATGTTGCTGCGCCCGAGCGCAACGCAACGTGCCTGAAGATCACGTACAAGCCGATTGATACCCTGGTTCGGATTGCCGTTATAGAAGCCGAGGGCGTAGTCGAAGCGAATCCCATCGACGCTAAATTGTTCGAGCCAGTAGGAACAGACGTCGTAAATGAACTCGCTCGTACACGCATTGGCGAAATCGAGGGGTGTTCCGAACGCCGCGCTCACGAAGGGGCCGATGAAAGGCGAGTCGTTGGGATCCTCGTAGAGCCAGTAATAGGGGAATCCACGCTCGGCATTCGTTGTATCGACATGACTGAAGACGCCGTCCATGATCACGTGAAGGCCCTGTTGATGGAGCGTGTTGATCAGCACCTTCAGCTTGTTCAGCTTCTCCAGCGGCGCTGCAGGGTCGTTCACATAGCGGTGCTCGACGGAGAAAAAGAGCGTCGGATTGTAGCCCCAACCGAACGCGTCATTCGGCCAGGCCGTCCACGGCATGAAAGCGACGGACGTTACGCCCAGCGCCTTGAGATGCCCGATCTTGTCGGCCAGAGCTTCGATCGGTGCCCGATCCCCACGATAGCCGGCGGTGAAGTCGTCGATCATCAGTTCGTAGAGAATCTGATCCGCTAGGGGCAGGCGGCGCTGTAGCTCGGCCGTGACACCACTCCTGCCGCCTACGACGAAGGCCGCGTTCTGATTCTGCGCTCCACCGTACTTCGTGCAGGGGTCGCCGCACCAGCGCGCGGTTCCATTTTGAAACTGGACATAGTACTTGTACTCATAGAAACCGGCTGGAAGCGCCGGCAACTCGGCGACATACACCCAGCCGTTCGGATGCGGGCACTTTGTCATGCTTGGGGCCGCCGTCAGATCCCAGTCCATTGCACCGAGCCTCGACTGAAACGTACCGCCGACCCGGATGGTGAGGATACGCGGATCGCTGCCGCGCCGGTATTGAGTCGGATCGATGCCGGCATCGGGGAAGAACAAGCGCAGGGTTACGATGTTGCCGGCGACCGCGGCACCGAAATTTGCGTACATTTGCTCCTCAGTTGTTCCGCGCCCGGCGCCGGGCGACTGTCGACGGTACCTTCAAACCATCTTCTTCGTCCCTTCATCTCGTTAGAGGAGGATCGCAGCATGGAAAATGGCGCACCATCGCAGGCTAGACCGTTTGTCACCGCTGGAGCGGCCGTTCTCGGCGTTTTCGTTCTGATCGTCGTCATCGGAATCGGAAGCGTTGCCGGGATCTACAATCGCTTGGTCACGCTCGACCAGGCTGTCCAGTCCCAGTGGGCCCAGGTCGAGAACGTCTACCAACGCCGAGCCGATCTGATCCCGAACCTCGTGGCTACCGTCAAAGGCGCCGCGAGCTTCGAGAAGAGCACGTATGTCGCCGTCGCCGAAGCGCGCGCCAAGGTCGGCCAAGTCAACGTGAGCGGAGTGACGGTCCCCAACGACCCGACGACGTTCCAGAAATATGCGGCGGCCCAAGACGGCCTCACGAGCGCGCTCTCACGGCTGATCGCCGTCTCCGAAAACTATCCCGATCTCAAGGCAACGCAAAACTTCTCGGACTTACAAGCGCAGCTCGAAGGCGCCGAGAATCGCATCGCCGTCGAGCGCATGCGCTACAACGAGGCGGCACAAGCCTTCAACGCGACACGCGATTCGTTCCCGACCGTCATCGTAGCGAGCTTCTTCGGCACGCACTTTGCCGAAAAGGCGTACTTCCAGTCGCAACCCGGGGCGCAGACACCGCCGAAGGTCGGATTCTGATTTGATGCGCTGGTCAGCGCGGGCGACCGTCCACGTCCTCGCTATTCTCGGCGCTTTGCTCGCAACCAGCCCGCCGGCGCTCGGCCAAACCATCCCACCCCCGCCGACTGCCTGGGTCACGGATTCGGCGGACCTGCTCTCGCCGCAAACTGCAGACGGCCTCAACGACGAGCTGCGTTCGTATGAACGCCGGACCGGTCATCAGATCCTGGTGTACATCGCCCCGACGACCGGTGGCGTCCCGATCGAAGACTGGGCCGTCAGCGCCTTCGCGCGCTGGAAGGTGGGGCGGAAGGGGCTCGACGACGGCCTCGTGCTCTTCATCTTCCCGCGGGACCATACGGTCCGCATCGAGGTCGGGTACGGTCTCGAGCCCAAGGTTCCGGACGCGCGCGCAGCGGAGATTCTGCGCAACACTATCGAGCCGGGATTGCGCGCGGGAGAGGCGGACCGCGCGGTAACGGCAGGTGTCGCTCAGATTATCGTGCTGGCGGGAAACCCACCAGGAGCGCGGGCTGAACCATCCGGAGACGAGGCCGCGCCGGCTCCCCTCAGCCCGATCGATCTGATCGCGATCGGCATCCTCCTGCTCATCGCATTGGCAGTCGCCGCTCGCAGTCCGTGGCTCGCACTCTATTTACTCGTCAACATCGTCGGCGGTCGAGGGGGCGGCGTCTCCGGTGGAGGTGGTTTTTCGGGCGGGGGCGGGCGGTCGGGCGGCGGCGGAGCGTCGGGCCGATGGTGAGACTGCACCGATTCGTCGACGTGGCCCGGATTCGAACGGCAATCGCGGAGGCGGAGGCCGTCACGAGCGCCCCGATCCACGTCTCGGTCGCGCCCTACTTTTGGGGAGCCGTGCGACGGACAGCAGAACGCGCTTTCGTGAAGCGCGGCCTTACGCGCACGCCCCAACGCAACGGCGTCCTCATCTTCGTCGTTCCAACGCGGCGCGAATTTGCGATCGTGGGCGACGTCGGCGCACACGACGCTCTTGGCCAAGAAACATGGGATGCGCTCGCCCGTACGTTTCAGCAACAACTCCAATCCGGCGATCCGACCGAGGCGGTCGCGTCGGTAATCGCGGATCTAGCGCTCGCCTTGGGACGGCACTTTCCACAACATCCGATCGCGCCGTAGAAGTGGACCACGAGGGGGAGTTTCGGGTCTGGAACGCTTGCGGCGGGGGGCGCTCGGGTATAATAGCTGCCAACGAGCGAATCGTACGAGAGGAAGCAGCGATGTTAAAAGCCGGCGATCGGGTCTACATTGATGGGACTCGCGAAGAAGGCACGGTCAAAGAGGTTCATCCCCACGAAGTCGTGGTGCGAATTGAGACCGACGACGGACACGAGGACAAGAAGTACGCGCACGAAGATCTCCGCCTCGATCCTACGATGAAAGAAGCCAGCAACTTCGTCGATCATTAAGAGCGCGAGAGCGTCGCTCTTGAGCACGCGGTCTTAGACGTTGGCTAATTCCGCGATCGACGCGAAAGGCCTGACCTCGGATGAAGCGGCGCGGCTCTTGGCGGAGCGTGGACCGAACGAGGCCGCTACGGAGCAAGACGGTCTTCTCCAGCGGATCGTGCGTCATTTCTGGGCGCCCGTCCCCTGGATGCTCGAGATCGCCGTCATCATCCAAATCGCGATGAAGGAGTACGTTGCAGCGGGGCTGATCGCGGCCGTGCTGGTTTTCAACGTCTTACTGGGGACCTTTCAAGAGAGCCGGGCGAAGGCCGCGCTCGAATTACTCAAACAGAGCCTGCCGCTGAAAGCGCGCGTGCGTCGTGACGGCAATTGGAGCGACGTGCTTGCACGAGTTCTGGTGCCGGGCGATGTCGTGCAGCTCTCGCTCGGTACCGTCGTGCCGGCCGATATCAAGATCCTTTCCGGTTCGATACTCGTCGACCAGTCGATGCTCACCGGCGAATCGATTCCCATCGAAGCGGTCGCCGGAACAGTCACCTATGCCGGCGCGCAAGTTCGGCGCGGGGAAGCGATCGCCTTAGTGACGGCGACAGGCGCAACCACGTATTTTGGACGCACCGCAGAGCTGGTCCGCGTGGCGCACTTCGAGAGCTCTGAGGAAAAAGCCGTATTCGGCTTGGTTCGTAACCTCACGTTCCTCAATGCAGCAATTCTCATCTGGCTCGTGACGTACGCTCTCGTCCTCCGGCTACCGTCATCACAAATCATTTTACTCGTCCTGACCGCCTTAATTTCTGCCGTTCCGGTCGCGCTGCCGGCCACGTTCACCCTCGCCGCAGCTCTGGGTTCCCGAGTGCTCGCAGCCAAGGGAGTTTTGCTGACCCGACTCACGGCATTGAACGAAGCCGCGACCATCGATGTGCTCTGCGCAGACAAAACGGGGACGCTCACCAGCAACGAACTCGGTGTCGCCGTCGTGCGGCCATTAGTTGCGGGATGGAGCGATGCTGACGTCTTGGCTTTTGCCGCCCTCGCCAGTTCCTCCGACGGCCGCGACTCGGTCGATATGGCGATCCAACGAGCGGCACAGGCGGCCACGCCGGCGCGCGCTCTTCCCCGCGTACTCAGCTTCACGCCGTTTGATCCGACGACGAAACAGGCCGAGGCAAAAGCAGTTGATCTCAGCGGTCACGAGATTTCCATCACGAAAGGCGCACCCGAGAAACTCGGCACTTCGACCGAGGCGGCGGCCGTGGAATTACTCAAACTCTCAAGCGCAGGGTATCGCACGTTAGGGGTGACGGTTGGCCCGGCTGGAAAAGCGATCTTGGTCGGTTTTGTCGCCCTGAGCGATTCGCCCCGGCCGGATTCCGCAACTCTGCTCGAGGAACTCGGCTCCTTGGGCGTCCGAACGGTGATGGTCACGGGCGACACGATTGCGACCGCGACGACGGTGGCGCGGGCGATCGGCCTCCAAGGGGCAGCTTGTCCGCCCGGCAAGATTCCCGATCGTATTGCACCGGAAGAATTTGCCGTCTTCGCCGGCATCTTCCCCGAGGACAAGTTCGCTCTGGTGCGCGCATTCCAGAAGGCCGGACATGCCGTCGGCATGTGCGGAGACGGAGCAAACGACGCCCCCGCCCTGCGTCAAGCGCAGATGGGAATTGCGGTCTCGAGCGCGACCGATGTCGCCAAGGCCGCGGCCGGAATGGTGCTCACCACGCCGGGGCTCGCCGGCATCGTCTCGGCGATTAAGGAAGGCCGGATCGTTTTCCGACGCGTGCTCACCTACACGTTCACGATCCTCATCAACAAGACCGCCACGCTGCTTGTGCTCGGCGCCGGTCTCCTACTGACGGGTCATGCTGTTCTTACGCCGATGCTGCAAGCGATCTCGATGTTTGCCAACGATTTCGCCAGCATGGCGCGTACGACCGACAACGCAACGCCCTCACCACATCCCAATGTGTGGCGCTTACGCAATCTCACATTTGCAGCGATCCCCCTCGCTGCCTTCAAACTGCTGTACTTGATCGGAGTCCTGAGCCTGGCCGTGTTTCGTATCGGCTTGCACGCCGGACAAATCCAGACCCTGACCTTCATCATGCTCGTCTTTGCCGGCCAAGGCGTCATGTATGTCGTGCGCGAGCGTGGGCGGCTGTGGAACTCGTGTCCAAGCCGTTTGATGATCGTCTTCACCGCTAGCGACATCGCCCTGGTCTCGACACTAGCCACCTTTGGCATTTTCATGCAACCGCTCCCGGCCGGCATTGTCGCTTCATTACTCGCGGCGACCGTGGTGTTTGTCCTCGCACTCGATCAGGTGAAAGTCATGGTCTATCGTTACTTCCCGATCGACTGACCGTCCAGCAGCAAAGCACTCAATGTGAAGGGCGCCTTCACAAGACGCTCACGATTACTGCGTACGCTCCCGTACGGGATGGTCTTTTAGCGATTTTCAAGGCTGTCGCTCGGAGCATCTCCGAGCGAGGGGAGGCAACATGCGACACTCATCCATTCCGACGAAATTCTTCGTCCTTCTTGCAATCTTCGCCGTGATTTTTGCGGCAACTCCGATCGTCGCGAGCGCACAAATGTCGGCCGGCCTCGCGGTCTACTTCGGCCCCCCGGCACTTCCCGTGTACGAACAACCCCCGTGTCCGACGCAGAACTACATCTGGTCCCCCGGCTATTGGGCTTACGACAACGGCTACTACTGGGTTCCCGGAACGTGGGTGCCGGCTCCCCAGCCGGGGCTGCTGTGGACGCCCGGCTATTGGGGCTGGGATGACGGCTACTTCATCTGGCACAGTGGCTACTGGGCCACCCAGATCGGCTTCTACGGCGGGGTGAACTACGGCTTTGGTTATTACGGCAACGGCTACGTCGGCGGTTCATGGCAGGGCAATCAGTTTCGCTATAACACCGCCGTGAGCAACATCGACCGGAACAGGATCCGCAATGTTTATAGCAGCCGCTCCGGCGTGCGCAACAGCGCGAACCGTGTCAGCTATAACGGGGGACGCGGTGGCGTCACCGCGCAGCCGACCCAAGGCCAACTTGCGGTCGAGGACAGGAATCACATCGCGCCTACGAGCGTCCAAACCCAGCACGAGCGCGTCGCCGCGACCAGCCGTGCAAACTTTTCGTCGGTGAATCACGGGCGGCCCGCGACCAGCGCCGTTGCGCGCCCCCTCGGCAGCACGACGCCGCAACAGCACAAGGCGGCACCCGCAGTGCAACAGCACAAGGCGGCACCCGCAG
>PLTN01000151.1:0-1693 GCA_003164495.1 Vulcanimicrobiota bacterium
CTGGTCGTCCGTCGGCTCGAACGGCGTCACACCGCTGCCGGAACCGTCACCGTTCCGCGATAGTCGTAGAAGCCCCGGCCCGACTTCTTCCCGAGCCAGCCGGCGGCAACGTATTGCTTGAGCAACGGACACGCGCGGTACTTCGAATCGCCGAAGCCGTCGTAGAGCACGTTCATGATCGCAAGGCATGTATCGAGGCCGATGAAGTCGGCCAGCGTCAGCGGGCCCATCGGATGATTCATGCCGAGCTTCATCACCGTGTCGATCGCGTCGATCGACGCCACGCCCTCGTATACGGCGAAGATCGCTTCGTTGATCATCGGCATCAGGATGCGGTTGGCGATGAAACCCGGGAAGTCGCGCACTTCCACCGGCGTCTTGCCGAGCGAGGAGGCCAGCTCGACGACGGTGCGCGCAGTCGCGTCGCTCGTCGCGATGCCGCGAATCACCTCGACCAGCATCATCACCGGCACCGGGTTCATGAAGTGCATCCCGATCACGCGCTCGGGCTTGCTCGTCGTTGCGCCGAGCGAGGTGATCGAGATCGAGCTCGTGTTGCTCGCAAGGATCGTGTCGGGCGCCGTGTTCTCATCGAGCCGGTGAAACAAGTCGATCTTCGTGTCGAAGTCTTCCGTCGCGGCCTCGATCGCAAGCGCGACGTCGAGATCCTTGAAGTGCGGACGCGCGTCGATGTGCTCGAGCACCTTGCCGCGCGCATCGGCCGTCATGCGGCCCTTTTCCACGTCGCGCTGGAGGCGCTTGGCGATGCCGTCGATGCCGCGCTTGATGCGCACCTCATCGACGTCGTTGAGCAGCACCTCGTGCCCGTGCATGGCAAAGACTTGAGCGATACCGGCGCCCATCTGCCCGGCACCGACAACCATTAAGCGCATCGGTTATCCGACGCGCACGAGGATGGCGTCGCCTTGACCGCCGCCGCTGCAGATCGCGGCGATGCCGAGGCCGCCGCCGCGCCGGCGCAACTGATGGACGAGCGATGCCGTCACGCGCGCACCCGATGCGCCGAGCGGATGGCCGAACGCCACCGCGCCGCCTTGCACGTTGATCGTCGTCGGATCGAGACCCAGGCGTCCCGCCGCAGTAAGCGCGACGGCCGCAAAGGCTTCGTTGAATTCCCACACCGCAATGTCGGAGGTCTTGAGGTTCAGGCGATCGAGCAGCTTCTGCGTGGCCATCGCCGGCGTGAGCGCAAGATACGGCGGATCCCAGGCCGCCCCGGCATGACCTTCGATCGTGGCGAGCGCTTCGAGCCCGTTGCGCTTTGCGTAATCGGCGCTCGAGAGAACGAGTGCGGCCGCGCCGTCGTTCACGCCCGGCGCGTTGCCGGCCGTAACGGTGCCGTCTTTATCGAGCGGCTTGAGTTTCGCCAGCGCTTCGATCGACGCGTCGGAACGCACGGGTTCGTCGCGATCCACGAGGTTCGCCGGAACGTCACCGGTGACGTACGGACCGTACCGCTTGGGATCGGCGACCATCGCCGAAGCATGACCCCAGACCGACGCGCCGTTACCGCCCGCCGCCACCGGCACGCGCTCGCGCGCCGTCACCGGCAGCGCGTCGACCACGATCTTGCCCTTCGCTTTCGTCGCGACGCGAATCGGCGCGATCTCGGCCGCCAAATGCCCCGCCTCATGGGCGGCGTGTGCGCGCGCATGCGACTGGTAAGCGAACT
>PLTN01000151.1:1748-6161 GCA_003164495.1 Vulcanimicrobiota bacterium
ACCACCACGTCGTGGTCGCCCCCGTTGATCAGACGGGCCGCGTGCGCGACCGCGACCATCCCCGACGCGCAGACCTTGTTGATCGTCTCCGCGGTCGTCGTCTTGGCCAAGCCGGCCTTGAACATCGCCTGACGGGCGGGCGCTTGGCCCGCGCCCCCTTGGAGCACCTGGCCCATGATCACGTGCTCGATCTCGGCCGGGTCGATCCCGGCCCGCGCGACCGCGTTGCGGATGGCGTCGCCGCCGAGGGTGGTCGCCGAGAGCGACGAGAGCGCGCCGCCGAGGCGGCCGAACGGGGTGCGGGCGGTAGCGAGAACGACGGTCGACATGGGACGCTCCTTACGTTTTGGGGAGCCTTACGTTCCGGACGTGGAAACGGGCTCCCTCGCGTGCGGGTCAACCTGGGTGCAGACCACGCGGTCGTCTTCGGCGCACGATTCGCACTCGAACTGGATGGTCACGTGGGCGATGCCGAAATCGTCGTGCATGGCGCCGGTGATCCGCTTGAGGACCGCCGTCGCCTCGCTCAACCGGCGGTCGTTTAGCACGACGTGCGCCGAGAGCGCGTGCGAGCCCGTGCCGATCGTCCAGACGTGCAAATCGTGAACGGCCACGACGCCGTCGCACTTGCCGATGCTCTCGCGCACGAGCGGCAAGCGCGCGTGATCGGGGACCGACTCCAGCAGCACGTGCATCGCCTGGCGCGCGACATTGACGATGCCGATCAGGATGATCGCCGAGACGAGGATCGAGAGCGCGGGGTCGATCCAGCTCATGCCGGTCGCGAGGATCACGAGGCCGCCGGCCACCACTGCGACCGCGCCGAGCGCGTCGCCGCCGACGTGCAGCAGCGCCGCGCGCAGGTTCAACGATTCGTGGTTGGCACGCAGCAGCATCAGGCCGATCCCGAGGTTCACCACAAAGCCGATCGACGCGATAATGACCATGAGCGAGCCTTCGGGCAATTCCGGCTGCATGAAGCGCTTGACCGCCTCGACGACGATCAGCACCGTCACTGCGAGCAAGAGCGCGCTGTTCCCGAGCCCGGCGAGAATTTCGAGCCGCGCAAATCCGAACGTCTGGCGCTCGTTGGCCGGACGCATCGACTGAATGCTGGCGGCGAGCGCGATGATCAGCGCGACGACGTCCATCGTGACGTGCGCGGCATCCGAGAGCAACGCGAGGGAGTGCGCCGCGATACCGCCGGTAAGCTCCAAGATCGCGACGGCAGCCGTCGCGACGAGCGCAATCTTCAGTTGGCCGCTACCGATGGCGCTATGATCGTGATCGTGCGCGTGGTCGTGGCCCTGAGCGCTCATCTGTTCAGCGCCTTGAAGGCGAGCGCGACACACATCGCGCCGAACGTGAGGAAGGTGCGCGACTCGGCACTTCCGATCACCGCCGGATCGTAGGTGCCCTGTTGACTGCCGCCGGGAGCCGTACGCGGGAACACGCGCGGAACGGCGGCGACGTATTCGTCGAACTCGGCGCCGAACGTCGAGCGCAAGTAGCGTTCTTCATGCGGTACGACGACGCTGTACACGCCGAGCATCGTGCCGAGCGCGCCGGTGATGAGCGCCGTTCGCACGGCGCTGCTGTTCTCGCCGGTGAAGGCGACCGCAAATCCAAGGGCCGTGATGAAGTTGCCCACGTAGAGCGGATTTCGTACGTAGGCGTACGGCCCGTTCGTCACGAGCGCCGGCGCGGTGACGGCATCGCCGCGCGTCGTCACGCCGGAGTAGCCGACGGCCCACGCGCGAACGGCTTCACCGAGAAACGCGATCGGCAGCCCGACGGCGATCGAAAAGGCACTCGGACGGCCACACGCCGCCAGCACGACAGCCGGTACGGCGAGCAGTTCGCCGCGCCGCGCGAAAACGAACGCGTCGAGCTCGGTGGATTCGCTCACAAGCGCGCCGCCGCGTAGATATCACGCAATGATTCGGTCAGCGTGAGACGCGGCTCCCAGCCCGTCTCGGCGCGCAGCTTCGCCGAATCACCGCTGAGCAGCGGCAAATCGGAGGCACGCATACGTTCCGGATCCTCTCGGATCTCAACCGGAACTCGGGCGATGGTGATCAATTGCCGCAATACCTCTCGAATGGCGACCGGCCGGCCACTACTAATATTGAACACTTCGCCCGAACGTCCGTTTGCAAGCAGCAGCACGTAGGCCGCCGCGACGTCGCGCACATCGAGGAAGTCGCGCTGCGCCTCGAGATTGCCGACGTGCAGCAACGGCGGTGCTCCGGCCGCGATATCTGCCAATTGCCTGGCAAATGAGGGGACCACGAAACGCGGGTCTTGTCCGGGCCCGATGTGGTTGAACGGCCGCGCCACGACACAATCGAGACCATAGGAGCGGTGCCAGGCAAGCGCATACGCCTCGGCGGCCAGTTTGCTCGCCGCGTAGGCATTGCCGGGCCGCACGACCGCCGTTTCATCCAGCGGCATGCGCTCCGGCCGCTGAATGCCGTAGACTTCCGCGCTGCTGATCACCAGCACACGCAGTGGTCTTTGCACGCGATCGCGATAGCCGCGCGCCGCTTCGAGCACGTGCGCCGTGCCGCCGGCGTTAACGGCCAGCGTGCCCAACGGATCGGCGATGCTCTGCGGCACGAAAGCCTGTCCCGCGAGGTGCACGATGGCGTCGGGCGCCGCATCGTCGACGGCCCGGCGCATCGCAGCCGCGTCGAGCAAATCCGCGCCGGTTGCGGGCGGCGCATCGTGCGGACCGCCGAGCGCGATCGATTCGTGTCCGGCAGCGCGTAATGCAACGAGCAAATGCCGGCCGACAAAGCCGGTTGCTCCGGTGACGAGGACGCGCATGGACTACACTGCGGCGAACGGCCGCAGGCGCTCCATATCCGCTTGCACCATGGTCTCAACGAGCCGTTCGAACGACGTCTCAGCCTCCCAGCCGAGGACGCGTTGCGCCTTGCTCGCATCGCCGACGAGCAGATCGACTTCGGCCGGACGGTAGAAGCGCGGATCGACGACGACGTGGCGTTCCCAATCGAGGTCGACGTTGGCAAACGCNNGCCTGTTGCTGCAACATCAACCACATCGCACGAACGTAGTCGCCGGCAAAGCCCCAATCGCGCCGGGCCTCGAGATTCCCCAGTCGCAGTTCTTTCGCCAGGCCCAGCTTGATGCGCGCGACGCCGTCGGTGATCTTGCGCGTCACGAACTCTTTGCCGCGCCGGCTCGATTCGTGATTGAACAGAATGCCGCTGACCGCGTAGAGATCGTAGGACTCNNTGCACCTTGCCGAACATCTCCGAGCTCGAAGCCTGATAGAAGCGGATACGCGGGTTGACGGTGCGGATCGCTTCGAGCACGCGCGTGACACCGAGGGCCGTGAACTCTCCGGTGAGCACCGGCTGATCCCACGACGTCGGCACGAACGACTGCGCCGCCAGGTTGTAGACTTCGTCGGGCTTGACCGATGCGACGATCGAGGTGATCGAACTCTGATCGAGCAGATCGCCCGACACGAACTCGATGTCATCGAAGATGTGCTGGATGCGCTCGTGCACGTCGGTCGAGGTACGGCGCGTCATGCCGACAACGCGGTAACCTTCGCCGAGCAGCAACTCGGCGAGGTACGATCCGTCTTGTCCGGTGATCCCCGTAATGAGGGCGGTCTTGCTCACGAAGCTTACGAAGCCGCCGGCGGCGTATCGGACTTCGGCGGATCCACCAGAATACCGATATTCGCACCGGTGTCATCGAACACGAACTGCGTCTCGAACAATTCCGGCTGCCCGTCCTGGTTGGCAACCTTCGATTGGATCATGAGGCGGTGCATCGGTTTCCCTTCGTGCTTGGTGATGCCGGAGTAGAAGTATTGCACGAGCGGCGTTGCGCGTTCGTCGAGCGGCGCGAGCCGTCCGCGCTGCACGAGCATGTTCAGCAACCGCGTCTGCAGCGCGAGCGGCAACAACCGCGCGGTATCGTCGGGCGTGAGCCGGACCTTCGTGAGATCCTCGGCCACCTTGTTGGAATCGCCGACCGGCTTGTCGGTGGTGTAGCGGATGATCGCATCCCAGTCGTCTGCCGGAATGCCGGTGAACTGCATGCCGTAACGCCAGACCTTGCGGCCCTGATGCGTGACGTTGTCGGTCCACACGGTTTTCGCGCGCAGCCGGACTTGGCGTTCCTCGATTTGCGCGCGCAGCTCGAACTCTTTTTGCGCGACGCTTTCTTGCGTGAGAATGCAGCAGCCGCCACCGCTCAGGTCGAGCCCGATCGCCGCTTTTTGGGTTTTCCCATCCAAGCTATAGGCTGCCCGGTAGGGACGGCGTTTCCGCGGATATTTCCGCTTATTTACGTCCTTGCCGGTGAACCAAGCAAGCAACTCGGGCAGCATTGTCCAGTAGGTTTCCCGGCGCGCGGGTAAGTTCCGGCCTA
>PLTN01000151.1:6205-6620 GCA_003164495.1 Vulcanimicrobiota bacterium
CCGCGCACGTGCGACATCGAGCCGGTCTTCGCGATCACGTGTCCCTCCGCCGCGGTTCCGAGCATCGCGCCGCGCAGATCGCCGCGGACGCCCGCCATGGGCAACGCATCGAGCACGGCCTGGCGATTGGGGCCGTTCCAATCATGCGTGAGGATCGCGACGAGCGCGCGCGGCGTGAAGCGGTTGTACTGCGAGAGACCGCTGCCGTCGGCGAGCGTGACTGTCGCCGGATCGACGCCGATGCTGCGCAGCCACGTCTGCTCGAGCGCATGACCGCCTTCGAGCGTCCCGG
Organism: Vulcanimicrobiota bacterium; assembly: GCA_003164495.1. Taxonomy (GTDB): domain Bacteria; phylum Vulcanimicrobiota; class Vulcanimicrobiia; order Vulcanimicrobiales; family Vulcanimicrobiaceae; genus Lustribacter; species Lustribacter caenicola. The sequence continues at coordinate 6,498 of PLTN01000151.1, forward strand.
CATGCGCGTTCGCCGCGACGTCGACTTCGCGCAACAATTCTTCGGCGATGAGGTTGTCGGACGGCAGCCACATGTCGGCAAGCAGTGCCGCGAGCGGCTCACCATCGTGGCGCCACACCACCG
>PLTN01000151.1:6720-6936 GCA_003164495.1 Vulcanimicrobiota bacterium
CCTGCGCGACCGTGCGCGCGGTCATTGTGAACGTTAGCAGCGTCGGCCCCGGACGGCACGGCACGGCCGTCGCATCGACCGGGGCGAACGGCGCCGGCAATTGCAAGATCGGCGGCGCTCCGACCGCCGCGCCCGGCGCGAGCGTAAGCGCGAGGACGTTCTCCTCGAACGGCAGCCCGTTCACGACCGGGGCGTAATCTTGCAGCACGTCGTCGA
>PLTN01000195.1 GCA_003164495.1 Vulcanimicrobiota bacterium
AGGGGTCAGGAGTTCGAATCTCCTTGCCTCCACCATCGAATCGCGAAGTTCGCCGGGTCATCGCGACGATAGGGATCGTCGAGGAAAGTCCGGGCTTCATTGGGCAGGGTGCAGGATAACGTCCTGTCGGGGCGACTCGAAGGAAAGTGCCACAGAAACATACAGNNAACGGTGAAATCGTGAGGTAAGAGCTCACGGCGATCCACGGTGACGTGGTCGCGCGGTAAACCCCACCTGAAGCAAGATCGCTCGCATGCCGCGCCTCGCGCGCGGGGGCCGGCCCGGCCCAACGAGCACCATCGCACCGAGGTCTCCGGTAACGGCGGCCCCAGAGAGATGATGACCACCGCCTGGCGGAACAGAATCCGGCTTACAGGCGGACTTCGCACACGATTTCGGAGGCTCCCCGTCGAACGCGTGGCAATGCCGACCGGGGTGTGGCGCTTTCTCGCGCTGGCGGGTGCGCTCGTCGCGCTCGTCTTCGTCCTGGTCGAGGCGGTCGACGTCGCCGCATACACGACCCCAAACGTGACGTGGACACAGGTCGACGGTCACAGCTACGCGCGCTTGCGAGTTACCGCGGTCGACGGAACGCCGGCCGAAAACGGTGGCCTGCTTCCCGGCGACATCATCGTCCCGCCGGGCGTTCTACCGCTGCGCATGCGCTACGGCGCCGAACCCGCCGGCTTCACCCAACGCTGGAGCGTCACCCGCGCGGCGCAACAGTTCACCACGACCACCGAAGTCACTCCGCTCGCGCAGCGCGACCTGGTGCTGTACGAGATCTTCAACGTCGTGCGGCTGGCAATGGTGCTGGTGGCGATGCTCGTCGCGTTGCGCCGCCCCGACGACGCGGCCGCGCGGGCGCTGGTGACGTTCCTCGTGTTGATGGGCGTAACGCTGGTGCCGGGCGGCGCATGGCTGCCGGATGCGCTCTTCGCTCTCTGGCGCCTGCTGCGCTCGCCGCTCGAGATCCTTAGCCTCTCGCAAGCGCTGCTGTACGCGTGCCTCTTCCCCAGGGGCTCGCCGATCGGTCAACGTGCCCGGCTGCGCGCGATTAATCCCTGGTACACCCTGGTAACCACCACCGCCGTGGTGGCGCTCGAGGTATGGGACCAGAGCGCCGTAGGCTTGCCGGATCTCGGACCCCTGCCGACGCTGGTCGAATGGTCGCCGATGCTCTACTTCTTGGCGATGTTCCGCGCGTTCGCGCTGGCGGGGCGCGACGCTTCGCCGAGCGACCGGCAGCGGTTGTCCTGGGTCGCCAGGTCGATCGGCATCGGCTTCGCGGGGCCCCTCGCCGCAACGGTGCTGGCCGTTGCGTTGGGGCGTACGGACGAGTGGATCAGTTTCCTTCCCTTGACGTTGGTGGCGACACCGGTCGGGCTCGCCTACACGATCCTGCGCCATCGCACGGTCGACGTCGGCTTCGTGATCAGCCGCGCGCTCGTGCTCACGATCCTCTCGGCGATAATCGTGCTCGCGTTCGGCCTCCTCGAACGCCTGTTGGGCAAGCTGTTCATCGATGCATCGCACATCGCGAGCCGTTCGGTCGAGATCGCGCTGGCACTCGGTCTCGGCTTTTCGCTGCGCAGCTTACACGCCCGCATCGAGCGGATCATCGACCGGCTCTTCTTCCGTCACCGCCAGCGCGCGCTCGCAACGCTGCGGGACTTTGCCAACGATGTCTACTTCATCACCGATCCGGACGTCGCGCTCGAGCGGACGGTCGATACCGTATTTCGCTGCGCCGATGCGGAAAACGCGGCGATCTACCTCATCGCCGACGGCGTCTTCGGCTGTGCCTCCGTCATCAACACCGCCGATTTGCCACCCGAGGTCAGCGCCGACGATCCGTTGTTCGTGCGGCTGCGGGCATCGCGTCAGCCGCAGCTGCCGCGCGAAGTGGGAAGCGGGTTGAATGCCGAGATCGCGTTCCCGATGTTCGTGCGCGCGACACTCGTCGGCGCGCTGGTCCTCGCAGCCAAGCGTTCGGGCGAAGCCTACGATCCCGAAGAAAACGCCCTCTTAACGGAACTTGCCCAGCGCGTCGGGCTGGCGCTGGATGCCCTGCAAACGCTTGCAATGCGACGCGAGCTCGAGAGCCTCATGGGTGCAACCGGCGGGGCCGCCGCGGCGTTATAGCGAACTGAAGACCATGCCGCATTTCGACAAAAACCTCACGGTCGAGCAAGCGTTCAAGACGCATGCCGGCGCACGCCGCGTGTTTGCACGCTTTCATCTCGGCGGGTGCTCCAACTGTGCGATTAGCGAAACCGAGACGATCGAGCAGGTAAGCGAAGGCTACGGCATCCCGCTCAACGTGTTGATGGACGACCTCGAGAAGCTGTTCGATCAGCCCGCGCTCGAAGTCGGCGATGCGGTGCGCCTGCCCGACGAAATTCGCTCCAAGATCCCGCAATTGGCCGGGGTTCCGGAACTGGGCAAAGTGACCGATTTCGCCGCCGGCGCATACACGGTCGAGTTCGGCGACGTGCGCTTACAGGGCCTCGCCGAGGATTTCATCAAGGCCGAAACCGCCTCAGCGTAGCGAGATTCGGGCAGTCCCTCGACTGCGCGCCCGGAGCCTGCACCGAGCGAAGACGAGGTGGCGCTCCGCTCGGGATGACATAAGACAAAGAGAGCCGCGGTGTCGCGGCTCTTTCTTTTAGGTCTCGAGGGGTTTGCGGTCCATGAAGGACTCGTCGGTGCCGTGCCAGTGGGAGAGTTGGGGTTCGCCCGCTTTCCAGCACAAGTAGATCGGACGGCCTTCCCGGATCGACGGGAAGTCGAGTAAGCCCAGGTCGATGTCCTTCACCACGCAGCCGTAGGCCTCGATCCGGTTGATGAGGTGCACGACCTCGGCCTTGAGGTCGGTGAAGCGCCGGGCCGGCCGGCGCCCGGGGACGTTCCGCGCGGCGCGCAGTGCCGGATCGCTCTCGAGGAGACGAATGGCAAGCTCGCGGCGTTTCTCCCACAGCTGCTCGACGAGCGGCGTGAGGACCGGGATGAGGGCGTTGGCTCGTTCAGGCGAAAAGACATGCATATGCGGCGTCTCGTCATCGTAACGGGGCTTTCAGGTGCAGGCAAGAGCCAGGCCATGAAATCGTTTGAGGATTTCGGCTTCGCGTGCCTGGACAATGTGCCCCCGGTGCTCGCTCCGGCATTCGTCGACCTGGTTCGCGCCAGCGATCGCGATGCCGCTGCGCTAGCCTTCGACGTGCGGTCCGGCGGCGCATTCGGCGAGGCCGCGACGACCCTCGAGCAGCTCCTCAACGACGGCCTCCAGCCCGAGGTCCTCTTCCTCGACGCCGATGACGAGACGCTCGTCCGCCGCTACAGCGAAACGCGGCGCCGCCATCCGCTCCATGGCACGGCCTCGACGTTGATCGAAGCGATCGCGGCCGAACGGGCAACGCTCGCGGCGCTGCGCGACCGCGCCGACTTCCTCTGGGATACGACGAATTTCACGCAGGCGACGCTCAAGGAGCACATCGCGTCGACGTTCGTGAACAATGGCCAGCGGCACACGCGCACGACCGTCATCGCGTTCGGCTTCAAGTACGGCGTACCGCTCGACGCCGACTGGACGTTCGACGTGCGCTTTCTGCCCAACCCGCACTACCAGCTCGCACTGCGCCCGCTCAACGGCAACGATGCGGAAGTCGCCACGTACCTCGAAACGTCGAGCGACCTCGAACCCTTTCTCGACCGCCTCTTCGCGCTGGTCGATTTCGTCGTGCCACGCGCGCGCGCCGAGGGCAAGTCGCAGCTCACCTTTGCGATCGGCTGCACCGGCGGACGCCACCGCTCGGTGTACGTAGCGCGGCGCTTGGTGCGGCATCTGATCGAAACGGGCGAAGACGCGCCGGCGATCGAAGAGCGCGACCTGCAGCGATGAAGCGGCCGATCGATTTCGTGCGCTGGTTCATGCCGGGCTTGGGCGTCAAACGCTGGCTCGTCATCGCGGTCTTCGGTGCGGTGCTATTCGTCAACGGCGCGTCGCGCTGGCTCACGGATGAGGGCGCGCACGTCGGGATCAACGAGCTGGTCGACTGGATGGTCGGGGACTTCTTCCCGCCCGCCGATCTCTCGTACGTTTTCCTCGTTCTCGGTTTCGTTCTCGTCGCCGTCGGCATCTGGCGCTGGCTGAACTCGATCGTGAGCGCCGTGCGGCCATACGGCACGGAGCGCATGATCGACGCGCTGCTCGAAACGCGGCTCAAACGCGGCTACAAGATCGTTACCATCGGCGGCGGCACGGGCCTCTCGACGTTGCTGCGCGGCTTGAAGAAACACACCGCGAACCTCACCGCCGTCGTTACCGTCAGCGACGACGGCGGCAGTTCGGGCCGGCTCCAGAAAGAGCTCGGCGTGTTGCCGCCGGGCGATATCCGCAACTGTCTCGTCGCGCTGGCCGATGACGAAGCGCTGGTCACCGATCTCTTCCGGTATCGCTTCACCGAGGGCGACGGGCTCACCGGACATTCGTTCGGCAACTTGTTTCTCGCCGCGCTTACCGGCATCACCGGGAATTTCGACGATGCGATCAAGGTGTCGAGCCGCGTGCTGAACATCAAAGGCCGCGTGCTGCCCGCTACGCTGGCCGTCGCGCAACTCTGCGCCAAACTGAGTGACGGGACGCTCGTCGAAGGCGAGTCGGCCATCTCGCGTTCGTCCGCGCCGATCGACCACGTCTTCCTCGATCCGCCGCACGCGGAACCACTCGCCGAAGTGATCGAAGCGATCCGTGATGCCGACGCCATCGTGCTCGGCCCGGGTTCGCTCTATACCTCGATCATGCCGAACTTGCTCGTGCAGGGCGTCGCGCAAGAAATCGAAGCTTCGAACGCGGTGAAGATCTACGTCTGCAACGTCATGACGCAGCCGGGCGAGACCGTCGACTATACGGCAGCTAAACACGTTGAAGCGTTGATAAGCAACGCCAAGGCGCGCGTATGCGATATCGTGATCGTGAACGACGAACTACCGCGGAAGCTGCTCGACGTTTATGCCGAAGAGCGGCAACTTCCGGTGGTGGTCGACAAGACGCGGCTCGACCGCATGAAGGTGCAAACCGTGCGCGCCGCCGTCATCAGCGAAACCGAAACGGTGCGACACGATCCGGAGAAACTGGCCGCGGTCGTGATCGGTGTGATCGATCAGCAGATCGCGCAGCGCGCGTCCTACGTGAAGTTCAAATCGGCGCCGGACGAAGTCGAGCCCAGCGCGCCGTTGCCGCGCGGATAAACGCGGGCGCTTCGCGCATCGCGCGCTCGCGCTCGGCCGGATCGTCGATGACGGCGATGCAGGTCACCCCGCGCGCCGCGAGCTCGGGGACGACCAGCGGGTCTACGCTGCCGCCGACCGCGACCACGTCCACATCCGCGAGCGCAGCGAGGCCGGCCACGCCGCTGACGACCTTGCCGTCGAGCGACTGACGGTCGATGCGGCCCTCGCCCGTTATGCAGAGGGCCGCCCCGCGCAGCGCATCCGCCAGCCCCGTGAGCTTCGCGACGACGTCGAATCCGCGCACGAGCCGCGCGCCGGCGAACATCGCCAGCCCCCAGCCGAGGCCGCCGGCTGCCCCGGCGCCGGGGAACGCCCGGAGGTCGCGGCGGACCGTGGCCGCTGCGATGCCGGCCAAACGGGTCAGCCCGCCCTCCAAGAAGGCCACGTCGGCCGGAGTAGCGCCCTTCTGCGGCCCGTACACGGCCGCCGCGCCGGCGGGTCCCAAGAGCGGGTTGTCGACGTCGCAGGCGATCTCGATGGTCGTCGCCGCGATGCGCGGGTCGAGCCCGCTGAGGTCGATCGACGCCAGCGACGCGAGGTTCGCGGGCGCCGGCAGCAGCACGCTGCCCGCCGCATCGCGGAAGCGTACGCCCAGCGCCGCCAAGGCCCCCGCTCCGCCGTCGGTGGTCGCCGAGCCCCCGATGCCGAGCACGATGTGCGTTGCACCGTGGTCGAGCGCATCGAAGATCATGAGCCCGGTACCGAAGGTCGAGGCCAGGCGCGGTGCCGGGGCGGCGGTCAACGTCGCCAAGCCCGACGCGGCGGCCATCTCGATGATCGCGGTCGGGCCCGACCGAGCATAGACGGCCTCGATCGGCACGCCCAGGGCGTCGACCGTGCGCACCCGCTGCGGGCTCGCACCGCCGTCGATGAACGCGGCGACGGTACCGTCGCCGCCGTCCGCCATCGGGATCACCGTCGCGGCGAACCCGTTGCCCCACGCCTCCCGCAGGCCGAGGACGATCGCCTCACCGGCTTCGCGCGCGGTAGCACTGCCCTTGAACTTATCCGGCGCCACGACGACGCGTGGCGCGTTAGACGGCGACGAAGCCTTCTTCCACGTCCAGCCGGTCGAGGTTCGCCGACCGATCCTCGAGGAGCCAGCGGTTTGCGTCGTCCCGGCGTGCGTCGCTCACCCGCGCGCGGACCCAGGCGAGAATTTCGTCGTCCGTGTCGCACGAATCCAGCGCCGCGTCAAACATCCGCGACGTGATACCCCAACGGTCGAACACGCCCCGGTCGATCGGACACGGATAGACGTAGTCGTGGATCGCACCGTCCTGTGCGGCACGGGCCTTGTCGAACACCCGCGCCAGCCAAAGGAAGCCGCCGATTTCCTCGCGGGCACGGCGTGGAAAATCACGGCCGCTTCGAAAATCCGTCGCCATAGTATGCATAACGCTCTATTCCGCCTTGCCGTTGCGGCTAAACAGGCAAGTTCGCCGCGCGTGGAACGGTAACGGCAAATCGTGCTCCGCCGAGCGGGCTGTCGTGAATTTCCACGCGTCCGCCGGCGCGCTCGAGAATCATGCGCACCAGCGCCAGGCCGATACCGGAGCCCTCGGCCGGCGTCGGCCCGCGCTCCCCGAGCGCAAACACGCGCTCGCGGTCGCGCGCCCGGATGCCGGGACCGTCATCGTCGACCGCGATCGTCACGGTACGGGGCGAGCCGGAGTCCACCCCGACGTCGACCCGTCCGCCGCGCCGGCCGTGCTTGACGGCATTGGCGATCAAGTTGATGAGTACCAGCATCAACCGGTCGGCATCGATCGCGACCGCGGCCGGTGCCGCCGGGGGAACGTGCAGTTCGGTCCCGTGTTGCGCGGCTACAGCCCAACTCGCTTCGGCGGCCCCGGCTAGCGCGACGTCGAGCGCGCCGAACGCCGGGCGGCCGAAGGTTCCCGAGAGATCGAGCAGTGAGACCTCGAACATCCCCTCGATCAAGCGCGTGAGCCGCAGCGACTCCGCGTGCGCGATGCGCACGAAACGGCGCCGCGTCGACTCGTCGGCGTCATCGCACAGCAGCGTTTCCAGATAACCCCGAATCGACGCCAGCGGCGTGCGCAACTCGTGGCCGAGCGCCGAAAAGAACGCGTAGCGTTCGCGTTCCTGCGCGCCGCGCGCCAACGCCGGTCCAATCGCCGACACCGCTCCGGCACCGCTCCGAACCTCGTAACGTGTCCAGCCGGCATCGACGTCGAGCTCCGTACGTGCCTCGATCGTTGCCGCAATGCGCGCGAGTGCGCTGCGAATGTCCACCGGCGCGGGCCAGCGGTGGCCGTCGCGAGTCGGAGCGATCAGGGCCGCGAGAAACGCATCGCTTCCGCGATCGTGCGCGATGAGGTCTTCGGTGCGCAGCACCCGCGCCGTCGCGGCGGCAAACGCCGCGCTCGCGCGCCGCTCGATCGATCGCGCGGCGCGCAAACCCCTTCGCCAGGCCGTACGTTCCAGTGCCGGTAAGCGGAAGACCAGCAGCGGCACGCCATCGGCCGTGCCCGCGGCGAGACGGGTATCGAGTTCAGCAACGCGCAAACTTGTAGCCGAAGCCGTGAATCGTCTGCACCAATCGCGGAAGCGAAGCCTCGTCTTCGAGTTTGGCGCGCAAGCGCCGTACGTGCACGTCGACCGTGCGCTCGTCGCCGTCGAAATCGAAGCCCCACACGGCTTGCAATAGTGCGGCGCGCGAGAAGGCCACGCCGGGATTGCTCGCCAGTTGCAGCATCAACGCAAACTCGCGCGGTTTGAGCGCGATATCGACGCCGTCGACGCGCACCTCGCGCGCGGCCTCGTCGACTTCGAGCCGATCGAAGCGCAAGAGCACGGGCGCTGCATCCACGACGATGCCGCCGCGCCGCGCGAGCGCCCGTACCCGCGCGATCAGCTCGCGCGGCGAGAACGGTTTGCTCACGTAGTCGTCGGCGCCGAGCTCGAGCCCGATCACGCGATCGACCTCATCGCCGCGCGCGGTGACCATCACGACCGGCAGCCCGCGGCCTTCGCGGCGCAGCGTGCGCACGATATCGAAGCCGTCGACGACGGGGAGCCCCACGTCGAGCAGCAGCAGGTCCGCGCCGGCCCGGATGGCGCGCAGCGTCGAGGGCCCGTCGCCCGTTTCCGTGCAGCGAAATCCTTCGCGCGTCAAATGGTGGACGAGCAATTCGCGAATCGCGAGGTCGTCTTCCGCGACGACGATGCGCAAGGCGGCCATATCGAGCGTAGTGCCCGGGCACTACAGCTTCGATTCGTTATGGTTTCTTAAGGCAGTTTTTCGTCATCGGCAGACGAACCGAGCGCCATGTAATGAAGTGCGCGATCGTTATACTTGTCCTCGCAACGGCGTCACCGGCCGTAGCACAAACGGCTGCGCCCCTCCCCACCCCTGCGGCCTCGCCGTCACCGGCGCCCGAAACGTGGAGCATTCACGGGCGTTTATGGGCTGCGCTATTACGTCGCATTCTAAGCAAATGGGGCGGTGGGACCGCTAGAGCTTGAAGCGCTGCTCGACGATCAGCAGCGTACTGGTGAAATCCGGCGGCGGCAGGCCCGGTACGGTCGCATAGCCGGCAAAGGCCGAGCGCCGGAGGGTGATCAGCGTCGAACTGCGGCGCGATTCACGCAGCTCAGCGCCGGCGAAGGCTTCCCGTTGACCGAAGTTGACATTTTGGATGAGGCTGGCAAACTCGCCGGTCATGAAATATTGCGCGTAGCCTAGCGACACCAGCGCAAACGGGCTGAGCGAACGCGAAGCGTAGAGCGTGTATTCCGGCGTGACGTAAGAAACGAAGTCGATCCCGTGTCCGGGGTCGGCACCGCGCCGGATCGCGTCTTCGGTCCAGTCGACCGTAAGGTCAGCGATTTTGGCGTGCCAGACCGCCCGCAACGCGTACTGGTTCTGGCGCCCGAGCGTTGCGGCGTTGTCGGCTTGCGGGAGAAAGAAGCCGTCGACGAATCCGGTTTGCTGCGCGTTCGCGATCGTGATCGGTGCGATCTGCCCGAAGTTCGCGTACGACGCGTGCAGTTCAAGCGGACCGCCGTTGAGCTGGTACTTGATGCGATAGCCTTGGCGATCGACGTTCACCGGATAGTTGTTGATGAGCTGATAGTTGGATTTCAGCCATTGTCCGGGCCACGACCACGCCACCGACCAGACGTTCTCCGGCGCACCATACGGTAAGATGGCGGTCGCGTAGTACGGATCGTTGCGGTAGAGATCGAACGAGGCCGTCGCGCGGCGCACCGTCTTCGTGATGCCGGCGTGATAGTAATTGCCGGGTTGTCCCGTACCGGGTAGAGCGACGCCGTTCGCGTCGTACACGGAGTGTCCGTACTCGACGAGGCCGTCGGCCAACCCGAACAAATGGAACGCCGCCCGCAACCCATAGATCGTTTCGCGCTGTCCGCCTATCGTACCGAACGGCAGCAATCCTTGCGACGTGAGGACCGGCGTGCCGCTGGCGAACATGATCGTCGTCGGCACGAGCGCGCCGCCCGTCGACACGTGCGAAACGTCGACCGAATAGCGCGTCCCCTCACCGTGATCGACGACCAGTGAGCCCTGCGTCAAACGCGCGGCAGAACCTGGTAGCGACGGCAACTCCGCATCGGTCAATTCCAGCGTTGCCAAGCCGTGCGCGCCGACGAGGTCGACGCCGTGCAGCGGATACACGCCGCCGGCGAGTACCCACCAATCGGCATTCGGCGGTCCGTTGCCGGCGGATTCGGCCGGCAACACCGCGAGCGAGGGAATCGCGCTCTGGTACGCCGGCTGCGCGAACACGAAGCTATCGCTTTGCACGAGATCGAACCAGCCGCCACGCAAGCGCAGGCTGCCGTCTTTGGTCGCGATCGTGCCGCTCAGCACCGAGGCCACAAAGGCGTTGCCGTCGTCCTGACCCGGTGCGGTCGGAAACGTGACGCCGTAACCGAGCATTTGCGAACCAAGATGCGGATTGAGCGTCGGCAGCAGCGACTCGCCCCAGTACGCGGCGTTGGTGGTGCTGCCGGTAACGTAACCCAAACCGAACGTTGCACTGACGTTGAGAAACGAGCCGTAATACGTCGGCGTCACATAGAGCGCCGATTCACCCGCATTGCCGGGAGTCATCGGCGCGCTCGAAAACGTGTCGTAAGGCGAGAGCGGCGCGGCGGGTGAGGTTCCGGCAATGAAGTTCGGGGCTTCGGGTAACCCGAGTTGACCGAAACCGCTCGTGTTCTGCGAGATAAACGTAATGTGCGCGTCGACGGCGACGCCGACGGTTCCCGGACGCGGTGTCGGAGCCGGCGAGGCGGTCGGCGACGCGGACGGCGCCGGCGACGGTGTGGGCGGCGGGAAGATTTGCGCGCCGGCCGGCGTCGCAACGCACGCGAGTGCCGCGGCGAACCCGAACGTCGTCAACGCGCGTATTAGGATCAACACTATACCGCCGCTTCGACGCTCAGTTCGACGCGCCGGTTGGCCGGGATCTCGAGTTCGGTCGCGAGCGAACGCGAGTTGCGCTGCAGCCACGCGAAGAGCGCGCGTTGCCAGCGCGGCAGCGCGTCCTGCTGCGCGCGCACGATGAGCGGGTTCGCATAAACGAACGACGTCTCGGGCTTCTCGAGGTCGAGGCTCTCGATTTCGCACTGCTTGAGGATCGGCGCCAGCGTCGGACGTTCCATGTAGCCGAAGATCGCGCGCACGCGCACGAAGCGGCTCGTGGTTCGCTCGATGGTGACGCGGTTCGCGGCCGCAACGTAGGGGATCGGCTCCGGCGCGATCGTCAGCAGTACGAGGCGTTCGGCGGCAATCAGCGGGCCCAGCCAGCGGTGGTTCTCGACGAACGGAACGCCGGTGGGATCGCCGGTGAGAAAGACCACGGTGCCCTTCGGCGGTTCGGTCGAGTTGCCATACTCCACGATGAAGTCTTCGACCGGCTTCTGACCGGCGTGCAGCGCGCGCGCGACCGCACGCCGCCCGGTGAGCCACGTGATCGCCATGATCGCGATGAGCGCGGCGACCACGAGCGGCACCCACGCACCCTCCAAGAACTTCGGCAATCCGGCGCCGAAGAACGTTGCATCGAGCACGCCGAACACGATCGTGAACGGGAGCACGGCGATCGGCTTCCAGTGCAAGACGCGCGTCGCGACGACGTAGAACACGATGTCGGTCGCGAGCATGGTTGCCGACACCGCGAGGCCGAACATCGCTGCCAGCCGCGCGCTGCTCTGGAACGTCACGACGAGCAGGATGCAAACGATGCCGAGCAGCGCGTTGACGAGCGGAACGAACACTTGTCCGCGTTCGTCCTCGGAGGTATGAATGACGCGCACGCGCGGGAAGAGGTTCAGCGCGATCGCTTGCTCGGTCAGCGTGAACGCGCCCGAGATCAGCGATTGCGAAGCGATCACCGTTGCCGCCGTCGCCAGAGCGACCATCGGCAGCAGCTCCCAGCCCGGTGCCAGAGCGTAAAACGGGTTGCTGAGCGTCCGCGGATCGGCTGCGATTACGGCACCTTGGCCGACGTAGTTGAGAACGAGCGCCGGCAGAACGAACACGTACCACGCGAGCGTGATCGGAATGCGGCCGAAGTGCGACATGTCGGCATAGAGCGCTTCCGCACCGGTCATGCCGAGAATGATCGCGCCGAAAATCAGGAAGCCGAAGACGCCGTGGTGCGTGACGAACCAGAACGCGTGGGCCGGGTTGAGCGCGGCGAGAATGGCCGGGTGACCGACGATCGCGACCAAACCCGCGATGCCGATCGCGGTGAACCAGAGGATCATCACGGGCCCGAAGACCGTCCCGACCTTCTGCGTGCCGCGAAACTGCACGGCAAAGAGGCCGAGCAAAATGCCGGCCGCGAGCGGAACGATATATGGCTGTGCGGCGGTCGTCGCCACGCTCAAGCCCTCGACGGCGGAGATCACCGAGATCGCCGGCGTGATCATACCGTCGCCGATGATCATTGCGCCGCCGAGCACCACCACCCACACGAGCCAATCGGCGCGCATCGGGACGCCGAGGATTTTCGGCGGCTCGGCGCGCGCCAAGAGCGCCAGGATGCCGCCCTCACCGTCGTGGTCGATGCGCATCAGCACCGTCACGTATTTAATGCAGACGACGAGCACGAGCGTCCAGACGAGCAGGGAGACGATGCCGAGCGCGTTTTCGAGCGTCGCCTTGGCGTGCACGGTCGTGAAGCAGGTTTGCAGCGTGTAGAGCGGGCTCGTCCCGATGTCGCCGAATACGACGCCGAGGGCCGCGACCGCGAGCGGACCCGCGGCTTTTTTCGCCTTGCTCAATCGGCGTCTTTCTGCAAGACCGACGTTCCGTCGATCACCAGCTCGCCGTGCTGATTGACGATGGTCGTCGCGCAGTGCAGGCGACGTTTCTCCGGGTCGAGCGCGACGAGCTCCGAACGCGCGGTCAGCGTGTCGCCGATGAACACCGGGCGGTGGAACTTGATCGTCTGTTCGACGTAGATCCCGCCGGGCGTGCCGAGCATCAGGCCGCTGACGGTCGACAACAAGCTCGCCGAGAGCATTCCGTGGGCCACGCGTTGTCCGAAGCGGGTGGTCTTGGCATACTCCGCGTCGACGTGGAGCGGATACATGTCGCCGCTCACACCGGCGAAGAGCACGATATCCGCTTCGCCGATCGTCTTGGAGAACGTCACCGCATCGCCGATCGCGAAGGATGAGAAATCGCGCGAACGGAAACTCATGCGCATCACCCCTTCTGCACCTCGCCTCGCCCTCCCGTGCTGACGGCCGACGCCGAGTTCCGCTCGGTTGCGAACGCCGCCTTCGCCGCATGGCAGCAGCAGCCGCCCTACATTGCCTATCGCGTCGATGTCGACGTGGAAGTGCCGGGGCTCAAGCAATCGCGGCGGATCGTGCGCGCGGTCGAAACGCGGACGCGCGACAATCTCGCCGTACTGCAGGACCTTCCGCAGGGGCAGAATCAGCTGGGCGGCGCGTTTCCGGTTCCGCCGACGTTCGACGCATTAAGCTATTTTAAGCTCGACTTCCACCTCGGCGATCCGATCCGCCAGCATAACCCGCTCACGGCAGTGACGATGCTCTCGCCCGGTGCGGGCCTGCCGCCGCAGCCGCTGCGCTACAGCGATCCCGTGCCGTCGAATCCCGAGGTAACGGTCGTCGTGACCACGTTGCGCAACTACTACGCGCAATATGCACCCGACTCGAACGGCCGCATCGCGCACATCGTGATGCAGCCGCTGCCGGCCCTCACGCGCGACAACAGCTCGACGTTTTATCTGAAGGACGTGTACGTCGACACGGCAACCAACCTGCCGACGCGCGTCGCTTACTCGGGCACCGCGGCCGATTTCGCGGTCGACTACACGATCGTGGCGAACCATTGGGTCATCTCGCACGCGAGCTACCGCGCAACGATCTTCGCGCCGTTCCACATCGGGCAGACGACCTTCACGACCGAAGCGACCTATAGCACGTTTACCTTTCCCGACTCCCCGCAGGACGCGCGCCTCAAATAAAAAGGCCCAACGGCGGGTGCTGCGAATCAGGGGAGTCGACCATTTGGAAAGGTGGCAGAGTGGTCGATTGCACCTGACTCGAAATCAGGAGTCCCTTTGCGGGGACCGGGAGTTCGAATCTCCCCCTTTCCTAAAATTTAGCGGCGGGCCGCGAAAAACGCCCGTAGCTGTGCGGAGGTCTCATCGGCGAGGACGCCGCTGGTGACGGCCACCCGGTGATTGAGCACCGGCGAAGCGAGCAGATCGATGACGCCGCCGGCGGCCCCGCCTTTGGGATCGGAGCAGCCGAACACCAAGCGTTCGATGCGCGCGGCGGCGATCGCACCGGCACACATCGCACAGGGTTCCTTGGTCACGTAGAGCGTGCCGCCGATGCGCCAGCGCCCCAGAACGCGCGCGGCTTGCGCCAGCACGATCATCTCCGCGTGCGCCGTCGGATCCGGCCGCGCTTCTTTCTCGTTCCAGCCTTCGAACATCCAGCCGTCGACGTGCAGCAACGCGCCGATCGGAACGTCGCCGGCCGCCGCCGCGCGTTCCGCGCACATCATCGCCGTGCGAATGCCCGACTCGTCATCGGCGGTAAAATGGTGCTCCCGGCCCGGCTCGAACGGGCAACCTTCGCCTTCGGAGGGCGACGCGCTATCCAATTGTGCCACGGGAGCNNTTATTGCCTACGCTACGCCTTTATCCTCGGGGCCTTGCGCGGGCGCCGACGTTGGGATGTGCTTGAACAAATCGAGTTTGTGATCGACGAGGCCGCGATAGAACTTGCGCACGCAATCGGGATGGCCGAAGAAATAGGTGCGTGCGTAGGCTAAATCGTCCCCCGAACTGTCCGGAACGTAGTGTGAGATTTCGATTTCTTCCATTTGCGCCCGGTCAACCGGGTGCGGGCAGAAATCGCAGGGGATCGTCGACATAAGGGTACCTCGAGAAAATTGACTCGGGTAGGATTTGAACCTACGACCTAGGGCTTATGAGTCCCCCGCTCTACCACTGAGCTACCGAGCCACGGCGTCCACCGAAGTGGACCGGAGGGAGTTTTCCCCCGGCCCTTCGACCCCTTTTCGCCTATAGACGTTGCACCATCCCGCGACGAGCCGGCAGAGGCTCACGGGGGCGAGATGGGCTAATATCGGGCTGAAGCTTTCTTCCGGTCCCTGGAGCATGAGTTGAGTATCAGAATCACCGTGAACGGCCGTGCGCACGACGTGCGCGCAACCCCTGATACGCCGTTGCTCTACGTCCTGCGCGACGAACTCGAGTTGAACGGCCCCAAATTCGGCTGCGGCCTCGGACAGTGCGGCGCGTGCACGGTCATGGTGAAGGGACGTGCCCTGCGCTCGTGCGTGGTGCCGGTGGCGGCGGTGGATGCGCCGGTCACCACCGTCGAGGGCCTGGGCACGCCCGCGCACCCGCACCCCGTGCAGCGCGCGTTCGTTGCCGAGCAAGCAGCCCAATGCGGGTACTGTACCGCCGGCATGGTCGTGGCCTCGGCCGCGCTGTTGGCCGAACATCCCCACCCGAGCGACGCGCAGATCCGCCAAGCGCTCGACGGCAACCTCTGCCGCTGCGGCTCGCATCTGCGCATCGTGCGCGCCGTGAAGAGCGCCGCCGGGGAGCGCGTCTGATGCCGGTACGCAGCAGCTTCCTCGCCCGCAGCGGCGGCATCGTGATCGCGTTCAGCATGCCGCGCATCGCCTTTGCCCAGAGTTCGCCCACGAAACCGGCCGGGCCGTCGGTTCCCGAGACGAATCCGGTCGGCGGCGCAACGGTGCCCGACACCGTCGATAATTGGCTCGCCATCAACCGCTCCGGAACGGTGACGGTGCACTTCGGTAAAGTCGAGCTCGGCACGGGCATCCAAACGGCTATCGCGCAAATCGTTGCCGACGAACTCGACGTGCCGTTCGCGAGCGTTACGGTCGCCGCCGCCGATACCAGCACCACGCCCGATCAAGGCTATACCGCCGGCAGCGCATCGCTGAGCGCCGGTGCGATTCCGGTACGCCAAGCTGCCGCCGAAGCACGGCTCGCCGTTCTGGATCTCGCGGCGGCGCATTTCGGCGTCGGCACCGACCGTCTCGTTACGGCCGGCGGCGAAGTACGCGTCGCAGGTGAGACCCGGCGCGCGAGCTACGCTGAACTCGCCGGCGGCCGCGCCATCCATCGCACGATCGCGAAGGCCACCAAAGTCAAGGATCCCGACGCGTATCGCGTGGTCGGAAAACCGATCGCACGCGTCGATCTCCCGGCCAAAGTCTTCGGCTCGTTCGATTATCTGCAGAACGTGCGGGTGCCCGGGATGTTGCACGGGCGCGTCATCCGGCCCGTGCCGATCGGCGCGAAGCTCGTGAGCGTCGACGAATCCTCACTCGGCGGATTGAACGGCGTGCGCGTCGTGAAACGCGACGCGTTTCTCGGCATCGTCGCGCCGGATGAGTGGACCGCGATCCGAGCGATGCGGAAACTCAAAGTGACCTGGAGCGGCGGCGGGCTCGCGCCGGTGACCGATCTCGCCGCCGCGGTGCGTGCCGTCCCGCTGGTCAACGAGAAGGCCGTCGTCGATACCGGCAGCGTCGCCGCACTCGATAGCAACGCGCTCACCGCGACCTACGTGTGGCCGTACCAGACGCACGGTTCGATCGGGCCCTCATGCGGGATCGCCGACGTGCGCGACGGCAAGGCGACGGTCTGGTCGTCGACGCAGGGCATCTTCTTATTGCGCTCCGCGCTCGCGATGCTGCTCGGGTTGCCGAACAACGCGGTGGAAGTGAAATACGCCGAAGGTTCGGGCTGTTACGGCCACAACGGATCGGACGATGCCGCCGCCGACGCGGCGCTGCTCTCGCAAGCCGTCGGCTCACCCGTGCGCGTGCAGTGGATGCGCGACCAGGAGCATGGCTGGGATCCGAAGGGTCCGGCGATGGTCATCACGCAGAGCGCCGTTCTCGACGCAACGCAGCAGCGCATCAGCGCGTGGCGCAGCGACGTGTGGTCGCCCTCGCACTCGGCCCGCCCGCAAGGCGAAGCCGGCAACCTGCTCGCCGGCAAGCTGCTCAACATTCCGACCCCGAAGAACGCGTTCGTCGGCGGCGATCGCGATGCGAAGGTCAACTACCAGATTCCCAACTACCGCGTGACGATGCACAACCTGCTCGACGGCGTGCTGCACTCATCGGCCATGCGCGGCCTCGGCGGAACGCAGAACACGTTCGCTAACGAATCGTTCATGGACGAGTTGGCAACGGCCGCCAAGACCGATCCGCTGGCGTTTCGCCGCGCGCATCTTGCCAACGACGCGCGCGCGCTCGACCTGCTCGCCGCAATCGAAAAACTCGGCTCCTGGCAAGCCCGGCCCTCCGCTGCCGGGGTGAGCGGATCGGAACGCCTCGCGCGCGGTCGCGGGCTCTCGTTCGTGCGCTACGAAAACACCGAAGCGTACGTTGCCGTTATCGCCGACGTCGTCGTCGACCGCACTACCGGGAACGTGCGCGTCGAGCGCTTGGCGATCGCGCACGATTGCGGGTTGATCGTCAACCCGAACGGTCTGCGCAACCAGATCGAAGGCAACGCCATCCAGGCAACGAGCCGGACGCTCAAAGAAGCCGTGGCGTTCAACACCAGCGGCGTCACGAGCCTCGATTGGCACAGCTATCCGATCGTCCGCTTCAGCGAAGTTCCCGACGTAACGATCGTGCTCGTCAACCGGCCGCACGAACCGGTGCTGGGCGCCGGTGAAGCGACCACGGTCGTGATCGCGCCGGCCATCGGCAACGCCATTCACGATGCAACCGGGCTTCGTTTGCGCGAAGTCCCGTTCACCCCGGACCGCGTTGCGGCCGCACTAAGGAGCCTCAAAGCATGAACCGTCGCAACGCACTGGCCGGCCTCGGAGCCGGCATCGCGGCCGCCGCAACGCCGCTTGCCGCGCTCGCGAACGACCCCTTACACATCGCGTCGATTCCGCTCGACGCCGGCGCCGAAGCGTATTACGCCTACGACCTCGGCTACTTCCGCGATGCCGGCATCGACGCGACGGTCGATTCGATCCCGAGCGGCGCGGCGATTCTGGCGGCCGTTGCTTCGGGTGCGGTCGACGTCGGCTTTTCGAACCTGATCTCGATCGCGGTCGCCTACAAACACAACGTTCCGGTCACTCTGCTCGCGCCGGGCAGCCTCTACACGGCGAGCATTCCGACGTCGGTGCTGATGGTGCCGAAGGACTCACCGGCCAAAACCGCGCGCGACCTCAACGGTAAGACGCTCGCCGTCAACGGCCTCAAGACGATCACGCAGTACGCACCGGAATTATGGATCGACAAAAACGGCGGCGATTCCACCACCGTCAAGTTCGTCGAGATGACGTTCCCGCAGATCGTCGAGGCGTTGGGCACCAACCGCATCGATGCAGCGATTGTCGCCGATCCGTTCATCGCGCAGGCGAAGCCCGCCGCGCGCATCCTCGCCGATGCCTACGATGCGATCGGTTCGCGCTACATCATCGGCTGCTGGTTTTCGACCACGCAGTGGGCGGCGGCGCATCCCGCCCTCGCCGGCCGTTTCGCCCAAGCCATCGCCCGCACCGCGCTCTGGGCCAACACCCACAAACCCCAGAGCGGCCAGATCCTCGCCAAGTACAGCAAGATGGATCCGGCCGTTGCCGCGACGATGCTGCGCGTGGACTACGCGCCGCGCTTCGTCAAATCCGACATGCAGCCGGTGATCGATCTCGTCGCCCGCTACGGCGGACTCAGCGCCTCATTCCCGGCCGACGAACTGATCTACAAACCGGGTTAAAGGAACTGGGCGATTTCGGCGGGTTCGAGACGCGGCAGGCGCGGGAAGAATTTCGTGTCGTCGCCGTAGCCGATGTTGATCAGATAGAGCGAGATGAAGCGGCCGTCGGGGAAGAACTCGGCGTCCGTTTTTACGCGGTCGAACCCGGCCATTGGCCCGCAATCGAGCCCGAGGCCGCGCGCGGCTAGGATGAAATAGCCCATCTGTAAGAGCGCGTTGTCGCGCGCAAACGCCTTGGCGATCTCGGCTTTGTCCGGACCCGCGAAGTTGTTCGCCATCTCCGGGCGCGTCGGAAACGTGCGCACGAAGTTCTCGTAGAACTTCAGATCGGCGGCGACGATCGCTGTAGCCGGAGCCGCCATCGTCTTCGCGAGATTGGATGGTCCGACGCACGGTTTCAGCCGTTCTTTGGCCTCGGGCGAGCTCACGAACACGTACCGCACCGGCAGCGCGTTGGCGCTGGTCGGTCCGAGTTCGGCGATCTCCACCGCACGTTCGAGCAAATCGCGCGACACGGGCGCGTCGAGAAAGCCGTTCGCGGTGCGCGCTTCGGTGAAGAGCGCGCGCAGCGCGTGCTCGTCGATGGCGCGCTTCATCTTGAGCTCGACGGTCTGTTCGAGGGTCGGCGGGGTCTCTGAAACGTTCACGAAGCGCCCAACCCCCGCGGGGCCTAGGCGGGTTGCAGGTTGCGGTAGTGGCGCCCCTTGGAAACCGGTGCCAGATCGCCCGCGATTTGCTGCCAGTGTTCGGCCGAATCGTCGCTGGCGAACACGACGCCGTCGGTCGTTCCCGCGTAGAGCGTGAACCCGCCCGGATAGGCAGCCATGCTCATCGCTTCGATGTTCGGCCGGCGGTCGGCCGGAAAACCAACGCTCGAATCAGTCCAGTTCAAACCGCGATCGCGGCTCTTCATGATCGTGCCGTCGGCGTGGTGGGTGGTGCGCCACTGGCCCGGATCTTTCGACGCGCCGGCAACGAAGATCGTGTTCGTATCCAGCGGCGAGATGATGAAATGATCGGGGTAACCGATCCGGAAACTGTTGTCGATCTCGAGCTTCCAGGTTTCGCCCGCATCGAGGCTGTGGTAGATTCCCATGCCGGTAGTGAGAAAGAGCTCGTTCGAGTCATCGGGATGCACGGTGAGCAAATGGACGTCGCGATACGTCCAGTCGGTGGGCTTCGAGAAATCATCGATCTCGCGCCACGTCGCACCGCCGTCGGTCGTCTTGAACATCGCGCCTTGTTCGACGCCGGCATAGACGACGTTGGGATTGCGTCTGTCGACCGTGATCGTCTTCGTGTGCGGCAAGTGCGGCGGCGCGGGGAAGACCCATTTCTCGCAACCGGGCGCGCCCTTGATACCGGCCAGCTCCCGCCACGACAACCCGTAGTCGTCGCTGCGGAAGATCGACGCGGGCTCCGTCCCAACGTACAGCACGACGTCGTCGCCGTGATGCGCATAGGCGAGTGAGAACGCGTGCTCGATCGTCAGACCGTTGGTGCGCAGTTCCCACGTTTCGCCGTTGTCGGCGCTGAAATACAAACCGCCGTCGTGCATGCCGGCGAAAATACCGCCGCGCTTCGGTTCGATCATGATCGAACCACAGTGATGGCCGTCGAGGGTACGCCCGCGATCGGTCCACGCCGCATCGGCGTTCGCACGTTCCAGCAAGTTGATGCCGCGGATCGTCGCGACCAGCAACCGGGTGGGCGGCTCCTCACCAAAACACAGATTCTGGCCGTTCGCGGAAAGACAAGCGATCATGTGAGCCCCCTTCGAGCCTTGCCAATAATGCTATATTACCATAATATTATTTCACCCCTCCACGGAAGGCCACCAGGATGAGACTTCGCGACACGGCAGACGCCACGGCGGCCAACCCAGCCGAGGGAATGGTAAGCCGCGAGATCTTCTCCAGCGAGACGATTTTCGCGCAAGAACTCGAGCGTGTCTTCGCACCGTCCTGGGCGTTCGTCGGCCACACGAGCCAGCTCGCCGCCGACGGGGATTACGTGCTCTCGCGCGTGGGTCAAGAGTCCGTGATCGTTGCGCGCGAGCGCGGCGGCGGCATCAACGTGCTGCTGAATAGCTGCCGTCACCGCGGCATGCCCGTGTGCCGCTACGATGCCGGCAACGCGAGCGCGTTCACCTGTTCGTATCACGCCTGGTCGTTCGATCTCGACGGCGCGCTCACCGGCGTGCCGCGCTTGAACGAAGCGTATCACGGCGAACTCGACCGCTCGCAGTGGGGCTTGATAAAAGCGCGCGTCGCGATCTTCTACGGTTCGATCTGGGCGTCGTTCGATGAGACCGCGCCGGATTTCGAAACGTTCCTCGGCGACATGGCCTACTACGTCCGGGACCTGATGCAAAGTCCCGACGGCGAAGACGACGGCTACGAAGTGATCGGCGGCATCGTCAAGTGGCGGATGCCGTGCAACTGGAAGTTCGGCGCCGAGAATTTCACCGGCGACCACTATCACAACTACAGCCACCGTTCGGTCGACCGGCTCAAGATCAGTCTGAGCGGCAAGGCGTCGCGCCATCCGCTGGCTGCGATCCAAACGCCGTTCAAGTTTTTGAACATCGCGCATCCCGGCGGACATACCGTGCGCGCGAACCTCTACGAGGCGCTGACGGACTACCAATCGATGTGGGGCGACGAACCCGAGGTCGATGCGTACTTCCGCGCCGCACACGATAAACGGCAGAAGCGCTTAGGCGATCGCGCCCGGCTGATCACCCGCGGTGGCGTGGTGTTCCCGAACATGCACTACAATACGGGCGGACGCACGACGATCGGCATCTGGGTTCCCGTGAGCGCGGCGGAAACCGAAGTATGGCGCTGGCTCTTCGTTCCGCGCGAAGCGCCGCAAATCGTCAAGGATACGCTGCGCCACTTCTACCTGCGCTACGGCGGACCGGCCGGCATGACCGAGCAGGACGACATGGAGAATTGGAGCGCCGCGCAGCGCGGCACGAGCGGCGTCACCGCGCGCAAGTTTCCGTTCAACTTCCAGCTCAATATCAACGAAGCGCATCGCGCGTGGCCCGAAGCGTGGCTCGGCGCCGACACGATGGTGACGGCCGGCGTGTCGGAACACAACCAGCGCTCGTTCTACACGCGCTGGAACGAGTTGATGTCGGCATGATAGGTACGCTTTTGCTCCCCATCCAGATTGACGAGGCGAAGCCGAGGTGGGTTCGGGCTCCGAAGGAAACCGAACCCGCATGAGTGTCGCACCGAACGCCTACGAGGCCGGACTTGCGCAGTTGCTGCTGCAGCGCGAAGTCGAGGCGTTTTACACCCGCGAAGCGGAACTGCTCGACGACCGCCGCTTCACCGAATGGCTGGACCTCTTCGCCGACGATGCGCGCTACTATATGCCGATCGCGCGCAACGTGGCGTTCGACCGGCCCGAAGCCGAGTACACGCGCGAGCGCACCGATGCGAACTGGTTCGATGAAGGCAAGGACGACCTCGCCAAACGTGTCCAGCAAATCGAGGGCGGCGATCACTGGGCCGAAGAGCCGCGTTCGCGCACCTCGCACCTCATCACCAACGTCAACATCGCCGAGATCCGCGGCGCGGAAATGACCGTCCACTGCCGCTTCATCGTCTCGCAAAACCGGCAAGACAACGACATCAACTTCTTCGTCGGCAAACGCACCGACATACTCCGGCGCAGCGACACCCTGCAAGTCGCCCACCGCACGATCTACCTCGACCAGGCCGTCCTGCAGGCGAAGGGCCTAACGACCTTTTTNNGTGCGGACGATCGTGTTGAAGGTTTCGGGGTGTTCCCATTGGGGCCAGTGGCCGGAATCTTCCATGAGGGCCCAACCCGCGTCGGCGACGTAGCTCATCGCCTTTTGCGCGGTGGCAACTTGCTGTGAGGGGTTGTGGTCGGTCCACAGGAACAGCATCGGCGCTTTGATGCGCGCGAGATTTTCCGGCGTGAGTTGGTGCTCGGGATCGCGGCCTTCGCCGGCGTTACCCGCTTTGCCGACGGAAAGCTGATAGAGCGCCCAGCGCAGATCGATCAGCTCTTCGGTGATGTCGCGGTCCGGTTTGTGGAAGAGCCAGCCGAGACGTTCGCGCACGTTCTCACGGCTCGGATTCGCCACGAACTGACGCGTCAGCCGTCTGAACTCGCCGAGGCCGGCGTCGGTCTTCTTCTGCGTTTCCTCATCGACCGGAACGCTGAGATGCGCGCCGACCGTGTAGATGATCTTGCCGACGCGTTCGGGATGATAGACGGCCGTCCAGAACGCGATCGAACCGCCGAGCGACTCGCCGATCAGGTGCGCGCGTTCGATGCCCGCCGCGTCCATGTAGTCGATGAGGTGCTTGACGAACGTCGGCATCGTCGCCGGCAGATCGCTCGAATCGGTGAGGCCGTGACCGTAATAGTCGATCGCGCGCGCGTCGAACTCATCGGAGAGCGGGATGATGTTGCGCGCGAACGCTTCCGCGTGACCGCCGCCGCCGTGCAACATGATGATCGGCATCCCGCTGCCGGCCTGGATGCTGCGCGTGCGAATGCCGGCTGCATCGTAAAAGCGCACTTCGGCGCCCAGCAGCTCGAGCCAGAGCGTCGCCGGCACGCTACGCCGGCGTGCCGACGATATCGCGCAGCTTGCGCGTGAGCTCGTCTTTGGCGGGATCGTTCTCGAGGTCGATCGACGACGTACCGACGCCGAGGTAGCGTTCCATGATGTCNNAGGCTCAGGCGCGCGTTCTGTTCGGAGAGCAGAATCGAGCAGCCCGTTTCGCGCAACGTCGCGAGGATGCGGAAGATTTCCGTGACGAGGATCGGCGAGAGGCCGAGCGAGGGCTCGTCGAGCAACAGCAGCTTCGGCTTGAGCATGAGGCCGCGGCCGATCGCAAGCATCTGCTGCTGGCCGCCCGAGAGGCCGCCGGCCGGCAAGTGCTCGCGCTCCTTGAGGATCGGGAACGTCCGGTAGACGTCCGCGGCGCGGGCGGCGAGTTCGTCGCGCGAGAGCCCGCCCAGTTGCGTGTACGCGCCGATCTCGAGGTTTTCGGCCACGCTGAGGTCGCCGAAGATCTGGCGGCCTTCGGGCACGTGTGCGAGGCCCAGTTGCACGCGCGCGACCGACGAGAGACCGGAGAGCGGCTTGCCGGCCAGCTCCGCACTGCCTGCGCGCGGCGTCAGCAACCCGGAGATCGTCTTCAGCAAGGTCGTCTTGCCGGCGCCGTTCGCGCCGACGAGCGCGACCATTTCGCCCTCGGCAACGTGCAGCGAGACGCCGTGCAAGACCACGGCCGCACCGTAGCCGGCCGTGAGGTTCTTGATATCGAGCATGTTGGCCATCAGCTTGCCACCGTATCCGTCGCGCGGCCGACATAGGCTTCGATCACGCGCTCGTCGGCTTGAACCGCGGCCGGCGTGCCGCGCGCGATCACGCGACCGGCATCCAGCACGACGATGTCTTGCGAGATCGACATGACCAGCGACATGTTGTGTTCGACGACGACCATCGTCACGCCGGCGGCGTTGATCGCCACCAGCAGTTCGGCGAGACGCAGCGTCTCGGTGTCGTTGAGACCCGCGGCCGGCTCGTCGAGCAGCAGCACCTTCGGCCCCGCCATCAGCGCGCGCGCGATCTCGAGCAGCTTCTGCAACCCGAGCGGCAAGCTGATCGCCGACTCCTCGGCGACCGACGAGAGCCCGAGCACGTCGATCAGGTGCGCGGCCTTCTCGCGGACGGTGCGCTCTTCGGATGAGGCGCGCGGCAGGCGCAGCGCTTCTTCCCACACGTTGGCGCTCACGCCGATGTGCGCGCCGGCCAGCACGTTTTCGAGCACGGTCATCCCGGCGAAGACCCGCGCCGTCTGGAACGTGCGAATCAAGCCCAGACGCGCGATCTTGTCGGAGCGCATGCCGGCGAGGTCCTGGCCGAAGTACGCGATCGTACCGGAGTCGGCGATGTAGAGGTTGGTGAACAGGTTGAACATCGTGCTTTTGCCGGCACCGTTCGGCCCGATCAAAGCGGTCAGCGAACCGGCCCGCACGTTGAATGAGACGTCGGCGATCGCGTGAACGCCGCCGAACGACTTCGTGACGCTCGTAACGGTGAGCGCGTCTTGTGTGTTCACGCTGCAGTCTCCGCCGGCAGGGGCGTAGGTGTGGAACGTTTACCGCCGCCCGAGAAACGCCGTATCAGGGCGGTGAAACCGCCGTACAAGCCGCTCGGGAAGTAGAGCATCGCGGTGACGAGCAAGACGCCCGACGCCAGCGTTTTGTAGTTCGCCAAGAATTGGAACGCGGTCGGCAACAGCGTCAAGAGCACGACGCCGATCACCGGCCCGACGAGGGTGCCCTCGCCGCCGATCACGAGCATCGTGATGATCAAGAACGACTGCTGCGTGCTGACCATGTCGGGCGAGAGAAACTGGAAGTCGAAGGCCAGCAGGCTGCCCGCGATCGACGCGAACCCCGCGCCGATCAAAAACGCGAAGAGCTTGTAGCGCGGCACGTCGATACCGAGCGCCAGCGCCGCCGTCTGGTCGGTGCGAATCGAGCGCAGCACGCGGCCGAAGTCCGAGCGCATCGCGTTCCCGAGCACGATCAGCCCGACGATCACGACGCCCCAAACGAGGTAATAGTTCGCGACCGGTCCGGCAAACGTGTAGCCGAAGATCGAGAAGTTCGGAATTCCGGTCATGCCCGATGGGCCGCCGGTCCAGTCGCTGAGGCCGACGGTCAACGTGTCGATCAGCAATCCGAACGAGAGCGTCGCGAGCGCCATGTAGTGGCCGCGCAAGCGCACCGTCACCAACGAGAGCATGGCGGCGCAGAGCAGCGAGACGACGAGCCCCAGCAGTACGCCGACGATCGGCGGCAAGCCGAACTTCACGCAACTGATGGCCGCGGTGTAACCGCCCATCGCCATGAACGCCGCGTGCCCGAGGCTGACCTGCCCGCAGTAACCCAAGATCACGTCGAGCCCGAGCAGGGCGATGAAAAAGATCCCGGCGATGACGAGCGAGCTGAGCAGACCGCCGCCGCCCGTCGCGTTGAGTAACACCGGCGCGACCGCGAGCAGCACCAGCATGATCACCGCCAGCACGCGCCCTTGGATGGGACTGAGCTTGGTTGAGACGTTACTCTGGTTGTGGGCGACGTCGCGCACGTCTTCGCGGCGCCGGATGCGGCCCGCGATGATACCGGTCGGGCGCAAGATCAGCATGGCCAGCAACAGCACGAGCGCGATCGTGGTCGAGAACAGCGAGGAGATATACCCCGCCGCGCCTTGCTCGATCAGACCGAGGCCCAGACCGCCGACGACCGCGCCGAAGAACGACGCCACGCCGCCGATCGTGACCGAGATGAAGCCGGCGTTCGTGAAGATGCCGCCGCCGTCGAACTGCAGCGAGACGATCGGGCCGATCACCATGCCCGCGATGCCGCCGATCCCCGACGCCACCGCGTAGGAGAGAATCGTCATCCGCTTGACGTTGATACCCATCAGCGCCGCGGCGGCCGGATTTTCAGAGACCGCGCGCAACGCCTTGCCGACGGTCGTCTTCTGCAGCACGTACCACAGCGCGAACACGATCAGGATGGTCGCGCCGGCATCCCAGGGCGACTGGGTGGGGAAGCGCAGCCCGAAGACCTCATAGGGCCGCGAACCGGAGAACGGCTCGAGCTGATAGGGCTGACTGCCCCAGCACAAGAGAATCGCGCCCTCGAAGAACGTCAGGAGGCCGGCCGTGAGGATGACCATACCGGCCGTCGGCAGTTTTCGCAGCGCCGGTTCGAGGACGAACTGCGCGAGCAGCGTCCCGATCAGCACCGTTACGGCGAGCGAGGCGATGAACGCGATCGCCAGCGGCCACATCAAAACTTGATGGAACGTGTAGAGCAACAGCGCGCCGACCACGACGAAGGCGCCCTGCGCGAGATTGATCGTTCCCGTGACACGGAAGATCAAGGCGAAGCCGAGCGCTACGAGGGCAAACGCACCGCCCTGTAAGAGGCCGCCGATGATGATCTCAAGTGCCTGTTGCATGCAGCCTCCGTGAAGAGATTTCTTTCAGCTCAACGCACTCCCGCAGCGTAGCGTTCCATTCCGAAAAAGTGTAAGCCCGCACGGCTTTTCGCGCGAGCTTACGCCTCGCCAAAATATGCGGTCGGAGGGACTCGAACCCCCAACCTACAAGTTCGTAGCCTGTTGCTCTATCCAATTGAGCTACGACCGCATGTTCCGTTGTCGCATCGGCGACCCGTCATGGTACGCCGCGGGAACTGCGTTCCCTCCTGAAGCGAGATCAGGAGAGAGAGGGATTCGAACCCTCGATACGGTGTTATCCGTATAACGATTTAGCAAACCGTCGCCTTCAGCCGCTCGGCCATCTCTCCGCGTCGGCATGGGGCGTTCTCTCCGCCGGGACTCTCACCCTGGCAAGAGTCCGCAACGGATAGCGAGCAAACAGTTAACTGACATGAGCTTGCGTCGGCGCAGTCTGGCACTGGTGATCTTACCGCTCGGGCTCGTCCTTGGGCTCGTACTGCTCATCGCCGTCTTCGGAAAGACCATCGAAAAGAACGAAGGCATCGCACGCGATACCAATGCCGGCCTCGCCGCTTCGAACGACCTCCTCGTCAACCTCCTGGACGCGGAAACCAGCGCGCGGGGCTTCGTGCTCACGGGTAACCCCGCGTTCACCACACCCTTTAACAACGCTCGCGCACGCTTCGAATCAGACCTTGCGGGCCTGCACACCGTCTCGCCGTCAGTGTCACTCGTGCGGTTGCACGTGCCGCGCTTGGAAGCACTCGCCCGGCGCGAAGAATCCATTCTCAGCAACTACATGGGAATGGCCCGGGACGGGAACTTTGCCGGCGCGCGGGCGCTGATCGCCGACGAAGCCGGCAAGAACGTCATGGATGCCTTTCGCGCCGAGAAAACGCGCTTCGACGCCGACCAGCTCAACTACCAAGTCGTGACCCGCTCGAATCTGCGGAGCACGTGGCTCCTCGCGCGGATACTGCTCGCGGTCACGGTCGTTGCCGGTATCTTGGTCACCCTCGCGACCGTGTACGCCACCAGCCGCTACGTCGTGCGGCGGCTCGAACGCGTATCCCAGCATGCCTTGGACTACGGGCAAGGGGTCGAAGTGCCGCCGGGCGACCGCGTTAGGGGAACCGACGAAATCGCGGCGCTCGATACCACGCTTAGCGCGATGCAGTTGCGCATCGCCGAACGCGAGGATGGATTGCGGCTGGCCATCGCCCGCGCCGAGGCCGCCTCGCACGCGAAGTCCGATTTCGTCGCCACGATGAGCCACGAAATCCGTACGCCGATGAACGGCGTCATCGGCACGACGGAATTGTTGCTCGACACACCGCTTACCCCGCAGCAGCGCGAGTTGGGTGAAACGATCCGCAGTTCGGGCGAGATGTTGCTGGCCGTCATCAACGAGATCCTCGACTTCTCGAAGATCGAGGCCGGGCGGCTCGAGCTCGAACACACCGATGTCGAACTGATCGCGCTGGTCGAGTCGATCGCGTCGATGGTTGCGCCGCAAGCTCGCGCCAAGCATCTCGATCTGCTCACCTACTTCGATCCGAACGTTCCGCACGTCGTCATCGGCGACGCCTTGCGCCTCGGCCAAATTCTTACGAACTTGCTAGGTAACGCGGTAAAGTTCACGCCGACGGGCAGCGTGACGGTCCTCGTGACCTGCGAGCAGAGCGACGGCGACCGCGTCACGGTGAAGTTCGCCATCCGGGATACCGGGATCGGCATCGATCCTGACGTGCGGTTGACGTTGTTCGAACCGTTCCGCCAAGCCGACATGTCGACGACCCGACGCTTCGGCGGCACCGGACTCGGCCTAGCGATCTCGCGTCAGCTCGTTCACTTGATGAAGGGCCAGATCTCCGTCGAGAGCGAGCCGGGCTTCGGATCGACGTTCTTCTTCACCGTACCGTTCATCCGTTCTCGCTCGGCCGCCGCACGCGTGCCGCTCACCGACCTGCGCGGCTCGCGCATCCTCGTCGTTGAGGATGACGAACACGCCCGAGAGATCTTTCATCGCACGCTCGAATCTTGGGGCGTCCACTCCGATGGCGCCGCCGACGGCGACGAGGCGTTGGCGCGCATGCAAGTTGCTGCCGGCCGCGGCGAGCCCTACGACGCGGTGCTGGTCGATTACGGTCTCGGCGAGAGCGACGGCATTTCCGTCGCACGCACGATTCACGAACAGCCGGTGCTCAAAGACATCCCGCTGCTCATGGTGACGGCGCACGACGACGGCGCGCGCGCGCGCATCGCCCGCGCCGCCGGATTCGTCGCCTACCTCGTCAAGCCGATCGCGCAATCGACGCTCTACGATGCGCTCAGCGATGCCGTGCACGCGCGCAGCCGCGCAGGCGAGCCCGTAGCAGCGACCGCGGTCGTCGCGCCGCGCAACGAACGCGTTCTCGTCGTCGAGGATAACCAGGTGAACCAGCGGTTGGCCATGCGCCAGCTGTTGCGATTGGGCTTCACCGCCGAGTCCGTCGGGAACGGTCGCGAAGCCGTCGATGCCCAGGCGAGAGAGAATTACGATCTGATCTTCATGGACGTGCAAATGCCGGTCATGGACGGCTACGAAGCGTCATCCGAGATCCGGCGTCACGAGATCCGTTCGCGCAAGCACGTGCCGATCGTGGCGATGACGGCCAACGCCCTCAACGAAGACCGCGACGCGTGTCTGGCAGCCGGCATGGACGACTACGTCTCCAAACCCGTATCGCTCGCCAACTTACGCATCGTGATCGACCGCTGGCTCCCGCAACGCGAGGCGCTGGCGTAGTTTAGCGACATCGCGGTTGTTATGTCATCCCGAGCTTGTCGAGGGACCGCCGCAATCGCGCACCTTGGTGGCTGCCCCTCGACTACGCTC
>PLTN01000031.1 GCA_003164495.1 Vulcanimicrobiota bacterium
TGACCGTCGCCCTCGATCGCAAAGATTTTCTGCGCGTCTTCGCCGTTGCCGGTGCCGGGCTTGCGCTCGGCCTCGAGATGTCGACGGAAGCCGATGCTGCGGCGCCCCTAGCGGCTGCGGCGCCGTCATTCGTGCCGGTCGCCTGGGTCGAGATGGGCAAAGACGGCCTCACGACCGTCGTCGTCAACCAGACCGAGCTCGGTCAGGGCATCACGACCGCGCTTTCGATGTGCGTCGCCGAAGAACTCGACGTTCCGATGTCGAGCGTGCGTTTCCGCATCTCCTCGGTCGATCCGAAGTATTACAACGCCGCCTGGCACGGCATCCAAACCGGCGGCAGCAAGAGCACGCCGTCGATGTCGCCGGTGATGCGCAAAGCCGGTGCGACCGCGCGCGCGATGCTGGTTACCGCCGCCGCGACGCAATGGAACGTCGATCCCGCGACGTGCACCACGGCCAATGCCGTCGTTTCCGGACCGGCCGGGCAAAAGGCGAAGTACGTCGATCTGCTCACGGCCGCTGCCGCGGTGCCGGTTCCGGCGACCGTTGCGCTCAAGACGCCCGACAAGTACAAGCTCATCGGCACGCGTCAAGCCCGGCTCGACGTCAAGCAGAAGACCAATGGTACGGCCGTCTACGGACTCGACGTGAAGTTGCCGGGGATGAAGATCGCGTCGATCGAGAAGCCGCTGCAGATCGGCGGCAAAGTCGCGTCGTTTGATGCCAGCGCCGCGCTGAAGTATCCCGGCGTGCGCCAAGTCATCCAGGTTCCGTCCGGCGTTGCGGTGATCGCCGACAACACGTGGGCGGCGTTCCAGGGACGCAAACTGCTCAAGGTCACCTATGCGCCCGGACCCAACGCCGGCGTGTCGACCGATTCAATCTATTCGAAGGCGCGCGCGCTTTCGAAAACGCCGGGCGTCGTGCTCAAGACGACGGGCGACGTAACGAGCCCGCTCAGCGGTAAGGTCGTGACCGCAGCGTACGAGACGCAATATCTCGCCCACGCGCCGATGGAGCCGATGAACACCACGGCCGACGTGCGGCCGGACAGCGTGACGCTCTATACGCCGACCCAGGCCCAAACCGATTCGCAGAAAACGGCCGCGAGAATCACCGGCTTGCCGCTGACCAGCGTCCAGGTCGTCACAACGTTCTGCGGCGGCGGTTTCGGACGTCGCGGCGAGACCGACTTCACCGAAGATGCGGTCTACGTTTCGAAGGCGGCCGGGATTCCGATCAAGCTCGTGTGGACGCGCGAAGACGACATCCGCAACGATCCGTATCGCGGCGGCAGC
The DNA here is from genome assembly GCA_003164495.1 of Vulcanimicrobiota bacterium. GTDB lineage: Bacteria > Vulcanimicrobiota > Vulcanimicrobiia > Vulcanimicrobiales > Vulcanimicrobiaceae > Lustribacter > Lustribacter caenicola. The sequence goes on from PLTN01000031.1 coordinate 1,299, forward strand.
GTGCACTCCGTGTCCGCGGCACTGACGCCTGACGGCAAGGTGACGACGCTCAAGCACACGATGTGCAGTTCGTCGATCGTCGCGCGCGCGATTCCGATGATGATGAAGAACGGCGTCGATCCGCTGGCGGGCAACGGCTTGACCAACACGCCGTACACGATTCCGAATCTGCTCGTCGACTGGCACCAGCTCGACGTTGCGATCCCGGTCGGCTTCTGGCGCGCACCGTACGCGAACGCCAACACGTTTGCGACCGAATCGTTCATGGACGAGTTGGCGCACGCGGCGGGTCAGGATCCGGTCGCGTTCCGCCTCGCTCATCTCAAGCCCGACTCGCGCCCGGCTGTGGTGCTGCAACGTGCGGCGAAACTCGCCAATTGGGGCTCGGCGCTGCCGGACGGTCATGCGCGCGGCGTGGCCATCGCGCAGTGGGACGATGCCTGGATCGCAATGGTCGGCGAGATCTCGCTGCCCAACAACAAGATCAAGGTGCACAAGCTGGTCGCTTCGGTCGACGTCGGACAGCCGATCAACATCGACGGGCTCGAGCAGCAGATTCCCAGCGCGATGATCTATGCGCTCTCGGCCGCGCTCGGCGGCAAGATCACGTTTGCCGACGGCGGAGCCGTGCAAAAGAACTTCAACGACTTCACGGTGCTCCACATGGTGGATTCGCCGCAATTCGTCGTCGATATCGTGCGCAGCACGGAGACGTCGACCGGTGCGGGTGAAGTCGGGGTTCCCTGCGTCGCGCCGGTGCTCGCGAATGCGATCTTCACGCTGACCGGCAAACGCATCCGCAGCCTGCCCCTCAACGACGCTCTCACCACGGCCTAAGCCGGCGCATCGCGTGACCGGCGCTCTCGATCGCAAAGACTTCCTGCGTGTCTTCGCCGTCGCCGGCGCCGGGCTCGCGCTCGGTGTCGAGTTCGTGCCGAGCGCGGGCGAAAGCGCGCCGGCGGCCGATTTCTCGCCGGTCGTCTGGGTGAAGATGCACCCCGATGGCCGCACGACCGTCGTCCTGAACTCGAGCGAAATGGGCCAAGGCGTCGCAACGTCGCTGCCGATGATGCTCGCGGACGAACTCGACATCCCGATGTCGAGCGTCACGTTTGAATTTTCGCCGGCGACGCTGCCGTACTATAACCCGGTGCTCAAGGGTCTGGAGACCGACGGCAGCCGCACGACTCCGACGATGGGGCCGGTGATGCGCAAAGCCGGCGCGACGGCCCGCGCAATTCTGGTGGCCGCGGCGGCCCAGCGCTGGAACGTCGACCCGAAAACGTGCACGACCCTCAACGGCGTCGTGACCGGCCCGAGCGGCCAGAAGGCGAAGTACGGCGACTTGCTCGCGCTTGCGGCAACGCTGCCCGTGCCGGCCGACGTGATGCTGAAGACGCCCGATCAGTTCCGCATCATCGGCACGCGGCACGGTCGGCTCGACGCCGTACCGAAGTCCGACGGCCGCGCGACGTACGGCATGGACGTCAAGGTTCCGGGGATGAAGTACGGCGCGATTGCGAAGCCGCAGCAGATCGGCGCCACCGTTGCGTCGTTCGACGCGACCGCCGCGCTGAAAGTGCCCGGCGTGCGCAAGGTCGTCCAAGTACCGCAAGGCATCGCGGTCGTCGCCGACAATACGTGGGCCGCGTTCCAAGGCCGCAAGGCGTTGAAGATCGTCTGGCAAGACGGCCCCAACGCCAAGGTCAACACAGCGCAGATCTACGCCGCCGCCCACGAGATGGTCAAGACGCCCGGCCTTACGCAAAAAAAAGTCGGCGACGTCGAAGCGGCGCTGCCGGCCGGGAAGACGATCCAGGCCTCGTACGAGTCCCCGTACCTCGCGCACGCCACGATGGAGCCGTTGAACGCGACGGCCGACGTGCGGGCCGACCGCGTGACGATCTGGACCGGTTCGCAGAATCAGACACAGGCCCAGAAACTGGCTTCGACGATCACCGGGATCCCGATCGAAAACATCGCCGTCAACACGGTCTTCCTCGGCGGCGGCTTCGGCCGGCGGGGCTGGTCCGATTTCGTCGGCGACGCGGTGACCGTCTCGAAGGCGGTCGGCATGCCGATCAAGCTCGTCTGGTCGCGTGAGGACGATATCAACAACGACCGCTTCCGCGGCGGCTCGGCGCACCAACTCACCGGCACGTTGTCCGCCGACGGTAAGATCGTCGCGCTGCGCCACACGATGGCCAGCGAGTCGCACGTGCATCAAGAGCTGCCGTTCATGATCACGCCGGCCGGTCTGGATCCGCTCGCCGGGAACGGGATGACGAACCATCCCTACCAGATCGCAAACCAGCTCATGAGCTGGCACGAACTGCTGGCGTTCAACACGATGCCCGTCGGGTTCTGGCGGGCGCCGTACGCCAACGTCAACGTGTTCGCGACCGAGTCGTTCATCGACGAACTCGCGCACGCAGCCGCACAAGACCCGGTCGCGTTTCGCCTTGCGAACATGGACCCGGCCACGCGGGCCGCAAACGTGGTGCGGCGCGTCGCGGACCTCGCAAAGTGGAACAGCACCCCGCCGCCTGGCCGCGCGCGCGGCGTTGCGGTCGCGAACGTTGCGAACGGCTGGATCGCGACCGCAGCCGAGGTCTCGCTGGTAGACAACAAACCGAAGGTCCATCGCGTTTGGAACTCGGTCGACGTCGGTCAACCGATCAACCTCGATGGGCTCGAACAGCAAATCTCGAGTGCGGTCATCTTCGGTCTCGGCGCCGCGCTGATCGGAAAGATCACGTTCGAGAACGGCGCGCCGGTGCAAACCAACTTCGACGCCTACCACATCCTGAAGATGGCGGATACGCCGGAGATCATCACGGACGTCGTTCCCAGTCACGAAGGCTCGGCCGGCGCGGGCGAAACTGCCGTGCCCTGCGTGATGGCGGCGGTCACCAACGCCATCTTCGCCTTGAACGGCAAGCGCATTCGCACGCTGCCGATCAGCGACAGCCTCACTACAGCATAGGATCGATTGATATGGTAAAGCTGACGGTCAATGGTA
>PLTN01000160.1 GCA_003164495.1 Vulcanimicrobiota bacterium
AGAACGATCAGGTCGGCAAGCGATACCTGTTTCCCGTTCGTCTGTGCTGCGTTGAACTCGTTCTGAATGCGCTCGAGCGCGGTCAGCACGGTTGCCAGTTGCGCAGGCTGGTTGGCCGCCCAATCCTTCTGCGGCACCAGGCGAATGCGCGCACCGTTGGCGCCGCCGCGTTTGTCGGAACCGCGGAAGGTTGCCGCCGATGCCCACGCCGTCGCGACCAGCTGCGGTACGGAAAGTCCCGTGGCGAGGATCTTCGTTTTCAGCACCGAGATGTCGGCATCGTCGATCAGCTTGTACGTGACGGCCGGAATCGGCGCGGAACGCCGTGTGCTACCGGGCAACCACCAGTCTTCTCAAGTTCCGAATCAGCCATTCTCCAAGTCGTCGAGCGAGTTCGTCCGTACCGACACGATAGCACAACGCGACTCGCAAGTGAAATCGATTTACCCAAAGGATTTCAGCGGAGAAACCGATTAATAAAAAGCATGCTACCGGCCCCGATTTCAGCGCTCTCGCTGCGTGATCTCGAATACGCCGTTGCCGTTGCCCGGGAACGCAATTTTGGGCGGGCAGCCGAGTCGTGCGGAGTGTCCCAAGCGGCGCTGAGCGAGCAAGTGCGCAAGCTCGAGGCCGTCTTGGGCGTGCAGCTCTTCGAGCGAACGACGCGCAAAGTCGAGCCGACGGTGCGTGGTCGTGAGATCTTGCAGCAGGCGGAAGCGCTGCTCGGCAATGCCCGGCGCCTGCTCGATGACGCGCGTCGCAGCGCGGAGCCGCTTTCCGGCGAGCTGCGCCTCGGCGTGATCGCGACGCTCGGGCCGTACTATATGCCGTTCGTGATCGCCCTGTGCCGCGAACGCTTTCCGCGTTTGGCGTTGCGGCTGCGCGAGTCGACGACCGATCAGCTACTCGCGGCGTTACGTCACGGCAATCTCGATGCGGTCCTGGTCGCGCTTCCGGTTCCGAAAGACGATCTGGTGGCCGAACCGTTGTTCTTCGAGCCCTTTCGCCTCGCGTGTTCGCCCGAGCACGATCTCGCGCAGCGCCGCAACCTCACCTTGCGCGATCTCGAGCGTGGGCCGCTGCTCTTGATGGAGGACGGCCACTGTTTGCGCGATCAGGCGCTTTCATTGTGCGATCCGAGCCGCTTGATGCACCAGAGCCGGTATGCGAGTTCGCTCGAGATGCTTCGCCATATGATCGCAGCGGGCGAAGGCATTTCCGTCATTCCGTCGCTTGCCGCCGGCGAACATACGACGATGGGCGGCATGATCGCGTATCGGGACCTCGATGCGGTGCGCGCCGGACGTACGATCGCGTTGGTTTGGCGCGCGACGGAAACGCGCGCTGCCGACCTTCGCGAAATTGCGGCGGCATTGCGCAGCACGTTGCCCGCCGGCGTGCACGATCCCGGGAAAACGGCTGATCTCGTCGCGGTCGTCGATTCAACGCTCAAGGCCCTGAAGCAGCAGCAGTCGAGGACAAAGCGATAAAACGAACACGCCCGCCGGCCGGCGGGCGTGTCGCGTTTGTCGCCGTTAGCGACTACCTATGGCGTTGCTCTTGACCGCGCGCGGCCGGAGCCGGATGGGCGCTCCGCTGCGCGGGTGCTGAGAACGTCCGTTGCGGTGCGGCGAACGTCCGTCGCTGTTGCGCCGGTGGTGCGAACGCGCGCTGCTGCTGAACCGGTGCGGCGAACGTGCGTTGCTGCTGAACCGGCGGTGCCGNNGCGGTGCCGCGAACTGACGTTGCTGAGCCTGCGGTGCGGCGAACTGACGTTGCTGAGCCTGCGGTGCGGCGAACTGACGTTGCGGCTGGGCGTATGCGACGCCCGGCGAGCCACCGGCGTTACCGATGTACCCGTGCGGGCGGTTTTGCCAGCCGGCCGGCGGGCTTACGGCTTGGCGAACTTGTCCGCCGTACGCGAACGGCCGTTGCTGCCAGCTGCGGGATCCGACGTTGAAGACGAGGCTGAACGACGGGCCCCAGCCCGCAGCGTAGCCCGGATACCAGGCGCCAGGTCCGTAGTACACGGCGACCGGAGCCGGTCCGCTATATTGATACGGCGTGTCGATCTCCATTGCGTCGAAGTTCGGACCGTCGGCGTAGCCGTCGACCGTGACGTTCATGCCCGGTTCGAGCGTGAGCCCGGTCGGATTGATAATCGTGCCTTGATGAAGGTCCACGCTATCGGCGTATCCGTTTGCATCGGCGACGGTGATATTCCACGTGCCGTTGATGGAAGCGACCGTTCCCTGAATTTGCTGATCTTGGCCGGCGGGCGCATAGTCTTGCGCTGACGCGATGGCCGGTGTGATGAGTGCTGCTGAGAGGATTGCGGCACCGAGGAGCCGCTGGCTGAATTTTGATGTAGTTTTCATGATTGGCCCCGCCTTTCGCAGAGCGTGTACTTGAAACGCGCCCGGCGAAACGGAACGTGCTCGAGCCAATCATTTTCTCATTTAGGCAGTGACTTCGGACACACCCAGCATCTTGTCGGTTGACCGGTTGAAGCGATAACGCGGCAGCACGTCGAGATCGGTGCCTGTGACCCGGATGACCCACGCCTTCCCGGGCTGGTTCGTCGAGTGAATCGCGCCGGACGAATAGCACCGCGCCTGACCCTCACCGAGCACGTATTTATCGGCGATCGTCAATTCCGCGTGATCGTCGGTTTCGAGATTGACGCGTTGCCAGATCGTCATTTCCGTCGCGCCCTTGGCGTTGCCGTAAACGGCCCACGACGTGCCGTGGCTATGCGGGAGGCCGGGCTTCGCCGACGGATGATGCACGTGCGCCAGCACGTAAACGTCGGTCTGCGGATCGTGGTGCAGCACGCGCTTGCCGGGCGGCATGTCCTCGTCGAACGTCGCGGAAACGAACGCCGGGTTCGCCAAGAGCTGCTTCAGCTTCTCGGCCACCCGCGGTAAGCCGGCTTGGCCTTCGTCTTTCACGATCGCATTGATTTCGGCGGCAAATTCGGTCAAGCCATAGGTACTCATGGGGTCCTCTTCGCGAAATAATGGCGCCCGACTGCTGAGGGTGCGAAAGAAAGGGCAGGCTCGTTTCAAGCATAAATCCGTCCTTGTATGGCGTCAATCAAACCATGGATTGCAGCGATTGCCGCGTGTCTGCTGCTGCTGCTGCTGCTCCCGAGCCGCGCGACGGTCGCGCAGAACCTGCAAAAGATCACCATTACGTACGCGTCGAATGATGCGAATCAAAGCGCCCCGCTCGTCGCCCAGCAGAAGGGCTACTTCGCGGCCGAAGGCCTGGAAGTCGAGCTTACCTACGCGGGCGGAGGCACCGCGACGCCCGCGCTCATGTCGGGCACGATCCAGGCGAGCGGTTCGGCCGCCGCTTCGCTCACCGCAATCCTCAAGGGCGCGGCGCTGCGCATCGTCGGCATAACGGCCGACAGTCCGACGTACAGCATCTGGGTCACGAACGACATCAAGAGCGCCGCCGATCTGAAAGGGAAGACGATCGGCGTTGCGTCGCGCGGCGATACGCTCGAGGTTGCGTCGCGCTTGTATATGCAATCGGTCGGCATTTCACCGGATGCCGTCGGCTATCAGCCGTTGGGGCAGCCGTCGGGAATCGGCGCGGGCCTCGAAACGGGTGCGTTGTCGGCCGCCGTGATCGCCACGACCGACTCGATGCTCATGCTCAAGCGCGGCCAGCTCAAGAAGTCCCACGTGCTGGTGGATCTGAAGAAGATCAAGATGCCGTACGCCGGCATCGCGATGTCGGAAAAGACGCTCTACGGCGACCCGGTTCTGGCCAAGAAGATCCTGCGGGCAATCATCAAGGGCTTTCGTTACATGAAGGCCTTCAAATCCGAGACGGTGGCCATTCTTGCGCGGAGTCGCAATACCGAGGATGAGCAATCCGTCGAGGAGGGGTACGACGTCGCGCTAAAAGCGATGACGCGCGACTACACGGTGGGCGATTCGGTGATCGTTCCGGATCTCGAGGTTCGTGCCGGCCTGCTCGGAATTCCGAAAGACCAGATTCCGCCCGTGAACAAGATCTACGACTTCACGCTCGCGCATCAAATCAATGCCGAACTCGACGCAAGCCACTGGAAACCGGCGAAGTAAGGAACATCATGGCCATCCGTACCTTTGATCACTCGGGCTTCATCGTCGAAGACATCCCGCGTGCGCACGAATTTTACGAGACGCTCTTCGGAGCGCGCCCGTTGTTCATCGCAAACCTCAAAACGCGCACCTACGACGGCTGGCCGATCATCTCGTTCGTCGAAATGGGAAAGCATCGGTTCGAGCTCTGTCTCGCGCGGCATCCTCTGCCGCCGGCGGCGGACTCGCGACCGGTGCCGCGCATCGGTTTCGCGGTGTCGAGCGACGCGCTCTCCGAGCTTCCGCAGCGTCTTGCCGAACTGCACATTTCCGTGATGCCGGCGCCCGCACTGCCCGCCGGTCTCGGAATCAGCGGGTGTCTGCGGTTGCGCGATCCCGACGGCAACATCATCGAGCTTGCACATTGGGAGGGACACGTGCCCAGCGACGGCCGCGCCGCTCGCGGTGCCGTGCAGGTGACCGACGTGTGCCACGTCGCGCTCGAAGTCAGCGACCTGCCGCTGGCGGAAACGTTCTACACCGGCGCGCTCGGGATGACGTTTCTCCATCGCGATGCGGGCGAGCTCGGAAACGGACGCGTTATCCTGCGGAATGGACTCGGTCAACTGCTCTTTCTCGAGGCGGTCGAGCAACTGTCGGAACGGTCGCTGTTCTGCGGCCCCGACGCATCGACCGCGCCGAAGGTCGGCAGCGGCCGCCCGCACGCCGGGGCGCACATCGCGGTCTCGGTTGCGGATGACGACGCGTATGACGAGATCGAGGCGAACCTCCGCGCGTGGAAGGTGACGACTGACGGCGATGTGCGCGCCGCCGAGCGTCCGGCCGGAGAGCGGAGCGAATATTTTTACGATCCATCAGGCAATCGGCTCCAGCTCATCGTGGTGAGCTGACGATGCCTCAGGCGATCACGCGCGGGCGCGCGCTGGGTATTCTCGCTGCGAGCGCGGCGCTGGCAACACCGCTTCGCGGCAGCGCGCAAAGTGCTTCGCCCGCCGTGCGGCTGGGCAGCAACATCTCCGACGCGTTCGCCGAACCATGGTACGCGGTCGACGCCGGTTACCTACAGCGAGCCGGAATCGACGCCACGCTGCAGATCTTCGCCGGAAGCGGCGCGACCGCCACGGCACTCGTCGCCGGGGCCATCGATCTCGCCGTCATCGATGCGATCTCCGTCGCCAACGCGATCTCGCACGGCGTTCCGCTGGTCGGTCTGACCGCATCGGGCATGTTCCGCGTCGACCAGCCGTCGAGCGTGCTGTGCGTCGCGAAGTCGTCCTCGATCAAAGCGCCGCGCGATCTGGCGGGCCAGCTCGTCTCGGTGCCGTCGTTGCAGTCGCTTACCACCGTTTCAGTGCAAGCCTGGCTCAAGCGCAGCGGCGTCGATCCGAACGCGGTGCGCTTCATCGAGATCCCGTTCGGCGGGGTCGACGCGGCGCTCGCCCACGGAACGGTGGCTTGCGGTTACATCGGCGAGCCGCTGCTCAGCCAAGCACTGGCCGGCGACGCGCGCCAGTTCGCCGTTCCCTACGTCGTGTTCGGGCCGGTTTCGGTGATCGACATGTGGGTTGCACGCCGCGACTGGGTCGAGCAGAACCGCGAGCTTGCGAAGCGTTTTGTCGCCGTGATGTACGACGTCGCCACGTGGGCCAACGCGCATCCCGACCTCACCGCGCCGATCGTCGCGAAGTACGCCAAGATTCCGCTGGCGCAGGTGCGCTCGATGCGGCGCGCGACCTACGCGACGTCGTTCAACCCGGCGACGCTGCAACCGCAGCTCGATGTTGCGGCTGAGTTCGGAGCAACCCCGCGCCGCTTCACCGTTGACGAAATCATGGCCAAGCTTTGATCGCGCAAACACGCCGCACGACGTTCAATGGCCAACCCGTCCTTATGTTCGAACGCCTGAACACCGATGTCATTCCGAGCGGAGCGCCGTAGGGCGCGGAGTCGAGGAACGCGCCACGATCGTGCTCGATGGCCAGGGCAATTCCACTAACGGTGAGGATTGCGGCTGTCCCTCGACAAGCTCGGGATACAAAGAAAAAGGCCTCGCCTGCGCAGTGCCCGATCCTCCTCGCTATGCGCGTGCGCTGACGAGCCAGAGGCCGGCGCCGAGTTCTACTTCGCCTGATGATTCGTAGTCGCGCAAGGCTTCTTCGAGGGCGGCGTTGACGGCAGCTCGTTCATCTTCGCTCGCGCCGGCGAGCGCTCGCGATAGCGATCCGACTCGCAAGAAAAGCTGCACGGCTTCGGCGCGAGTTCCGGCGGGGAGCAAGACGTTGAGCGGACGCAGTTCGATCGACCCGAAGCCGGCAGCACGGAGCACCGTGCGTACGTGATCCGGATCGGCAAGTGAGGTCGGTCCGGGAGCCGTCGGATTGCCCGGTGAGGGCACCGCGACGATCTTCCGCGCCGCTGCAAGCGGAACCGAAAACCAATCGTTCTCGGCTAAGCCGCGAAAACAGGCGATGCGCAGCCGGCCCCCCGGACGCAAGGCGCCATACAGGTTCGCAAACGCCCGCACCGGCTCGTCGAAGAACATCACGCCGAGCTGTGAGATGAGGAGATCGAAACGCTGTCGATCGAACGGATGAATGCTCGCGTCGGCCTCGAGAAAGCGAAGGTTCGACAGACCTGCCGCGCGTGCGCGCTGCTTCGCGACCGCGAGCATCGGCGCAGAGAAGTCGACGCCGAGGACCGTGCCGGCCTGCTGTGCGACGGCAAGCGAGGTAACCCCGCAGCCACACCCGACGTCGAGCACGGCCTCCCCATCTTGAACTTCGGCAAACTTCAGCAGCGCGGACGTGACCGCTCCGAAGAGCTTGTCGGTCCGATCCGCAAGTGTCGCCCACCGCGGGCCCGCGGCCTGATTCCAGTGGACGGACTGCTCAGCGTTGGGCACGGTGCTCCTCCAAAAAGCGCCGGCTGCGTTGCGCGCACAACCGGGCACGCTCGACGATCGATTCCGCCGCGTGTTCGACGGTTGGGCTTTCGATCTCGATGACGATGTCGTCCGGAAGCGCGCGAAGTAACGCATCGAGCGGCAAATCGCCGTCGCCGGGATACAGGCGGCGGTTGACCGACTCGTCGCGAAGCTGCTCCGGCGGCGGCGCGAGCGCGGGCGCATCGCATAGTTGCAAGACGCCGATCTGACGCGGATCGAGAAGCTGCAGATCGGCCGGCGTGCCGCCGGACCGCGCGAGATGCAACGCGTCGACGAGCACGTCGAGATTCGGCGCACCGACGGCAGCCAGTACCTCGGCCGTGTCGGCAACGGTGCGCACCGCACTGTACGGCATGAACTCGAGCGTTACCGTCATCCCGTAAGCGGCGGCATCCGCACACAGGGCAGCGAGGTTCGCGATCAAGCGTTTCCGGTCGGCATCCCAGCCGACCACCGAGACGCGCCGCGTTCCGATCTGCGCCATCGTATCGAGCACCGGCGCCGTTTCCGAGCGATCGAACGACGGTGAGAGCCAGCCGCACGACGCCTCGAAGACGCTCACGCCCGTCGTAGCGATCCGAGCGTTGATCTCGCGAATCAGCGCCGCATTGCCGACGACCGGCGCCGTGGTCCCGCACTTCACGTTGAAGGCGGCCATCGCCGGCGGCGGGACGAGCCACATGTTGACGGAATCGAATCCGGCGGCCGCCGCGGCATCGAGCAGCTCCAGCGGTCCGGCATCGGCAACCGTCAGGTTCGCGAGGCTGAGTTCGTGCACTATCCGGCGCCGGAGGGGACGGAGGCTTCGCCGAGCGCGAGCGCTTGCACGCGAGTTATCGCTTCGCCCCGAGCGCGAGCGGGCTGATCATCTCTTGCGCCGGAAACGCGCGATCGATCGCCTTGTACTTCGCCGCCGCGTCGATCAGCGGCTGAATGTCGTGCGGATCGAGTGTTTCGGCGAACTCCACGCGCGCCATGCGCGCGTAGACTTTGGGGTCGCCTTTGAAATAGTCGGCGAGGAGCGCGGCCGTCTCGGCGTGGTGAGAGTTGGCGAGCTGCGCCGCCTGGCGCATCACGGTCGCAAAGCGGGTGACGGTATCCGGATTGCTCTTGGCATAGTCCGTCGTCGTGAACCAGCCCGTGTTCGCGAAGCGATTCCCGAACGCATCGAAGACCTGGGCCATGATGCGCGTCTTGCCGCCCTCGAGCGCCATGGTGAGGGTCGGCGTCCCGACGTTGCCGGCGTCGACGCGGCCGTCTTCGATGGCGGCGATCGTCGCGGGGGCCGAGAGCTCGATGAACTTGAGGGTTCGCGAGTCACCGCCGTTTTGATCGACCCACGCCATGGCCGCGATCTGATTGAGGTCCTTGATCGCGGGAACCGCGAAGGTCTTGCCGTTGAGGTCGGCGCCGGTCTTGATCGGCGAATCGCTCCGGACGAGCGCGGCGGCGTACATCGAGCCGCGGGTGATGATGCCGCTCGGCGCGACGAGCGTGAACGGGATCCCGCGCGCGTGCGCGTCGATCAGCGTGACCAAGCTCGATTGCCCGAATTGCGCGGCGCCCCCGGCCACGGCGGCGGATGCCGCAGCGCCGCTGTTCATGCCCTGAAAGTCGACGTTCAGCCCCGCCTTCTGAAAGAGACCGAGCTTGATGGCGTAGAGAATCGCCGAGCACGTATCGTTCGTTACCGAGGCGATGTGGATCGTCGGCAGTTCTTGCGGTCGCACCGTCTGCGGGCTCGTGAGCGCGAACGCCAGCACGACCGCGAGCAGACACCGTTTGAGCATGGCTCGCTCTCCTAAAAGCCGCCGGGCTCGAACGCGACGCCGAGCTTCCGGCACCAGTATTCCCATTGACGTTGCCCCGCAGGAAGGCTGAGATCGGTCTGATCCCGCAGCGCAACCTCGCCTTCGGACATCGGTACGACCTCACCGCCCGCGTGGAGCGTGTCGAGCAGAATGCGGGCGTTGCGCGGCAGCGCCGCGGCCATTTTCAGCAAGTAGATCAGCGAGCTGCCCGCGGCCGCGAAACCGTGACCGCGCATGAGCACCATCGAGCGATCGGCTAAGCTGCGCGTGAGGCTCCGCCCTTGGTCGACGCTCTCCACGAGCAGGTTTGTGTCGCCGAATTCCTTGCGAATGTCCCACACCGGCACCGGCTTCGCACCGATCGAACTCGCGGCATGAAAAACCGCTTGGAGCGGAAGTTTGCTGATCGAAAACGGCAGCACGTCGTCGGCGTGGGAATGGATCACCGCCGCAACCTCGGACCGCGCTTCGTAAATCGCCGCGTGAATGAAGCGCTCGCGATAGAGCTCCTTCGCCGCCATGCCCTCGACGTTGCCCGCGAGGTCGTGGATGAAGATGTCGTCCGGATCGACGATTTCCGGACTGCGCGAACGCGACATGAGGAAGGTCGCAGGATTGTCCGGATTGCGAACGCTCACGTGACCGTACGCATCGAGAACGTTCTCGAACGCCAGAATGTGGTTCGCGAGCACGAGTTCGCGCACGATCCGGGCGTTCGACGAATGGGAATTGCTCATACTAGTGATTTACCACCGGTCCCGTGTAGGCGAGGTATTTTGTGCGCAGGCTCGCGATGAGTTCCGTGTTGACGACGAAGGCGCGGTATTCGTCGGCGAGGTGATAGGAAGAAAGCGGCTGATATCCCGGGGGTGGCGGCACATCGCGCCGGGCCGACCAGTTGGCCGTCTTGATCTGCTGCTCTTTCGAAAGATACCAGGCGGTGAAGAGCTTGGCGGCATTCGGATGCCGCGCCGCGCGCAAGATCCCCGTGGTGTTGTAGAACACCGGCGTGAGATCGGCTTGCGAGAAAACGACCGCGAGCGGCGCGCCTTTGCTTTGCGGTTCGGCAACCATATGGGTCGAACAATCGAACGACAACGCCTTGGTACCGGCGGTGATCGCTTGCACGACGCCGGCGTGACCTTCGACGAAGGCCGGCTTGTTGGCCATGTACCGGTCGACGAAATCCCAGCCGTACTTCTGCTGCAAGGTATGGAACAGGTAGAGCGTCGCGTCGTCGTCGTGCGGATAACAGGTAATGGTCCGGCCGGCAAACTTCGGAGAGAGAAAGTCGAGCGCCGACTTGGGGACGTCGGCCGCTGCCACCAGTTGCGTATTATAGAGGTAGGTCAGCGGATTGAGGTTCGTCGCCATGAACGCCCCGTTCGGATCGCCGTAGTGCGGATCGAAGAGCTCGAAGCCGGGGAACTTGTAGGGCAGAATATCGCCCGCGGCATTCCAGCGGACGAAGTCTTGCACCGTCTGAAAGCTGACGATGTCGGCGCTGACGTTGCGATCGCGCAGTTGCTGGTCGATCTTCACGTCGTTGACGTTGCTATAGGCGCCCACGACCGTTACGTCGATGCCCGGGTAGCGCGTGTTGAAGTCTTTGATGAGTGCGGTCGAGTTGCTCGCCGCGCCGCCCGTGTACATCGTCAGCGCGCCTTCCGCGCGTGCAGCCGGATAGAGGTCGTCGGCCTGTGCATCGGCGCCGCTCGTCGCGGCGAGCGCGAACGGTGCGCTGAGGGTAAGCCCAAGGGCGGCACGTCGGTTCATCGTCACTCCTCCGTTAGCATCACGAGCGGTTATATGCTTCATCAAAAAACGCGAGTTCGTCGCGGTTGACTAGCGGTGCCGGGCCGATGCGTTCGGAAAACTGCATCACGTGGGTATCAGACGCATCGAAACGGGGCCACTCGGGTAGGATTCCGCTATTGGGGTTGCCGGTGCGGGCAATCTGTGGAACTCTCCTTACGCGGTGGCGGCGAGGGCCGGGGAACGTTCGATCGCGCGCCGATGGAAGGCGCCGTCTTTCATCACTATCACGATGCGATCTTTATCCTGGAGCAAACGGATGTCGTCGAGCGGGTTGCCGGCAACGAGCAGCACGTCGGCTAGGTAGCCTTCTTTGATGAGCCCGATGCGATCGCTGTAGTTCATCAGGGCCGCGCCGTCGCGCGTTGCCGCCGCCAACACCTCGCTCGGCGTATAGCCGAACATCGTGACGAACAGCTCGAACTCCCAGGCATTGCGCCCGTGCGGATTGTGGGCGAAGCCGTAGTCGCCGCCCGGCAGCACGCGGATGCCGCGTTCGCGCAGTTTGGGTAGCAACTGAAGCTGCGCCTCGTGAATCATCTTGAGGCCTTCTTGCGCTTCGGGCGTGCGTTCGGGTGCCGTCGGCGAGAACTCGTTCTGACGTGTCAATCCGGCGACGATGATGCCGACGGCCGGCACGACGAAATATGACGACTTCTGCGCGGCCATGAGGTCGAGCGTCGCATCATCGGCGAAATTACAATGGTAGATCGCCCGGAAATCGTGGCGCAACGCCATCCGGATCGATTCCGAATTGTAGGCATGGCCGAGCAGGTTGACGTTGGCCTCGTGCGCGACCTCGCTCGCTGCCGCCAGCTCCGCGTCGGTGTAGGCGAGTTCGTCGAAATTCTTGGGGATGATCGACCCCGAGCCGGAGAGGACGAGCTTGAGCGAGTCGACGCCTAGCGCGATCATCTCGCGGCAAAACGTGCGGACGTCTTCCGGACCGTCGGCGTGACCGCGCCGCGTCCCGTCGGGATTGCGCTCGCTGGAACTCGCCTTGAGCCGTGGCCCGGGCAAGAAGCCGGCCGCAATTTCGTCACGCAGCTTCACCTCGAGCGCAGGTCGCGTTGCTCCCCCTGAGAGCGCCGACGTAAAGCCGTAATCCAGCAGTGTCTTCGCGTTGTGAGCGGTATAGAACGCGTGCTCCTCGATCGGCGGAAAGAACGTTGGCACGATGCGGTCGACGGCGGATGGGAACGTCAGGTGCGCGTGGGGCTCGACCAGGCCCGGCATCAACGTTGCGCCGGCGGCGTCGACGACGTCGGCGGCCCGTTGCCGATCGATGCGTTCGCCGTCCCGCGCAACCGCGGTGATGCGGTTCCCTTCGATTAAAACTTCGCCCGGATAGAGGTCGGCCCCCGAACCGTCAAAGATAGCGGCATTGACGAACAAGATTGCGGACATCGTTTTCCTCCCGCGCTGCCTTCCTTGGGCGCGGTATTCAGGACCGCTGTTTCCGCGCCTGCGTATCGATTAACCGGCTTTGGTAAAAACCGCGGCGTCGCCGCCGCCCAGCGGCATCAGGTAGAGCTTCGATCCGCTCACGCGATAGGAGTAGGCAAGGTGGCTCGTCCCTTCCGCGATGCTCAGCTTCGATCCGCCGGGCGTCGCGTAGGTGTCGTTCTCGGACTTGATGCTCGGCGAGGTGCCGATCGCGGCGCCGATGCCGCCCGCGACGTAATCGGCATTGAGCGTTCCATCGGCGGCGAACGTGAGTTTCGTGAATTGGGGTCCGCTGCTTGCGGTACCCCGGGGCGTGTTGCCGTCGCGCGTCCACGTTCCGATGAGCGGAGAGAGCGTTCGTTCGACCGTGTTTGCCGTATGCTGGCTGCAGGCCGCGAGCACGAGGCACGCGCCGAAAATGGCTGGGATGACGTTGATTCGAAAAGCGCGCATCGAACGGTCTCTTTCCCGCCGATCGCACGAAGGAAACGAAAAGATGGCAACGTGGCATGACGTCCGCCGGATCGCGCTGGGATTACCGGATACGGCGGAAAAAGAGCAGGAGCGGGGATACCGCAACGTGGAGCGTGCACGGCAAATCATTCGCGTGGGAACGGCCCTTGCGCAAGTCTGACCTCGAGGCGCTTGGTAAGCGTGCTCCTACCGGTGCGATCTTGGGCGTTCGCACCGCGGATTTGGAGATGAAGGAAGCGTTGCTCGCGGCAAACCCGCGCGTGTTCTTTACGACGCCGCACTTCGACGGCTATCCCGCCGTGCTCGTCATCCTTGCCAAAATTTCAGCCGCTGAATTGCGCGGCGTGCTTGTCGAGAGTTGGTTGTCGGGCGCACCGAAACGCGCCGCAGCCGCCTTTCTTGCCATAGGGGGGGCCGGGACGCGTTGAGAACGTAGCGCGATGACCAGTTCGCCGCAGACGTTGCTCGACAAGATCTGGGATGCTCACCGCACCGGGATCCGCGACGACGGCCGCGAGATCATCTACATGGATCGCAACGTCGTGCACGATCTGCACGGCTCGCATGCATACGCCAAGCTCGAACAAACGCATCGCACCGTCCGGCGACCCGATTTGACCTTCGGCGTGCTCGATCACTCGCCGGCGACGACGCCGGGCCGCACCGATGCGACCAATCCCAAATCGTTGCAGTTTGCTCAGGGGATGCGCGCCGGCGCCGAACGCTACGGATTCCGTCTCTTCGACGTCGGTGACCCGGAGCAAGGCATCGCGCACGTGATCGCACCGGAGTTGGGGCTGGTGTTACCCGGCTCGACGTACGCGTGCCCCGACAGCCATGCGTGCACCGTCGGCGGTCTCGGGGCGCTGGCGTTTGCTTGCGGTACGAGCGAACTCGAACACGTGCTCGCAACGCAAACGGTTGCGATGAAGAAGCCGAAGCAGATGCGCATTTGGCTCGATGGAACGCTGCGCGACGGCGTCACGGCGAAAGACGTGATCTTGCATCTCATCGGCCTGATCGGTGTTGCCGGCGGCCGCGGCTTCATGGTCGAATATGCCGGCGACGTGACGCGGGCGCTGTCGGTCGAAGCGCGTTTCACGTTGTGCAACATGACGATCGAATTCGGCGCCCGCACCGGCATCGTTGCGCCCGATGAGAAAACGATCGCCTACGTCGACGGCCGGCTTCTTGCCCCGCAAGGCGCGGATCGCGATGCCGCGCTTGCCGCATGGCGTGAACTCTACAGCGATCCGGGCGCGGTGTTCGACCGCGAAATTCACGTCGATTGCAGTTCGCTGACGCCGCAAGTCACCTGGGGCATCGACCAGAGTCAGGTCGTCGGCATCGATGGCGTCGTTCCCGATCCCGCCACGGCAGACCCGGAGCGCGCGCCCGCGATCGAACGCGCGCTCGCCTATATGGGGCTGACGCCGGGAACGCCCGTTGCGGGCCTCATCGTGGATCGCGTGTTCATCGGGTCGTGCACGAATGCGCGCATCGAGGATCTCGAAACCGCGGCTGCGGTCGTGCGGGGACGCCGGGTCGCCGCGCGCGTGCGCGCCATCGTCGTCCCCGGCTCGTCGGGCGTGAAGCGCGAGGCCGAAAAGCGCGGTCTCGATCGCGTGTTCCGCGATGCGGGCTTTGAGTGGCACGAGTCGGGCTGCTCCATGTGCGCGGGCGCGAACGACGACCTGGCCAAGCCCGGCGAACGCAGCGTCGCCACCAGCAACCGGAACTTCGAGAACCGCCAGGGTCCCGGCGTGCGGACGCATTTGGTCAGTCCGGCGATGGCGGCGGCCGCGGCGATTGCCGGCCGGATCGTCGACGTCACCCGGCCCGGCGGATGGGAGAGCGTGAACGATGCAGCCGTTTGATCGCGTCACGGGCCCGGCGGCCCCGCTCTTAGAGGACGACATCAACACCGATCAGATCGCGCCGGCGATCGCGAGTTTCAAGCCGGATTACGCGGAATTGCTGTTCGCACGACGGCGCCGCAACGCACAGGGCGCTGAAATTCCGGACTTCGTCCTGAATCGCGCCCCGTTTCGCAAGGCCTGCGTGCTGGTCGCTCGCAACAATTTTGGTTCGGGGAGTTCGCGCGAGAGCGCCGTCTGGGCCCTGGCGGGCTTCGGCATCCGGGTTGTGGTCGCGCGCTCGTTCGCCGACATCTTTCGCGAGAATTGTTTGAAGAACGGCTTATTGCCGATTTCGCTCGACGCCGGCGACGCCGCGTCGTTCGAAGACGAGGTGGTCGCTGCCGACGGAGCTACGCCGTGCACCGTCGATCTCGTTGCGCAGACGATTGCCGGACCCGGACCGAAGACGTACCGTTTTTCAATTGCCCCCGCCGAACGCGAAGCACTCCTCCGCGGACTCGACGACATCGGCCTCACGTTGGATGCACTAGCTTCGATCGTCGCTTGGGAGGAACAGATGAAACACAAACAACCTTGGCTGCAACGTATCCCCAACGCTGAGGCGGTGCAACGATGAAGCATCCGGGACGCCGTCTCCGCGAGCTGATCGCGCAACCCAACATCACGCTGATGCCGGGCGCCTACGACGCGTTGTCGGCGCGTATCATCGTCCGGCATGGATTCGAGGCCGTCGTCGCCGGCGGTTATGCCGCGACGGGTTCACTGCTCGGCGAGCCCGACGTCGGGCAAATGACGATGCACGATTACGTCGACCACTACGGCCGGATCGCACAAGCGGTCGACGTGCCCGTTTTCACCGACGCGGATACGGGTTTCGGCGGCCCGAACAACGTTCGGCGTACCGTGCGGGCATTCGAGCAGGCCGGGATCGCGGGCATGTTCGTGGAGGACCAGCAGTCGCCCAAACGCTGCGGTTATCTGCCGGGCAAGACCCTGATCCCGGTCGAGCAGATGGTCGCCAAGATCAAGGCCGCGCTCGACGCGCGTGTGGACGACGATTTCTTCTTCGTCGCGCGCACCGATGCGGCGGCAATCTATGGCCTCGACGTCGCGATCGAACGTGCGCAGCGGTACATGGAGGCCGGCGCCGACATGGTGTTGCTGCAGGGCGCCGACGAACCGGAAGATTTCCGGCGGGTCGCACGTGAAGTTCCCGGGCCGCGCTTTGCCAATATGTCGAACGCGCGCGGGAAGGCGGCGACCACGATCGCCGAGTTGGAAAAGCTCGGCGCGTCGGTGGTCACGTTTCCGTCGCTCGCGCTGTATGCTGCTGCGACGGCGGTCGATCGCACGATGGCGTCGCTCGCGCGGACGCGTTCGCTCGAAGGACTCGTGGAAGGCTTGATGAGCGTCGACGATTACAACGTGATCGTTGGCCTCGCGGACCACAACGAGCGCGAACGCCGTTACGACGAAGCGGGTGCGGCGCTAGCGAAGGCCTGACCGGCTTACGCGAGCGCGCTGCGCGCGGCGATCAGGCCCTGGCACAGTGCGCGCGCCAGGCCGTGCTGGCTGAAACCGCCGGCTGATTCGCCGCCGCAGTAGAGCCCGGGGATGACCTTGCCGCGCAGGTCGATTACTTCGCACTGCGCGTTGATGCGCAAGCCGGCGCGGGAATCGTGGACGACCGGCGTCGCCCAGGCGGCATAGAAGGGCGGCGTCTCGATTTTGTAGCGCGGCGCGGGCTTGCCGAAATCGTCGTCGACGCCGGCGTCGACGAAGCCATTGTAGCGCGTCACGGCGGCCAGCAACTCAGGGCCGGGCATCGTCACGCGCTGATACGGCATCACGATCGCGCCGGCGAGCTCTTCGATCGTGTCGGCGCGGAAGAAGAATCCCGCCGCGGTGTCGACGTTCGGGGGGTGTGGATCCCACGCTTCGCGTTCGACGGCCGCCGCATCGAAGATCGCCCAAATCGGCCCGCCGCCGTTGCGCGTTTCGCCGATACCCGCCAACGCTGCGTTCAGCCAGTTGTTGGGGGAATAGCGAATGTTTTCCGCATTGCGATAGCTCAGCGGTTCGTAAGGATCGACCGAGCCGAAGTTATTCGCCGAAAAGTGCGGCCCGGTCTCATCGTAAAAGCGCCGGCCGAGCATGTTGACGAGAATGAGGTCCTGCCAGTCTTTCACCCGTAGACCGGACGCGCGCGCTTTGTGGAACACGGGGCTGCCCGGCATCCACTGCAGGTTGACGTAATTGTACTGGCAGCCGATGAGCCCGGGTTTGGTGATCGGCCAGCCGAACTCGCCGACTTGGTTCGCGAGGCCCCAGAGCGATGCGCCGACCGCCATCGCCGCGAGTTCGCCGCTCGCGTCTTGATCCGACCACGGCATACCGGCGAGGCCGCAGTATTCTTCCGTCAAGCGCGGATCGAACATGCGCCGGAACTCGAGGTTACCTTGCGAACCGCCCGTCGCGACGATCACCGCCTTGCGTGCGCGGATGTTGCGCACCTCGCCGTCGTGAGTGACGGCAATGCCGAGCACGCGGCCCGATTGCGGTGCTTCGCGGTGGATCGCCGTCATCCGATGTTCGAGCAAGATCTGCACGCCGGCTTCACGGGCCGCGACTTCCAGCGGACGCATCAGGCCGTTCCCGGTTGACAGGGTGTCGGCGACGTCGGGGTCCGCAGGTTTGCCGGTTTGCACCAGCGGCCATTCCATCGCGGCCGCGTGCATCTCGCGCGGCGCGGAGTTGCCGATCGCGTTGCCGCCCCGCGTATCGGGTTCCTTATCGACAAAGACGACGCCGTGTTCGAGCAGCCAGTCGAACGTCGCCACGTTGTTGTCGGCAAATGCGCGCACGATCTCACGATCGTTATAGCGGTAGTCGGGGTGGCCGTTGGGCTCCACGATCGACCAGTCGGTCAAGTCCCCGAACAGGAGTTCCGGTGAATCGTCGATCCCATATTTCTGCTGGGCGCTCGTGCCGCCGCCGAGCGGAACGTTTCCGCCGCTCGTGATCGCGTGGCCGCCGATATCGGACTCCGCCTCAACGACGATAACGGAGGCACCCGCCTCCCTCGCGGCGATCGCCGCCGGTAAACCCATCGCCCCGGCACCGATCACGACGATATCGGTTTCTTCGTGCCACATGAACGAGCGCTTTTCTTCGAGGGGTTGGTAAACCATTGGGCCGAAGTTTCATCGCCGTGGGCGATTAGGATGGGCGCCGAGCGATGAACATGATGCACCCCGAGACGGACGCGACGGCGGCCCGCACTCTTGCCGCGGTGAGCGAACTCAGTGCTGCGGATCGCGCAGCCATGGATGCGCTGCCGCCGCTCATTTCCACCGACTCGCATGTGATGGAGCCGAGTTCCCTCTGGGAGCGGATACCGGCGCCGTTCCGCGAGCCGGTTGCGGAACTCGTCGGCCTCGTCGGTTTTAAAACCATCAACCAGCCCGCCGGGTCGACCGATCCGGTGGCCCGGTTAGCCGATCAGAAGAGCGACGGCGTCGAGGCCGAGATTCTGTTTCCGAACGATGGTATGGCGATCTTCGGACTCGATGACGGCGCCACGCAGCAAGCCGCGTTTGCGGTATACAACAGCTGGCTGGCTGAATATTGCCGGACCGCCCCCAAGCATCTCTTCGGCGTGACCTGCATCGCTTCGTACGACATGGACGCGGCCGTCAAGGAACTGCACCGTGGCCTCGACATGGGACTGACCGGTGCGATGATCTGGCAAGTGCCGGATCCCGCGTTACCGTTTACGTCGCGTCACTACGAACCGCTCTGGGCCGCGGCGGCCGAAGCCGGTGCCCCGGTTCACATGCATATCCTCACCGGTCATTCGTACGCGCGGACGATGAAGAGCCTCAAGGGATCGGAGAAGATTCGCGGCGCGGTCAACAAGAAGCAAAACGATACGATCAACTCGCTCTTCGACCTCATCTTCTCGGGCGTCTTCGATCGTCACCCCAAGTTGCGCGTCGTTCTCGCCGAAAGCGAATGCGGTTGGCTGCCGTTCGTGCTGCAACAGTGGGACTATTATTTCGAACGCTTCCGCGCCAAGGAAGACTTGGGAATCACGTGCCTGCCCAGTGAGATCTTCAACGAACACGTCTACTGCACGTGGCTCGAAGACTTCTCGGGTACGCGCCAGTTCTCGTGGTGGGGCCACGATAATTTGATGTGGTCAAATGACTACCCGCATCCGAACATGACGTTCCCGCATTCGCGGGAGAACGTCGTTCACCACATCGGCAACTTACCGAAAGACGTCCAAAACAAACTTATTCGCGACAATGCCATCCGTCTCTACGGATTGGCCTCTCGACTTGAGGAGAACGCACATGTCCGTTGAGACCGAAGTCAAGACCGCGCCCGAGGCACAATTTTTCAATCTCGATTCCCAACTGCTCGCACAGGGCCGGTACGACAATCGGGTTGCCAAGACCGACCTTCTCAAGCTCATCGTGAAAGTCTACGCTTCGGGCGGTGAGAACGCGCTGCACATGCACAAATACGAAGATCACGCGTTCATCGTGCTGCAGGGCGAAGCAACGTTCCACATCGGCGCCGAAGACGACATCAAGGTACTGACCAAATACGAGGGCGTGATGATTCCGCGCGGGGTGTGTTACTGGTTCGTGAGCAGCGCACCGGAAAATCTCGTGATGTTGCGGGCCGGCGCGGCCGAACAGTGGCCGCCCGACGGGCGCGCGTTTCCGGACGGCCGGCCCTTCCACGGCAAGTCGATCGAGAACAAGGAAGTTGAAATGATCCCGCTGCCCGGACAGTTCTTCACCGCCTGAAAATGAAGCGTTCATCCGCGTTGCTCGCGTTATCGGCACTGGCGCTGCCGTGTGGCGTGGGCGCGCAAGCGCTCACGAAGGTGACGATCGTGTCGACTGCCGGAACCGCGCCGGGACCGGCGGTGTATGCTGAAAAAGCGGGCCTGTTCCGGAAGTACGGCCTGGACGTCGAGCACACGCAGATGAACAGCGGTGCCGCGATCGTGGCAGCGGTTGTCGGCGGATCGGCCGATATCGGCAGCGGCAGTTCGTTTTCCGTCGTGACTGCCTACGCCCACGGCATTCCGATGCAGATGTTCGCCGCCGGTCCCGTGTTCAACGCCTCCGACGCGATCCCGTACGGCATGATCCTGGTCGGGAAGAATGCGCCGTTCAAGACGGCCGCCGATCTCAACGGCAAGACGTTCGGACTCGCAATCGCCCGCGGTGACCTCAACGCCACCGCGACTCAGGCGTGGGTCGAACAGCATGGCGGTGACTGGTCGAGTATCAAGGTGCTGGAAATCCCGCAAACAGCCATGGTCGCTGCGCTTGACGCCGGCCGCATCGACGCCATGACCTTGCAAAGCCCCAATGCCACGGTCGCACTCGAGACGGGCAAGGTGCGATTGTTCGGTAAGCCCTACGATGCGGTAGCTTCGAGGTTCATGATCGCGCCGTGGTGGGGGCTGGCATCGTATGCTGCAAAGAATCCGGATGTCGTGCACCGGTTCGCGCAGGCGATGGCCGAAGCGTCACGCTACGCAAACGCGCATCCGCAAGAGATGCTGCCGCTGCTGGCGGCGTATTCGGGGGTCGATCAGAGCGTGCTCGAACACGCGGCACGGGCTCCGTTCGGCGATCACCTCGATCCGGCCGAGTTCCAGCCGGTCATCGATCTTCAAGTGAAGTACAAGATCATCGACAAGGGCTTTGACGCGAAAGATATCCTCGCGCCCTCCGCCATGGGCAGGTTATAGCCCGCTTACAACGAGCCGGTTTGCGGGTATAAGGTGCCTATGTCGTATTCGGGCTTTCGCCGAGCGTTCGCTCTCTTGCTTGGACTTACGGCAAGCGCCGCATTCATGACCGCGCCGGCGCCTGCCGGGACCGACATAACCTCGAGCCCGGCAAGCGGCAGCGCCCCGATCGAGGTCCTAGGCGACGTGACGCCGGCGACCGGCGCGGACACCGCACCGCAAACGATGGATGCGGGCGTCGCGTTCGAAAATCACGCGGCGACGCCGGCGACGTCGATCGACTTCACCTATCTTTTCGTCGACGCCAACGGCGCCGCGATCGCGGAAGAACACACGTCGACGCGGGGCCGTTTCGCGCCTCAGGTTCCGATCGAGCGCGATCCCGCGGCCAGCGCGCACTTTCCAGGCTACGCTTCGGGCTCGGTTCTGTACGTGGGCGATCAGGATACGAATCTCTACGAGCCGATCGAGCACATCGTGGTCTCAGTCGACGATGCGACGTTTGCCGACGGATCGAAATGGGAGGGCAAGACGCGTGACTCGTCTGCGCAGCCGCCGCAAGTCGCGCACGATCCCAGCACGGACGCCGCGCATATCCGTATTCTGCGTATCGTATCGCAGCGCGCAAACAGTCTCTACGACCGCGTCGACACGGCGTTGTCGTTCGCCAACGACAACGAGAGACGCATCGACGCGATCCAATTCGGCTATACGTTTTACGATCGCGACGGTAACGTGATCCAGCACCAGACCGCCATCGTGCGCGGCGCGTATTCGCACGGTGCGATCTCGACGCTCAATCCCGCGACGCGGATTACCTTTCGCGGCGTGGTCATGAACGGCGGTTCGGTCTGGCTCGGCTGGGGTGACGCGGCGCAATACGTTGCGCGGATCATCGCAAGCGTCGACGACATCCGCTTCGCCGACGGCACGATCTGGACGTCGGCTTCCCCAGGTTAGCAGGTTGGCTCGCCCGAGGTAACGGAAGACCCGCGTCGAGGTGACTTGACGATGCGCTTTCGGATTCTCGGACTGCTCGCACTTGTTCTAACGCTCGGGTTTACGATTTTTCTTGCGGGTTCTCTGCGAGCCCAGCAACCGGCGCCCGTTGCGCTGAGCGGACGGGTCAGTTCGAGCGCCGAGGGCCCGATGGAAGGCGTCGACGTCACCGCCCGGGCGTCCGGTTCGACCATTGCCGTTACCGTCATCACCGACGAGCACGGCATCTATCGCTTTCCGGCTTCGCACCTCGCGCCGGGTGCCTACGGGCTCACGATCCGGGCCGCCGGCTACGTGCTCCCGAAGGCCGCCCATGTCGCCGTCGCGCCGGGCAGCTCAGCGCATCTCGATCTGCCGCTGGCAAAAACGAACGACCTCGAAGACCAGATGTCCAACGGCGACTGGCTGATCAGCATGCCCGGTACCCTGGAGCAGAAGAATAATCTGCTCCAATGCGTCGACTGCCATACGCTTCAGCGCGTCGTCGATTCGTACCATACGGCGGCCGAATTCAAGAATATCGTCCTGCCGCGCATGGTGAATTACGCCAACAACAGTTTTTGGCTGCGTCCTCAGGCGTTCAAGACGGCGCGGCCGCGGCCGCCCTTCCCGGATGAAGTCGCGGACTATCTGGCAAGCATCAATCAGAGTGCCGGTCCGCGCAAGTGGGCGCTGAAAACGCTGCCGCGTCTGAAGGGTGCCGCAACGCACGTCATCATCACGCAATACGATCTGCCTACCCATCTCGTTCAGCCGCACGACGTGATCCAAACGCCCGACGGTATGATTTGGTACTCGGATTTCGGCCAGCAAAACATCGGGATGCTCGATCCGAAAACCGGTAAGGTGACGCAGTACGCGGTGCCGGCCAACAAGCCGGGTTACATCACCGGCGAGCTCGAGATCGACCAAGATCCCGACGGCAATCTCTGGCTCGCCAACATGTTCCAGGGTCAGATCGATCGCTTCGACCGCAAGACGAAAACGTTCACCACGTATCCGGTACCGCCGGCGACGCATCCCGATTTCACGCAAGAGTCGATGGTGATGCCGCTGCATAGCAACGTCGACGGCAAAGTGTGGACGAACAATCAGGACGACCACTCGTTCCGGGGCCTCGACGTGAAGACGGGGACGTTCGAATCGATGGGTCCGTACTACTATCCGGGGTCGACCACGCACACGTTCAATGCCTACGGCATCGTTTCGGATAGCGCGAACACGCTCTGGCTGATGGACTTCGGCGGCGCGGCGATCGCGCACTTCGTGCCGGCCACCAACACGTTCAAGATCATCCAAACGCCGACGCCGCTCTCGCATCCGCGGCGTGGGCGCGTCGACGACCGGACGGGCCTCTTCTGGTTCGCCGAGTACGGCGCCAACCGCATCGGGATGTACGACACGAAAGCCGACGACGGCACGATCAAAGAGTTCGAAATGCCGACGCCGTTCGACTCGCCCTACGATGTGGTCGCCGACAAAAACGGCGATGTCTGGGCGGGCTCGATGGTGACGGATCGCATCCAACGGCTGGACCCGTCGACCGGCCGGATCAGCGAGTGGCAGTTGCCGACCGATACCAATACCCGGCGCGTCTGGGCCGACAACACCAAGAGCACCGTCACGTTCTGGACCGGCAGCAATCACGGCGCTGCGATCGTCCACCTCGAACCGCTGCCGTAACCAAACGCCCCGAGCGTTCCAAGTGTTCGCGGTGGCCGGCGTATCCCACGCGGCCTCCCGTCACGATGTCCGCGCCGATGGCCGATTCCGCGCTCCATACAAAAGAATTACAATGTAGTCATCCAAAGTAGCGAATTGAACGTTACGTCTTGGATATGATTGGGCAGAAACTGAATCCGCGCCGCGCAAAAGCCGAATTCGATCAGTAGGTTTTCGCGCACAGAACATGCGCCGCAATGCAAGGGGTGTGTCTAAAGGAGCATCGCTGAGTTTCCGTGCCCATCATGCCTCGGCCAAATAACGACCAAGAAGGTCTCGCGCAGTCGAGAGGCGAGCATGCACTGGCGCGCCTCAGGCGTCGCGACGCGCCGAAATTCTTTATCGTCAACCCAAACGGAGATGTGGAATTTGCATCGCCGAACTTGGTCGACAGCGAACTCCTGCGTACAAGCAAGCGCCTTGTTGAAGGATTGATCGGCGCCGCCGGTCTCACTCACCAGGTCTGTGAGGGATTGGGCGCGGACATGGCGCTGCGCGTCGTCCCCCTCGCGGGGGTATTGCGGGGCTATGTGGTGGCGTTCATCGAGGGCAGCCGTAACTCGCTAGCCGTGGCAAGCGAGCGATACAACCTCACCAAACGCGAGAGCGAGGTTCTCGCCTGCATCCTGAAGGGCTTCAGCACCACGCGGATCGCGCGCACCTTGGTCATCAGCGAAGGTACCGTCAGCGAACACGTACAGAACATTTTTCGTAAGGTTGGCACGAAATCGCGGCCGGAACTCGTAATCCGCATATTGGACCGCGAGACTGAACCTCTGACTTAGCAATGCGGTGTGCCCGAGCGTGTGGTCCGTAACCCGGCGCCCTCAGGCCTCCGAATGCTGGGGAAGCCAACGATCCAAGACGCGCCGGAGTTCGCCGAGCGTCACCGGCTTGGCGACGTGATCGTCCATACCCGCTGCAAAGCACGCTTCGCGGTCCTCGGGCAGTGCGTTCGCCGTCATCGCAATGATTGGAACGTGGCCGCCGGTCGATTGCTCGCGGCGCCGGAATTCCGTCGATGCCTCGAACCCGTCCATGACCGGCATTTGAATGTCCATGAAAACGATGTCGTAGTGCGCTCGTTCTAGGGCCCCGAGTGCTTCGCTGCCATTTGACGCGATGTCGCTGTGCAACCCCAGGCGTTGCAAAAGACGCGTCGCTACCCGTTGATTGATCTCGTTATCCTCGACGAGCAGGACCGATTCCCGGCGCTCCTGCACGGACGGCGCCGTGGTCACAGTTGCGGGGACCGGACGGCTTGCAACTGCGGAAACGTGCATGGGTGCGCTAAATGTGAAGACGGATCCAAGCCCGGGAGTGCTCCGTACCGCGATCGACCCGCCCATCATTGTGGCCAGATGCCGCGATATCGATAGCCCAAGCCCGGTTCCGCCAAAGCGTCGCGTTTTCGACATATCGGCTTGACGAAACGGATCGAAAATCGCGTCGAGCATTGACGCGGAAATCCCGACGCCGGTATCGGTTATCTCGAAGTCCACCTGGGCCCGATCATCGACGGCTGCGCCGGCGGTTACGGAAACCACAACCGACCCGGATAACGTAAATTTGACCGCATTCCCAATGAGATTGGCCAGAATCTGCCGCAACCGCACTTCGTCGGCGCTCACGATTCGAGGTACACTCGCCGCGAAATCGACGCGAAGGTCGAGCCCGGCCTTGCGCGCGTCGGCGGCAAAAAGTGCCACGACGTCGCGAACGAGCGGTTCGAGTTCGACCTCTTCCACGTTCAGCGAAAGTGCCCCCGCGGAGAGCTTCGAGAAATCCAGTATGTCATTGATCAGATTGAGCAGCAGCTTGCTCGACGAGTCGATGGTCTGAACGTATTCGCGCAACGGCGCTGGGAGGTTCGATTCCATGAGCAGTTCGCTCATGCCGATCACCCCGTTGAGTGGGGTTCGAATCTCGTGGCTAATCGTCGCAACGAAGGCCGACTTTGCCTGCGAGGCGGCCTGAGCTTCGCCGAGCGCGACGCGCAGCTCGGACTCGCGTTCGGTAATGGTCGATGCCATCGCCCGAAGCGCCTCGTCGAGGTGGGCAATTTCGTCGCGGCCGCCGACGGGCGGAAGATCCGCGACAGCTTCCTTCGTTGCATACGAAAGAGCACGCCGCTCGACGTACTCGATCCGGTGAGCGAGGTGCCGCTGAGCTACGAGTGCCAAGCCGACCGTGAGGAGCAGGCCGCAAATGACGGCAAATGCGAGGACGGCCGTGCCGGCATTCCAAAGTCCCGTAAGACCTGCCAGGCGCTGCGACCGGAGTTGATAGGCCGTGTCCGCGAATTGCTTTTGAGCGATCGAGAACATTTCCGTACCGCCCGTGTCCCTCTGAGAAAGGCGGCTGACTTGCCGGCTGCGCACTGCTGTATCCAAACGCACCAGCACATTCCGAGCTAGGCGGTCCAGTTCCGGGACTTGGGCCGCCAGGGCCGGTTCGGGCCGTGCATCAGCGTACAAACGCGCGATCTGAAAGTCCGAGGCTTGGCGCGCGCCGGCGTACGCTTCGCGATCGCGAGGATCATCGGTGACGATGTACGCTCGCGCCTGGAGGTCCGCTTGCAGCAGGCTCGTCGTGAGTTGGGAAACGCTCGAGTAGAGCTCTGAGACCCGCTGCGCGTCGCTTTCGGCTTGACGCGTCGCCTGCGCGAGTGCGAGCAATCCAACGGCAATACAGACGACGAGAGCGAGCGGCACGACGACAAGGATCATCAGCCACTTGCGAAGGCTCACGGCTGCGTCCGCGGCAAGCTGGCGAACAAGCGGTTATTCGCTCGTAGGTTGATGATCGACAACACGTCAGAATAATATGCACAGCAATCAACCCCCCGTAACGTGCTTGGCACAATGTTTACTCGCTCAAGCGGCGGTGCCGAAATGTCCTTTGCCAATCGGTCCTCCAAGATGGTTCCGAAGGTCCTCGTACGCCCCATGTGAATCTTTTCGATTCGTTTGCCGTGCGTCATAATGTATCTCCACGCGTACCACCGTTACCGGCGGCGCGGGATTCATCGGTTCACATATCGACTTCAGCACCTTCCGCGAAAGAAATCCGATCGCGTCGGCTGACGTCGGAAGGGTTCCACGTCGACCGAACCAAGTACCGGCCATGCGAATCTTTACCGGCCTCGCAGCAGCCGCATTCTTGAGCCTTTGTGCCAGTGCGCTGCCGGCTGCCGCACAATCCGCCCCGGGCGCCGCGCCGCTGCGCGTGAACGCCGATGTCGTCACCAGCGCACGCCAAGGCAAAGGCGTGCAAGGCGCGGTCTGCGTTACGCAGAGCGTCTTTGCCCCCGGCGACACGATCATCTTCCGCGCCGTCGTGTCCGATGCCAACGGCACCCTGCTGACGGGCGATCAAATCACGCAACGCGGCGTGAAGGTGGTCGTCACGACCGGTGAAGGCGCCACGATCCCGCTGGTGTACGAGCAGCATCCGCCGCCGAACGCTCCGGTACCCAAGCACGACCTCTACTTCGCAGCGGCGTACCCGATTTCGCACGAGCATCCGACGGGGACGCTGACCTGGACGGTCACGGCAACCGATAGCGCCGGACACAGCGCCTCCTTCGTGCCGATCGGTCAAGCGGCCGGGGTCGCCGTTCTGCAGATCGTCGCGAAGGCGGATCCCGCGTCCGCAAAATGATCCGCCGGCTGCTCGCGGCGTTCGCCGCAGCGGTCGCGCTGTGCTGGGCCGTCGTTTCTGCCGCAACCGCGCAGAACGACGGCGCGCGGCTAACCTTCGCGCCGATCGGGGCGCCGGTCGGAACCTCCGTCATCGCGCGTGCGACCGGCCTGCCGCCGAACGCGCGTTTTGCGTTGGTGTGGCGGAGCGCGCAGCCGGCGTGGCGCGTCGAAGGCCCGAAGTTCTACGGCATCGTCGCCCCCGAATCGTCGCAGACGCTGCTGGTCGCAACGAGCAGTGCTGCCGGGGCGTTGACCGTCCGTTTTACGGTGCCCGAAGATTTCGGCTACATCCACGACGTGGAACTGCACCCGGACGCCGGCGGCGCGGTCGTCGCCCATCAAGGCTTCACCGTGATCCCGCACCTAACGATGGAACCGGCGTCCGGTTCGCCCGGAACACCGATCACCATCACGATGACCGGGATCGGTTACCGCTTCTATCAGGCCGTCTGGCACCTGCTCTACGACGGCGCGCAAACCGGCTGGCTTTCCGGCATCACGACGCACGGAACGGCGCGGGTGACGATTCGCGCGAGCGGCGAGCCCGGCTTCCATACGCTGCAGGCGATCGAAGGGCACGCCGGACCCTACCTCAACTTGCAGCAGAGCCCCGACTATCAAGCGATCATTCCGATGATCCTCGCGGCGCGCTTCCGCATCGTTGCGGGACCGGCGCTGGCGGCGGCTCCGGTGACGGCGCAACGCCTGCAGCGCGCGGTCGCGACCGACCCGCCGGCCGCGCCCGGCACGCCGCATCTCAATGTGGATTTTACGAGCGGTGCGGTGGGCAGTCCGCTGACGCTGCGCGGCAGCGGATTCGCTCCGGCGAGCGCGATCGCCATCGAGTGGGAGACCGTCGTCGGGAACCGCTTGAGCGCGAGCGGCTGGGAAACGCAACGCGTTCCGCTCACCAACGTGACGAGCGATGCCGGCGGAGCGTTCGTGCTGCACGTGAAGACACCGGCCGATCTCGGCGGTCCGCACCGCATCGTTGCCCATGCCGCGAGCGGACCGGCCGCTTCAGCCGAGGCAACGGTCGCATACTCGATTTTGCCGCAGCTCGATCCGATCGCGCCCGCGGTCGTCCATCCCGGCACGCCGATCTCGATTCATCTCACCGGCATCGGCTGGTCGGAAACGGGCAATACCTACACGCTCGACCTCGATAACGGCTACATGGGCTACGCCTGCGGCTTCAACAGCCAAGGCGACGTCGCGATCACGATACGTGCACCGGGACGCATCGGGCGGCACTACGTCGACTTGTATCCCACCATCTACACCGGTCAGATTCTCGGTCCGGGAACGCCGGCCGATGTCAACTCCGTTGCGGGCGGTTACTTCTTACAACCGATGCTCAATGCACGCGATCATCCGGGCGAACGCTACCCGGCGTACCACCTCGCTTTCGACGTACGGTAGGAAACATGAAATTCGGCGTAACCGATCACATGGATCGCGGCGTCATCCCGCTCCAGGATCAATACGAAGACCGGCTGCGGTTAGCCGAGGAATATGAAAAGAGCGGCTGGATCTACTGCTTGCACATCAACGAGCATCACGGCACGCCGCTCGGAATGGCACCCTCACCCGCCGTCTTCCTCGCCGCGGTGTCGCAGCGCACGAAGACGCTGCGCATCGGGACGTCGGTGTTCACGCTCGCGATGTACAACCCGTATCGCTTGTTCGACGAAATCTGCATGCTCGATCAAATGAGCGGCGGGCGGTTGCAGCTCGGCGTCGGTCGCGGGATCTCGCCGATCGAGCTCGGTTTCATGGGCGTCAAGCTCGAAGACGCGAACGAAATGTACGCGGAAGCGCTGGAGATCCTGATGCGCTGCTTCCAAGGCGGAACGCTCAACTTCTCGGGCAAGCACTTCAACTACGACGACGTTCCGATCGTGCTCGAGGCGATTCAGAAGCCGCACCCGCCGCTGTGGTACGGGATCGGTTCGCCCGATACGACGGTGTGGGCGGCCGAGCACGGCGTGAACCTGCTCACCAACCGTTTCGCGTCCGATGCGCGCGTGCTGCACGACCGCTACGTCCAAGAGTGGGCGCTCGCGAAGAAGGATCCGGCGGACTTTCCGTTTTTTGGAACGTCGAAGCACATCGTGGTTGCAGACACCGATGAGGAAGCGATCGCGATCTGCCGTTCGGGCCACGCGCGCTGGATCTATCACAACACGCTGCTGTTCAAACAGCGCAACGTCCAGCGTCATAGTGCAACCGTGGAAGACTTCGACGGAGCGTTGGCGAGCGGCATCGTCTTCGCGGGCAGCCCGACGACCGTGCGGGACGGTCTCGCCAAGTTCATCGAGGAATCGGGCATCAACTATCTTGCGTGCCGGCTCGCGTTCGGCGACGTGACGTTCGAGCAATCGAAGCGTTCGCTCGATCTGCTCACGAGCAAGGTCTTCCCGGATCTCGCGGAGCTGAAGGCGGCCGCGGTCTGATGATGCGCCGCCGCGTTTTCGTTGCGAGCCTGAGCTTCGCATTGCTCGTGCTGCGGTCGAAGATGTTGCGCGCCGCTACCCCGGCGAAAGTGCACGTCATCGTGATCGATGCCGACGGCTTCCAGGCATTCTTTGCGCAGGACACGGGAATCTTCAAGCGCGCCGGGCTGGACGTCGAGATTACGAGCTTGACGAAAGGGCAAGCGGCGATCGAGGCAATCGCCACCGGCAACGGACAGATCGGCATCGCCAACACGCTCACGCTCGCGCAAGCGCGCGAGCACGGATTGCCGGTCGCCTGGATCTCGCCGGCGGCCGTTGCGGTGAGCACCAACCCCTCCAATGCGTTCGTCGTGTGGCCGTCGAGCCCGATCAAAACCGCGAAAGACCTTACCGGCAAGACCGTTGGAACCATCAGCTTGAGCGGGCTCTTGCGCCTGGTGCTGAACGCCTGGATCGATCGCAACGGCGGCGATTCATCGGCGGTGAAGTTCGTCGAGCTGGTGCCCGCGCAAGTCGCCCCCGCGCTGGAACGCGGCACGGTCGACGCCGCCACGCTCACCGACCCCATGTTGACCGAGGTGCGGCCCCAAATCCGTTCGATCGGCAACCCTTTCGACGGCCTCGGCAGCGCCCGGGTGATCGTGTCGGCCTGGTTCGGAACGACCGACTGGATCGCGCAGAACCCGCAGACCGTGAACGCCTTTGCCGAAGCGATGCGCGAGGCCGCGCGCTGGGCGAACGATGCGAAGAATGCCAAGCAAGCGACGGCGATCATCACGAAGTATACGGGTCAGCAGCAGGACATCGGATCGAAGAGCTACGCGTTGACCTTCGAAGTGCCGGCGTTGCAGCCGATCTTCGATGCCGCTCTGAAATATAAAATGCTTGCGCAACCGATTACCGTGGATAAACTGGTGATGAACCATGCGTGAAGATATCGCCCGCGCGTTGGCTGAGATGAAGCTGAGCGTGCCCCTTGCCCCCGAGGAAGGCGCCGCCGTCCGTGCGCTGCTGAACCCATATCACGAACGGGAGCCGTACGCGGGCTTGCACGTGGTGCGCGACGAGCACTACGGACCCGATCCCCGCCATCGGCTGGATATCTTCGCTCCGGCGGAACGTTCGGAGACCCGGCCGGTCGTGCTCTTCGTGCACGGCGGCGCCTACGTCGGCGGCGACAAGCGAACGCCGGGAACGCCGTACAACGACAACGTCGGAGTGTGGGCGGCGCGCAACGGATTCATCGGCGTTACGATGACCTACCGCCTCGCGCCGGCCTACCGGTATCCGGCCGGTGCCGCAGATGTCGGCGCGGCCGTCGAATGGCTGCGCGCGAATATCGCGCCGCACGGCGGCGATCCGTACGCGATCACGCTGCTCGGCCAATCCGCCGGCGCAACGCACGCGGCGTGTTACGGTGCGCGCCCCGACTTGCACGCGCATCCGGGCGGGGGCGTGAACGGCATCGTGCTGATGTCGGGTTCGTACGAGTTCGGAGCGGCCGCGCCGCATGTCGTCGCCTATTTCGGCGACGATGCGCAGGCGCGCGGCGAGGCGTCGTGTATCCGTGGGCTCGTCGCGTCGAGTCTGCCGGTTATGATTTCGATCTCGGAGTTCGATGCGCCGGGCGCACATCGTCAGTCATGGAATCTGGCGCAGGCCTTCTTCGAGCGCGACGGCCGCTGGCCCAACGTGCTCTATCTCCCGCACCACAATCACGTTTCGCAAATCGCGCATCTCAATGCGAACGGCATCGAGGATCACTTGCTGAGCGATCGCCTCGCCGATTTCGTCACTAGCTGTGCGCGGGCGACGCTCCATCCCGCTTCCGCCTAGGTTCGGAGATACGAATATGGCCGACGAATCGACACTCTACGTTTCGACCGAAAACGGTCTCTTTTCGGGGCGCCTGAACGGCGCCATGCGCGATGTGCAGCCGGTGGGGCTGCAAGGGGAAGGCCGCGTGTGGCCGATCGTCGCCGACCATCGTTTGTCGAGCCGGCGGTATGCGGTTACGGGCCGCGGCGGAGTCTTCCGCTCGGACGACGGCGGCAAGACGTGGGTTGAGAAGAACAACGGCATCATCTTCAAGCAATGCTGGTGCATCGCGCAGCATCCGGCAACCGGCGAGCTGTATGTCGGGACGGGCCCCGCCGCCGTGTTCAAGAGCACGGACTACGGTGACTCCTGGACGTTCAGCGAGCAAATGCACACGATGCCCGAAACCAAGGAATGGACGTTTCCCGGTCCGCCCTACATCGCACACGTCAAAGGCCTCGGTCTCTCGCGCAACGATCCCAAACGCATCTTCGGTGCGATCGAGGAAGGCTACATCATCCGCTCGGTCGACGGCGGCGAAACGTGGGTGACGATCAAGAACGGGGCGGAGTTCGATTCGCACACCGTCACCGTGATGCCCGACAACGCCGACGTGATCGTTACGACCAGTGGGAAGGGCTGTTTTCGCAGTGACGACGGCGGCGATCATTTCGCGTTAGCGAACGACGGCCTCAGCCGCAAGTACATGTCACAGCTGGTCGTCGATTCATCGAAGCCCAACGTGTTGTTCACCGCCGCGTCGGCGGGGCCGCCGCTGACGTGGCGCGGCCCGCAAGGCGCGAACGCCGCGCTCTTCCGCAGCGAAGATCAGGGTAAGCACTGGGCGCAGCTGAGCGGCGGCGGCCTGCCGGAAACGATCCTGCCCTCGCCCCGCGCGGTGACGAACGATCCGCGCGCGGCCGGTTCGGTTCTTGCCGGCATGAGCGATGGGTCCGTTTGGATGTCGCGCGACTACGGCGAATCGTTCAAGCAGATCGTCACCGGCTTACCCTCGATCTTCGGTTTGTCCGTCGTTCACGACTAGGGTTCGGAAATGACGTCGACGGCGACGTCGACTTCGTGCTCGCTCCCGCCGGTGATGATGCCGTGGATCGGCGTCACGTCGCCGTATTCGCGGCCCCAGGCAACGGTGATGTGTTCGTGGCTCGGCAGCATATCGTTGGTGGGATCGAAGTCGATCCAGCCGAAGGGCGGGATCCAGACCGCGAACCAGGCGTGGCTCGCATCGGCGCCGATGAGGCGTTCGCGCCCGGGCGGCGGCTGCGTGAGCAGATAGCCGCTTACGTAGCGCGCGGCAAGCCCCATCGACCGGACGCACGCGATCCCGACGTGCGCGAGATCTTGGCAAACACCCGCCCGCAATTTGAAGGCTTCCCTCACGGTCGTGCGCGTGTCGGTGGCCTTCTTATCGAATGCAAAGTCGGCGTGAATGCGCGCATTGAGATCGAGCACGGCGGCGTAGAGTTTCCGTCCGCGTGTGAAGCTCCGGCGAGCGTAGGAAACGACGCTGCTATCGGCTTCAGTCAACGGTGTGTCGAACGTGTACTGCACGACGTCGAACATCTCCACCGGCTGGGGCGGCTCAAACGACGACCGGACATCCTCCCAGCCGGCGCTCGCCTCCGGTGCATAGTGCGGTATCGGCTCGACGGACACGCGGGACTGAGAGATCACGTCGAGTTCATCGTGCGGTTCGTCAATGATGCACCAGCTCGTCGTGTTGCCGAAGTAATCCGTGCGCTCGAAACGCCGAAACGGTTTCGGCTCGACCGTGACCTCGCTCGCAAATCGCTGTTGGCGCGGCGTTTCGCGCGGGATGAGATGGGCCACCAAACGCGAGTAGGCGACGTCGGATTCGTACTTGTAGGTGGTTTGGTGGCGAACGATGTACGTGCTCACGCGAGAAACCGTCGCAGGTGCTGCAGGTAAGCGTCGCCGACGACCTCGGCGATCCGCATGACCGCGCCCTCGGTGTCGTTCAATTGTGCGATCAAAGGCGTGCGCTCGCGCCCGGTGCCGATGGCTGCGAGCGCATAAGCATCCGCCGAGGCAAGGTGCGATTTCGTGTTCAGCGCGATCATGCGGGCATGTGCGTGTTGCTGCGCCTCGGTAATCATGGGTAGATCACCGGCGTGGCGCGCGATGGCTTCGATTTGAAACGCCACGGCGCGTGGATTGCTGGCGTCGAGCAACAGCAGATCGATGGCCGGCGCGGCCTGAAACGCGTTCTGATAGCGGTACGAATAGGTCATCGCGCTGTCGGCGATTTCGAGCGCGACCTGGATCGCGCCGCTCTCGCGTTCGTCGGCAACGGTCAACGTGCGGCGCATGACGTCGCACCCCGCAAGCGTGCGTTCGATGCGCCGTCCGAGATCGAAGAAGAGCCAGTTGTTGCCGCGCGTCATGTTCTCATCGGCCAGGCCTGAGAGCGCGGCGGTGCGGCGGATCAGCATGTCGAGATACGCGAGCGCGCCGGCCCAGCCGAAGGCGTCGGGCGTTGCATCCGGCGTATCGCGCGTGGTCAGCGCATAGATGGCTCGCCAGGTATCGAGGGAAAGCCGGTCGCGAGCGGCCCACGCCGTGCGGGCCACGCGCTGGAGGAGGCGCTGCAACCCCATGAGTTCTTTACCGAAGATCACGTCATCGATTTCGCCGCGTAGCGGCGCCTCATTGCCGGCGATTGCTTCGTCGACGGCTTCCTCCGAAACGTACTTCAGGGGCAGGAGCAGCCGCTGCACGAGCGCGACGGCCGTCATCGTGGTCGTCGATCCGCTATCACCCGCCAAGCGGATAACCACCGCGCGCAGCACCCGAACCAAATGTTCCAAACGTTCGGCGTACCGCGCGAGCCAAAATAGGTTGTCCATCGCGCGGCTCGGCGCTTCGTTGCCGGAGCGCCGGATTTCGACGCGCGCCGTCGGCGGGCGCAAGAGGCTGAAGGTGTCGACCGGACCGCGCGCGAGCGCCCACACGTCCTTGCTTGCCGAGCCCGATTGCATCGAGATCGCGCGCACGGAATCGTCGCTCGCTATGCGCGCCAAACCGCCGGGCATCACCACGTAGCCGTTCGGCGTCCACGCGGCAAAGACGCGCAGCGTCATCGGTCGCGACGTGAAGGCCCCGCGTTCGAACGTCGGCGCGACGCCGGGTGGAACGAGATCTTGAACGACCATGGTCGCCCCGCGCCGCTCGATCGTATCGGAAACGGCCGCGAGTTCATCGGGGGTGAGGTCGCTTCCCGAACGTGCCGACGAGCCGCGCGAAAACAGCGGCCACGCATCGAAAGCGCTGCGAACGATCCCGGTGCGCAAACGCGCAAGACCTTCGGTCCGGCCCCACGCCGTGCCGCACCACACGGTGGGAATATCGCGGCAGAGCAGGTCTTCGCCGAAGAGCGCGCGCGCAACGTTCGGCAGATAGGCATCGAGGGCGGGAGATTCCACGACACCCCCGCCGAGCGCGTTCGCCATGACGACGTTGTTCGCGCGAATCGCTTCCACGAGACCGGGAACGCCGAGGGCCGAATCCGCGCGCAGCTCGAGCGGATCGGCGAAGTCCGAGTCGAGCCGGCGGAAGATGACCGAGACGCGCTCGAGGCCGCCGAGCGTGCGCAGAAAGACGAGGCCGTCACGCACGGAAAGATCGTCGCCTTCGACGAGCTCGAGACCCAAATAGCGGGCGAGATAGGCATGTTCGAAATACGCTTCGTTATAGGGTCCGGGCGTGAGCAGCACCGCGTGACCGCCGGCGCCGCGGGCGAGGCCCACGACGGCATCGCGATGGTGGCGGAAAAACGTCGCCAAGCGTTGCACGCCGAGATCGCCGAAGAGTTCCGGAAACGTCTGGCTGACGACGACGCGGTTTTCGAGAGCGTAGCCGAGCCCGGTCGGCGCATCGGCGTGGCTGGCGTGCACGGTCCACGACCCGTTGGGCATCCGCGCGATGTCCATCGAGTAGAGGTGAACGTGCACGCCGCCGGGCGGGGTGACGCCTTGGAGTGCCCGCAGATATTGCGGATGGCCGAGGACCAGGTGGGGCGGCACGATGCCGTCCCGCAGCAGACGTTGCTCGCCGTAGATATCGTCCAGGATCGCGTCTGCCAGCCGGGCGCGTTGCGCCGCGGCCGCTTCGATGATCGCCCAGTCGTCGGCACTGATGACAAACGGGGCAATGTCGAGCTGCCAGAGCCGATCGAGTCCCGACGCTTCGTCATACGCGTTGTACGTGACGCCGTTTTCGCGGACCATCCGCGTGGCCGACTCGATGCGATGACGGTATTCGTCGGTCCCCATCGCGGTAAAGGCTGCCGAGAGGCGTTGCCAGTGCGGGCGCACGGCACCCGAACCGTCGAGTAACTCGTCGTATCGCCCGAGAGCCTCTTCGCCGAAGAGCGGAGCTGCGTTGGCCACGTTTGCGCTAGCGACGCCGCAGATCGAGCGTGTGCGGAAAATCCGGGTTGGGTGTCGCAGCCGGCGGCACGAAAATTCCCGGGGTGTAACCGAAGGGCTCGAAACGCGCGAGACGCCGCCCCTCCGCCTCGTACGCGTTGACGGGGAAGGTCGTATAGTTGCGGCCGCCCGGATGCGCGATGTGATACGTGCAACCGCCGAGCGAACGCGACACGTACTCATCCCAGATCTCGCACACGATGGGGCCGTGCGGAGCGATCGTGGGATGCAGGGCGTGCGGCCCGCGCCAGGCGCGGTAACGGACACCGCCTACGGCAGCGTCGATCGTGGTCGCCGTCAGCGGGACGCGCCGGCCGTTGACGAGCACGTGGTGCCGGCCGGCGGTGAATCCGGAAATCGTTATTTCAAGGCGCTCGACCGAGCCGTCCACGTAGCGCACGGTTCCGCCGGCGGTCCCTTCCTCACCCATGACGTTCCAGGGTTCGAGCGCGCCGCGTAATTCCAGCTTCACGCCGTCGTATTGGACGCTGCCGTAGAGCGGGAAGCGGAACTCCCAATGCGGCCGGAACCACGCCGGGTCGAACGCGAAACCGTGAGCCCGCAGATCGCGCAGCACGTCGAGGAAATCGGTCCAGACGAAGTGCGGCAGCATGAAACGATCGTGGAGCGTCGTGCCCCAGCGCACGAGGCCCGCGTTATACGGTTCGTCCCAAAAGCGCGCGATCAGTGCGCGGATCAGCAGCTGCTGGGCGAGGCTCATCTCGGCATGCGGCGGCATCTCGAACGAGCGGAATTCCACCAGGCCCAGGCGGCCCGCCGGACCTTCGGGTGAGTAGAGCTTGTCGATGCAGATCTCGGTGCGGTGCGTGCTGCCCGTAACGTCGATCAGCAGGTTGCGAAAGATCCGGTCGACGAGCCAGGGCGAGACCCTCGCGCTCGAGCGCGGCGGCACTTCGGAAAACGCGATCTCGAGTTCGTAGAGCGAATCCAGCCGCGCTTCATCGACGCGCGGCGCTTGACTCGTCGGTCCGATGAAGAGTCCCGAGAACATGTAGGAAAGCGACGGGTGATTCTGCCAGAACGCGACGATGCTCTTGAGTAGATCGGGCCGGCGCAGAAACGGGCTGTCGACCGGCGTTGCGGCGCCGACGACGATGTGATTGCCGCCGCCGGTGCCGGTGTGTTTGCCGTCGAGTTGAAACTTCTCGGTCGTCAAACGCGCCTGATGCGCTTCTTCGTAGATCGTGTTCGTGATCGCGACGGCTTCGCGCCAACTGCGCGCGGGATGGATGTTGACCTCGATCACGCCGGGATCCGGGGTCACTTTGATCACGTTGATGCGCGGATCGTACGGCGGCGCGTAGCCTTCGATGTGAACGGGTTGGCCGAGTTCCGCTGCGCTTTGCTCGACCGCGCCGAGCAGTTCGAGGTAGTCTGATGCGGATTCCGTGGGCGGCATGAACACGCACAGCCGTCCGTCGCGCGGTTCGATCGAAATCGCCGTCCGCACGGAGCCGTCGATCGCGATGCCCTGTTCGACGAACTGCTGCTGGCGCCGCGGATCGGCGGCGCCGGCTGAAACGAATTGCTGCGGCGGTGCGAACGGATCTTCAGATGCGTTCGCGTCCGGCAACGGCGCGAGCGGTGCGAACGGGTCGCGCGGAACGATCGCCGGACGATCGTGTTCTTCGAGATGCGGCAGCGAAGCGAGCGGCAAGCGGAGACCCGCCGGCGAGTCGCCCGGCACGAGTTGCAAACGGCCGACCCGCGTCGTCCAATGTTCCGAACGCCAGCGTCCCGCGTGGATCGCGTTCCAGCGTTGAACCGGCAGCACGTAGGCTGCCGGCACGTTCAAGCCCCGTTTGAACGACCGCGCCAGTCGCGCACGCTCTTCGGGATCGTCGAGCTTCGAATCGAATGCCGTGACGTTTTCGGGCAGATCGCCTTCCTTGACGACAAGCGTGCGCGCATCTTCGTACACCGGCGCGACGAACGCCGGATCGACGTTGATGCGTTGCGCAACGCCGCGTGCGAGTGCGGCCGCGTCCGCTTCCGTCGCCCGCGGGGGAGCACTTTCGCGCGCGATGAGATCGGCATCGTGCCACATCGGTTTTCCGTCGTTGCGCCAATACAGTGCGAACGCCCAGCGGGGTAACGGCTCGCCCGGATACCATTTGCCCTGACCGTAGTGCAGCGCGGCGCCCGGCGCGAAGCGATCGCGCAGCCGCCGAACGAGCGTATCGGCGAAGTCGCGCTTCGTCGGTCCGACGGCGCCGGTCGTCCATTCCTCGGCGTCCATGTCGTCGACGGAGACGAACGTGGGTTCGCCGCCCATCGTGAGGCGCACGTCGCCGGCTTGAAGTTCTTGGTCTACGTGTTCGCCGAGTGCATCGATCGCGAGCCACTGCGCTTCCGTATACGGCTTGGTGACGCGCGGCGGTTCGTAGACGCGCGTGACCGACATCTCGAAGCCGAACGTCACCTCGCACGGATCGACCGTGCCGGAGATCGGCGAGGCGGATAGCGGGCTCGCCGCGCAGGCGAGCGGGATGTGTCCTTCACCCGCAAAGAGTCCCGAGGTCGGATCGAGTCCAACCCAGCCGGCACCTGGTAAGTACACCTCACACCATGCGTGCAGATCGGTGAAGTCTTGCGCTGCGCCCGACGGGCCGTCGAGGGCTTGCACGTCGGCCTTCAACTGGATGAGATAGCCGGAGGAAAAGCGGGCCGCGAGGCCGAGCCGGCGCAGCAGGTTGACCAGCAGCCACGCGGAGTCGCGGCACGAGCCGGAGCGCCGTTCGAGCGTTTCGTCGGGCGTCT
The DNA here is from genome assembly GCA_003164495.1 of Vulcanimicrobiota bacterium. GTDB lineage: Bacteria > Vulcanimicrobiota > Vulcanimicrobiia > Vulcanimicrobiales > Vulcanimicrobiaceae > Lustribacter > Lustribacter caenicola. The sequence continues at coordinate 38,202 of PLTN01000160.1, forward strand.
GCACGCCCGGTTCCATGCGGATGACGTACCCGATGTCGCGCTGTAGTCCGGCATTCAACGCAAAGATGAACGCGGTGGTTGGTTTCGGCGCGCGGTCGATTGCCGCAAGATACGTCTCGAACCGCTCGCCGAGCGGTTCGGCGACGAGATACGGCGCCAGTTCGAGCGCGAGTTGCGGGTCGTAGGCGAACGGATACTGCTCCGCCGAGGCTTCGAGGAAGAAGTCGAACGGGTTGATGACCGCGAGATCGGCGACCAGGTCGACGGTGACCGACAGCTCTTCGGTGGGGTCGGGCACGAGCACGCGCGCAAGCCAATTCGCTTGCGGATCTTGCTGCCAGTTGAGGAAGTGTTTCGCCGGTTGGACCTCGAGCCGGTAGGCCGTGATCGGCGTCCGGCAATGCGGCGCGGGCCGCAAACGGATCACCTGCGGGCCGAGGCTGACCCGCCGGTCGTAGGTGTACCGTGTCATGTGGTGGAGCGCCACCCGAATACTCATCTACACTACACTCGCGTTTATACGGCGAGGGCCTACCGTAAAATGGGACGAGTTTGAGCCCGGCGACGCACCGCGGGGCAGGCGAACAACTGTTCGATCCCGGAGGGGCTCGTTTGACCTCGCAGAACCGGTCGGCGTGCCGACGGTGCGTTTGGTGAACCGCGCGCAGGCGATACGCGCGTTCGGTGCGTTCGCCGGGGCCTTCGCCGTGCTCGGGGCCGACACGACGCCGGCGAAGATCATCGTCGGACCGGGTGTTTCGCCCGACATGGCGGCGTTCTATCGCGGCATCGAGTCGGGAGCGTTCAAGAACGCCGGGCTCGACCTGCAAGTCGAGACGGTCGGGCCGGGTGGAACCGGGATCGCTGCGGCGATCGGTGGTTCCGTTAACGTCGCGTACGCGAATTTCTTCACGCTGTCGGAAGCGTTCAGCCGCGGTATTCCGATCCGGCTCGTTGCGCCCGGCACGCTTTACCGCGCCACGACGCCGACGGCGCGCCTGCTGGTGGGGCCGAACTCCGACGTGCACGCGCCGGCGGATCTCGCCGGTAAGGTCGTCGGCTTGAACCAGTTGCACGATCTTCTCGGCCTCGCGATGTTCGCCTGGCTCGACAAGAACGGTGTCGATCGAACGAAGGTGCAGTTCGTCGAAGTGCCGCCGCGCTCGATGATGCCGGGACTCGAATCGAAGCACCTCGATGCGGCGTTCATCTTCGAGCCTTTCACGGGTTCGATGATGGCGCAGGGTGCGAAGGTGCTCGGAACGCCGTTCGATGCGATTGCCGCCCGCTGGATGCCGACGGCATGGTTCACCGTCGACACGTGGTCGAAGGATCACCGCGCGACGGCGCAGCGCTTCGGTGAGGTGCTGATGAGCATCTACCCGTATGTCAACGCGCACTACCTCGATCTCATTCCGATGATCTCGGGGTTTTCGAAGCTTTCGCCGGACACGCTGCGCACGATGACGCCGGTGTTTGCCGCGCCGTCATTCGACACCGCGACGATGCAGCCGGTGATCGATGCGGCCGTCAAGTACGGCTGGATCGCGAAGACCTTCGACGCCCGCACCATGATATTGTAGGAGATCCGAGTGACTGAAAAGATCCGGCTGCGCTCGATCGAGGGCATGGGCGAGAACTGGGCCACGATCATGCGCTGGGCCGACGCGGCGTTCCGCGCCGCCGGCTTCGAGACGGAGCTCGAGCGCAAAGGCCGCGACGGAATCGACACCTGCCGCTGGCTTGCATCGGGCGAAACCGACGTTACGGTCAGCCTCACGTCGGCAGCCGCGATGGCCGACCGCTCGACCGGCGTGTTTCGCGGCGAGAACCTGCGCGGCGTGCGCGGCCTCGCCGGCATGATTCACGCGGGACATTACTTCCACAACATCGTGAAAGCCGACACCGGCGTGCGCGAATTTTCCGATCTGGCGCGCCTGAAACCAAAACTCGGCCTGTGCATCGCCACCCCGGGGTTTATCGCGGGCCAAATCTCGCGCGCCTATCTGAAACACTACGGGGTCGACGTCGATCGCGACATCCCGGCGTGGGGCGGCACGATGTACAACGTCATGCGCGAGTCGACGGCGCAGTGGATGGACGGGCGCGCGAACGCCCTGATGCGCGAAAACACGCGCTTCCAGGCCGTGGGCCAAGCGTCGGCGATCTACGATCTCGCATTTCTATCGCTCGATCGCGACGTCGCCGAAGCGGTGGCACAAGAATACTGCCTCGATATCGTCGAGGTTCCGCCGCGGTCGTTCCGCGGCCAGGAAAAGATGGTCACGACGCTCGCCAATCCGGGCTACTCGATCCTCGTGCGCGAGGGCCTCTCCGACGACGTCGTGCATCGCCTCGCGCGGGCGCTCGACGTCTCGAGTGCGAGCCACGCGGTCAGCGAGGACATCTTTTACAGCACGCGCCACGCCCCGCACGCCGGCGCTCCGCTCCACCCCGGGGCTGCAGCGTACTACGATAACGTCTCAGCGCGGTACGCGCGCTAGGCGCGCGGCACGACGTCGCTGAACAACTCGGCGGCCGGATACTCCTTGTCGATCATCTTGAATTTCGCCGCGGCCGCGATGACGGGCTGAACGTCGGCCGGGCTCAGGGTCGTCGAAAAAACGGCGCGCTTCATCTTGAGCGCAGCAGCGCGGTCCATGCCGGTGTAGTCGAGCACGTCCTTGAGCGTGTCATCGGGGTGGGTGTTCACGTAGGCCGATGCATCGCTCATCACGTGCGCGAAACGCAACGCCACCGCGTGATTCTTCGCAACCCAGTCGCGGGTCGAGAACCAGCACGTGTTCGCGAAGCGCGGCGCGAGGTTCGATGCGACCCGCGAGAGCAGGCGAACCTTGGGATTGGCCATAGCTTCGGCATATGCGCTGCCGGTCAGCACGATGCCGTCGATGCGGCCGGCGTCCAAGGCGGCGAGGGCCGCCGGCTGGGGGATCTCGACGATTTTCACCGAGCGCCAATCGACGCCGCCGCGATCCATCCAGGTCCAGATCTCGAGGCTGACGATGTCGTTCAGTGCGGCGGCGGAGATCGTCTTGCCGATGAAGTCTTTCGGGCCGGCGAGCGGCGAGTTCGCCTGCACGAGCAATCCGCCGTCGGCTTCCGGATACATCATCACGTTGGCGGCCGATATCAGCGTGAACGGAATGCCGCGTGTGTGGCCGATGATGATCGCGAGAATGCTCGTGCCGCCGAGATCGAGGCCGCCACCGGCAACGGCTGCCGCCACGGCCGCGCCGCTCGACATCTTGTCGATCGTCAGCGCGATCCCGGCGCGTTCGAAGAGCCCGGTGCGAATCGCGTAGAGTGCCGGCGCCGCCGTTTCCGTCGGCGGATGTCCAGCGTGGATCGGAAGCAACGCGGTCTGCGCTGCGAGTCGCGTGGGCGCGAGTGCCAGCGCGCCGAGCGCCGCGAGCGCGGTTCGCCGATCGACCGGCATCATACGAGCAGCGGCAAGAGCTGATCGCGAGTGAGCGGCGCGATGTTCAACATGCCGGGGGATGCCGGGTCGATCCATGCGAGTTCCTCGATTTCCGCGGCCGCCGTTACGTGTGCATCGACGACGATCGAGAACGCCTCGGCAACCACGGTGCCGGGTTCGTTCACGGCGACGTCTTCAAAGCGCCCGAGATAGGTGAGGTCGTTTGGGGCGATGTGGAGGCCGAGTTCCTCGCACACCTCGCGGCAAACGGCGGCCGCCGGTTCTTCGCGCGGTTCGATCTTACCGCCGGGCTGAATGAACGTTGCGGTGCCGCGTTTGCGCACCAGCAACGTGCGGCCGTCGGCGCGGCTGACGAGTGCGACGGCAATCTCGATCGGACGTGAAGTCAGCGGCCGCACTTCTACCGGGCCGCAAGCAGTGCCTCGATTTCATCCGCGGCATTTGCCGCGCCGTCGATGCCGGCTAGTGCTTGGGCGCGGGCCTGCGCACGTTGGCGATATGCGGGGCTGGAGAGAACCTGGAGTGCGGCGGCGCGGATGTCGTCGACGCCGGCATCGCCGGCCAGCGCGCGACCGGCGCCCCATTCCTCGATCGTGGCGGCAACGAACGGTTGATCGCCGGCGAGGCCGGGGATGATGACCATCGGCACGCCGTTGCGCAGCGAGCGCATCGCGGTTCCGTGTCCGCCGTGTGTCACGATGAGCGCGGCCTTGCGCATGATCGGGTCGTGGGCAGCGTACGGCAGCGCGACCGCGTTGGCCGGCATGCGCAGCTCGGCGGGGTCGACGATGCCGCCGGTCGTGGCCACGACGTGGACGTCGAGGGTGCTCAGGGCATCGAGCGCGTGCTGCAGCTTGTCGACGTTGCGCTGTTCGAAACCGGTGCTGAAGCTGACGAGTACCAGCGGTGTCGGATCGTCCGCTGCCCACGGCAGCGTCGCGGGGACGGCGACCGCCTCGTCTTCCAGCACGGGTCCGACGTGGCGCGCCATCGCCCATTCGGGCGTGGGCGCTGCGTCGAAGGCGGCCGGCGTTGTAACGATGATCCGTTCGCGTGACTGCCAGAGTTCGTCCACGCTGGGAAGGCTCTCGAAACCGGCGTGCACGCGCATGCCGTCGAGTGTGGCGAACATCTTGCGCCACATATCGACTTGCCGGAACAGAAACGTATGCAGTATCACCGCGCTCGGCCGTCCGAATCCCACAGCTTCATTCAGCGCTGCGGGGAACATCGCGTCGATGAGCACGAGATCGGGCGATTCGGCTGCCACGATCGCGCGGACTTCCTCCGCCGTCGCCGGTGAGGTGAGATAACATGCCAGGCGCGTGAGAAACACCGGCGGCGGATACCCGCCGACTTGCTCGTAAGCGCGCGTGATCTCGATCGAGCGGAAGCCCGCGGCGTCGACGCGCGGCACCATCTCGGACCGCCCCGCGAAGGTGACGCTGTGTCCGCGTTCGGCGAGCACACGGGCGATGCCCAAGCTCGGCGGCAGGTTGCCGCCGCCCGACCAATTGAGCCAGAGAATTCGTGCCATGGATTACTCCGCGTCGAGGACGCCGGCGAGCATCTTGCGCATCGTCGACTCCGCCGCGGATCGGCTCAGCGCGAGGTCGCGCCGGAAGAGCTTCCACACGTACACGTCGGTGGTGACGAGCAAGATGTTGTAGAGTTGTGTGCGGGCACTGCCGCGGCGACGTTCGAGCTGGGGCGCGAAGACGATGCGCACCCATGCGCGATGACCGTTCCGGCCGCCGTCGAGCGAGGCCTTGAGTGAGGGATGCCGGCGCTCGTCCGCGAGCTGTCCGATGACGTAGTCGCCAATGTTTTCATAGAGGTCGAAGAGCGCGCCGACACCGGCCGCGAGATCGCCCGGTGGCGTCGCTCGCACCGGTGTACCGGCGTCGGCGCTGCGTTCGAGAGCCGCGAAGATGAGCTTCTCCTTGCTCGCGAACGCGCGCAGGATCGTTTGAACCGTCGTCTCGGCGCGCTTGGCCACGTCGTCTAGCGTGAGGTCGTCGAGCCCGCGCTCGATGTAGAGCGCGGCGGCAGCCTCGGCGATACGGTCCCGGGTTTGCGCCGCCTTCGCGCTGCGGGCGGTCATATCGTATTCCCGCCGCTTCTTCGCTGGCATGGGTCCAAAATATCATGTTAGTCTAATTGACGTCAATATAGAATTCATGTTAATTTTGCTAAAGCTAAATACACCCCCTCAGGACAGTCTGCCGTCCGCGGGGAACGGGATCGCATCTGCTTTCCGCTGAAGGCGGCCCACAACGCACTTTTACGACCCGATTAAGGAATACAGCGACATGTTTCTTAGAAGAATGCTCCTAGCGGCTATTTCCGTCGCGATGCTGGCGGCGCCCGTGTTTGCCCAGAGCACTCCACCGATGAAATTACCGCCGGGTATGACGCCGGCGATCATGAAGATGATGATGGAACCGGGACCCAAGCATCCGGCGGGACTCCCGCCCGGCGTCGTTCCGGTGGCAGGTTGCATCCCGTCCATGGGCTTCCACTATTCGAAGCCAAAAGATTGGCCGCTCGGTCCGATCTACGGTTGGTATAATGGCAAGCCGGTTTTCACCGAAGTCATGATCTCAAAGGCGCAATTTGCCAAGGGGATCGATATCGACGGCATCAAGGCGCTGCCGGGTTACACCATCAACCACATCGACATCTGGTATGAACCGAATGGCCATCCCGGCATGTCGGTGCCGCATTACGACATCCACGCGTGGTACGTTCCGCACAGCGAACACATGACGTTCTGCGGCAACAAATCCGGCAAGCGTCCGAACTTCGTATAACGAAGCCCCGCGGCATGAATCGTTCGGGGGCGTTACGCCTCGGAGGTTCGGCCGCGATGGCCGTAGCCGGTTGCGGGTTCTTTCCCGCCCGCGCCGGCGCACAGGCCTTGAGTGTGCCGCTGCGGATCGTTGGAGCCCGCAACGATTCCGGCGCGGAGATCTACTACGCGCAAGACCTCGGCATGTATGCCGATGCCGGGCTCGACGCGCATCCCGAGGCGCTCAATGCAACGGCGACCGTGGCCGGGGCCGTGCTCAGCGGTGACGTGGTCATCGGCGGCATGACGATTCCCGGCCTCGCGCTCGCTCACGAACGCGGCCTGCCGCTCGTGATCGTTGCCCCGTCGGCGATCTATTCGAGCGCCGCGCCCACCGCCGGGATCTTCGTGCTCAAAGATTCGCCCTACAAAAAGGCTGCCGATCTCAACGGCAAAACGCTCACGACGCTCGACATCTCCAACATGGGCTACTACGGCGCCAAGGCGTGGATCGACCGTAACGGCGGCGATTCAAAGACGATCAAGTGGTTCGAGATGCCCGAAAGCGCTGCGTTGGCCGCGATGCTGGCGGGACGCGTCGACGCGGCCGAAGTCAGCGAACCGGCCCTGGACATCGCCATCCACGGACCCGATGCACGGCTGCTGGCACCGTGCTATGACGCGATCGGCGACAAGTTCCTGATCAGCGCGTTCTTTACGTCGGCGGCGTTTGCCAAGGCGCATCCCGACATCGTGCAGCGCTTCTGCGACGTGATTCTCCGGGCGGGCGCGTGGGCGAACAAGAACCACCCGCAGAGCGCAAAGATCCTCGAGAAATACATCGGCGTGCCGATTCCGCCGTCGAACACGCGCGCAACCTATAGCGAACGCGTGCGGCCGGAGGATGCGCAGCCCGTCCTCGACGTCCTGCTCCACTACGGTGCGCTGAAGAAGCCGCTGCGAGCAGCGGACCTCTTCGCGCCGGAGATTCAGCGTTCGATCTGAGCCATCATCGATGACTCGTAACGCTCGCCCGCGACGGCGGATTTGAGAGCGTCGAGCTCGCGCATGTCGTCGGGCTCGAGCCGCACGTTCACCGCGCCGGCGTTGTCTTCCAAATAGCGGACGCGCTTCGTGCCGGGGATCGGTGCGATGTCGTTTCCTTGCGCGAGTACCCAAGCCAGCGCGATCTGCGCCGGCGTCGCCCGGCGGCGTTCGGCCACCCGCTTCACGATCTCCACCAGTTGCAGGTTCTTCGCTTCATTTTCCGGGCTGAAGCGGGGGTTCGTACGGCGCCAGTCGTCGGCTTGCAAATCGGCAACCTTCAGCGCGCCCGTGAGATACCCGCGCCCGAGCGGACTGTACGGAACGAAGCCGATGCCGAGCTCCCGCACGGTGGGCAGTATCGCGGCCTCGACGCCGCAGCGTTTCGGGCCCGACTTCGGATAAACCGAGGTAGCGGATCTTGCCGGCCGCGACGAGCTCCTTCATGGCGCCGACCGTCTCTTCGATCGGCACGTTCGGATCGCGGCGGTGCTGATAGTAGAGATCGATGACGTCGATGTTGAGCCGCTTGAGGGATGCTTCGGCGACGCGCTTCACGTTGGCGGGCGAGCCGTCGACCGAGCGCGTCGGCCCGTCGAATTTGAAGCCGAATTTCGTGGCGATGACGAGGCCTTTACGCTTGCCGGCGATCGCGCGGCCCAGGAGTTCTTCGTTGGTGAAGGGTCCGTAGATCTCAGCCGTGTCGAAAAACGTCACGCCGAGTTCGATCGCGCGGTGGACGGTGCGAATCGATTCGCCTTCATCTGCGGCGCCGTACGCATACGTCATCCCCATGCAGCCGAGCCCGAGCGCCGATACCGTCAAGCCCTCGGTTCCGAGTTTGCGTTGTTCCATACCTACGGCTTCGCCGCTGCGGAGCTGATGATCTCCGTCGCGGGAAAAGCTTTCGGAATGAGGCCGTACTTCGCGGAGATATCGATCAGCGGTTGCAGGTTGCGCGGATCGAGGTAATCGGCAGCGACGCTGCGGCTGCCGTGACGGATCGCGTCGGGCGTTGAACCGGTGAACGATGCGGCGATGTCGACCGTGTCGTTGGGATGCGCGTTCGTATATGCCGCCGCCTCGTGCATCGCTTTTGCGAAACGCTCGTAGACGTCGCGGTCGGCATCGACGGTCGGCGTCAGCACCGCAAAGCCCGCGGCGTCGACGAACGTCGAGAGAACGCTGTAGGGGCTGGCGAATTCCCGCACTCGTCCCGATGCGAGCGCCTGGCTCGCCGCCGGCTCGGTGAGGATGACGACGTCGGCGCGATGCTCGGCGAGCAGCGCCACCCCGGCGGCCGCCGGAACTTCGATCTCGCGCAAGCTCTTCGAATCGCCGCCCGCTTTGTCGACCCAGGCAAAGAAGATCGCGGAGTTGATGTCGTGCAGCGCGGCCGATGCCACGGTCTTGCCGTTGAGATCGCGTGCCGTCGTCAGCGGCGAGTCCTTGAGGACGAGCGCCTTCGAGAGCCCGCCTTTCGGCGTCGTGAGCCCGCCCGGCGCGAGATACTGGATCGGCACGCCGTGCGCGTGCGCCGCGATGACGACGGCGGTGTTGGTGAACGCAACGTCCGCCGCGTTGCCGCTCAGTGCGGCAGCTGCGGCCGCACCGTTCGGAACGAGCGAGGTTTGCACGTCGAGCCCGTACTTACGGAAGATGCCGGCCTTGACGCCGTAGTACACGACGGTATAGCCGTCGTTCGCCGGTCCGATCACGCGCACCGTAGCGAGGTTTTGCCCCGCGACCGGCGCCGTGCGGAAGAGCACGATCAGTGCCAGCAACAAGCCGCACAGCGGTTTCATCTTAAGTCGTCCCCCAGACATCGCGCGCGATATCGACCACGAGCGCGAGCTTGCGGCGCTGCCGCTCGTACGAGGTTGCATCGAACGCCCGCGCGCCCGTCGAGAAGCCGCATTGCGGCGAGAGCGCAAGCTGTTCCAACGGCGCAAAGCGGCTCGCTTCTTCGATGCGCCGCTTGATTTGATCCGGATCCTCGATCTCTGCCGTTTGCGAGGTGATCAGGCCGAGCACGACGCGCTTGCCCGCCGGCAGAAAGCGCAACGGCTCGAACGTGCCGGCGCGAGGTCCGTTCCACTCGAGCAAATACGCGCCGACATCGCAGCTGTTGAACAGCGCTTCGGCGATCGGTTCGTAGCTCGTATCGGCTTGCCAACTCTGATCCTGGCTGCGGCACACGTGCATCGCGATCCGCATCCCGTCGGGCGCGCCCGCAACCACGCGGTTGACGACGTCGATGTACACGCGCAGCAAATCCCGCCAGTCATCGCCGCGCGCGCTCAGCAGCTCCCGGGCGCGCACGTCTCCGAGCTTGACGAGTGAGGTCTCGTCGAGCTGCACGTAGGTGCACCCGGCGCCGGCGAGCGTTTGCAATTCATGCCGGTACGCGGCGACGATGTCCGACCAGAACGCATCGAGATCGGGATAGACCTCACGGCTGATGTTGGCGCGACCGGCCCGATAGTGCACGAAGGCCGGACCCGGCAGCGTGATCTTGACGGTGCGGTCCGTCAGCGACTTCGTGAACGCGAAGTCGGTCGCGTTCTCGGTGCCGTGCGATTCGATGCGGCCTTCGACGGCCGGAATCCGGCGTGCGGTGCGATGACCGTGCGTTGCCGACGGCCGCCAACCCTCGTCTTCGGTGTGCACGATCCGGACGCCCGAAAAATCCGCGCCGGTGAGGAAATCCGAGTACGTGCTGCGGCGGTATTCGCCGTCGGTTACCACCGCGAGTCCGGCCTCCTCTTGGAGGCGGACGATATCGCGGATCGCTCGATCTTCGACGGCCCGCAGGGCTGCCAGGTCGATATGTCCGGCATCGAAGTCCGCGCGTGCGCGCAACAAGTCCGGCGGGCGCAGCAGGCTGCCGATGTGATCGGCCCGGAATGTTGGAAAAGCGGCCGTCATCATTCCGGCGCTCTTAGGTCTGCCGCCCGATAGTCCTTGGCGGTGACGGCGTTGAAACTCAAACCTGCACGCGGCGGTAAGGGAACGAAAAATGCAGGCATACGAACACCGGCAGTTGGAATTGTTCTATCGCAACGGACGGCGCGTGACTCTCGGAACCGACGATCCGCAAGGCCTCTTCGATGCGATCGAACGCTTTCGCCGAGGAGTGTCGTAACCGCACGCGGCAAGTTCTCCGCATGCATAGTCGCTGGAACGGTGCCTTCGCGATCGCCCTCGTCATCGTGGTCGGCTCGATCGCCGACCGGACGACCGGTCAGCCGCTGCCGGGCGTTACGGTGGCGATCGGCGCCGCGCACACGGTCTCGCGCGCCGACGGAAGCTTTCGTCTATCCGTTGCGAAGCCCGGACCCGCCGTGGTTTCAGTGAGCTCCGATGACGTTCCGCCGCAGCAGTTCAACGTCAAAGTGAACGCGACGGCACACGTGAACCTGCGCGTCTGCAGCACGACCCTCGACTACAACTGCGGCCCGCCCCAATAAACTAGAGCGGTAGCCCGCCGGGTTTGCTGAGGGCGGTCCAGGAACCCGATGCCGTGTTCCAGCGAACCATCACGATGGAGTCGTCGCCCAAGCCGCGCTGCGGTTCTTTGACGAAGTTGTAGCGGCCGTTGATCCCGGGCCAGTCCTGTTGCGAGGCGACGTAGTCGCGCACTTGGGCGCTGGTGGCATTCGGTCCGAACTTCCGCAGCGCTTCGACGAACAGCCGCGCACCGTCGTAGCAATTGTTGTTACCCCAATCCGGTTTGCTGCCGCCTTGCGCGACGATGCCGTCGTTGAATACCTTGACGGCCGCGATCACGCCCTTGTCGGCAAGCTGCGAGGGATCGAGGAACGCCGCGCCCGGGAACCACAGGTCTTTGGGCAAGAAGTCTTTGTACTGTTTCATCTGACCGTAGGTGATGTTGCCGTTGGTCGACACGATCGGTACGTCGATCCCGACATCTTGAATTCCGCGCAGCACCGTGCCGAACGGCGTCCCGGTCGTCCAGACGACCACTGCTTGCGGGTTCATGCTCTTGATGCGGGCGAGCTGTGCCGTCACGCTGATGTCGGTCGGGTTGAAGTGCTCGTGGCCGAGGACGGTCACGCCGTCGGCGGCTGCGGCGGTATCGATGTTCTTGTCGCCGTCTTGGCCGGTCGCATCGGTCGACGAGATCATGCCGATGCGCGTGATACCCTTGGCCTTGAGGTAGCGCATCGAAACGCCCGTCGTGTGCGAGGTGTCGGCGCCGAACGCGAAGACGTATCCGCCGTCGACCGGGCGCGGGCCGGGCGTAAAACACCAGGTGGCCGGGCCATCCTTGACGAGGGGCATCAACGCGTTACATTGCGCCGTCAGCGTCGGGCCGAGGAGCACCGCGGGATGCTTCGCCAGAATTTGCCCGGCGAGCTGGACGTCGACCTTGGCGTCGGTCTGATCGTCGTTGATCACGAACTTCAGGGGGCGCCCACCGATGCCGCCCTGCTTGTTGACGTTCGTTTCGATGACGTGCAGCGACTGCTGCTGTGCGACCGCGTAGAACGACGCGCTGCCGGTAACCGGCAACAGCACGTCGACCTCGAACGGGTCAGCCGCTCCCGCACCAAGCGGTGCGCCGGCAAGGACGAGGGCCACGCCGGCGGCGGCAATACGGAAGAAGCGTTGCATGCGATGCGCTACGGTGGGTCCCGCAGCTTCCCTGCTTGAAAAGTCGCGGGCATGGCCAGCTCGCGCTACGTGCTCCTGATTTCGTCGGTTGCGGCGCTCGGAGGCTTGCTCTTCGGCTACGATACGGGGGTCATCGCGGGCGCGCGCGGTCGCGGACGTTCGTGCGCGAGACCAAGCGTCTCGAGCTCGACAGCATCATTGCGCCCGCTAGCGTAATGCTAGCGGGCTGATCACTTCGCTCGCCGGGAACGACTTGGTGGTGGCGCCGTATTTGGCGCCGGCGTCGATTACCGGCTGCAGCAGCGCCGTGGAGAGCTTCTCACCGTAATACGAGCGCTCCATCTTGTTGGCAACATCGGCCGGCATCTTGTTCACGCTGACGAGGATTTGCGCGCTCTGCGGCCGGTTGGCGTTACCCCAGCGCGCGCTCTCCAGCATGACCGCGACGAACTTCTTGATCACGTCCGGATGTTTGGCCGCGAAGTCGAGCGACGTTGCCCAGCCGGAGAACATGAACTCCGGTGCGATGTTCTTCTCGGAGGAGGAGATCTTGCGGAAGTTGCCCGTGCTCATCGCGTTGGTGAAGAAGGGCTCGGAGATCGATGCGCCGTCGATGCGGCCATCGAGAATGGCTGCGGCCATCGTCGGGAACGGCACCTCGATGAACTTCACGCTCTTGGCATCGCCGCCGTTGTTGTCGATCCAGGCCATGGTCGGAACCTGCAAGATGTTCTTCAAAGCGTTCGTGGCCATCGTCTTGCCGTTGAAGTCGCGCGCGACGTGGATCGGCCCATTTGCCGCAACCAGCAGTTCGTAGGCCGGGAAAGCCTGCGTATAGATCGAGGCCGGCGCGATGTAGGTGATCGGCACCGATCGCGTATGCGCCTCGGCCATCGTGAGCGCGTCGGCAATCGCGATGTCGACCGCGCCGCCGACCAGCGCCGATGAGGCCGCGCCGCCGCTCGGGAAGGTTTGGATGTCGACGTCCAGCCCGGCCTTTTTGAACATGCCGAGTTCCCGCGCGTAGAACACTTCGGCGGTATTGTCGAGCAGCAGCGCGCCGATCCGCAGCGTATCGTCGGCACGGGCCGGGCGGCCGGGGACGAATGCTGCGGCCCCTGCCGCGGCACCCAAGAGAAAATGAGAACGCCGGATCGTCATTGTCGACCTCCGCCGCGCTGGTTCGTTCACCGGAAGCCTTCCCCTATCAGTGATTTCTACGTTTCGGATGGGAAGGTAGGGGCGATGCGGATTGCCCCGCGACGCTACAGCGACCCGAGCGAACTCGCCGAGATCGAACGGCGGCTTGAACGTGCGCCCGACGATGCGGATGCCTTGTTCGAACGCGCCTGTGCGCTCGAGGATCTCGGCTGGAGCGAGGCCGCCGTGCAGGCCTACGGTGCCGTGCTCCAACGCGACTACCGCCACCTCGGGACGCTCACGAACCTCGGGTCGATGGTCCTGCAGCACGGCGCCGCGGAGAAGGCGCGCCAGTTCTTCACGCTCGGTGCGTCGTGGACGTTGCCGTTCACCGGTTCCGCGCCGCCGCTCGTGCGTGTGCTGGTCGTGATTTCCGGCCGCGGCGGCGACCTCGTCGCGCACCGCTATCTCGACGAGCAAACGATGGAAAACGACGATGGTGCTGGCCGACGGTTTTCGAAGCGGCATGCCGCTCGCGCCGCACGACGTCGTGTTCAACGCGATCGGCGATGCGGATCGCTGCGCGGCGTCGCTCGAGCGCGCGAAGGCCGTGCTGGCCGCGTCGGGGGCCCCGGCGATCAACGATCCCGAGCGCGTGCTCGAGACCGGCCGGGCCGCGAACGCGCAGCGTTTTGCGGGCCTGCCCGGCGTGGTCATGCCGCGCACGGAACGCCTGCCGCGATCGGTGTTGACGGCGACGCGACTGCTCGAGCACGGCTGGACGTTTCCGTTGCTCGTGCGTTCGCCTGGGCATCAAGGCGGCCGGCACTTCGAATTGGTGAACGAACCGGACGCCCTTGCCGCTGCGTCGGCGCGCCTTCCGGGCGACGAGTTGTTCGCTATCGCCTTCGCGGACACGCGCAGCGCCGACGGGTTCACGCGCAAGTATCGCGTGCTCTTCATCGATGGACGGATCTATCCGGTGCATCTCGCCGTTTCGATCGATTGGAAGGTGCACTATTTTTCCGCCGACATGTCCGACCGCGCCGATCATCGCGAGGAAGAACGGCAATTTCTGGCCGGCGCCGGTGATGCGCTCGGCGCGCCGGGATGACCGCGCTCGCGGAGATCGGTCGCACGCTCGCGCTCGATTACGCGGGCGTGGACTTCGGGATCGATCCCGCGGGCAACGTCGTCGTCTTCGAGGCGAACGCAACGATGGCGGTGTTTCCGCCGCCCGAAGGCGAGCAGTGGGCCTACCGTCGACCCGCCTACGACGCGATCGTCGCGGCGATGCGCGCGCTGATCTTCGAACGCGCCGGCGTGGCGCGTTAGGTTATTCCGGTCCCTCGTCGAGCACGTCGTTGGTGAAGGCCTGACCGGCGATCCCCCAGCCGCCGTCGACCGCGTAGAGGATGCTCCGGCACACGGCCTGTTCCGCCGCCGCATCGAACACACCGGAAGACGCGAGGATATCAACGGCCACGAGAACCTCCACGTTCGCGAAAGGCTGCGACTTTTGCGCGGTTTCCGCACCGGGCCATCGAACACCAGCGGCGGTCGCGCCCGACGGGCGTGAGAAAGATGCTGCCGCACGGATCGAGGCCGCACGCACGCAAGCGTTCGCGTTCGGTGCGGTCGCCGACGAGTTCGACGGCGTCGCGGGCCAGCCGTCCGAGCGCAGCGTGAATCGGATCCGCGATCTCTTCGCGCGTCAGCAGTGTCTTGGGATCGAGCATCGGACGTGAACCCCAGCGGCGCACCACGGTATTGAGCGCCGTTATATCCGCACTGCCGGGCTTCTTGCCGGCGACCACGGCCGCTACGATGCTCGCGATGCTCTCGCGCAGCCGCAAGGCGGCCGCAAACGTCCGTTCGTCCGGCGGCGGAACGCGACGTGCCAGCAATCCGGCCGCTAAGAGCCAATCGACGAGCGCGTCGGGCGCATCCAGGCGTTCGACCGGCGTGGATCCGCGATCGCCGACCGTTCCGGCAAAGCTCAACGACACGCGCCCGTGGTGCAGCGGAAAGGCCCGCTTGGGCGTCCGGGTAGCCATTTCGCTTCCGATTGTAACCATTGCGGAGGTTACTGTCAAGGATTGACAGACGACCGGCGTTTTCGCTATGTAACTGCTGTGATGGTTACATATTGGTCGATCGTCCTGGCGGTCGCGCAGTGGCGCCGCAGCGCCCGCGCAACGCTGATCGCCGTGAACCGCTTGCGCGCATTCGGAGTTCCGGATCGCGAAATATTTGCGCGCCGGCGAGCGAGCTCGGGCGATCCGGAGTTAGCTGCGCTTCTGCGTCTGGCGGTGACGATCGTCATCGCGCATGGTCGCTTGCTCGCCGCCGATTTACGTTTCGCCGAACGCCACGGGCTCCGCACGCGCGTATCCGAAGTCGATGCGTGCACGGAGGATGCCCTCGCGCTGATCGATGCGATCGGCGCGGCGGATCTGCCGGCAACGCCCGCCATCGATATGGACGTCGGCGACTACTAAACGCGGGCTAAAGGTGCCCACTCATTTCGCTCGAAATTTTTGCGCATCGATAAGGTGAGCAGCCGGCGTAACGTCGCGGCATATTTCTTCGCGTTTCTTTCCAGCGAAAGTTCGTCGCAGATCCTCGGGGTCGCGGTAGGCTGGACCGTTTACAGCATTCACCATCGTCCGTTCGACCTAGGCCTCGTCGGCCTCGTGATGTTTGCTCCGCAGCTCTTTCTCGTCTTTGTGGCGGGGCATGCCGTCGATCGCTTCAATCGCAAGCGCATCGCGATGATCGCGGCGACGGCCGTGGCGTTCTGCGCGTTCGCGCTCGGGCTACTCGCGCTCGCGCACGTCGACAACCTTCCGCTCGTGCTCTCGGTGCTGTTCTGTCAGGGCATCGCACGGGCATTCGGCTCGCCGGCCGAGCGCACGATGCTCGTAAACATCGTCGAAATCGAAGATTACATGCGCGTGCAGGCGACCTACGCTTCGGCGCGCGAGGTCGCCGTGATCGCGATGCCGGCGCTGGGCGGTGCGGTGGTGGCGGTCTCGACGGTGGCGGCGTTCGTGCTCGCCGGCATATTGACGCTGGCTGCGGTATTCGGTTTTTCGATCTTACACGTGCGCGATACCATCCGCACGACGGCGACCGGTATCCGGGCCGATTCGGCGCTCGACGGCGTGCGGTTCATTCGCTCGAAACCGATCGTGCTGGGCGCGATCTCGCTCGACCTCTTCGCCGTGCTGTTCGGCGGCGCGACGGCGCTCTTGCCGGTCTATGCGGACCAAATATTGCACGCGGGCGCCTTCGCATTCGGGATGCTGCGCAGTGCCAGCGGGATCGGCGCATCGGTGATGGCGATCGTGCTTTCGCGGCGCACTCCCAACCGGCGCGTGGGCAAGACGATGCTGTTCGCGGTCGCGGCCTACGGCGTCGCGATCATCGCGTTCGCGTACTCACGCAATCTCTGGCTCTCGATCGCGTGCTTGGCGTTAGCCGGAGCCGCTGACATGATCAGCGTCGTCATCCGCCGTGGCCTGGTGGCGCTCAATACCCCCGACAACATGCGCGGTCGCGTGAACTCGATCGAGAGCCTGTTCATCAATGCCTCGAGCCAACTTGGCTCGTTCGAATCGGGTACGGCCGCGCAGATCTTCGGGCCGGTGCTCGGCGTCGCGCTCGGCGGCGTGGCCACCTTGGGCGTCGTGCTGACGTGGGCCCTGGCGTTCCCGGCGTTGCGCACCAGCGACCGCCTCCACAGCGAAGCCGTCGACTGATCGGGCTCTCAAGGGAAGAGATGCGGTAGTAAGGGCACGCCTCGGCCCTACGGCCGTCGGCTCCGCAGGCAAACGTGAAGCTTGAGCTATGTGAGCGATGTAAACTCGAACTATGTAAGCGATGTAAANNCTATGTGAGCGGGACGTAAATTCTGTGTCATCCTGAGCGGAGCGCCGAAGGGCGCGTAGTCGAAGGACGCGCCGGTATCATGCCTGATAGCCAGGGCAACGCCACGAAAGGTGCTAGATTGCCACGGCGCTGTGAGCGCACTCCACGTTACGGGCGTTGCCCTGGCACGTCGGCAAGGGTGTGGCGCGTTCTTCGACTACGCGCCCTTCGGCGCTCCGCTCAGAATGACACCGAATTTACGATTGATGATTCAACAAGAATTTCACGACAAGGGCGTTTCCGTTGCGTGCGAAGCCGATGGCCGTAGGGCCGAGGTGTGCGCGTCCCTAGCACACGTTTCCCTACCACACCACATCTTCAGGGCAATATCCTAGCGCGGGCGCGTTTTCGGTTTGGCGGCTGCGACGAGGGCCGCGGCGGCCCAGGCTTTGATGGCGCTGGCTTCTTGCTCGCTGAATCCGCAGACGTCGCGCAACGTCACGTGCGCCTCGATGCCCAAGCACAGGCTCAGCGCGCCGACGAGACGGTCGAACGCCGCATCGTCGAGTGAAGCGCGCATCGGTTGGAGCGCGTCGGTCAACCATTGCCGGCGGTTGGCGGGGCGCCGCGGAAGCTCGTCGCCCTGGCCGTCTTCGAGCGATGAGCGCAGCAGCGCGCGGTATTGCGCTTCGTGCAGCCGGATCGACTTGTCGCTCGCTTCGACGACGGCTTGCACGCGCGTTTCCGCGTCGGCCGTCTGCGCGAACGCGCCTTCGAACGACGGGAAGTCGTTGCTGGCGACAAACGTGAGCACCGCCTGCGCGCGCAGCGATTCTTTCGTTTTGAAGTAGGTATACGCCGTCGCGCGCCCGACGAGCGCCGCGTCGGCGACATCGCCGACCGAAAAATCGCGCCCCTCGCGGACGAACCCGATTGCAGCGTCGACGAGCGCTTTGCGGGTGCGCGCCTTTTGCTGTACGCGGCCCGTCTCCAGACTCGCGGTCGGCCTTGACACTGGAGGCATGTTCCATTACTGTACTCCTGTCCAATAAGGAACCCTTCACTTCAGAGGGCTGGTGTGCCGTGTCCGTCGATCATCTTGCGCCGCGCAAACAACGTCAGGAGCGCCTGACGCTCGTCGGGCCGGGAACGCCCATGGGCAAGTACATGCGCTGCTTTTGGCAGCCGGTCGCCGCCGTTGCCGAGCTCGCCGAGAACCCGGTCATCGCGGTGCGCGTGCTCGGCGAGAGCCTCGCGCTCTACCGGAATGAGAACGGCACCTACGGGCTCGTCGCCGAGCGTTGTCCGCATCGCGGCACCTCGCTCGCGTGCGGGATGCTCGAAGACAACCATCTCGTCTGCGCCTATCACGCGTGGAAGTTCGATGGGAACGGCAACTGCGTCGAGACGCCCGCCGAACCGGCGAACAGCAAACTCAAAGCGCGCATCAAGATCGCGGCTTATCCCGTGCAAGAAATGGCCGGGCTCCTGTGGGCGTATCTCGGCGAAGCGCCGGCGCCGTTGCTGCCGCGGTTCGAACACATGGTGCGCGACGATTGGGAATGGGACATCGGCATCAGCCGCATGCCGTGCAACTGGCTGCAAGTCGCCGAGAACACGCTCGACCCGCTGCACATCGAGTACTTGCACATGAAGTACACCAACTACGCGCGCGGACGTTTGGGACTCTCGCCCGTGAAGACCCGCCATCACGCGAAGATCGATTTCGAACTCTTCGAGTACGGCATCATCAAGAAGCGTCTGTGGGAAGGCGACACCGAAGATTCCGAAGAGTGGAAGACCGGTCATCCGCAGCTCTTTCCGGGGATCGCCGTCGTACCGTATACCGCGGAGTGGGTTCAGTATCAGATCCGCGTGCCGGCCGACGACACCCACACGACCCATTATTGGCTCAACTGCCGCGAGCGTGAGGCCGGCAAGGCACCGCGCACGCACAGCCCGATTTGGGAAAATCCGTGGCTCACGCCGGAGGGCAAGTTCATGCCCGACGTGCTCAACGCTCAGGACATGATGGTGATGATCTCGCAGGGCGACATCACCGATCATAGCGTCGAAAACCTCGGCGAGAGCGACCGCGGCGTGGCGCTGTACCGCAAGACGCTGCTCGATCAAGTCGATCGCGTTGAACGCGGACTCGATCCGCTCGGCGTCGTGCGCGATCCGCAGAAGAATACGCCGTGGATCGAATTGCCGGTCGAGAAACACCTCGGATATACGCTCGAAGGCGTCGCCGCTTCGACGACGTACGACTTCCCCGAACGCGAAGTCACCGTCACCTAAACCCGGAGCAGTTGAGATGAAGACGACCATCACGCGCGCTCGCGCGCTTGCCCTTGCGGCATCCGGCGCGGCGGTCGCGACGGGGTTTCCGGCGATCGTGCGCGCCCAAACGTCCACGATCCGTATCGCCGCGAGCTCCGCGGCGACGCAGGCCGAAGGATATTTCGCCGATCAGCTGGGCTACTTCAAACAAGCCGGGATCAGCGCGACGATCACCACGACCGGGCGCGGTGCGGAGACGCTCGAAGCCGTCGTGCGCGGCGACATCGACATCGCGAGCGCCACGCCCGAAGGCATCGCCAACGCGATCATCCATAACATCCCGCTCAAGATCATCGCGATCGGCACGATCTTCGTCGAGCCCGCACCCGTCATTCTCGCCGTAGCCAAGGACTCGACGATCAAGAGCGCGTCGGATCTCGCGAACACGACGCTCGGGGTGAACTCACTCAACGATAGCCAGACGCTCGGCGTATGGCAATGGATGACCAATAGCAAGGTCGATCCGACGAGCGTCAAGATCGTCGAGATCCCGTTTGCATCGATCTCCGCGGCCCTGCAGCGCAAGGAGATCGCCTCGGGGTGTCTCGTCGAGCCGTTCGCGTCGGCAGCCAAGGCTGACACGCGCGCGGTGCCGGGCGTCTACAATACGCTCGGCCGGCATTGGGCGCTCGGCGTGTGGTACGCGCACGCCGACTTCATCGCCAAGAACCCGGCGCTGGTGAAGCAAGTCGTCTCCGCGCTCTACGCCACGGCCAAACACGTGAACGCCAACCCGTCCTCGGTCGAGCAGCTGCTGGTAACGTACACCAAGCTGCCGATCGAGACGATTCGCACGATCGTTCAGCCCGTGCTGGCGGAAAAGGCCGAGCGTTCGTGCATCGAGCCGCAGCTGCAGTCGGCGGCGAAGTTCAAAGTGATCTCGCGGCCGGTGTCCTACGAAGAGGTCATGCTGGCCTGATGAACGTTTCGCGCAAGGGGATCATCGCCGGCGGAGCGATGCTGCTCGCAGCGGGCCGTAGCGCGTTCGCGCAGACCGCGTTGACAACCGTACGGGTCGCGAGCAATCCGGTCAACGACGTTACGCCGCTGATCTACGCTCAGAATAGCGGGCTGTTCAAGAACGCCGGACTCGATGTGACGTTGGAAAAGGCGACCAACGGTTCGGCCGTCGCGGCCGCGCTGGCCGGAAACGCGATCGACGTCGGCAAGGTCAGCTCGACCGCGATCATCACCGCCCATGCCCGCGGCATCCCGCTCACGATCATCTTTCCCGATCGGCTGCACACCTTCGGACCCGATTCGGAATCGCAGATCGTCGTGCCGCCGGACTCGCCGATCCGTATCGGTCGCGACTTGAACGGCAAGACGATCTCGGTCGGCGCGATCAAGGATTCCACCTGGATCGGCGCGCGATTGTTCGTCGACGCCGCCGGCGGCGACTCGACGACCGTGAAGTTCATCGAGCTCCCATTTTCGGCCGTGACCGCCGCCGTGCTCGCGAAACGCATCGACGCCGGCGTATCGAACGCCCCGTATCTGAAAGACGACGTTCGCGCGGGCAAGGTACGCGCGCTGGGAGATCTGCTCGGTGCGCTCGGTCCGCACTTTCTCGAGACGGCCTGGGTTTGCACCGCCGACTACATCGCCAAGAACCGCGACACGGTCGCACGTTTCGTTCGCGTCATCCACGAAGCCCAGGTTTGGTGCAATGCGCACGTTTCCGAGGCGGGCGATCTGACGTCCGCTTACACGGGCATCGATCGCGCGACCGTCGCGGCGACCAAGACGATCTTTGCTACCGAAGCCGACCCGCGCGAGATGCAGCCTTACGTCACCGCGTGCGCGAAGTACGATATCATCCCGAAGTCCTTCGACGCAGCCGAACTCTACGCGCGTCTCTGAGGCTCTGGTGAACAAACTCGCGCTCTCGCTCGCGACCCTGCGCTACGATCACGTTGCGGATCTGATCACCGGTCACGTCACGGCCGAAGGGATCACGCTCAACCACCTCGAGCTGTCGTATCACGATATCTTGCTGCGCGGCGTGATGTTCAACGACTTCGACGTCGCGGAGATCTCGATGGCGAAGTACGCCGCGATGCGGTCGAACGGCGACGACTCGCTGATCGCGATTCCCGTCTTCCCCAACCGCATGGTGCGCCATGGTTCGTTCTACGTGATGGACGGCGGCCCGATCGAGACACCGGCCGACCTGGCCGGCCGCCGCATCGGCCTGCCCGAGTGGGCGCAGACGGCCGCGGTGTACGCGCGGGGCCTGTTGGCGCACTACTACGGCATCGATCTCCGCACCATCGATTGGGTCCAAGCGGGCGCCGACGAGCCGGGCCGCACCGAGAAGGTCGCCTTGAGCCTGCCGGCCGGATTGCGCTTGACGCCCGTTCCGGACCGTTCGCTCTCCGACATGCTGCCGGCAGGCGAGATCGACGCGATGATCAGCGCGCAGGCACCACGCTGTTACGGCGCCGACCCGCGCGTGCGCTTGCTCTTCCAACACACGATAGACGTCGAACAGGAGTACGTGCGCGAGACCCACATCTACCCGGTGATGCACACGATCGTCATCAAGAAAACGCTGTTGGATCGTGCGCCGTGGGTCGCGGCCAATCTCTACGCGGCCTTCGAAGAAGCCAAACGCAACAGCGTCGAGCGCGCGCTCTACACCGGCGCCTCGATGTTCCCGATCGCGTGGCACGCCGATTACGCGCAGCGCACCAAAGCCATCATCGGCGACGACATCTTTCCTTATGGCGTCGAACGCAATCGCGTGACGCTCGAGGCGTTCCTCGACTACGCCTACGAGCAGGGCGTGTGCGCGCGCCGCCTCGCGATCGAGGATCTCTTCGCCCCCCAGACGCTCGTGCACGCGCATGTCTAGACCGTAGGGGAAAATGTTCGGCTTTGCGAACGGCGTTGCGTTTTGTCTTACGCAGCGATGTTCCACTGAACCGCGAGGAACAAACCCCACCGCGTGAAGGCCCGGCGATATCGTGGGAGGCGTTCCTCGCCACGTATTTGCCGGCACTGATCTTGGCATTGGGCACGGGAATTGCCGTGCCGGCGTTGCCGACGCTCGCACGATCGTTCCACGTCAGCTTCGGCGTCGCGAGCCTCGTCGTGACGATGTTTCTCATCGGCAACGTGCTCGGAACGATTCCATCCGGCTGGCTGATCGATCGCTTCGGGCGTCGCCCGGTGCTGATCGCAGGACCGCTGCTCGCTGCGGCGATGGGCTTTCTCGTCGCCGGCGCAAACTCGTTCCCCGAACTGCTCCTCCTGCGATTCATCAACGGCTTTGCAGCGCAAATGTGGATCATGTCGCGTTTGGCTGCGATCTCGCACGGCGCTGCCGCCTCGCAGCGCGGACGGCTGGTCAGTTGGATGTTCGGCATGGACAGCACCGGCCGGCTGGCGGGTCCGGTGGTCGGCGGTCTCATCGCAAACGAACTCGGGGCGCGCGTTCCGTTCCTCGTATATGCGAGCCTGGCGCTGGTCGCTCTGATTCCCACGGTGCTCTTTGCCAAAGATACGCCGCGCAGCGAGCGGGTGGCCGGAACGAGTACGGCGCCGGCTTCGAAGTTGTCGCTGCGCGAGCTCGTGGTGCCGCGTCTGCCGTACTTCGGCGTCGCGCTCTTTGCCGGCTTGACGCGCGGGCCGCTGGCAGCCGATTTGCTCTATCTCTACGCGGCGTTCGCGTACACGCTCGGGCCGCGTCCGATCGGTTACCTCGCGACGAGTGCCTCGCTCATCTCGTTGCCGATCGGCTTTCTCGCGGGCTGGATGATGGACCGGTTCGGCCGCAAGCGGACGATGGTGCCGGGTTTCACGGGCGTGGCGTTCTCGTCGCTCGCACTGGCGTTCACGGCCTTCTTGCACCTCAACCTCACGTGGTACGTGGCGGTGTTTCTGATCGGGGTTGCGCTCCAGTCATTGACCGGCGGATCGATCCAGACCGTCGGCACCGACGTCGCTCCGGCCGAAGCCCGCGGCACCTTTCTGGGAATTTGGCGTTTCGCGGGCCAGGGCGGCCAGGCGCTGAGCCCCTTGATGTTCGCGCTCATTGCCGACCGGCTGAACTACGGCTCGGCCTTTCTGTTCATCACGCTCTCGGCCACGACGGTCGCCTACCTGCTGATCCGCTACATTCCGGAGACCAGGACCACCGGATGACGCGGAGTAAACCTCCGAATACCCGCACCGTACGCGAAGGAGCCGTGATGACGTCAACGATTGAGGCCGCGAAGGCCGCTCGTCTCTACCAAGACCCGTACATGGATTGGATCGAGCGCGAAGGCATCCATGTGGTCAACGGCTTGGGCTTCGATCTGCACACGGTCGAAACAAAACCGTGGCCGCGTTACGGCGTGAACGGCGTCGCCGTGCATATCACGGGCCGCGGTGACTGGGCGAGCTGCTTCGCGATCGATATCCCGCCGGGCACCTCGACCACGCCGCAGCGCCATCTCTACGAAGAGGTGATGTACGTCGTCGAGGGCCGCGGCAGCACCGAGATCGAGCTGCCGAACGGCAAGACGCACAGTTTCGAGTGGCAAGCCCATAGCATGTTCGCTATCCCGCTGAACGTGCGCTATCGTCTGCACAACGGCGACGGCAAGAATCGGGCCGTGGTCGCGACGGTGACCTCGCTGCCGCTCACGATGAAGATCTATCACGACGATGAGTTCATCTTCGAGAACAAGCACTTCTTCAAGGACCGCATCGGTAAAGACGATTGGTTCACGGGCGCCGGCGATCTCTCGCTCGTGCGCGCGGGCCAGAACATGTGGGAAACGAACTTCGTACCCGACCTGAGTGCGATCGAACTCACCGCCTGGAGCGAACGCGGCGCGGGCTCGATGAACCTGATGTTTCTGCTCGCCAACGGCAACATGCACGCGCACACCTCCGAAATCGCGACGGGCACGTACAAGAAAGCGCACCATCACGAAGCCGGCGCGCACATCTTCACCGTTACGGGCAAGGGCTACTCGCTCTTGTGGAGCGAGGGCGATGCAGACTTCATCCGCGTTGACTGGAAGCCCGGTATGGTGTTCGCGCCGGTCGAGCGTCAGTTCCACCAGCACTTCACGACGAGTCAAACCCCTTCGCGCTACCTCGCGCTGATCGGCGGCGGCAACGCACGCTATCCGCTCACGCAAAAGAAGCGCGACTACAGCACGGCCAAAGACGGCGGCCAAGGCACGATCGCGAAGAGCACGCGAGACGGCGGCAGCCAAATCGAGTACGAAGATCAGGATCCGCGCATCCACGAAATCTGGCTCGAGGAGATGCGCAAGAACGGCATCACCCCGCAGTTCGAAAAATTCGGCGGCCCGCAACCGAAGCAGGCCGTCGCCGCCCGATAGGAAGCCTTACCCGGCGATCATATCCTTCGCATTGAAGTTCGCCGGGATCGCTTTGTACTTGAACGCCGCGTCGACTAACGGCTGAAGGTTGCGCGGGTCGAGCTTGGCATTGAGGCCGGTCCGCGCCATGTGGGTGATGACGTCGAGCGGGATCTTCGTGAACGTCGAGAGGGTTTCGGCAGTCTGCGCTTGATGTGAGTCGATGTAGGCGCTGGCC
Organism: Vulcanimicrobiota bacterium; assembly: GCA_003164495.1. Lineage (GTDB taxonomy): Bacteria > Vulcanimicrobiota > Vulcanimicrobiia > Vulcanimicrobiales > Vulcanimicrobiaceae > Lustribacter > Lustribacter caenicola. The sequence continues at coordinate 63,053 of PLTN01000160.1, forward strand.
TCGTTGATCGCGCGCGCAAACTTATCCATCGCCGGACGATTCGCGGCGAAATAGGTGCTGGTAGTGAAGTACCCGGCTTGGATGAAGTAGCTGCCGATCGCATCGAAGGGATGCCCGATCGACGTCACCTTGCCGGTGGCCAGCGCTTCGCTCAAGTTCGGATTGGTGAACGAGGCCGCGTCGACGCGGCCCTCCACGACCGCCTGGGCGGCGGCGGAACTCGGGAACTCGATGAACTTCAAGGTTGAAGAGTCACCGCCGTGCTGGTCGACCCATGCTTTGACCGAGACCGCGAACTGATCGTCGAGCGCTTGCACGGCGATCGACTTGCCGGTGAGGTCCTTGGCGGTGCGGATCGGCGAGCCGGTCTTCACCAAAATACCGACGGCCGGAAATTTGGACGAATACACCCCGGCCGCGGCGATCAGGACGATCGGGATCCCCTTCGCATGGGCCGCGATGAGCGAAAACAAACTCGATTTTCCGATGTCGATCGAACCGCCGACGACGGCTGCGGCAACGGCAGCGCCGCTGTTGCTCGGACGCAGATCGACGTCGAGGCCGTATTTCTGGAAGATGCCGTGTTGCATCGCCCAGACCGTGCCGAGGATGTCTTCATCCGCGGCCGACGCGACGCGCAGGGGCGTGAGCGCCGCCGGGGTCTGCGCGACGGCAGACGCCGCTTGCAGACCGAACGCGGCACCGAGTGCGATGAACCCGCGCCGCGAGTGGTGATTGAGCGCTGCTTTCATGGGATCGCGGTTCGGTAGGATCGCAGACGGCCCCTCGGCAAGACCAAACGCATGTCGAATGCAACCGTCGAAGAAAAGTGGTCTCCCGAGTGGAGCAACGCAGTGTTCAGCCTCGAGGAGCGCGACCGCCGTTGGGCGCTCGTGCGCAAGCTGATGGCGAAGGCCGGCATCGACGTGATCGTGTGCTTCCCGCTGACGCATCAGCACGGACGCGGCGCGGCCGATTCGCGCTACCTCACGCAACTCGGCGAGAACAGCGATGAAGTCACCGTCGCGTTTCCGCTCGAGGGCGAAGTGACGGCGTGGCTGTCGCGCGGCGGCGTGTGGCCGTCGTCGAACTGGTTCACCGACATCCGCGCGGCCGAACGCGGCATGGGCGGCAAAACGATCTCCACGTATCTCAAGGAACGGCCGGCGCTCGCCAAGGGGACGGTTGCGATCGCGGGCTTGACGTCATCGCCGATCTCCCACATCCGCAGCTTCGAGGGCGTGGTGAACTGGGGCTCGTACGAAACGCTGCGCAAGAGCGTACCCGATGCCAAGATCGTCAGCGCGACGCCGGTTCTCGGTGAAGCGCGCTGGCGCAAGAGTCCGGAAGAGATCGCATTCTTGCGCAAGGGCGTCGAAGTTGCGGAGATCGAGCTCAAAGCGCTCTACGGTCACGCGCGTCCCGGTGTGCCCGAACGCGAACTCTATGCGCACATGATGTTCGCCAACGCGATGGCCGGCGGCAGCTTCCATCCGATGGTCGGCTGGGTCAGCGGGCCGCGCACCAGACCGTATCATCGGCTCGAACAGCCGTCGTTCCGCAAGCTGCAGCACGGCGACGTCGTGAGCGTCGAGGTCGAGGGGATCTGGGGCGGCTATCATGCCCAGATCGATCAGAGCATGGCGATCGGTGACGCGCCGCCGGAGATGCTCGACGCGATGAAGTGCGTGTGGGACGCGTTCGACCGGGTCGTTGCGGCGATGAAGCCGGGCGTCAAGGTGAGCGAGTTGATGGAGCTGGCCGAACGGACGGGCCTCGTGGGCGGCCGCGTTCGCACGGGGTTGGGCATGCACGGCCGGGGTACCGGCAACGACGGTCCGCTGCTGGTTGCCCGCCGGCCGGAGCCGCCGGAGGTCCGCGACCTCGTGCTCGAGGAGGGCTGCTGCTTCAACGTCAAGCCGTCGGCCGGGATCGACGACGTCGACGACTACATGCGCTGGGGCGACAGCGTGGTCGTTACGGCCACCGGAGCGGAGCGGCTCGGCACGCGCCCGAAGGAGCTACCCGTACTGAAATAGGAGGCTGAGCCATGTTTGCTACCGTCGGTATCGATCAGCCCATCGAAAAGATCATGGACGACTGGGACTATCTCGATGAGAAGATCGTCAAGAAGTTCACGACCTGGCAAGAGACCGGGCAGAACATCATCGGGATTCGTCGCCGCACGATCACGCTCAAAGAGATCGTCGATCCGAAAAAAGGCACGTTCAACTCGGTCACGATGACGCCCGACGGCCTGCTCTCCAAGCAGCACAAGGCGATGAAGATTCACATCACGCCCGGCGGCGTGCCGCATCGCGTCGAACACAGTTTAGGGTTCTGGCACATCAACGACATGGACGAACTTTATCTGCCGATCCCGGCGCGTCCGGGCGAAGAGTTCGGGCACTTCGTCGTGCTGATGCAGACGCCGACGGGCGACGATCGCGAGAGCTACGCGCAGTACTGTCAGAAGTGCCTGACGATGCTCTACGAATATCCGTATCTGTCGGGGCGTTTCGGCCTCGCCGGCATTTGGCGTGCCGAAGAAGAAGCCGTGCGTTCGTACAACGCGGATCCCAAACACCGGCACTGCCCCGAATGCGGCCACGTCAACCCGCTCGGGTACTGTTGGAACGTCGCGAAGGATTCGCCCGAACAAGCGGAGGCGCGTCTGCTCTGGTGACGACGCCGTATACGCCCGCCTACGATATCTATCTCGGCGAAGGTGACGGCAGTTGGCAAGAAGCGAGTAATTACCAGATCTGGACGCGTAAGGACGCGCCCGGCGATCCGCCGCTCAGCGTGCTCGAGCGGCGCGACGGCAGCGTTCTGCGCGTGCCCGAGCGATCGCGCGTCATGCACCGCATCCCCGGCGGAACGCCGTACCACATCGAACATCTCTTCGGCTTTTGGCGCACCACCGCGGCCGATACGATCTTCATCCGCGCCGAGATGGAAGACGGCGTGTATTACACGCTCGTGATCGCAACGACCGGAAAGACGGCGAGCACGCTCGGCACCGAAACCGTCGCCTGGTATTGCCCCAAGTGCAACGCGGAACTGCTGAGCGACGCCTTTGCCGCGGGTCGCTTCGGGCTGCGCGCATTCTGGGAGCACGCCCTCGCACAGGCTCGCGCGTTCAACGCCTCCGCGCGCACGTGCGCGAGCTGCGGCAACGTGCATCCGTATGCGTACGGTTTCGACGGCCGGCTCGACGACGACCACGAGCGCGAAGGCCGCGCAGCATGGTGAGATGCTCATTCCGAGCGCGGCGTCCCGCCACACTAGGAACGTAACGCCGCTACTTTCGCGACGCTGCTACTTCGTTGCTAGAGCGGGATGTGGCGGATGGCGGAGCGGCGGGCTTCGTCTAGGGCGTCGGGGTAGCCGGCGTCGGCGTAACGCATGATGCCGAGCGACGTGTCGTTGGTCATCGAGAGCGTGAGCCGCTGGCGGGCCGTTTCGGTGCCGTCGGCCACGACCGTGACGCCGGCGCTCGTCATGTAGCCGCTGTAGCCGCCGCCGCCGGAATGAATGGCGACCAGATCGGCCATCGACGAGCAGTGCATCATCGCGTTGAGCAGCGGCCAGTCGGAAATCGCGTCGCTGCCGTCCTTGAGATTTTCGGTCATGATGTTCGGGTGCGTCATCGCGCCCGCATCGAGGTGATCGCGCGTGAACGCGACGGGCGCCGCGAGTTTGCCGTCGCGCACCATCTCGTTGACGGCGACCGCGAGCGCCGTGCGGTCGCCGTGACCGAGCCACGCGATCCGCGCGGGTAATCCCTGGAACGGCACGTGCTCCCGCGCCAGCGCGATCCAGTTCGTCACGATCCGGTTGTCCGGGAAACGTTCGAGCACGAAGTCGTCGATCTTGCGAATGTCTTCGGGATCGTTGGAGAGCGCGACCCAGCGAAAGGGGCCGATGCCGCGGCAGAAGAGCGGCCGCAGAAACGCTTCGGTGAAGATCTGGATCTCGAAGGCACGTTCGACGCCGGCCTTCTTCGCTTGCGTGCGGATCAAGTTGCCGTTGTCGAAGACGACCGAGCCGCGGTCCATGAATCCGAGCATCGCGGTGACGTGTTTGCCGATCGACGCGAGCCCGTCGCGCATCAGCTTCGCGGGGTCGTCTTCGCGCAGGCGGCGCACGTCGGCCAGCGAGTAGCCCGACGGGATGTAGCCGTAGATGAGATCGTGCGCGGATGTCTGATCCGATACGACGTCGGGGATGATGCCGCGGCGCAGAATCTCGGGATAGACGTCGGCGGCGTTGCCTTCGAGGCCGACGGAGCACGGTTCTTTGCGCGCCTGCGCATCGCGAATGCGCGCCAGCGCGTCGTCGAGCGACGCAGCCCGATGCTGCAGGTAGCGATCCTCGATGCGCCGTTCGATGCGCGCGGGATCGGCCTCGATCACGAGGATCGCGGCGCCCGCCAGGCGACCGGCGAGCGGTTGCGCACCGCCCATGCCGCCGAGTCCGGCCGTCAGCACGAATCTTCCGCGCAGGTCGTTATCGAAGTGGCGCTCGGCGATGCGTGAGAAGATCTCGTAGGTTCCCTGGATCACGCCCTGCGAGCCGATATACTGCCAGTCGCCGGCGGTCAAGCCGCCCCAGCAGATCAGGCCCTTTTTCTCCAACGCGTAGAAGTTCTCAGCGGTCGCCCATTGGCCGACGACGTTGCAATTGGCCATGATCACGACCGGCGCGTGGACATGCGTGCGAATCACGCCGATCGGTTTGCCGGATTGCACGATCATCGTCTCGCCGTCTTCGAGTTCCATCAACGTGCGCACGATCGCATCGTGCGCCGGCCAGTTACGCGCCGCTTTGCCGAAGGCGGCGTACACGACGAGGTCCTTCGGGTTCTCCCCGACGGCCAGCACGTTCTCGAGCATCCGCAGCAGCGCTTCTTGACGCCACCCCTTGCAGCGGAGTCCCGCGCTCATAGCGGCTGCAACGCGTAGCCGGCGATGTCGATCCCGAGCGCTTTCTCGACGACGGGATAGACCGATGGATCGAACACGCTGGCCGAGAGCGGAATGCGGGCTTTCGGCACGTGGAAGATCGAGAGCACGTCGCCTTCGCGCACGTGGCCGGCGCTGACCGGCCGTCCGTCGCCGTCGAGCGTGGTGATGACGTCGGGATAGGTTGCGCGCCGGTTGTCGCCCTCAACGACGGCCATGTACTCGTTCATCACGTGAATCACGAATTTCTTCGTACCGTCGGATACGGTGATCGTGCCGATATCGAACGCTTCGTTCGTGTAGACGAGCGTTTTCGCCGTGACCGTGCCGCGAACGAGAACGTCGCCCTTGCACGTATCGCAGATCGCCTTGATGACGGCTGCGCCGCCGGCCGGTTCGGCGCCCGCGATCGCTTCGCCGAGCTCGAGCGCGAGCGAGATGCCGCCGAGCGCGGCCTTCTCGCGCACGACGCTCGCGCGCATCGGGTTACGGGCGCTCGCGATGAAACCGCCGGCTTGATCGGCGGCGCGCCGCAGCACGGGCGATACAGCGGCCGTCGCACCGCGCACGACGAGTTCCATGTAGGCGTTCTTCGCGCGGTTGCCGCCGGCCGCGCTTTGGATCGTCGCTTCGGGTGAGTTCGCCATGCCGAGCGAACCCATGTCGCCGGTCGGGTGCGCGCGCAGATCGCCGACGGCATCGATGACTTTCGTTCCCAGGAGCGCCGACGGAAGCCAGCCGTTCAACGTGCTCGACATCCCGTTCTGTCCGATGATCAAACCGTAGATCGGTTCGCCCAGCGCTTCTTGCAGCAGTTCGACCGCGCGCACGTAGTCGACGCCCAGCATCTGCCAATCGGTGAGGCCGCCGGGAGCGCCGATCGCGGCGCTCGTGGCGATCCACGCATCGTCGGGCACGTCGGCGATGTCGACGAGTTCGGGCCGTCCGACGGTGACCGCGGTCGTGCCGAGTTCGCGGCCGTGATCGGCCCAGCCGCCACCGCCGCAGGCGAACACCGAGCCGCCTTTGACGGCGAACTCTACGTCGCGGCTGGTGAGTATGCGGCCCATGTCTTCCCCTTGCTATGATCCGGCCGGAGGAACGTTCCGAAGCCGGGCTCGACCAGAATCTTACCGTGATCGAAGACGCGCGTTCCGCGCACGACGGTCGTGACCACCTTGCCGCGCAACTTGCGGCCCTGGTAGACCTTCATGATTTCACGGGCTTTGCTGAAGGCATCCTTCAACTCGAACGTCCACGCTTCGTCGAGGTTGACGATTGCGAAGTCGGCGTCGCAGCCTTCCTCGATCCGGCCCTTCTGCGGCAGCGCGAAGAGCTCCGATGCGCGCGTGGCGGTGAGCCGCGCGATGTCGGAGAGCGAGAGCAGGCCGTCGTGATAGGCGGTCAGCATCAGCGGAAACTGCACTTCGAGTCCCGGAAAGCCGGAGGGTGCGCGGAAGATGTTGTCCGTGCCGCGTTCCTTTTCTTCGACGCTATACGGCGCGTGATCGCTGCCGATTACGTCGATCGTACCGTCTTGCACGTACTTCCAGAAGGCGTCGCGGTCGGCATTGCTGCGCAACACGGGATTGCACTTCGCATAGGGGCCGAAGATGCGCAGCTCGTCCTCGCTGAGGAACAGGTAGTGCGGGCACGTTTCGCCGGTCGCGCGCACCCCGCGGGCTTTCGCTTCCTTGACGAGTTGCGCGGCCATCGGGCTCGACATGTGCACGACCTGGACGTGCCCTTTGGTCTCGGCGGCGATGGCGAGCATCGTCGCGACGGAGACGTCTTCGACCACCGTCGGGCGCATCTCGGCGTGCGCCATCGGGTCGGTACGGCCGCTCTCCACGAGCTTGTGCTCGAGCGCGTGCAGCATCGCGTTGTTTTCGCAGTGGAACGTGTGCGGAACGCCGGTCTTCGCGACCTCGAACATCAAATCGCGCAGGCGGCCTTCATCGATGCAGAACAAGCCCACGAACTCGTGCTCGCGCCCCGGCATCGGGGCATGGAGGAACGTCTTGAATGCGATCGCGCCTTCGGCGACCATCGGCGCGATCTCATCGAGATTATCGTGGCCGGCCGCGCCGTAGAGCGCGTAGTCGACGATGGTCTTCGGTCCGACGATCGCGCGCCGGGCGCGGAAAACTTCGGCCGAGTTGACCGTCGGCGTGGAGATCGGCATCTCGAGGATCGTGGTGATGCCGCCGGCGGCAGCGGCGCGCGTGCCGGTGGTGAAATCCTCGCGCTCGGTGTGCCCGGGATCGCGCAGATGGACGTGGGTGTCGACGAGTCCGGGAAAGACGTGCATCCCGGTAGCATCGATCACGTCGAGCGCGGGCGGACGTTCGTCCGGCGCGAGTAGACCGGCGATTTTTCCGGCGCGGACCGCGATCGTCGCCGCGAACGTGCGCTCGGCGGTGACGAGCGTGCCGCCAACCACGATCGCGTCGTAAGGTACAAAGCCCAAGGGTTCCCTCTTATTCACTCTTATGCAAAGGTGGCGTCAACTTCGAGCAACGTGCCGAGCAAAACGCGCGCTCCGGCGACGCACTGTTCGGGTTCGGTGAATTCTTCCGGCGCATGGCTGATGCCGGCGCGGCTGGGAACGAAGATCATCCCTTGCGGCGCGAGCGTGGCAATGCACATCGCATCGTGTCCGGCGCCGCTGGGCATCGTCTTCTGCACGATCCCGAGCTCGGCGCACACCTTCGTCATATGGTGCATGATGCCGGGCGCACTTCGCACCGGGTGCTTGTCGGAGACCGCGGTGAACGTGGCGCCGCTGCGCTCCGCGACCGAGCGTAATTCGGCCTCGGCGCCATCGAGCAACGTCTCGGAAATGGCGCGGATCTCCACGTCGAGGCGCACTTGACCGGGAATCACGCTCGGTGCGGCGGGGAAGATCTGCAGCGTGCCGATCGTGCCGACGATGCCATGGGCAATCGCGATGCGCTGCACCTCGCCGATGAAGGGCGCCGCGAACACGAGCGCGTCCTTGCGAGCCGCCATCGGCGTCGTACCGGCGTGGTTCGCAATACCGTGAAACGTCACTGCATAACGGCGAATGCCGACGATGCCGGCCACAACGCCGACCGGAATGCCTTCGGCTTCGAGCACGCCGCCTTGCTCGATGTGAAGTTCGAGATAGGCGGAGAAGTCTTTGGCCTGCCGCCGTGCACGGCGCCACTGCGCGGGATCGAGTCCGAAGGCGCGCATGTGCTCGGCCAGCGTTTGTCCGTCGAAGGCTTTCGCGTCGAGCAGTTCGGGCGGAAGAAGTCCCGCCATGGCGCGGCTGCCGACGGTGCCGCCGGGCATCGTCGCCTCCTCCGCCGCGAAGTCGATCAGCTCGACCGGATGCCGGAGCTGCACGTGCCGGTCGTGGAGCGTGCGCAGGCACGCGAGGCCGCCGAGCACGCCGAGCACGCCGTCGTAATTGCCGCCGCTCGGAACGGAGTCGGTATGTGAGCCGATCGCGATCGCCTTGCAGCCCGCTTCGCTGCCCTCGCGACGTCCGATAATGTTGCCGACGGCATCTTCCCGCACGTCGAGCCCAACGGCGCGCATCTCAAGGATGAGCCAGTTGCGCGCCTCGCGGTCGGCCGGGGAGTAGGCGATGCGATCGTAGCCGCCGGCCGCGGACCGGCCGATCTCGGCGAAGGCCGCGAAGTCGCGCTCGAGCCGCGGCCCGTCGAGGAGTGCGGCGAGTCTGGCTGTTTCACTTTGCGGAGCGCTCCCTAACATAGTGAAACTGGTACTTCCGGACGCGATTCGGGGCCTCTATCCAATTGGAGCAGTAAATACGCGGAGATTCATGCGGGCGGCCGGCCCGAAGTCGATGACATTTCGCGCGAAAATGATACCATGTTCATCAAAGTGGAACCGATGCAGAAGTCGAGTCAGGGCGGCGAACTCCAAACCGTCGGTCGCGCGCTCCGTTTACTTGCTCTCTTTACCGAACGACCGACGACCGGCTGGGCCCTGACAGAGATCGCCCAGGTGATGGGCTTGAGCAAGGCCACGGTCTCGCGGCTGCTGACGACGTTGCTCGCGGCGCGCTACCTGCAGCGGGATCCGCAGACGCTGCGCTATCAGCTCGGGCCGGTCGTGGCCGGGCTCGCCGGTGCCGCGCTCGCCTCGGTCGATATCCGGCAGATCGCGCTTCCCGTCATGCGCTCCCTCACGGAGCAGACCGGCGAGACCTCGCTGCTGCACGTCATCAGCGATATGGAATCGGTCTGCATCGAGAAGATCGAATCGGCACAGCCGGTGCACGTGGCGTACGAGATCGGCCATCGCGGACCGCTCTATGCCGGCTGTTCGGGCAAGAGTCTGCTCGCGTTTCTGCCGCCGCCGGAGATCGAAACGATGTTGGCGCGGCTGGAGTTCCGCAGTTACACGCGCCGCACGATCGCCAGCGTCGATCGGCTCCGGCCCGAGCTGCACGAAACGCGCCTGCGCGGCTACGCGGAAAGCACCGGCGAGCTCGATGAGGGCGTCTCCTCGGTCGGCGTACCGATCCTCGACGTTTCGGGTGCGGTACGGGGTGCCGTCGTCGTCGTTTGCCCCACGGCTCGCTGGAGCGGCAGTCACCGGCAACGATGTATCAGTGCAACAATCGAGGCCGGCCGGGAGTTATGCCGGAGATTCGGGCACGATCGCAGCTACGACGCGCAGCCTCCGGCGCAAGGAGAGACCTTACTCACGTGAACGCCTTACCGTACGGCATCATCCCCTCGCCGCCGATCGTCTATACCGACGCGACGTGCCGCACCGTCGACGAAGAAGCGTATCGCGCGCATCTGCGCTACCTGCTCGACCATGGCGTGCACGGTTTGTGCGTCGGCGGACATGCCGGCGAAACCGAGTGCCTGACGATGGACGAGCGCCTGCGCGTGATCGACATCGCTCGCGAGGAGAGCCGCGGCAGCGTTCCGGTCATGGGCGGCGTCATCGCCGATTCGACGTGGTCGGCGATCGATCAGGCGTCCGCGCTCAAGGAGCACGGCGTCGACATGATCCTGTACTGCCTGCCGAACATCGTCGGCTGGGATGCGGAAACCGCGGACGCGATGGCGATCGCGCACTTCACCGCGATCGACAAGGCGACGAAGGTGCCGTTCCTCATCTACGGCGGACCGGGTGACAAGAGCAGCTGCCGCATCATGCCGAAGACGTTCGAGAGCCTCGCGACGGCGTGCGAATATCTCGTCGGCATGAAGATCGCCGTGCGCGGCATCGCGACCGGCGAAAACTCATTTACCGACTGCGTTGCGGCGCTGCGCCGCGCCGGCGAGAAGACGGGCCGCACGGTCAACGCGCTCATTGCGGGCGATGCGAACCTGGTCGGAACGTTCGATGCCGGCGGCATGGGCACGATCAACGCCTGCGAGAGCGTGCGGGTCGAGGAAAACATGCCGCTCTATCAGGCCTATATGGCGGGCGATCACGCCACGGCGGTCGCGATCCAGGCGCGGATGAAGCCGCTCGCCGACGTGATCTACGGGCTTGCGATCGGCCGCAGCTTCACCTACTTCCATTACCGCTTCAAGATCGCGGCGTGGATGCTCGGCAACATCCCGAACGCGTACATGCGTCTGCCCCAGGTTCCGCCGCCGGCCGACGAGATCGCGATGATTTACGACGCGCTGGTCAAGGTTGGGAAGCATCCGATTCACCGGCCCGAGGAATTCGCCAACGCGGAGCTCGCGCAGTCCGCGGCCTGATGAGCGGACGCTTATCGCTGCGCGATCTCCAGCTGACGTATCAGACGAGCCGCGGGCCACTCGACGCGCTCGGCCCGTTGAGCTTCGATCTGGAGGACGGCGAATTCATCGCGGTGCTCGGCCCGTCGGGCTGCGGCAAATCCACGCTGCTCAAATTGCTCTCGGGCTTGCTGGCGGCGACGCACGGCGAAGCGCGGCTCAACGGCGAGATCATCGACCGGCCGCGGCGCGACGTCGGCATCGTGTTTCAGAAGCCGACGCTCTTGCCGTGGAAAACCGTCCGCCAGAACGTGCTGGTTCCGTTGCGCGTGCTGGGGACGCAGACGCCGGAAACGGAGAAACGCGCCGATAAACTGGTGGCGATGGTCGGCCTCGAGGCGTTTGCCCACTATTACCCGCACGAGCTATCGGGCGGGATGCAGCAGCGCGTGGGGATCGCGCGCGGCCTGGTTCACGATCCGGCGCTCCTGCTGATGGACGAACCCTTTGCGGCGCTCGACGCGCTGACCCGCGAGCAGATGACGCTCGAACTGCAAGCGATCACCAACGCGGCGAAAAAGTCGGTCATCTTCATCACGCACTCGATTCAAGAAGCCGCGTTTCTGGCAGATCGCATTATCGTGCTCTCGGAGCGCCCCGGACGCATCGTCGAGGTCGTCAGCGTTTCGCTGCCGCGGCCGCGCGATCTCTCGAGCATGGTCTCGCCGGCCTTCATCGAGACCTGCGATCATCTGCGCCGTCTGTTCGCGCCGGTTCATGCCCATGCGTAACAAGCGCTTGGGTAACGTGTTGCTCCCGACCGTGACCGCGCTCGTATTTCTCGCGATTTGGCAAGTCGGCGTCGGTTTTCTGAGCGTTCCCTCGTACCTGATCCCGACGCCGTGGTCGGTCATCGTCGTGCTGACGCAGAGCCTGGTGAGCGGCTTCTTGTGGGGAGACATCTGGGCCACCGTTTCCGCGATCATCATCGGTTACGCGGTCGGCTGCACGCTGGCGTTCCTGTGCGCCGCGGCCGTCAGCGAGTTCTCGCTGCTCGAGCGTGCGTTCTATCCGCTGATCGTCGCCTTTCAATCCGTGCCGAAGGTGGCGCTCGCGCCGGTGATCGTCGTGTGGTTCGGTTTCGACCTCGCTTCGAAGGTCGTGCTGATCTGTCTGATCTGTTTCTTCCCGTGCTTCGTCAACACCGTGGTCGGATTGAAATCGTGCCCGACGGACCTGATCGACCTCTACCGCGCCTTCGGCGCGCGGCGGGCGCAGATTTTCTGGAGCATCAAGGTGCCCTCCGCGCTCACGCAGATCTTCGCCGGGCTCGAGATCAGCGTCGTGCTGGCGCTGCTCGGCGCGGTCGTTGCGGAATTCGTGTCGTCGCGACACGGGCTCGGCCACGTCATCCAAGCCGCCAGCGCCGACTTCAACGTCGCGCTGATGTTCGCATCGGTGGTCGTGCTCTCGATCATCGGCGTGCTCTCGACCCAACTCATCGCCGCCATCCGCCATCGCGTCGCGTTCTGGGAACCCGGACAATCGTCAGCTAGGACCTCCGCACCATGACCACCTCCGCCGCACGTTCGGCCCCGCCCGAACGCGCCTACATGGACTTGCACGATCAAGTGCGCGCGCTCGATGAAGCGGGACTGCTGATCCGGGTCGACGTTCCGATCAACAAAGATACGGAAATGCACCCGCTCATGCGCTGGCAATTCCGCGGCGGCATCGACGAGAACGATCGCAAGGCGATGCTGTTCACGAACGTGGTCGACAGCAAGGGCAAGCACTACGACTTCCCGGTGCTGCTCGGTGCGATGGGCGCGAGCCCGGCCGTCTTCGAAATCGGCGTGGGCTATCCGGTCGGCGAGGTGCGTGACGCCTGGGCGCGCGCGTACGCCAACCCGATTGCGCCGCGCATCGTCGAAGACGCGCCCTGCCACGACGTCATCATCGAAGGTGACGCGCTGGACGAACCCGGCTGCGGCGTCGACGCGCTGCCGGTGCCGATCTCGACCCCGGGCTGGGATAACGCACCGTACTTCAGCACGTCGTGCTTCGTCACCAAAGATCCCGACACGGGCGTACAAAACGTCGGCCTGTACCGCTCGCAGGTGAAGTCGCCGCGCCGCGTCGGGATGAACCCGTCGGTCGAATTACGCGCCGGCATCTACGCGCACTGGCTGAAGTACAAGGCGCGCGGTGAGAAAATGCCGGCGGCGATCGCGGTCGGCGTACCGCCGTCGATCGCGTATGCGGCGGTGCAGAAGGCCCCCGAAGGCCTCGATGAATTTGCGCTCGCCGGAGGCCTCGTGCGCAGCCCGATCAACGTCGTGCGCGCGCGCACCGTCGATCTGCTGGTTCCGGCCGAGGCCGAATTCGTCATCGAAGGCTTCATCGACACGGAGTTCCTCGAGCCCGAGGCGCCGTTCGGCGAATCGCACGGCTACGTGAACGTTCAGGAATACAACGCGTTCATGGACGTCACGTGCATCACCCGGCGCGAGCAGCCGATCCTCACGTCGTTCATGGCGCAGCTGGCGCCGAGCGAGGTCAGCGTCATGCGCCGGCCCGGGCAAGAGTTCATCTTCATGAACCACTTGCGCAACGCGCTCGGGATCAAAGGCGTCACGCGCGTGTACAGTCACGAACGGCTGACCGGCGGCTACAAGACGTTCGTCGTGCAGTTCGAGCGCGGCGTGCCCGACGACGAGGTTTGGCGCGCGATGTACGGCATCGCCACGATTCAGCGTTCGTCCGGCAAGCTCGTGATCGCGACAAACGACGACATCGATCCGACCAACGCCGATGCATTGCTGTGGGCGATCGCCTTCCGCTCGAAGCCCCATCTCGACGTTCAGATTCTCCCGCACCGCCACGAGGGCCACGGGCCGCGCGACAAGACCCGCGGCACCGAAGACTCGACGTTGCTGATCAACGCGACGCTGCGCCAGGACTTCCCGCCGATCTCACTGCCCAAGCGCGAGTACATGGAGCGCGCGCGCGTCATTTGGGAAGACGTGCTGCACCTGGGCAAACTCAAGCCCGAGGCGCCCTGGTTCGGGTACTCGCTCGGCGCGTGGACGGACGAGCTGGAAGCGCAAGCGCAGCGCGCCGTCGAGAGCGACTACTGGCAGACCGGACGCGAGTTCGCCGAACGCCGGCGCAACGACGTCGAGATGAACACCGAAGTCCGCGATGTTACGTGATGGATACGCTGCGCAGGTGCCGCTGCTTCGTCACCTCGCGGGCCGGATCGGGATCGAGCACGCGGTCGAGAATCCAGTTCTGGCAGCCGTGAACGAGCTGGTCGAGCGTCGCGAACCGGCCGGTCTTGTAGACGGGCGAGTGCATCGATCGCTGCTGCATCTCGAGAATCGGCACGTCTTCGAACTGCACGACCTCTTGCGACTTGAGATAGTTCGCCAGCGTCGCCTCGTAGTCGGGCAGTTCGGTGTAGGCCTTGGGAACGAGAAAATCACGCTCGATGCGCATGCGCTCGGGGCCGTCGGGCAAGATCTGCACGCAGAACAGCGAGTCGATCGCGAAGCCCATGCCAGCTGTCGGATATATCCACGGATAAAACGTGCCGCGGTCTTCCTCGGGAATCGGAATCTCCGGGAACGACGCTTCGCCCGGCAGCACGCTGCGCGTGCCGTCAAACCAGGCCCGATGCATCACGTAGTTACCCCGGTAGATCGCGGGGTCGTGCAACTGGCGCCGCTTGACGGGCTTGAAACTCAACGACGAACGGTGCACGAACGGCACGTGATACGGGTCGGAGAAGTTCTCGTAGTACTGCTTCCAGTTGGCTTCGACGAAATACGTCTTGTGCGAAGCCAGCGCCATCTCTTCGGGCTTCCAGGCTGCAACGCGTCCGGGCAGATCGCCGAGGTACGCGAACAAGCTCTCGGCATGCGGGTCGAAGTTGATCCACAAAAAACCTCCCCAGCGTTCGAGCCGCACTTGCGTAAGGCCGTAGTCGGCCTTGCGGAAGACGTCGCTCTCCTCGAACATCGGCGTCCCGATCAAGTCGCCGTCGAGCGCGAACGTCCACGCATGGTAGGGGCACTTGAACGCGGCGCATTCGCCGGAGCCGGTCGCCACTTCGCCGCCGCGATGACGGCATGCGTTGACCAGCGCGCGCACGACGTCGTCCTTGCCGCGCACGACGATCATCGGCACGCCGACGAAATCGAAGGTAAAGAAACTGCCGGGCGTCGCGACGCGGCTCTCGTGGCCGGCGCAAATCCACTGTTTGAGAAAGATGTGCTCGCGCTCGCGCTCGTAAAACGCCTGCGACGTATAGCACCAATTCGGCAGCGTCTCGGCGATTTCAACCGGGCGACGGCACGCTTCGTAGTGGCGCGGATCGAAAACGTCGGCAGGTTCCGTGACGATCATGCGTTCCGGTTCGCCTCGCGGGGGTTCGTTCCCGTCGCATGAGCGTTGACTGCGAAGCGTTCCGGCTGCGGCGCTTTCTTGCTTCGTTGCCGGCCGGTGAGGTGCTCGAGTATACCCAACCGGTCGCGCTCGCCGAAGTGGCGGCAATCCTCGATCGGACGGCCGAGGCCGTGCACTTCCGCTCGGTGGGCCCGGAGGGCGCCGAGCTGGCGGGCAACGTGATGTCGAGCCGTTCGCGTTTTGCGCATGCGTTCGGAGTTGCGGCGCCGGACGTGCCGCGTGAAATTTTGCGCCGTCTCGCAAATCGCGCCGAGGTGATCGAGGTCGGGCGCGACGCGGCGCCCGTGCAGCAGCGCGTGCTCACCGGTGACGACGCCGACCTGACGCAACTGCCCGTGCACGTGCAGCACGGCTACGACGGCGGTCCCTACATCTCGGCCGCACTCGACGTCGCACGCGATGCGCAAACCGGGTGGGCGAATTTCGGTGCGCGGCGCCTGATGCTGCGCGGGCCGCACGAAGCCGGCGTCGACGTGGTGGCGCCGAGCGACTTACGCACGATCTACCTCGCGGCGGTCGCGCGCGGCGAAACGTTACCGGTGAGCTTCGTCGTCGGCTGCCATCCGATCGATCACATCGCCGCGACGCTCAAGGTTCCGGTCGACGAGCTCGGCCTGATCTCTTCGTTGCGCGGGGCGCCGCTGGCGGTCGTGAAATGCGTCACCAACGATCTGCTGGTGCCGGCGGATGCCGAGTTCATTCTCGAAGGCTACTTCGACGCGCGCGGTCACGCCGAAGGTGAGGGGCCGTACGGCGAATTTCTCGGTTACTACGGCGGGGTCAAGCAGAACCCGGTCTTCCATCTCACCGCGATCACGAGCCGGACGGACGCGCTGTTCCAAACCGCGTCGATCGGCGGCTACGCGATGAGCCGCACCGATACCGCGCAGATTTCCGCGCTGCGAACGGAGTCGATGGTGTGGCGCACCCTCGAGACCGCGGTGCGCGAGCCGGTCGCGGTGCACGCAACCACGTCGAGCGGCGGCAGCTTCAACGTGCGCGTCGCGCTGCGCCAGCGGGCTCCCGGTGAAGCCCGCAACGCCATCCACGCCGTCATGGGTTCGCTCGCCAACGTGAAAAACGTCTTCGTCGTGGATCCCGACATCGACGTGACCTCGTCCGAGCAAATGGATTGGGCGCTGGCGACGCGTTTCCAAGGCGATCGCGACATCGTGGTCGGCGAATCGATGCGCACGCTGCCGCTCGATCCCTCGCTCGACGGCCGGCGTGCCGGCGCGAAGACGGGCTTCGATCTCACCTGGCCTTTCGGTACCGCAGCAACGCTCGAGACGAGCGTGCCCGCGCCGCCGGAATTCACCGGCCGCCGTTTTGCGTCGGTGCGCGACGCGCTGGCCGACGGCCCGAAGTATTTCACCGAGTTGCTCGCCGCCGTGGGCAGCGCCGACGGTCGCGAGATCGTGCGCGAGCTCAACGCGCTCCGTTCGGTACCCGGTTTCGGGCAGGACAAGCGCGGGCGGTATCTCTTGCCACGCGCGCCGGCCTAAATGCCATCGGTCCCTTTTCGTCTAATGATCGCTCGCCATTATTCCCGTATTGGAGTTTGCATGCGCCTCTCTTCCCTCGTTCGCGGTCTCGCGCTGGTCGCAGCGTTTGCCGCCGCGACCATCGTTCCGGTACGCGCGGCCGGACCGGATTCGATCGTCTTCGCGTGGCCGGGCCCGCTGACGATCGGCTTCGCGCCGTGGGTCTTCGCGCAAGACCTCGGCTTCTTCAAAGAAGAGAACCTCGAGATGTCGGTCGTTTCGCTCGACGGCTCGGGCGTGATTCTTCCGCAACTGATGAGCGGCCAGGTGTTCACCACGTTCAGCACGCTCGATCCGCTCATCATCTCGCGGCAGCCGGGCCGTCCGAACTTCGATTTCCGCTTCGTCTACAACTCGGCGCGCAACTCGATCTGGGAAATCTCGGTGCTCGACAACAGCCCGATCAAGTCGGTCAAAGATTTGGGCGGCAAGACGATCGGCGTCGGCGCGCTGACGTTCGGCAACGTCTCGATGACCAAGGCCATCCTCAAACAAGCCGGCGTCGACCCGAGCAGCGTGAACTTCGTTGCGGTCGGCACCGGCGTTCCGGCCTTTCAGGCGCTGCGCACCGGCAAGATCGATGCGTTGAACCTCTTCGATATCATGGACGCGCAGATGAAGCTCGAAGGCACGAAGATCCGGCTGCTCAAGTTCCCGCCGGAATTCACCGGCGTGGCGAGCCATGCGTTCCCGGTGACCAACAAGACGATTCGCGAGCGGCCGGATCTGGTAGCGAAGTTCGGCCGCATCAGCGCCGAAGCCACGGTCGCGTGTAATGCCAACCCGACGGCCTGCCTTGAATCGTATTGGAAGCACTATCCCGAATTGCGCCCGGCCGGTTCGGACGCCGATGCGCTGCGGGAGAACTTATCGCTGCTGCAAGTTCGCCTGAACAACATGATGATTTGGCAAGACGGCGAGCCGCACCAGTATGGTCTCTTCAGCCCCAAAGATTGGACGACGGAGATCGTCTCGCTGAAGGTCGGCGGTCAGATCACGCAAGACCCGAGTCTCGATACGCTCTACACCAACCAGTTCGTCCCCGAGTTCAACAAGTTCGACGTCGGCGCGGTGGTGCGCCGGGCCAAAGCCTACAAAGGATCGTAGCATGATTAGCCGGGCACGCGCGTCGGCATTGCTCGCCGGCGGAGCGGCACTGGGTGCGATTCCACTGCCCGCTCGAGCCGCTCCGAAGCCCGTGCGGGGGTTGGAAAAGATCGATCACATCATCGTGATCTATCTCGAGAACCGCTCGTTCGATCATCTCTACGGAATGTTTCCCGGGGCCGACGGTCTGGCGAACGCGGCGAACGCCGCGCCGCAGGCGGATGCGAGCGGAAAGCCGTTTGCGCTGCTGCCGGCGTTCTCGAGCCACCCGCTCGACGCGACGCGGCCGTCGCTGACGCTGCCGCCGCTGCCGAACCGGCCGTTCGACTTGGCGGCGTACGTTCCGATCGATCGGCCGCTGAACGCATCGTTCGAACAGGCCAACAATTTCTATCAAGCACAACTTGCGATCAACGGCGGAGCGATGGACGGTTACGCGTCGATCTCCGGCAGTCCGGTGCTGGGCTACTACGACGGAAGTTCGCTGCCGATGTGGCAGTACGCGCAAGAGTACGTTCTCGCCGACCGCTTCTTCCAAGCCGCGTTCGGCGGCACCGCGATGAACCACTACTTCCTGTTTTCGGGCGGCGTTCCGCAGTGGCCGAACGCGCCGGCGGAGTTCGTCGCACAACTCGCGCCCGACGGCACGCTGATCAAAGACGGTTTGGTCACGCCGGACGGCTTCATCGTCAACAACCTCTCGGTCGAAGAGGCGGCCCGCGTCCCGTTGCAGACGCGCCCGCACATCGGCAACCGCCTCGATGCGGCGGGCATCTCATGGGCGTGGTATTCGGGCGGCACGACTCAGTCGTCGCGGCCGTACTTGCTCTTCCGCGACACGGCGGCCGGAACGCCGGGCTGGAAGACGCACGTGAAAAGCGATGAGAGCGAATTCGTAGCCGATTTGAAGAACGGCACGCTGCCGCGGGTCGCATTCGTGAAGCCCGCCGAAAACGAGCATCCGAAGGAGATGCTCGGCTTGCGCGAAGCCGATCGGCACGCGGCGGATCTGGTGCGAGCCGTGCAAGAGAGCGCGTACTGGAAAGGCAGCGTCGTCATCGTGACGTATGACGAAGGGCACAGCTTCTGGGACCACGTTGCGCCGCCGAAAATCGACCGCTGGGGACCCGGCCGCCGCATCCCGGCGATCATCATTTCGCCGTTCGCTAAGAAGAGGCACATCGATCACACACCCTACGACACCACGTCAATCTTGAAGCTGATCGAAACGCGCTTCGGCCTCGAACCGCTCGGGCCGCGCGACGCGGCGTCCGCCGACCTGACCGCCGCGCTTACGCTCGCGTGATCGCACGCAGCCGCATCGCGGTCGACATCGGCGGGACGTTCACCGATGTGACCGTCATGGACGTCGCGACGGGCGCCGTGACGTTCGGCAAAGCGCTGAGTACGCCGGAAAATCTCGCCGACGGCGTCTTCGCCGCGATCGAGCGCGCGGGGACGGCGCCGTCGACGGCGGAGTTCGTCATCCACGGTTCGACCGTCGCCATCAATGCGATCCTCGAACGCAAGGGCGCGCAGACCGCGCTGATCACGACCGAAGGGTTCCGCGACGTCTACGAAATCGGGCGCATCAACCGGCCCGATTCGTTCAATCTGTTCTTCCGCAAACACGTGCCGCTGGTCGCCCGCGACCGCGTGTTCGAGGTGTCCGAGCGCATGCTGCACGACGGTGCGGTCTGGAAGGCGTTCGATGAGCCCGGTGCGACGACGCTGGCCGTCGACCTCGTCGCCGCCGGTATCGAGTCGGTTGCGATCGTCTTTCTGCACGCGTACGCGAACGTCGATCACGAGAACCGGATGCGCGAGATCCTGCTCGCCACCGATCCGCAGCTGTTCGTCACGGCCTCGCACGACGTCTCGCGCGAATATCGCGAATACGAACGCACGTCCACGACCGTGGCGAACGCCTACGTCGGCCCGCGCGTGAGCCGGTATATCGAGGATCTCGACCAGCGACTGCGCGCCGGCGCGTTCGCGGGCGAGTTGCTGATCATGCAGTCGAGCGGCGGCTTGTGCGACGTTGCGACGGCGAAGTCGCAGTGCATCCAGATGCTCGAGTCGGGGCCGGCCGCCGGCGTCGTCGGTGCGAGCGTGCTCGCCGCGGGGCTCGACACGCAGGATCTCATCTGCTTCGACATGGGCGGGACGACCGCGAAAGCGTGCGTGCTGCAGGATGGGATCGCGAACCTCTCGCCCGATTTCTTCGTCGGCGGCTACAACGAAGGCTTGGCGATTCGTATTCCGGTGCTCGACATCAAGGAAGTCGGCACGGGCGGCGGCAGCATCGCCTGGATCGACGAAGCGGGCGGTCTGCACGTGGGCCCGCAGAGTGCCGGCGCAAGTCCGGGCCCGGCGTGTTACGGCCGCGGCGGCACGCATCCCACCGTAACCGATGCGCATCTCGTGCTCGGCCGCCTTTCTCCGGAGCGCTTCGCCGACGGACGCTTGCACCTCGATGCGGCCGCGGCCGAACGTGCGATCCGCACCCAAATCGCGGAGCCGCTCGGCATCGAGCTCGCCGCAGCCGCCGAAGGGATCGTCGCGATCGCGACGACGCAGATGGCCTACGCGGTACGCACCGTGTCGACCGAACGCGGTCTCGACCCGCGCGACTTCGTCTTGATCGCCTACGGCGGCGCGGGGCCGATGCAAGCGGTCGACGTGGCCCGCGAACTCGCGGTGCGCGACGTCGTGATTCCGGTGGCGCCCGGCCACTTCTCCGCTTACGGCATGCTCACGGCCGACCTGCGCCGCGAATACGCGCGCACGTTCGTCGCGCCGCTCAAAGCAGCGACGCTCGCAGCGGCCATCGCGCAACGCTACGACGAGCTCGCCGCGGAAGCAGCGGCATGGCTGGCGTCGACCGGCATCGTGGCGGCCGACGTCACGTACGAACGCGCGGCCGACATCCGTTACCACGGCCAAGAACACGCCGTGACGATCCCCATCCCCACCGCACTCGACGCGCCGGACGCGGAGCAAGCGATCAAGGCGGCCTTCGACGCGCAGTACTTGCAGCGTTACGGTCACAACGCGCCCGAAGAGCCGGCGGAATTCGTAGCGGCCCGCGTATCGGTGGTCGGCACCTTGAACAAGCCGCGGCCGCCGATGCTGCTCTCGGGCGACAGCGATCCGACGGAAGCGCTCATCGAGCGTCGCCCGGTGCGTTTCACGGCCGGCGCTCCGGTGCAGACCGCGATCTACGACCGCGCGCGCCTCAACGCGGGCATGACGTTTGCCGGGCCCGCGATGATCGAAGAGCCCGGTTCGCTCACCTGCGTGCCGCCCGGCGTGGAAGTGCTGGTCAATCCATACGGCCATTTGATCCTGACGGTGGAAGAAGCATGACGGCGACGATTAAGCATGTGGGTAATCCCGTGACGGCCGAGATCATCCGCAATGCGCTCATCGCGATCACCGATGAGATGAAAACCAATCTCATGCGGACCGCGTACAACCCGATCATCTACGAAGCGCTCGACTTTACCGTCGGCCTCTTCGACCGCAACGGCGATACGATGTCGATCGGGCTCGGTCTGCCGATGTTCATTCGCGGCCTCTCGGATGCGATCAAGGCGAAGATCGCATTCTACGGACTCGACGCGATCGAGCCCGGCGACATCCTCCTCACGAACGACGCCTACATCATGGGGAGCCACCTCAACCACCTGATCTTCACGCTGCCGATCTTTCACGACGGCAAGATCGTGGCGTTTGCCGCCTCGATGGGCCACTGGATGGACATCGGCGGCACGCTCGGCCGCACGCAAGACATCTTTTCCGAGGGGCTGCAGCTGCCGATCGTCAAGATCTTCAAGCGCGGGGTGCAGGACGACGAGCTGACGCGCATCATTCGCACGAACGTGCGCATTCCCGAGCTCGCGATGGGCGACTTCCGGGCGCAAGTCGCCTCGATCCGGACCGGCGAGCGGCGCTACACGGCGCTGGTGCGCAAGTACGGCATCGAGGCCGTCGATACGTGCGTCACCGACATCTACGCGATGAGCGAGCGTAAGGCACGCCTCGCGGTGGCGGCGATGCCCGACGGCGTCTACGAAGCCGAATCGTTCATGGACGACGACGGCGTCGGCGACAAGACGATCCCGATCAAGGTGCGCGTGACGATTGCCGGCGAGCAGATGACGATCGATCTCACCGATGTCGGCGCACAAGTGCCGGGGTACTTCAACAGCGGCGACACGGCCGGCCGCAGCGCGGCGCAAGTCGCGTTCAAGTGCCTCACGACGCCCACGCTCTACCCGATCAACGACGGCTCGTTCTCGCCGCTCGAGATCGTGTTGCCGCCCGGGCGCGTGATCAGCGCCGTGAAGCCGTCGGCGATGCGGATGTGGATGACGATTCCGATGACCGTGGTCGATACGATCTTCAAAGCGATGGCGCAGTGCGTCCCGGAACGCACGATCGCGGCGCACCATGCCGACCTGTGCTCCGCGACGTTCTACGGTTTGAACCCGGGCACCGGGCGGTTCTTCACGCGCGGTGCCGGCGTGCTGGGCGGCGGCTTCGGCGCGAAGTACAACTCCGACGGAATGAGCGGAACCGTGTGCCAGAACGACGGTGATACGCATAACTCGCCGGTGGAAGCAACCGAATCGAAGATCCCGGTGCTGATCGAGAACTATGCCTTGCGCCCGGATTCGGGCGGCGCCGGACAGTTTCGCGGGGGTCTCGGCATCGAGCGCCGCGTGCGCGTGACGGCGCCGCTGACCGTCAACACCAACGCCGAGCGCACGCTGTGCGCGCCGTGGGGTTTGCTCGGCGGCGGCGCCGCGTTACCGAACCAGATGCAGGTGGAACGCGCCGACGGAACCCTCGAGAATCCGGCGCGCCACGGCAAATTCAACTCCATCCGCCTGGAGCCCAACGATACGATGATCGTGCGGAGCGGCGGTGGCGGCGGTTTCGGCGATCCCGCGAAGCGTTCGCGCGAAGCGGTACGACGCGACGTCACTTGCGGCTATATCACGCCGGAAGCGGCGGCGCGAGACTACGGGTATACCGAGTGACGCTCTCGCGCGGAGCGTCGCTGGCCGCGCTGGGAGCGGCCGCGCTCACCGCGCAGATGCGCACGACGGCGTTCGCGCAGCCGGCGCCGCTCACGACGATTCGCGTCGGTACCGTACCGACCGATTCGGTCGCGCCGCTCTTGTACGCGATGCGCACCGGGATGTTCGAGAAGGCCGGGTTGAAGGTCGACTATCAGAGCCTCGGCGGCGGTGATGCGGTATCGCAGGCGGTCGTCGGCGGCGCGCTCGATATCGGCCTCACGACGCTCGTCGCGCTGATGCAGGCGCACCTGCGGGGCATTCCGGTCAGCATCATCGCGCCCGGCGGCTTATGGATCGACGCCAATTCCGGCGGGTTGCTCGTGGCGCGCGACTCGCCGCTGAAGACGGCGCGCGACTTCAACGGCAAGGTGATCTCCGCCGCCTCACTGCTCTCGCTGGCGGCGGTCGCAATGGATGCGTGGATGGATCAGAACGGCGGCGACTCGAAAAGCCTGCGCTTTCTCGAATTGCCGTGGCAGGCCGCCGGCGCGGCGCTGCAACAAGGCCGCATCGATGCGGCGGTCGTCGACAACCCCGCCTACGCGCAAGCGCTGGCGAGCGGTTCGGTGCGCACGGTGACGCGCGTGTACACCGCGATCGCCAAACGTTTCCTGCTCGGCGTGTGGTTCGTTACGGGCAGCTATCTGACCCAGAATCACGGCGTCGCGGCGCGATTTTCGCGGGTGATTGCCGATGCGGCCGCGTTCACGCGCGTTCATAACGATGCGACCGTCGACGACGTCGCGCAGATCACGAAGCAAGACCCGGGGTTCATCGCGCACATGCAGCGCACGTGGGTGGGGACGACGATCGACCTCAACGACATCCAACCGGTCATCGACGCGGCGGCGAAATACCACCTCATCGAGCGCTCGTTCCCCGCCGCCGAGATCGTGAGCGACGCCGCCGCGCGCTGAGGGGAGCATACCCTTCGCTCGCGTAAGTGCGCGAGCATGATGACCCGGTCACGCGCGTCAGCGCTCCTGTTCGGCGGTAGTGCCGCGGCCTTGCTCTCGGCGCACCATTCGGCGCTGCGCGCGCAGACGATGGCGCCGATTCGCATCGGCATCACGTTGAACGATTCGGGGCTCGGCCCGGTGTACGCGCAAGAGCAGGGCTACTACACGAAGGCCGGCTTGAATGTCGAACTGGTGCCGTTTTCGGGTGCCGCGGGCGCGGCGCAGGGCGTCATCGCGGGTGCCGTCGAGGTCGCCGTGGTGGATTGCATCCAGGTTGCCAACGCGTACATCCACGGCTTTCCGCTGGCCGTGTTTGCCGGCGGTTGTGCCTTTTCCAAGCAGAGCCCGACGCTCGTGATGGTCACGGAGAAAACGAGCGCGATCCGTAGCGCGAAAGATCTCGAGGGTCAAACCGTCGGCGTGGTCGGCTTGAAATCGCTCAGCTCGAGCATGGCCACGGAGTGGCTGCGCATCAACGGCGCCGACGTGACCAAGGTGAAGTTCTTCGAGCTGCCGTTTCCCGACATGAACACCGCACTGCAGCGCGGCACGATTCAAGCAGCGCTCCAGGGCGAACCGTTCTTGACCGCCGCGCGGGCCGATCAGCGGCCGCTCGGGATTCCGTTCGAAGCGATGGGGAAGCCGTTCTACGTCAACGTCTACGCCGCGTCGCGCACCTGGCTGACCGCCAACACGGCGCTCGCCCACCGGCTTGCGGCCGCGCTGTATGATACCGCGCGCTGGGTGAACGGACATCGCGCCGAAACCGCCGCGATCGAAAGCCGCTTCACCAAGCTTCCGATCGAGACCGCGAACACGATGGCGCGAAACACGTTCGCCACGTCGTTCGATCCGCAATTGATCGAGCCCGTGCTCAACATCGGCGCAAAGTACCTGCTCACCGAACGCCCGGTGCACGCGTCCGAAATCGCCTTCACGGTCTAGGCGGCGATGAGTCTGCTTCCGCTCACCTACGGCGGCTGGAACTACGACCGCACGCTGGCGCTGCAAACCGGCGACGTGCGCATCGAAGGCGTCGATCTCAACGTCATTCCGCTACGCATCGAGGAGCTGTTCTATCGCGTCTTTCACCATCACGAGTTCGACATCACCGAGATGTCGCTCTCGGCCTACATGATGGCGATCGACAAGGGTCCGTGGGAATATCAGGCGGTGCCGGTGTTCCTCTCGCGGATGTTCCGCCATTCGGCGATCTTCGTGCGCACCGATCGCGGCATTCGCGAACCCAAAGACTTGATCGGCAAGCGCATGGGCGTTCCCGAGTACACGCAAACGGCCGGCATCACCGCGCGCGGCATTCTGCAAGACGAGTACGGCATCACGCCCGAGCAGATCACCTGGGTCAACGGCGGCCTCGAAGAACCGGGCCGTCACGAGAAATTCCCGCTGCAGCTTCCGCCCGGCGTCGTGGTGGAGTCGGCGACGAAGAAGAGCTTGAGTCAGATGCTCGCCGAAGGCGAGCTCGACGGGATGATCAGCGCATCGTCGCCGTCGTGCTTCGAGTTCCGGACCGCACCCGTAGGCCGCCTTTTCGCCGATCACCAGAACCTGGAGAAGGCGTACTTTCAGAAGACCGGCGTGTTTCCGATCATGCATACGCTCGGCATCCGGCGCGCGCTCGTGGAAAAGTATCCCTGGCTCCCGGTCAGCGTCGTAAAAGCGTTCGCGCAATCAAAAGACGCCGCGCTGCGCGACGTCTACGGAACGGGCGGCGCGCTCAAGGCGAGCGTGCCGTGGCTGGTCGAGGCCGTCGAGGAAGCGCGCGCGATGTTCGGCGCCGACCACTGGCCGTACGG
Organism: Vulcanimicrobiota bacterium; assembly: GCA_003164495.1. Lineage (GTDB taxonomy): Bacteria > Vulcanimicrobiota > Vulcanimicrobiia > Vulcanimicrobiales > Vulcanimicrobiaceae > Lustribacter > Lustribacter caenicola. The sequence goes on from PLTN01000160.1 coordinate 88,712, forward strand.
CATCGCGCGCAACCGCGCCGCGCTCGAGGCGGCCGCACGCTGGTCGCACGCGCAAGGCCTCACCTCGCGCGTGTTCACCCCCGAAGACCTCTTCGCCCCGTCCACCCACGGCGAGTTCAAGATCTAGCGTAGCAGTAAGAAGAGGCACGCCTCGGCCCTACGGCCATCGGCTGCGCAGGCCAACTTGATAGATAGAGGGACGTAAAATTCTCTGTCATCCCGAGCGGAGCACCGTCAGGTGCGTAGTCGAGGGACGCGCCACTATCTATACTACTGAGTGCGAGCGCGAAGGCGCGAGCAGTGGAGTAAAAAAGAAAAAAGAAGTAACCACTGCTCGCGCCTTCGCGCTCGCACGCTAATCCCCGAGATCGGAGCGCGTTCCTTCCATGAGAAGGCCG
>PLTN01000059.1 GCA_003164495.1 Vulcanimicrobiota bacterium
AACATCTTGCGCAGGTTCTCGACCTGCGCGTCTTCCTTCGTCTGATACGGAATGCGCGTCAGCTTGGTCACGCCGTCGACGAGCGAGGCGATCTCCTCGCCGAAGCGTTCGCCCACTTCTTCGCTCGTGATGACCGTGTCTTCCACGACGTCGTGGAGCAGTGCGGCGGCGATCGTTTGCCGGTCCATCTCGAGGTCGGCCAGAATCGCGGCCACGGCCAGCGGGTGCTCGATGTAGGATTCACCCGAAGCGCGGCGCTGATCGCGGTGCGCCCCCTCGGCGACAGCGTAAACACTCTCGAGCCACGCGGGATCGAGCGAGGGGTCGTAGCGGCGAACGTTGGTGATGAGATCCGCGATAGTCATAGGATCTACGTCTTACAACCCGCCGCGCGCTTCATTAGGTGCGTCAGTAGGAGATGAACGACGTGATATCCACGCCGGGCAGGGCGTCGCGGCCGTTGAGGCCGGCCAGCTCGATCAGCACCGCCACCCCGGCTATCTTGGCCTCGAGGCGCGCCAGCAGCCGCAGCGTGGCGGCCATCGTGCCGCCGGTGGCGAGCAGGTCGTCGATCACGAGCACGCGCTTGCCACGGGTTACGGCATCGGCGTGGATCTCGATCGTATTGGTGCCGTACTCGAGCTCGTACTCTTCGGTGAACTTCTCACCCGGGAGTTTGCCGGGTTTGCGCACCGGCACGAAACCGGCGCCCAAGGCGTACGCCACGGGGGCGCCGAGCATGTAGCCGCGCGCCTCGATGCCGACCACGTATTCGATGCCCGCGTCGCGGTATTTCTCAACGAAGAGATCCACCATCGCCCTGAAGCCGGCGGCATCGCCGAGTAGCGGCGTGATGTCCCGGAAAAGAATGCCGGGAATGGGAAAATCCGGTATTGCGCGGATCAAAGGTTCGAGCTGCACGCCCCGGCGTTCGCCCCACTCGAACGGGAACCCCGCGACGCGCACGAATCGTTGTCCCTGCGCATGAAGACAAAAGTCGGAGCACCGGACTTCGACGATCCGGTCCGGCGCTTCGCCGTTGCCGTACCGAGCGCGATCGTGATCACGGCGCTGTGCTTCGCACTAGGCCGCTGCCAACCGGCAGATCGCTCGGTCGCTGAAACCGCGCCTCCCACCACGGTGGTGCTCGAGCGGCCGGCCCCGACGCCGCGGCTTACACCCCGGCCGCCGACCCCGCCGCCCACGTTACCGCCGGTGCCGCGCGTGACCGTCGCCCCCGTTCCGCAACGCGCAGCGCCGCGGGCCATTCGCGCCTCCGGCGGCGGACATGCCGCGCCCAAGCCGCACCCGCAGGTCGTGCTCCCATCCGTGATCATCGCGGGCAGCGGCGGCGGCGGCGGCGCCGGTGTGGGCGCGGGCAGCGGTGAGGGTGCGGGCGACGCCGGCGGGAGCGGCAACGGAACCGGCGGCTCGGGCAGCGGAACGGTCAACGCGGACGCGCCGTGCGGCAAAGTGGAGTTGATCCCGTTCCAAGCGCCCGATCGTTCCGGCAGAATCGCCTACGAACACATCGTCGCAACCGTCACGTTTCCCGACGGCCACACACAGAGCGACGAGTTTCCCTATCGCTGGGCCTACGCCGACCCAGCCGACGATCCGTGGTCTTCGATCAACATGTCCAATCCCGATTTCCCGACGCGTTTGCAGCAGCCGCCGCCGGGTACCGACGTGAGCCGTTACTCGGAGACGATTCGCTACATTCTCAACCACACGCGCTCCGACGGCACGACCATACTGCAAGATTGTCCTACGCAGCGCTGAAGCACCGCCAGGTGATTCGCGTTGGCGTCGACGTGTGGAACGTGCCGTACGATCGACGCGGCATCGGTCGCTACGTGCGCGAAATGGTGAAGTGCTTGCGCGACGAGCACGCCGGTGAGGTTGCCTGCACGCTCGTCATTCCGGAATGGGCGACGTGGATTGCCGGCCCGCGCTACCTGCGCGAAATCGGCGGCGCCGCACTGCCGGTGGCCTCACGCCGTGCCGCGCGCAGTCGCCGCTTCGACCTGCTCTGGTTTCCGTTCAACGGACCCAGTTGGGACGATTTTCGCGGACCGTCGGTGGCAACGCTGCACGACGCGCTCAATTTTGCGCTGCCGGGATTTTCGGACGACACACGCGCGCCGTTCCGGCGGGCCGCCGAGCGCTGCGAACACATCGTCACCGACTCGCAGTTCTCACGTAGCGAACTCTTGCGCGTGCTGCCCTTGGAGCCCGAACGCATCAGCGTCGTCCTGCCGGGCGTCGCGCCGCTTCCCGTCGGCACGCCGTCGCTCGACATCGCAGCGTTGGGAACGTACCTGCTCTTCGTCGGCGAAACCGACGCGCGCAAGGGCATCGACACCTTCGTCGCCGCGGCCGAGCTACTGCGCGCTCGGAGCATCGACGTCACCTGCGTCATCGCCGGCCGTATCGTGGGCTCGTTACCCGCCACGGATGGCCTGAACGTGCGCGCGCTCGGATTCGTCGACGACGTCACCCTCCAGGCCCTCTACCAGGGCTGCGGCGCGTTCGTCTTCCCATCGCGCTACGAGGGCTTCGGGCTGCCGATCCTCGAGGCGCTGCTCGCCGGCGCACCCGTCGTCGCGAGTGCCGGATCGTCCCTGATCGAGGCGGGCGGAGACGCGGCACTGTACGCGCCGCCCGATGACGCCGCCGCTTTTGCCGATGCCGTGCAGCGCATCTTCAGCGACGCCACGCTCGCCGCGACGCTGCGCCGGCGCGGCATCGAACGGGCCCGCGCGATGACCTGGTCGCGGGCGGCGGGAGCCCTGGTCGACGTTTTTCGGCAGATCGCCTAGGCAACCGTCCGCACAAGGAGGTCGCCCCCGCAACGAAAAGGACGTTCGAGCATGAGTGAACCCGAATTCGAAGATATCCCCGGCACCTTGCTGTTCGATGCCGATCGCTCGCGCCAGGGCTATCACCTCAACATGTTCTGCATGTCGTTGATGAAGCCCGAGAACCGCGAAGCGTTCCGCGCCGACGAAGAGGGCTACAAGAAGAAGTTTCCGATGACGCCCGAGCAGTCCAAAGCGATCACCGATCGCGCTTGGAACAAGATGCTCGAACTTGGCGGCAACATCTATTTCACTTCGAAGCTCGGCGCGTTCGACGGCCTCTCGTTCCAGGCCCTCGCCGCGAAGATGACCGGAAAGACCCAACAAGAGTATGTCGACATGATGCTCGCCGGCGGACGATCGGTCGAGGGCAACCGCAGCAAATCGGAGTGGAAAAATCGTGGCTAAACTCGTCGCCGGCGTGGCAGTCTCGCACGTACCGGCCATCGGCGCCGCCATCGACAACGGCAAGACCGGCGAAGACTACTGGAAGCCGCTCTTCAAAGGCTTCGAGCCGTCGAAGAAGTGGATCGCCGAACTCAACCCCGACGTGATCATCCTCGTCTACAACGATCACGCCTCGGCGTTTTCGCTCGAGATCATCCCGACGTTTGCGATCGGCTGCGCGGATTCGTTCGCGCCGGCCGACGAAGGCTGGGGCGCACGTCCGGTGCCGGTGGTCAAAGGCCATCCCGAACTGGCGTGGCACATCGCGCAGTCGACGATTCTCGATGAGTTCGATATGACGATCGTCAACAAGATGGACGTCGATCACGGCTTGACCGTACCGCTCTCGCTGATGTACGGACAGCCCACCGCGTGGCCGTGCCCGGTGATTCCGCTGGCGGTCAACGTCGTGCAGTATCCGCCGCCGACCGGCCATCGCTGCTACATGCTCGGTAAAGCGATTCGCCGCGCCGTGGAATCGTTCGACAAACCGTTGCGCGTCGCGATTTTCGGCACGGGCGGGATGTCGCACCAGCTGCAAGGCCCGCGCGCGGGCCTGATCAACAGCAAGTTCGACAACGCCTTCTTGGACAAGTTCTCCAGAGATCCGGAAGCGGCCGTGAAGATCCCGCACATCGAGTACGTGCGCGAAGCCGGATCCGAAGCGATCGAGCTCGTGATGTGGCTGATCATGCGCGGCGCCATGGACGAAAAAGCAAAGGAAATTTATCGCTTCTACCATGTCCCGGCATCGAACACGGCCGTGGGACACTTAATTCTCGAAAACGTTGCGTAAGGGGTAAAGACAATGGTTATGGAGCGAGCGCAGCAGCACAGTGCTGTAGCCGTAATGAAACTTGCGAGCTCGGTCTGGGGGCCCCACTTCGTGGGGGGCGCGCAGCCTGGGGCGGAGCGCCTTTCCAAATGAAGGTCGTTGTTGCCGGACAAGGGGCGTTCGGTCAGAAGCATCTGGACGGAATCGCGCGCATTGACGGCGTGGAAGTTGCCTCGCTCGTAGGCGGCAATCAGGAATCGACGAAA
>PLTN01000054.1 GCA_003164495.1 Vulcanimicrobiota bacterium
ACCGCCGCCGCGGCCAGCAAGCAGCGCTCGATGCCGGCCGCGTCGGCATCCGCAATGTAGTCGCGATAATAGCGGATCACGGCCGGAATGATCCCCGCCGCACCGTTGGTGGGCGCCGTGACGACGCGCCCGCCGGCCGCGTTCTCTTCGTTGACCGCGATGGCAACGACGTTGAGGTAATCCATCGCCTCGAGGCCGTGGTTTTCCGCGCGGGCCAGATATTTCGCGTAGAGCCGCGGCGCGCGACGGCGCACGTTCAAACCGCCCGGCAGAATGCCCTCGGTGTGTAACCCGCGTTCCGCCGACTCATCCATGGTGCGCCAGATCGCGGCCAGCTCGCGCCGCAGTTCTTCCGCCGACGTGAACGCGAGCTCGTTGGCCTGCACGACCTCCCAGATCTTGAGATCGTTCGCGGCCGCGATTGCGAGCAGTTCTTCCGCCGACGTGAACGGATAGGGCACGTCTTCACTGCGGCGCAGGCTCTCGAACCCTTCGCCTTCGACGGCACCGCCGCCGATCGAGAAATACTCCGCTCCGTGCAGCACGTTTCCGCCGGCATCGTAAGCGGTGAAGCGCATGCCGTTGGGATGATGCGGCAACGTCTTCCCGGTGTTGAACACGATGTCGGTCGCGGGATCGAAGGCGATCTCCACGCCGCACGGCAAACGCAGCGCGCGTTCGGCCGCAACCCGCCCCGGCAACGTGGCGATGACCTCCGGCTCGATCGTGTCGGGCGCGTAGCCGGCCAGGCCGAAGATCAGGGCACGATCCGTTCCGTGGCCGCGGCCGGTCAGCGCAAGCGAACCGAAGAGATCCACCCGGATGCCCGCCACCGCCGTCTGGCGTTCGGCGAGCAAGGTGATGAAGCGCTCCGCCGCCCGCATCGGCCCGACGGTGTGCGAACTCGACGGGCCGATCCCGATCTTGAACACGTCGCCGAGGCGCATCGAACATCGTTCGACTCCCCGGCTGCGTTTGGCCTATGGGCGCGCGACCGTCCAAGTGCCGCCGAACGACACGATACCATTGCCGCTCGTCTGACCGGACGCCGAATCGCCGATATAGGTGTACAGCGGGTGTAACTGGTAGGCGAGTTGCATCGCGCTGTTGTCGGACCGTGTGAACGCCGTGAAGCCGGTACTGAGTGCAACCCCGTTGGGCGGTGCGATCGGCACCCACACGCCGGGGCAGCCGCCCTAAGCCAAAAACGTATTCTTTAGTTGATAGATCGGCGCGAATCCGGTAGCGCGCTCACGTGCCCCCTGAAACTATATTTATAGTTGCTCCGTACTCCGTCCGAAAGGGGCCGGCGTGCGGATCGTTCTAGCTGGTCTCGCGGTCGCGGTCGCGATCGCTTTGGGCACGGATGTACGGCGCAGCGCCCGACAACATCCAATGGTTCGACGGCGTCGCCTACTCATACCAAGTCAATCGGCAATCGTCGTTCGCCGTCGGCTTGCGCAGCGTGACCGGGAACCCGCCGGTACCCAACGGCGGCGGCGCTTGCATGGGCAAGTGCACGAACGTCTGGATCGCCTATCACCTGCGCTTGACGAACGAAGAGTTCTATCTCGCCTACGGCAACCCGAATACCCTCACGAGCGTGCCGCAAGCGATTCTCAAGGTCATCTTCTATCTGGGCGGCCAAAAGGGAACCTAAACGCGGAACGAACCGCCCATCGTCTCCCAAAACAGTTCGCTCAGCTCGACACGGCGGTGCGCCACGCCTTGCACGTGCGCGAACTCCGCGAACGCTTCGAGCGTGACGCGGTTGGGTTCCACCCCGTAGGGAAACGGATCGGGCCCAAAGAGTTCGCGCGCGCGTTCGAAGTAATACACGCTCCACGGAATCGGAAAGCGCGACGCCGTCGCCTCCGCGGCACGCGCATAGCTGCGCGCCTTCGCCTCCTCGAACGCCTTGTAGAGATTGCGTGCGACCCACGGATTGCGCTCGAGGATCGGACGCTTGATCGCGAGCACGTGCATGATCGGAAAGATCCGCGTCGCTTCGTAGTAGGCTTGCTCGACCGCTTGATAGTCGGTGAAAAGACGCACGACACGCGGATCGCCGTGTTCGAACGCGTGCGGCGGGTGCGCGGCGAAGATGGCCGTGATCTCGCCGCTGAGCAGCATCTCGTTGAGGCTCTTGCCCTTCACCGGCTCGAGCTTCACGCCGGCCGGAAGCCGCAACTCGACCTTCTCTTCCCGGCCTGCTTCGTTCGTGCCGGCTTGCACCCAGTGCACGTCGGTGAGCTGCAGACCGTACTGCTGAACGAGAAATCCGCGCGAATAGACCGCGGCCGTCTGCGCCCACTCGGGCAATCCGACCTTGCGGCCGCGCAGGTCGTCGACCGTCTTGATCGGACCGTCGCGCAACACGTAGGCCGACGACTGCCGGAACATGCGCGACGGGAAAACGGGGATCGCACTGAACGTACGATCGCCCTGCGAGATCAGCGAGATGTATTTTCCGAACGAGAGCTCGCACACATCGAACTCGCGGTGTTTGAGCGATCGATAGAAGATTTCTTCAACCTGAAAATCGAGCGCGAGGAGGTTGATGCCCTCGGGGCTCACGCGGCCGTACGCGAGATCGCGCGTGTGATCGTAGTCGCTCAGCGCCATGGTCAGGGAAAGCTTCTCGGACACCGCGGTTCGCCTCCGGACGGGAAAAACTTCAATTTCGGATAACCGCCGGTACATGCCTTTTGCCGTTGAGCTCACCGAAAAACTCGCACGCGCACTCGACGAAGCGGAGCGCACGCACAAGCAGTTGCGCCAGTTTTCGCTCGAGTATCCCGACATCACGATCGAGGACGCGTATGCGATTCAACGCGCGTGGATGAAACTGAAACTGGCGAGCGGGCGGACCCTCAAAGGGCATAAGATCGGCCTGACGTCGCGCGCGATGCAGCGCTCGTCAAACATCACCGAGCCCGACTACGGCGCGCTGCTCGACGACATGTTCTTCGCCAACGGCGGCGACGTGCCGATCGACCGCTTCATTCTGCCGCGCGTCGAAGTCGAACTGGCCTTCATTCTCAAAGATCGTCTGAGCGGACCCGAGTGCACGATCTTCGACGTGCTGACGGCGACCGATTACGTGGTGCCCGCCATCGAGATCATCGATGCGCGCATCGAGCAGATCGACCCGGAGACCAAAGTCACGCGCAAGGTCTTCGACACGATTTCCGACAACGCGGCCGACGCGGGCATCGTTCTCGGCGGCCGGCCGATCAAAACCAACGAAGTCGACCTGCGCTGGGTTGCGGCGATGCTCTACCGCAACGGCGTCATCGAAGAATCCGGCGTCGCGGCGGCCGTGCTCAACCATCCCGCCAACGGCCTCGCCTGGCTCGCCAACAAGCTGCACCCGCACGGCGTCACGCTCGAACCGGGCCAAGTGATCTTGTGCGGCTCGTTCACTGCCCCGGTCGCGGCCAAGGCCGGCGACACATTCCACGTCGACTACGGTCCGCTGGGTTCGATCTCCGTACGCTTCGCATAACACGAGGTACCGCAAAGCCCTCCAAGAAGACGGCTGCTCCAGAGGGCCATCGTAGCCAACGAGTGAGGTTCCCATGACCACACGCCTGCGCAGCTTCAGCCTCTTTGCCGTCGTTGTGACGGTCGCGCTCTTGGTGAGTGCCGTGGGCGCCCTGCATGCACAGCAGCCGGCGGCGATATCGCTCACCGGCAAGGTCCGCTCCGCAGCGGAAGGACCGATGGAGGGCGTGCTGGTCACGGTCCGCGCGGCCGGTGCGACGTACACCACGACCGTCGTCACCGACGCGAACGGCGCGTATCGCTTCCCGGCAGCGCGCGTGGCTCCCGGTACGTACACGGTAGCGATTCGTGCCGGCGGCTATGTGCTCGGTTCACCGGCGTCCGTCGCCGTAACCGCGGGAAAGACGACTCGCGACGATCTGCAGTTGCGCAAGACGAACGATCTCGAGGATCAGCTCTCCAACGGCGACTGGCTCGCGAGCATGCCGGGCACCGATGCCCAAAAGACAATGCTGCTCGACTGCACCGGCTGCCACACCCTGCAGCGCATCATCGACTCGTATCACACGGCCGCCGAGTTTCGCGACGTCGTGCTGCCGCGCATGGCGGGTTACGCGAACAACAGCTACTGGCTCAAGCCTCAAGCCTTCAAGGTCGCCCGCGCGCGCGAAGGCTATGGTTTTCCGCCCGACTTGCCGGCATATCTCGCGAGCATCAACCAAAGCACCGGAACGCGCACGTGGCCGCTCAAAACGCTGCCGCGGCCGGCCGGCGCATCGACGCACGTGATCATCACGACGTACGACCTGCCGACGCGCCTGGCGCAACCGCACGACGTGATCGGAACGTCCGACGGCAGCATCTGGTACTCAGATTTCGGACAGGAATATCTGGGCCGGCTGAACCCGAAGACGGCGCGCGTCATCGAGTATCCCGTTCCGCAGTTCAAGCCCGGCTATATTGCGGGCGGACTCGAACTGGATGCCGATCCGGCCGGCTACCTGTGGCTCGCAAACATGTTCCAGGGCGGAATCATCCGCTTCGATCCGCGTACGAAGGCGTTCACGCAGTTCGCCGTCGCGCCGGCCGCGCATCCGGACTTCACGCAAGAGTCGATGGTGATGCCCGTGCACGACAACGTCGACGGCAAAGTGTGGACGAACAACCAGGACGACCACTCGTTCCGCCGCCTAGACGCGGCAACCGGAACGTGGGAATCGTTTGGGCCGTACTACTATCCGAACTCCACGACCCACATGTTCAATTCCTACGGCTTGCTCTCGGACAAGGCGAACACGCTCTGGCTGCTCGATTTCGGCGGCGGCGCGATCGCGCACCTCGACCCCGCAGCCAACACGTTCAAAGTCATTTCGACGCCGACCGCGATGTCGCGCCCGCGCCGCGGACGTGTCGACGATCGCACCGGGCTGTTCTGGTTTGCCGAATTCGCCGGCAACAACGTCGGCAGCTACGATACCAAAGCCGACGACGGCGTGATCAAGGAATACCCGATGCCGACGAAGTTCGATGCCCCATACGATGCGGTCGCCGACAAGAACGGCGACGTGTGGACGGCGTCGATGATCACCGATCACGTTGCGCGCCTCGATCCGTCAACCCGTCAGGTCGTCGAATACCTGATGCCGATCGAGACGAATAGCCGGCGCGTGTGGGTCGACAACAGCACGAACCCGGTAACGCTCTGGACCGGCGCCAACCACCAAGCCGCCATCGTGCGCGTCGAACCCACGCAATAGCGGCTTCGCTAAAGCGTTACTTTCCGCGCACCGCCACCGAGGCGATCATCGACTCGGCGCGCATCGGTTTGTCGATGACGCCGTAGCGCACCGCGACGTCGATCATCGGCTGGATGTCCTTGGGATCGAGCGTCGGCGCGGAGGGCGAGCGCGCCATGTTCGCAACGACCGCCGGATCGAGTCCCCAGAACGGGGCCGTGACCGCGATCGTCTCGGATTGGTGCGCGTTCGTGTAGATCGTCGCGTCGTGCAAGACCTGACCGAACTTCATCAGCGGATCGTGATTCTGTGCGATGTACGATTCGGTTGCGCACCACGCCGTAACGAGGAATCGTTTGGCGATCCCGGTGTTGGGCCGGCCGAGAACTTTGAACTTCCCGGTCGCCATCGCGTTCGCCAAGAACGGATTGGGCAACCCCGCCGCCACGACGCGCCCGGTCTCCAGCGCAGCGAGCATCGCCGAGATCGGCAGCTCGATGAACTTCACCGTCTTCGAATCGCCCCCGTTGGCATCGATCCACGCGCGGTCGGCGATCCAGAAGTAATCGCGAAGCGATGGCGAGGGCAACGTGCTGCCGTTGAGATCGCGCGCGGACTTGATCGGTCCGTCCTTGAGCACGATGATGCCTGCGCTCGGATCCTCGCCTACCGACAACTCGGCCGGTGCGATCAATTGTACGGGAACGCCGTGACTGCGGGCGCTGATCAGCGGCAGCAGGCTCGAACGCCCGATATCCAGCGTGCCCCCGAGCACGGCTGCCGTCACCGCCGAACCGGACGTGAGTTTCTGGATGTCGACGTCCAAACCGGCCTTGGTAAACATGCCGGTCGCCTTTGCCCACAGCAGCGGCGTCACGTCGTCGGCGGCGTTGGTGCCGACGTGCAGCGTCGTCATACCGCTCTGCGCCGCCGCCGGACGCGCGAGTCCGGTCAGTGCGGCGGCGGCGAGGGTTCGGGCAAAGTCACGACGGCTGGGCATCGAGTTCCTTAAGCCCCGACGGTGGGCAGAACGTCGTCGGGTGCACGCTGCCATTTCTTCGGCGTGCCGCCGGCCGCGATCGTTTCGAGTTCGCGTTGCAGAATGCGGCGCCATAACGCGATGCCCGCATCGGACCGGCCGAGCGTTTCCGTGGCATGGTTTTCGATCCGGCCCTGACCCGCCTGAACGGCGATGTCCTGAACGCGCGCGAGCACCGGATGGCGCACGTCGGCATACGGAACCTTGCCCGCCCAAATGTCTTCCACCAGGCCCTGGATGTCGGGCGCGGCCGCCAACTTGGCGAAGAACTCGCGGCGCTTCGTCCAGTACGGTTCGATGTCGGCGCCGGTCACCGCGACCTTGGCGCTGACGAACCACTTGTGGTTCTCATCGTCGACCGGGGTGAAATGGAACGTAATCGTGGGCCAGCCGCCGACGCCGTCCATCCCGGCTTGCGGCGGAACGATCGTGCGCACGATGTTCGGCGCATAGTGCAGCGTGTGGCGCGTCAGCCCGGTCGCCCGATTGCCGTAACGCATCAAACCCCATGGCGTTTCTTCAGCCGAAATGATCGGGAGGTCGACCGACAGCTTGGCGTGCGAGCCGCCGGGCGCGTGCGTGAACGCCACGTGCACTTCGTCCATGCTGTTCTCGAACGATTGCAGGTAGTTACAGGGCACGTCGGAGGGCGCCCACGCCTCGATGATCCCTTCGCCGTCCGCTTCGGGATAGGGCGGAAACGCGGGCGGCTCGTCGGGGCCGAAGAAGCCGTAGATCAAGCCGAACGCTTCGCCGGTCGGAAACGTCGCGATCGAAACGTTTTTGGCGAAGCCTTCCTTTTCGGCCGGCGCTTCGATGCACTGGCCGGAGCAGTCGTACTTCCAGCCGTGATACACGCAGCGGATGTCGTCGTTTTCGACCCAGCCGAGGTGCATCAACGCGCCGCGATGCGGGCAGCGCTGCGCGACCAGTTGCGCGCGGCCGCTCTCGCCGCGGAAGAGGGTGTAGTCTTCGTTCATCACGCGCACCGGCAGCGCGCGGCCCTTCGGCAGGTCGACGCTGCGGCAGATCGCGTGCCAGAACTGGCGCATGAAGATGCCGCCCGGCGTGCCGGGCTTCGTGGTTGCGAGATCGACGCTGCTGCGGGGCTTGCGCGCCGGTGCGATACGGTCGGTAACGGCCATCAGTGTTTCCCCGGGATGCCGACGATGGGAACGACGTCGTCGGGAGTGCGCTGCCACTTCTTCGGCGTTCCGCCGTCGGCAATGATCTGCAGTTCGCGTTCGAGGATGCGGCGCCACAGGGCGAGCCCCGCATCGGAACGGCCGAGCGTTTCCGTGCTGCGGTCTTGGATGCGGCCCTGACCGGCTTGCACGGCGATGTCCTGAACGATGGCAAGCTCCGGATGGCGCACGGTGTCAAACGCCACCTTACCGGCCCAGATATCGTCGACCACGCTCTGGATGCGCGGCGCGGCGGCGCGCGCGGCGTAGAACTCGGCCCGCTTTTCCTTATAGCGTACGACTTCGTCGCCCGTTACTTGCACTTTGGCCGTGACGATCCAGAGATGATTGTCGTCGTCGACCGGGGTGAAGTGGAACGTGATCTCGGGCCACCCGCCCACGCCGTCCATGCCGTAGAGCGGCGGCACGATCACGCGCACGATGTTCGGCGCGATGTGCAGCGTTTCACGAACCATGCCGCTGGCGCGCTTACCGTGACGCAACATGCCCCACGGCGTTTCCTCGGCCGTGATGATCGGCAGATCGTGCGATAGGGCAGCGTGCGATCCGCCGGGGCTATGGGTGAAAGCAACGTGGACCTCGTCCATGCTGTTCTCGAACGACTGCAGGTAGTTGCACGGCACGTGTTCGACGGGCCAGCCTTCGATATAGCCCTCGCCCTGCGATTCCGGATAGGGTGGAAACGCGGGCGGCTCGTCGGGTCCGAAGTAGCCGTAGATCAAGCCGAACGCTTCGCCGGTCGGGAACGTCGCGATCGAAACGTTTTTGGCGAAGCCTTCCTTTTCGGCCGGCGCTTCGATGCACTGGCCGGAGCAGTCGTACTTCCAGCCGTGATACACGCAGCGGATGTCGTCGTTTTCGACCCAGCCGAGATGCATCAGCGCGCCGCGATGCGGGCAGCGCTGCGCGACGAGTTGTACGCGTCCGCTGGCTCCGCGGTAGAGCGCGTAGTCTTCGCTCATGATGCGCACCGGAATCGCGTGTCCCGGCGCCACGTCCTCGCTGCGCGCAATGGCGTGCCAGAACTGGCGCATGAAGATGCCGCCCGGCGTGCCCGGCTTCGTCGTCGTCAAATCGACTTTCGTGCGCGGGCGCAATAGTTCGCGTTCGGTTACGGCCATCATCGAACCTCACAAAACAGGGAGACNNACGCTATGCGAGTTACCCGTCAACGAGCGCTCCAGTCCGTCGCGGCCGTCGCGACCGCACCATGGTGGCTACGCACCGCGGATGCGCAAACGCTCCCGACGATCCGCGCGGCGATGATTCCGATCGAGCCCGCGGCGTCCATCTACTACGCAGTTGAGAACGGCTTCTTTGCCAAGGCCGGCATCGACGTCCAGATTGCACAGAATCCGTCCACGCCGGCCCTCGCCGCCGCCGTCGCCTCGGGCACGTACGACGTCGCCTACGCTCCGATATCGACGCTGGCCGTCGCCCACTCGCGCGGGTTGCCGTTCGTGGCCATTACTCCGGGGATCGAGACGGTGCCGGGCGAGATCGCCGGCGCCATCATGGTCCCGATGACGTCGACGGTCAAGACGGCCAAGGATTTCAACGGCAAGACGTTCGGCTGCGCCGGTCTCGGCACGATCGCCGAATATCAGCCGCGCGCCTGGATCGACAAACACGGCGGCGACTCGACCACGGTGAAATTCATTGAGATCCCGTTTCCCGAGACGATCGCGGCGCTGAACGCCGGCCGCGTAGATGCCGCGTACCTGGTCGAGCCGTTCATCACGGTCGCCACGCGGAGCAACACCGTGCGCTTGTTGGCTACCGGCGACGACGCGATCGGAACGAACTTCCTCTCAACCGCCTGGTACGCCACGTCGCAGTGGGCGGCGGCGCATCCCGACCTCGTCACGAAGTTCGTCGGCGCGATGGTCGCGGCGGCGCGCTGGGGCAACGCCAATCAGGATAAGGTCGTACCGTACCTGGTCAAGTATTTGAAAGCGGATCCGGCGCTGGCCGCGGCCGAACACCGGCCCGTCTTTGCCGAGCGCCTCGTTCCCGCCCAGATACAACCCTGGATCGACGTCACCGCGAAATACGCGAAGTTCGCGCCGTTCCCGGCCGCCGACATCATCTACGTTCCGAAGTAGGCTTCTTCTTACGCTCCAAAGTAGGCTTCTTTCGCCGGGAAGGCGCGCGTGATGTAGCCGTATTTCGCCGCTGCATCAATGGCCGGCTGGATCAGCGCGGGATCGCCGCTGGTCGAGCCGTTCACCCGCGCCATTTTCGAGAAGATCGCGACGTCGATTTTCGATACGTCGGCCATCATCGCCGCCGTCTCGGCGTGGTGCGCGTTGGTATACGCGGCCGCGGTGTACGTAACGCGATTCCAGCGTTTGATCGCGTCGGCATGTTTCGCCGCCCAATCGGGTTGCGCGAAGAACACCGTGAACGCGAAGTGATCGCTGATCGCGCTGTAGCAGGGCGCGAGCACGCGTACCTTGCCCGTCGCGACCGCGGCGCTGAGCTGCGGTTCGTTGAGGCTGGTTGCCTCGACACGATGCTCGGCGAGCGCTTGACCGGCGGCCGAGTTGGGCAGCTCAATCCACTTGGTCGTCTTCGCGTCGCCGCCCGTTTTGTCGATCCAGGCGGTCATTGCGAGTTCGTTGAGGTCGTTGAGCGCCGCGGTCGACAACGTTTTTCCGTTGAGATCGGCACCCGACTTCACCGTGGAATCGGCGGCGACGACCATCAGCGAGAACGGCGACTTCGGATCCCACACCGCACCGTTGCCGACGATCGTGAGCGGCAATCCCTTGAGGTGCGCGACCAGCGATGCGATCAGGCTGCCCTTCCCCAACTCGTAGGCGCCTCCGACGACGGCTTCGGTAGCGGCCGTGCCGCTGGACGTCGGCACGACCTCAACGTCGAGTCCGGCTTTCTGATACAAGCCGGCTTTGATCGCGTAGTAGACCGGCGTGAGATCGTCGGTTGCCACACCGGCAAGTCGCACCTTGTCGAGCGTTTGCGCGCGCAGGATCGAGGGCCACAACGCCAGCGCTGAACCGCTAGCGGCCAGCATCTGCGAACGCGAAAGACGGGGACGAACGAGCACGGTAACTCCTACGAAACGGAAGCGGTAGCGGTAGCGGCGGTAGCCGTATCAACGAAGGCGGGGCCGTCGGGCACGGCCGTCAACCAACCCTGCGAGAGATCCAATTTGATGCCGAGCAGCGGATCGCGCACGAACGTCTCGGCTTGACGGCCGTCTTTCGGGTTCACGCGATTGGGCGGCACGGCGCCGGCGGCAACGGCCGTGTTCAGCGCGCCGTCGACATCGTCGACGGCGAAGCCGATGTGATCGACGCCCAACGGACGCTTGACCGGCAAGAGCGCCAGGTTGATGTAGCCGTCACTGAGATAGATCGCCCACTGCGGAGCCGTCTCGTCGTTGCGCTGCCGGAACACTTCCTTCAACCCGAACGCCGACGTATAGAAGGCGGCGGTGGCTTCGGCATCGTCGACCACGATTGCGATGTGACGGATCTGTGCCATGGGACGCTCCTTAGGTAGCCGGTACGGCAGTGGAAAAGAGATCGCTCGCGCGCTGGGCTGTTTTGATCTGATTGGTCGCGAGCATGAGATCGAGGACGGGCTGGACGTCGGAGACACGCAAGCGCTCGGCGTAGAGTGCCCGCGATGCTCCGGGCGGAACCGGTGTCTGCGTGTACTGGGTCAGCAGCGCGCCCGACTGGCCTTGGTTGGCGTTCGCCCAGCGCGCGGTTTTTGCGATGACGTCGGCATACGTGCGCACCACGTCCGGATGCGCTTTCGCAAATGCTTCCGTGGTCACGCAGCCGGCCACGAGAAAGCGCGGCGCGATCGCATCGAACACCGGCGCGAGGACGCGGATGTCGCCGCCGCGCATCGCGGGCGTGAGCGCCGGCTCGCTGATCGACGCCGCATCGAGGCGGCCCGCCTTCATCGCCTCGACGTCGAGCGGATCGGAGAGCTCGAACCAGTGGATCGACTTCGAATCGCCGCCGTTCTTGTCGATCCACGCGCGGGCGGCGAAGTAACTCATGTTGCCGAGGTCGCGCGTGCCGATCGTCTTCCCGTTCAAATCGGCGGCGGTGCGGTAAGGCGCGTTCTTGAGCACGACCAGCGCGTGATCGGGATTGGTGCTGACGTAGAGCGAGAGCGGCGCGATCATCACGAACGGCACGCCTTTGTCCCGCGCGATTGCGGCGAGCGTCGTCGGCATGGCGGCGATCGCAAGCGCACCGCCGGCGAGTCCGGCGGTGGTGGCGTTCATGAAGCTCAGCGTGACGTTCAACCCCGCTTGCTTGTAGTACCCCAATGCCTCGGCGTAAAAGGTCGGGCCGGCGGAATCGTTGGGTGCCGTGCCGATCGGCAACGCGACACTTGCCGTTTGCGCAACGGTTCGCTGCGGAATCGCCGATGCGAGCGTCAACGAAGCGCCCGCCGTGAGCAACGCTTGGCGCGAAATCATATTTGCGACCGTCTTTCACGCGCGCAGCACCCCCCCTGCTCGGGGGTAACCCGACAAGTGGGGCACGAACCTCGCCGCACGCTGGCCAACCTCACGAGCCGCATTGCAGGCTCGAGATAACTAGGTTGCAAAGGTAGATTTATGTCGGAGTACGAGCTCAACCGGAGCATCCACCACGTCTACACGAACAAGGAACGCACGGCCGCGTTCCGGGACGGGAATTACCAGGCGCTGGATGCCTTCGATCTGAGCGCCGAAGAGCGCGCGGCGCTCGAGAAACACGACTTTCCCAAGCTATGGGCGCTGAACGTACATCCGGTGCTGCTGTTCCATCTCTCGGCCGTGCTCTACCCGCGCGAATGGTATCTCGCCGAAGTCGTCCCGAAGATCGCCGGCGTACCGAATAAATATTACGATTTCTACGGCAAACGGTCAGACGGGGCCGCCTGATCGCAATGGCCGCCGTGATCCGGCCGCGCCGTCACGTCAACATCAACGTGTGGCGCCTCGTGATCCTCGTCGCCGGCATCGCCGGATGGTGGCTGATTGCCAAACTCGCAGGTGGGAATTTCATTCCCACGCCGCCGCAAACCGTTGCGGCCGCGATCGCGATCGGCAGCGACGGCACGCTCGCGCGGGCCACTCTCGATACGACGATCGTGTTCCTCAGCGGCTACGTCCTGGCTGCGGTCGTCTCCATTCCGTGCGGCCTGATCATGGGCGGGGTGCGCGTCATCGGCGCGGCGTTCGAACCGTATGTCGATGCGCTGAGCGCCATGCCGCGGGTGGCCTTCATCCCGTTGATCATCGTCTTTCTGGGTTTGGGATTTCCGGCCAAGATCGCGATCGTGTTCCTCGGCGCGGCGATGCCGATCCTGATCAACACCTATACGGGCGTACTCAACTGCGACGGCGAGCTGGTGGAGATGGCCCGCTCGGCCGGAGCAACGGAATCCCAGGTCTTCCGTAAGATCATGCTGCCGGGGGCGCTCCCCTACATCACCGCCGGCCTACGCGTCGGCGCCTCGCTCGCGCTCATCAACACCGTCGTCGCCGAGCTCTACACCGCCGTCAAAGGTCTCGGCGGCCTGCTCTCGGTGTACGGCAACAGTTTCCGCATGGCGCCCTACTTCGTCGTCGTCTTCGTGCTGGGCGCGCTGGGCGTCATCGTCATGCAATCGCTCCGGATCCTCGAACGCAATGCCGATCGCTGGCGTTACGATAGCGAACACCACTAAAGGAACTGCAACGTGGCCAAGATCGTCTCGGTCGTCGCGTCGACCCACAACCCCCGCATTTTCTGGAATCGCGATCAAGCGACTCCGGAAGACATGGCCGAGCTCTACGCGACGTTCGCTGAGGTCCGCGATATGCTCGCGGCGACCAAACCCGATCTCATCGTCGCGGTCGCGAACGATCATCTCGACAACTTCTTCTTCGACAACCTGCCGACGTTTTCGGTCGGTACCGGCAAGAGCGCCGAGGGCCCGTTCTGGTACGAGAGCGACATCATGGCGTTGCCGCACTACAAGTTCGACATCCATCAGAAGTTTGCCGAATATCTCTTGCGCGACGGCGTCGAAACGGGCATCCAATTCTCGCAGGCGCGCGAACTCCACCTCGACCACGCCTTCACCGTTCCGCTCTCATTCTTGCGCCCCGAGTCCGATCTGCCGGTCGTTCCGATCGTTACCAACGCGTTCGGATACCCGCTCGCGAACAACCGCCGCTGGTACGAACTCGGCCACTTCATCGAACGCGCCGTCGAGGCGTGGCCGGGCACGGAGCGCGTAGCGCTGATCTGCTCGTTCAACCTCACCGTCGAGGTCGGCGGCCCGCTGATGGGCAACATCGACTTCGCCTTCGCGCGCTATCTGCTCCAACTGATGGGTGAGGGGAAACGCGACGAGATCCTCGAGAAGCTCACCGTCGAGCGGCTGATCCAAGCCGGCAACTCGACGACCGAGTTCCTCAACTACGTCACCGCGCTCGGCGTGGTCGAAGAGACGCTGCCCACGTTCATCAAGCACAAGCCGGTCAAGGGCGTCGGAACCTGTCCGGTCGCCTTCTGGACGCTCTGATAATGAAGGCCGGACGTCGCGAGTTCATCACCTCGGGTTCCGCCGCACTTGCCGCCGCGGCGCTGCCGCGCCGTGCGCGGGCCGCGGATCCATTTCGCATCATCATCACCGAGACGCAGATTCCGCTGGTCCCCAATTCGGTCACCTGGCTCGCGCTCTCGCTCGGCTACTTCAAGCGCGCCGGCGTCGACGTCGACCTGATCGAGGTGGGACAAACGCCCTCGGCCGTCGCCGCGCTGCGGTCCGGCGGCGGCGAGATGGCAAACATCGCCACCGATACGGCATTGCAGCTCATCGGCCGCAAGCAGATGGCATTGCACGGCGTCGTTTCGCCCGACCGCGCGCTGCCGTTCGTGATCGCGGCCAAGAAGAGCATCGGCCGGATCGGCGATCTCACCGGGAAGACGTTCGGTGTCGCGCGCGTTGGCAGCGTCGACTACGAGATGACGCGGGTCGTGCTGGGCAAGCTCGGCGTCAACCCGGATTCCGTGCAATATCTGGCGATCGGCCAGCCCGACGTGCGCGCGCAATCGCTCTTGGCGGGCCAGATCGACGCCACGACGTTTTCGATCGGCATCTACACTACGCTGCCCGACAAGAGCAGCATCAAAGTCCTCGTCGATCAAGCCGATTATTTCAAGGACGCACCGTTCGTGACCAAGCTCAACGTGGTCACCGACGACACGGTGAAAAACCGTCCCAAAGACATCCAGGCGGTGGTGAGGGCGCTGATTACGGCCTCGCGCGATTTTGCCGCGCACCCGCAAATCTGGGTGAATGCGATGGCGGCTGCGCGCCCCGACGTCTCGCGCGCACAGTTGACCACGCTGGCCGCGGCCTACGCCGACAGTTGGAGCGTCAACGGCGGGCTAAACCTCGCGGCGCTGAAGTTCACGACCGACACGCTCTACCGCGGTCCGGACTTTAAGGATCTGCCGCCCATCGCTCCGAGCGACTGGATCGATCTCAGCTACATCAAGAACACGCTTCGCACGGTCGGCGTCGACCGCTCGGCCGACCTGCCGGCGTGAGTGCGGCGCCGGGCGCGGCGGCGTCCGCGCCCTCTTCGATCAGCATGCGCGGCGTGGGCAAAACCTTCCGGCGCGCGAAGTCGTCGACCGGGGTCGAAGCGCTGCGCGATATCACGCTCGACATCGAACCCAATACGTTCGTATCGCTCGTCGGCCCATCGGGCTGCGGCAAGACGACGCTGCTGCGCATGCTCAACGGCCTGATCGCTCCCGATCGCGGTGAAATTCTGGTCGGCGGCGCGCGGCCCGCGCCGGGGCCGCACATGGGCTTCGTGTTCCAGTCGTTTCGCCTCTTGCCGTGGCGCACGATCCGCGAGAACGTCGCCTTTCCGGTTGAACTGAGCGGCATGAACACGGCCGAACGCCGCGATCGCGCCGACACCTATCTCGACATGGTGGGCTTGCGCCGCTTCGCCGATTCGTACCCGACGGAACTCTCGGGCGGTATGAAGCAACGCGCCGCGCTCGCGCGCGCGCTGATCGCGCAGCCGCGCTACCTGCTGATGGACGAACCGTTTGCCGCGCTCGACGCGCAGACGCGCGAATTCATGCAGATCGAGCTCGCGAAGATCTGGTCGCACCATAAGAGCATCGTCGTCTTCGTCACACACAGTGTCGACGAAGCCGTGCTGCTCTCGGATCGCATCGTGCTCTTGCGGCCCCGGCCGGGGCAAGTCGCCGAAGTCATCGACGTCAAGCTGCCGCATCCGCGCTGGGAATACGACGCGCGCGCGACGCCGGAGTTCGTCGAAATGCGGCACTATCTCTGGGAACGCATCAAGGATATGGTCGCCTCCGATCCGGAGTCGGAGTTCTACCAGCGTTCGGACCGGACCGATGGCAACACCAGCGCCGCAGACTGAGCGCCGGATCCAGATCGCGTCCGGTTCGCGCGGCATGGTCTCGACCGGACATCCGCTCGCCACGGATGCGGCGCTCGACGTGCTGCGCGCGGGCGGGAACGCCGTCGATGCCGCGGCGTGCGCCGCGTTCGTCCTGGCCGTCGTGTGCCCGTACGCGTGCACGTTGGGCGGCGACCTCTATGCGCTCGTCTACGATCCGAAGACGCAGCGCGTCGAAGGCCTCAACGCCACCGGCCGCTCGCCACTCGCGACCGCGGACGACGTGCAGGCCGAAGCGCTGCGTGTGGGCGTGCTCTCGGCAACGATTCCGGCGCTCGTGCGCGGGCTCGGCGATCTGCTCGAGCGCTACGGTACGCGCGGCTTCGGGGCGCTGCTCGAGCCCGCGATCGCCTATGCTGCCGACGGCTTCGCCGTTCACCCGACGCTGGCCGACAACACACGCGAACGGGCGGAGCTGCTGCGCCGCGATCCGGCCGCAAGCGCGCTGTTCTTACCGGGCGGTACACCGCTCGCGCTCGGCACGACGTTCAAACAGCCTGGCATCGCGCGCGTGCTGCGCGAATTCGCCGCCGCCGGCCCCGGCGCGTTCTACGCCGGCGACATCGCGGCGCTGCTGGTCGCCGACGCGCGGGCGATCGGCGGAACGTTCGCGATCGAAGACTTCACCACGCACGAATCGCTCTGGCAAACGCCGCTCGCGGTCCCCTTCTACGGGCACGACGTTTGGACGATGCCGCCCAACTCCTACGGCCCGACGCTGCTCTTCCAGCTGCTCGAACTCGAAGCACAGCACATCGAAGCCGTCGACCCCGAAAGCGCGGATTTCATCGCGCGCGGATTCGCGGCGCGGAAGCGCGCGTACGCGCAAGCGGCGAAATGGATCGCGGATCCCGCCGTCGCCGAAGCGCCGATGCGCGCGTTGCTCGCGGCGGCGCTGCGCGAGCGATCGGCCGTGAGCGGCACGCCGCCGCCCGAAGCGCGCGACCGCTGCACCACCAACGCCATCGTCATCGACGGCAATGGGATGGCCGTCTCCCTGATCGAGAGCGTGTCGGCCCCGTACGGCTCAGGCGTCGTACTCGAACGCAGCGGCATTCTTCTCAACAACCGCATGGCCGGCTTCAACGCCGACCGCGCGCACGCCAACGGCATCGCCGCCGGCAAACGCCCGGCCAATACCCTCGCTCCGTGCATGGTCACGCGGGCCGGTGCGCTGGCGATGAGCATCGGCACGCCCGGCACCGTCGGGCAAACGTGCACGCTCGCGCAGATCCTTGCGCGCGTGTACGCCTGCGGTCAAGATATCGCGACGGCAGCGGAGCCGCCGCGCTGGTCGGTCGATTTTCAGAGCAAATTGGTCGTCGAAGACACGATGGCGCCGGCACTGCGCGACGCGGTGCTCGCGGCGACCGAAGGCGCGCACGTCATGCCCAGCGGGTGGATCAGCTTCGGCTCGATCAAGGCCGCGGCCGTCACCCCGAACGGCCTCACCGGAATCGCCGATTACCGGCGCGCGGCCACCACCGCCGGCTGGTGATCCGCCTATATTGACTTTGTTACAAAGCTAAATTATAAAGAGGTCATGACGACCTCCGAGCCCTTGACGGCCGGTTCGTTCCGGGACGCCCTCGGAAGCTTCGCTACCGGCGTAGCGATCGTCACGGCGCGCAATGCCGGCTCCGAGCCGGTCGGGATGACGATGAGTTCGTTCAACTCGGTGTCGCTCGATCCGCCGCTGGTCCTCTTCAGCGTCGACCGCAAAGCGCTCAGCTTCCCGGAAATGTGCAGCGCCCGCGGCTACGCGATCAACGTGCTCGGAAGCCCGCAGCAGCATCTCTCGGCCCGCTTCGCGCGCTCCCGCGAAGACAAGTGGACCGACGTCGAGCACACGCCGGGTTTCGGTGACGTGCTCGCGCACTTCGAGTGCAAGCCGTACGCGCAATACGACGGCGGCGACCACGTGATCTTCGTCTGCGAGGTCGTGCGCGCGGTGTGTTCGGCAAACGACCGGGAGCCGCTCGTCTTCTACCGCGGAAAATACCACACGGTCGGCCCTATTTCGTAACGTCCACGCTCATGATGCCGCCGCCGAACGGTGAGAACGGCTGCAGTTTCAAGCCCGTAACCTCATCGCGCACGATATAGTACTCGCTGCGCTCGGAGACGACGATCGCCGGTAGGAGCACGTCGAGACGCGTTTGGATGTGCCGCGCGATCGCGGCCGCCGCCGCGGGGTCGTAACTCGCGTCGTAGCGGGCAAAGAGCGCGTCGAGCGCCGGATCGCACAGGCGCGAATAGTTCGCGCTGCGCGGCGGAACGTTCGCGCATGCATAGAGCGCCTCGAGGTCCGGAACGCGCAATTGACCGAAGTTGAAATATGCGTCGGCGAACTGGTGGAACTGACCGAAGCTCACGTATGCGGCATCGAAGTTTCCGCCGGCAACGACGCCGGTACGGACGTCCGGCGCGAAGAACTGGCGTGCCGGGTAGCGGCGGACTTCGAGGTCGATGCCGGCGGCACGCAGGTCGCCTTTCATGAGCGCGACCATCCGATCCACCGTCGGGATGCCGGCGCCGGCCGCAAACGCGATGCGTAAACGCCGGCCGCGTTTTTCGCGCACGCCGCCGGGCCCCGGTTTCCAGCCGGCGCGATCGAGCAGCGCCCGCGCTTTCGCGATGTCGAACGGCACGATCGGTTGCGCCGTATATCCCGGCGCAGCAGGCGCGAGCACCGACTCGCCCAGCCCGTCACCGGGACGATAGCTGCGGGCGATGATCGCGGCGCGATCGATGGCCAAACGTAAGGCTCGGCGTACGGCGAGATCGCCGGTCACCGCCGAACCGGTGTTGAGCAAGATCATCGACGGCCGCGCGCCCGCGATCGCGCCCGCGTGCACACCGGGGGCGCCGTTCAGCAGATCGACGGAATCTTTCGCCGTCGCCGGCCACACGTCGACGTCGCCCGCACGAACCGCTGCCGCCACCGCCTCGTCGCCGTCCATGACGCGATAGACGATCGCGGCAAGTTTCGGCAGCCCGCGAAAATAGTACGGGTTCGCTTCGAGCTCGACGCGATCTCCGAGCAACCACGCAGCGTATCGGAACGGGCCCGCGCCGGCGGGCAATCGCAGGTAGGCCGCGATACGTTTGCGTCCGCCTTGCACGAGGTGTTGGGGCAGAATCGGCGCGGCCACATCACTGAACAGTTTTGCAGCGATCGGCGCGTACGGTTTTGCTAAATGAAAGACGACCGTCCGCGGGTCGGGCGTGGCGACGGTGGTCACAAGATCGATGCCGGTCCGGTCGGCGACCGCAATTGCCGGATCGCGCAGCAGCCGTACGGTGAACGCCACATCGCTCGACGTCAGCGGTTGACCGTCGGACCATTTCAGGTGCGGGCGTAAGCGGAACGTCACGGTCCGGCCGTCGCGGCTGATGCCGCCGTTTTGTTGCGTGGGAACGTCCATCGCGAGTTCCGGCGCGAGCGGGCCGTTGCCGCCGGTCGTCAAGTACGCCATCGTCATCGCGTTCATGAACGTGTTGGACTGCGTCGCGGGCATCAACGGGTTGAGCCCATGGAACGGGTCGCCGTCAGCCCACACCAAGACGTGCGGCGTCGCCGCGGCAGGCAGCGGAACGAACGAAGCCCCGATCGCGAGTGCGATCGAGGCTCCGCAGAGCTGGGCGACGTGGCGCCCGGCGCGTAGCGTGGTTAGAACCGCTTGACGAGCGAGACGCGAGCCGTCCGCGGGTACGGGGCAGAGAGACCTCGTCCGGGACCGTTGCTGTACGAGATCGTGCCGTCCGGATTGATCGTCTGCTGAATCGGGACGGTGCCTTGGTTGTAGACCGCGTGGGCCAGCATCGCGCCGAAGTTGAGGTTGTTCAAGTTCTC
Organism: Vulcanimicrobiota bacterium; assembly: GCA_003164495.1. GTDB lineage: Bacteria > Vulcanimicrobiota > Vulcanimicrobiia > Vulcanimicrobiales > Vulcanimicrobiaceae > Lustribacter > Lustribacter caenicola. The sequence continues at coordinate 19,826 of PLTN01000054.1, forward strand.
GATCGAAGCTTGCAGCGTCCAGCCCTTGGTGAGCCCGACCTGCACGCCGGCATCCATCAACACGTACGCCGGAGCGTTGAACGAGTTGTTGTCGCCTTCGTAGTCGGCGCCGAAGCGGATCAGCGAACCGTACTTTGTCGCCCATTGCAGGTTGGCGTAGCCCTTCACGTACGGATACCCGTAGTCTTGGACCCCGTCGCCCGTGTACGTGCCGAGCTGCTCGAACGACACCGGCAGATTGATGTAGTTGAGGCGGTTGACCGTGCCCGTGACGCTGTAGCCGAACCCGGCTGCGGGAAGATCGGCGACGGTGAGCTCAACGCCGCGCGACCAGCGGCCCGAGCCGTTGAGGTTGATCTCCTGGAAGTAGGAAACGTTGGTCGCGTAACCGGGCGGCGGCGGGATCGCGATTTGCGTTTGCAGCCACGTGTTGTGCACGAAGTCGCTGAAGACGTCGAGCGAGGCGACGGTGCCGTTCTTCATCCGGTAGCTGCCGCCCAGATCCTCCGCCACGATCTCTTCGGGTAAGATGTTCGGATCGGGAACGGTGAAGGCGTATCCGTTCGTCGCCGTGGTCTGCGAAACGAGACCGGAAACGAGGCTTGCGTACGGCACCGAGATCGACGAACCGGCCGTCGCGCGCACCGTGAGATTACCGGTCGGCCGCCAGACGAAGCCGACGTGCGGATCGTAATGCGAGCTGCCGTTGATGAACGGGGAGAGCACGATCGGAGCGAGCCCGAGGTTGATCTTGTCACCCGCCGCGACTTGCGCCGCGCCGAAGGAGGTGAGGAAGTCCGGGCTCTCTTGCTGACCGAGGATCTTGTAGACCGTGAAGTAGTTGCCGAGGTCGAACTCGAGTTTCGGGGTCAGCTGGAGCTGCGCGGTGAGCGCGATCGAGGTGACCGAATTGAACGTTTCAGGGATAGCGAGCGGCGTCGCCTTGTACCCGGCTACGAGAGCGCAACCCGGCTGGTAGGCGGGATCCGCGTGGTTCGCGGGTGCGGCGCCGCCGGCTTGCGTGAACGCGCAGCCTGCCGCGAGCGGGGAGAGGTCGCCCGAGTAACTCGTCGTGTCGTTGTAATAGTGATCGACGCTGAGGTTGTAGATGTTGTTGCCGACCGGATGGATGTAGCTGAACGTGTACCCGCCGAGTTTGTCGTACTCGAGCGAGTCCGATGGCGTGCCGAAGCCCCAGATGCCGGCGTTGTTCTGCGCCGTCGACGTCGTGTAGCACGGAGCCGCGACGCTGCAAACGAGCCCGTTCGCGTTCGTCGTTACGCCGAAGGCCGCCGGCCCGAGCGCGGACACGTAACCCGGCGTGCCGGGCAGCGCACCGAACGCGTAACACGGGCCCTTCGCTCCGGCCGCCGTCGGCGAGACGAACTGCAGTTGACAGTTCGCGTTGCTGGTGACCTGGTACGACGGCTGTGCCGTCGAGCCGTTTCCGTAGATTGAGGTAGCTCCCGAACCGTCGCTCAAGCGCGTGATCGTCGCGGTGTACGGCCGCAGCAGCAGCGTGTCGTTGCCGATCGTCGTCTTGAAGTCCAGGTTGAAGTTCGGGTTGTTGTTCGAGATCGCCGTTGCGGGGAAGAACGTGTAGAGCGGGACGTTCGTTTGGCCGGCGATGCCCGGCAAGAAGGGTGAGTTGTAGCTCGAGGTCGCCGTACAGCCGGCGCCGCTAGCCGGCTTGCCGCCCGCGACGCACTGCGGGATATTTCCGTAGCCGACGAACTGCGCGAATGCCGCGCCTTCGGGATCGAGTGTCGCCTGCGTGCCGAAGAACTCAAACCCGAGCGAGGTCGCATCGGAGAACTTGTAGCGCACCTTGGCGAGCTGCGCGTTCATCTCTTGCGGGCTCGTGAGGGGTTGCTGATAGCCGACGTTGTTGGCCGTCAGCGGGTAGGGCGGGCTGTAGGTAAACGTGGCGTTGGGGCGCGTGCCCGTGATGCCGTAAACGAGCGCTTGATTCGCTGCGCCCAGGTAGCCGCTGAACGACTTGCCCAGGATGAACGACCACTTATCTCCGATGTTGAAGTTGAAGAGACCCGTGTAGAAGGTGCCCCCGAAGTTGTCGACGCCGGTCTGAAGATAACCGGTATCCTTCGAACTGAAGTCCGGGGTGCGCACGTTGATCGAACCGACGGCGGACTCGCCCGCGGTCGGGCCGTTGAGGCCGGCGCCCTCGACGATGTCGACGCCGCCGAGCAATCCCGTGTCGGTAAACTGGCCGAGGAACGTGCCCGAAACGCCGCTCGAAATCGGATGCCCGTCGATCAGCACCAGCGTCTCCTGGCCGAGCCCATGGAGGCGAAAGAAGCTGTTGTTTGTTGAAGAGTTCGTCGAGGCGACGACGCCGGGCATGCTCGCGATCAGCTTCGGAAGATCCGGAACGTTGCGTTCCTGGATCGTCGTAGCCGAGAGGTTCGAAACGGCACTCGAGGAGATGTTGAACTTCGCCGCGTTGCCGCCGGTGCTCGCAGCCGTGCGGCCGATGACTTGCAGATTGCTCAGCGACGATTCCGTCAACTCGACGTTGACGGTCGCCGTCGTGTCGGCTGTCGCGGTGACTTGCGCCGAGCCGCCTTGGTAGCCGCCCTTGTTGACCGAGACCGTGTACACGCCGGGCAGCACCGTGACCGTGAAGTTCCCAGAATCATCGGTCGTCGTAGTCACGTGAGACGGGCCGTCGAAGATCACCGCGGCGCCGGCCAGGCCGGCCGTGACCGCCGATCCGCTGACGTGCCCCGTAACCGTTGTCGTCTGCGCTGCCTGCGCAACGCTCGTGCCTTCCAATGTCGCCGCACTGATGGGAGCGGCGAAAGTGCAAAGCGCCAAAATAGCGGCAACCGCCGCACCGTAAACCATGCGCACGGGACACTCCTTGTCAGGTCCCTCCGGGAACCTTCGACACAAAGCTAGTTTAAGAATTATAACCTCTGCTTAACGTTGCCGTCAATGGGCCAACTGTTTAGGCCGAAAGAACGAGCGTGCGCCAAACACATAGACGCAATTCATAGAGAGAGGCCTCAATCCAAACGCAAAGAAGGCGCTGCGATGCTCCAGCGTCTCGTCGTAATTTTTTCACTGATGCTCGCCTGCTCTCAAATCTCGTTCGCGCAAGGCCCGACGACCATCGTCGTCGCCGGTCCGCCCGATGAGGGCTTCAAAGACGTTTATTACGGCGTGCAATCCGGCTTGTTCGCGAAATACGGACTCGACGTGCAGCCGCGCATCGTGCACGGCGGCGCGGTCGTACTCGCCGGATTAGCCGGCGGATCGTATGCGGTCGCCTATACGAACATCGTACCGGTGCTGCAAGCACACGCGCACGGTTTGCCGTTTCAAATCATCGCGCCGTCGACGATCTTCATGAGCGAGCGGCCGCAAAACGCGATGCTCGTCGCGAAGGACTCGCCGTTGCGGACCGCGCGCGACCTGAACGGAAAAACGATCGGCACGCAGTCGCTGCAAGATCTCAATTCCGTCTCGATGCGCGCGTGGATCGATAAGAACGGCGGCGATTCGAGCACGCTGCACGTCATCGAAGTCCCCTCGCCGTCGGCCGTCTCGGCGTTGACCTCGCACCGGATCGATGCGATGGCGCTTTCGGAGCCGCTGCTCACGATGGCCCTCGAAACCGGAAAGGTGCGCGTTTTCGCCCGTCCGCAGACTGCGATTTCCCAACGCTTCCAGTCCCAGGTCTTCGTGGCGAACTCCGACTTCGTCGCCGCCAATACCGACGCAATGGAGAGATTTGCGAAGGCCATGCACGAATCAGCGCTCTATAACAATTCGCACCTGCCGCAGACCGTCGGGCTCGTCTCGGGGTTCACCGCCGTACCGGCAGACGTGATCGCGCGCACCGTCCGCTCGCTCGATGGGGATTATGTGAACCCCCGTTACATCCAACCGATAATCGATTTCGCGGCCAAATACGAAATGATCCCGCAAGCATTCCCGGCCGAAGAAATCATCAGCCCGGCCGCGTTGAAAGCGCCGCGCTGATGAACGTTAGGAGCATCCGATGCCAGACATAATCAACTACGAAGTCGCGTGTTTGCAAACGATCACGCGGCAAGTCTCCCTCACCGACGACGAGCAGCTCGACCGCGACATCCGCGCCAACATCGCGCGCATTTGCGAGCTGATCGACTACGTAACGTCCTTCGGCAACTCCGACGTCAAACTCGTCGTGACGCCCGAGTACGCCGTCAACGGCAACTTCCGCGTGATCAACCTCGACGCGTGGTGCCGCATCGCGACGACGGTGCCCGGGCCGTACACCGACATCTTCGCCGAGAAGGCCAAGGCGCGGAAAATCTATCTTGCCGTCAACATGCTCGAAGTGCACCCCGATTTTCCGCGGCGCTTCTTTAACTGCTCGATGCTCTTCGGCCCCAACGGCAAGATCCTCATCAAGCACTGGAAGAACAATAACAACTGCTGGGTGTTCCCCTACACCACCCCGGCCGACATCTACACCGAGTTCGTGGCGAAGTTCGGGCGCGAGAATCTCTTTCCGGTCGCCAAGACCGAGATCGGGAACATCGGTTTGATCACGTGCGGCGAACTCGGGTTCCCGGAAAACGCGCGCTGCACGGCCATGAACGGCGCCGAGGTGCTCTGCCATCTGACCTCCGAGCCCAACAACATGAGCCACGGCGATTCGCGCAATTGGAAGGGCCTGCGGACGGCGCGCGCCTATGAGAACAAGTGTTACCTCGCGGCCGCCAACATCGGTCTCTACGAGGGCGGCTTGCGCGGCTTGCACGACTCGCACGGTGATTCGGCGATCCACTACTTCGACGGCTCGATCACCAATGAAATCCAGGGCCCGGGCGAAGCGACGATCAAGTGCCGGATCAACCTCAACGACTTACGTCTCTCGAAGACACGACCGTTCCACCCGACGTCGATTCGCGCCCAACTCTACGCGAAAGAGTACGCCAGCTGGCCGAGTTGGCCAAACGACGGGTTCGCTGAAAAACCGATCGAAAGCATCGAGGACACCCGCGCGATTTTCCGCGCTCTGGTTAAGGAAAGGCAGGCCCGCGGGATCGACCGCGCGCCCATTGATTTCAACGGCCATTGACTTTGTAACAAAGCTATCTTATAAAAAAGATACCTTTTCTGTAGCTCAAGGTAGGGACCATGCGTAACGGATATCGGGTCATCGACGTGGACAGCCACGTGACCCCATCGTTTGAAGTGCTTCACCGGTACGCCGGTCAGGCGATCCGCGACCGGTGGGACGAGTTCTCGCCGTACATGCGCGAGATGAACTCGCCCGTGGGGCGCGGGCATCCGCTCGGCCCGTGGCACACGATCAAGGTGCGCCCAATTCCCTACGACCGGATCGCCGGCCAGAAGCCCGGCGCTGAGAAAATTGAAAAGGGCGGCGCCGGCGCCGTGGAAGGCCGCGTGGAGAACATCTCCTCGGCTGTTTGCCACGAACGCATCCAGCACGACAACCCGGAAGGCCGGCTGGAAGACATGACGCTCGAAGGCGTCGACGTCAACGTGCTCATCCCCGGAACGTGGGCGCCCGCGTCGAGCTCGTTCGAAGCACCGCTCACGACCGGTCTCTACGACGCCTATCACACCTACATGCGCGATTTCTGCAGCGCGGATACGGACCGGCTCAAGGGCTTGTTTCTGGCACCCGGGCACGACGTTGCGTGGGCCGTTGCGGAATTGAAGAAAATCGGCGGCGAGCCGTGGCTGTGCGCGGTCTGGCCGTCACTGCCCGAAGGCATGCCGATCGACGACCCGGATCTCGATCCGCTGTGGGAGATCATGAACGATCTTCATCTGCCGATCATGCACCACAGCTTCTTTTACGAACCGCCGTACTTCCCGGGCGCACGCGACATCTGGGGCAACTCGGCGATCGCGCGCACCGCGGCGCACCCCTGGGGCGCACAACGTTCGCTCGCCTACATCATCGCCGGCGGCATCCTCGACCGCTATCCGAACATCAAGGTCGGATTCGCGGAAACCGGTCACGGCTGGCTGCCGAACTGGCTCTTGCGCCTCGACAGCCAAGTGCACTACGTCAAAGGCGTGGTGCCGAAGCTCAAGTACCTGCCCAGCGAATACGCCAAGATGGGCCGCATCGCGATCTGCATCGAAGCCCACGAAGGTCCGGAGATGACCAAGGCCGTCTTCGACATCTTGGGAGAGACGTGCTTGATGTACTCCTCGGACTTCCCGCATCCGGAGTGCGATTGGCCGCACTCGGTCGACAACGTCCTGAAGTGGCTGCCCGTGCTGGGCGAAACCCGCATGCGTAATCTGCTCGCGACGAACGCTGAAGCCTACCTCCGGATGGGAGCGCTCTCGACCAAATGAGCGCAACTGCGTGGACTACCGCACGGCGATGACCTACGTGGAGGCGGCGAAACGGATCGCCGCCGAGCGTGGGGTTGAAGTCAGCGTGGCCGTGCTCGATGCGGCGGGGCATCCCGTCGTCATCGCACGCGGCAAAGAGGACGCGTGGCACGGCCCGTACATGGCCGCGGGCAAAGCGCGGCTCGCGGCTGCGTTTCGCAAAGGCACGAAACAATTGCTCGAGCAGTGGGCCGATCGCCCGATGTACCCGATGAGCCTGACCGAAATCATTCCCGGCGGCGTCACGCTCAATCCGGGCGGTTATCCGATCTTCGTGAACGGCGTATGCATCGGTGCGATCGGTGTCGGCGGCGGTTCGCCGAAGTTCGACGACGACATCGCACACGATGCCGTCACCTCGCTCGCGGAGACGCACGCGTGAAAAAGATCCCGATCAAAACCGAAGGCGCGCCGATCCCCACCGGTCCGTTCAATCAAGCGATCCGTTGGGGTGATCTCGTTTTCACGTCGGGACAAGCCGGACGCAATCGCGAAACCGGCAAGATGGGCGACGTCGCAGATCAGGCGCGTCGCTGCCTAGCCAATCTTTCGGCGGTACTCGAAGCCGCCGGCACCTCGCTAGAGCACGCGTTGAAGGTGACCGTGTACTTGCGCAACGTCGAAGATCGCGATGCGTTCAACGCCGTCTATGTGGAAGTGATGCCGAAGCCGTTTCCGGCCCGTACCGCAGCATTTTGCGAGCTCGGAAATCCGGACATGCTCGTCGAGATCGAAGTCGTCGCCGGCGTTCCCGGCTGACGCAAGGAGGATGACGATGCTCAAAACCGGACGCGCTCACACGGAGTCGTTGCGCGACGGGCGGACGGTTTTCATCGATGGACGGCGCGTCGACGATGTCACCTGCGACCCGGCGTTTGCCAACGCGGTCAACTCGATTGCTTCGCTGTACGATCTCGTGAATTCTGCCGAGCACGTCGATCGCATGACGTACGCACTCGACGACGGCCGGCGCGCGAACCGCATCTGGCAGCTTCCGCACACCTATAACGATCTAGTCGAACGGCGGCACGCGCTCGAGGCATTGTCCGAAATGACCGGCGGCTTCATCGGGCGCGGTCCCGACCACGTCGGCTCGTGCATCGCCGGGTTGCACATGGGGCGCGACGTTTTCGAAGCCTACGATCGCAAACGCGCCACTGCGGTCAGCGATTACTATACGTTTGCGCGCGATAACGACATCTACCTCACCTACGCGCTGATCAACCCGCAAGCCGATCGTTCGAAGAGCGCGAGCGAACAGAGTACGGAGTTTTTGGCCGCCGGTGTCGTCGATCGAGATGCACGCGGTATCACGATTCGCGGGGCCAAGATGCTCGCGACCGGCGCCGTATTCGCAAACGAGATCTTCGTGACGTGCATCCAGCCGTTGCGACCCGGCGATGAGAAGTATGCCGTCTCGTTCGTCGTTCCGATGAACACCCCCGGCCTGAAAGTTCTCTCACGCAAGTCGTATGAAGAGAGCGCCGCATCGGTGTTCGACAGCCCGCTCGCCGCGCGGTTCGATGAAAACGATGCGGTCATCTACTTCGACGACGTGCTCGTCCCGTGGGAGCGCGTCTTCGTCGACAGCAACCTCGAGATGTGCCAGAAGCAGTTCCACGCCACCCCCGCGCACGTCTATCAGAATTATCAGTCGATGATCCGGCTGACCGTGAAGCTGCGCTTTCTGCTGGGTCTCGCTCGGCGGGCCGCCGAGACGAACGGCATCCTCGGCCTTCCGCCGGTGCGCGAAATGCTTGGGCAGCTCGCGGCGGAAACGGCCATGGTCGACGCTCTCGTCGTCGCGATGGAGGCGAAGGGAATGATGCAGGGCGCCTACTACATCCCCGACCGGCATACGCTCTATGCGGCCCAAGTTCTCACGCAGCAACTGTATCCGAAAGTTGCGCACACGTTACGCGAAATAACGGGCGGCGGCATGATCGCACAGCCTTCGTCGTATCTCGATTTCGGGAATCCCGAGATCGCGGAGTACATCGATGCGACGCAACAATCGCCGGTCAGCGACGCCCACGACAAGGTCAAGTTCTACAAGCTGGCTTGGGATGCGGTTGGCTCGGAGTTCGGGTCCCGTCACACACAGTACGAGATGTTCTATGCCGGCGCGATGTTCGTCACGAAGGCGCACTCGTTCCGCACCTACGACTGGGAACGGGCAACGGGCCTCGTCGACTCAATGCTCGGCTCCTACGATCTGCCCGCCGACGCGCCCACCGTCGCCCTCAAGGCCGTAGCGGTAAACGCACGATGAGCGCAACCGCAACGACGCCCACCGGCATCCTCGATACGCGCTTTCGCGCCGCCCTCTCGCGCATGGCGCAGCGTGGCCGGTTGCGCGCCTATACGGCTCCGGTCGACGTCGAACTCGAAACGGCCGGACTGATGAAACGGCTCGACGGCGGCCCCGCGCTGCTGTTCACGGACGTACGCGGCTACACGATTCCCGTCGTCGGCAATTTTCTCGCCGCGCGTGAAAACTGCGAAGCGGCGTTCGGCGTCGACTACCGGACGATCCGCGAATTCATCGTCCGCGCGCTCGCCGGACCGCTCACTCCCGAACTCACGGCGTCCGCGCCGGCGCAGCAGAACGTGATCACGAGCGGCATCGACATCGGCCGCTTCTTGCCGGTTCTCAAACACACGGCGCCCGACTCCGGCCGCTTCATCACGGCCGGCGTCGTCGTCACACGCGACCCGGAAACGTCCGTCTACAACGCTTCCTATCATCGCTTACAACTCGTCGGCCCCAATACCGCTGCGATCCAGCTCGATCTCGGACGCCACCTGCGCGTCGCCTGGGAGCGTGCCAAGGCCCGCGGCGAGGCGTTGCCGATCGCGATCTGCATCGGAACCGATATCGCGCTGCAATATACGGCCGCGACGATGGGCTCGCAGATGCCCGAAACGACCGACGAACTCGCCGTTGCCGGCGGCCTCGCGGGACGCGCGCTGCCGGTGACCGACGCGATCACGCAACCGCTGATCGTGCCGGCCGAAAGCGAGATCATCCTCGAAGGGCGCATCCTGCCCGACCAAACGGTGCCCGAAGGGCCCTTCGGAGAATTCGTGGGGTATCTCTCGACGCCGGGGATAGCACCGGTGGTTGAGATCACCGCGATCACGCACCGTACCAAGCCGATCTATCACGCGATCAACGGCTACGGACGCGAAACCGTCATGTTGCGCAAATACGTCCTCGAAGCCAGTTTGCTCAAAGTGCTTACGGCTTCGGTACCGATCGTCGTCGATGCGGAAATGACGGCCGGGGGACTGCACCGCTTCCACGCCGTGATCCAAGTACGCAAGACGGCGCCGCAGCACAACGGTTTGCAGCGCAACGCCATCTTGGCCGCGTTCGGCGCGCTCAAGGATCTCGATCTCGTCACGGTCGTCGACGACGACATCGATATTCGCGATCCGGCCGACGTCGAGTACGCGATCGCGACGCGCATGGAAGCCTCGCGCGACCTCTTCACCATCCCCGGTGCTCGTGGTCACGAGTACGTTCGCGTCGGAGCGAACGGCATTCGCGCCAAGCTCGGTATCGACGCGACGGTGCCGTTCGAAGAGCGCGCCCGTTTCACGCGCGCGCAGTTTGCCCCCGTCGACGTCCGCGAAGATGCGATCGATGCCGACGCCGGACGTTTGCGCGCCCTCATCGAAGACCTAACCTAAATGAAAGCTCGTCACCAAACCGTTTCGAAACCGCAATTACTCGTCAACGGCACCGACACCGAGTTTCGCTCCTTCATCCACGACTTTCTCGCGTTTTCCGCTCTGGTGAACGACATCCGTTCCGGCTTCGGCGCCTACCTCGGGTTGACGGGGATCGCCTACACGACGCTGATCTCGATCGCCCACCTACAAGGCCGCCATGGGATCGGCGTCAACGCCGTCGCCGAGCACCTGCACCTCTCGGGCGCGTTCATCACTACTGAGGTCGCGAAATTGGTTCGCGCGGGCTTGGTGCACAAGGGCGTCAACGCGAAGGACAAGCGGCGCGTGCTCCTCACCGTGACCCCGGCCGGGCGCAAACTGCTCAACGATCTCGCCGCACTCCAAGCGCCGGTGAACGATTCGCTCTTCGACTGCCTGACTGCGGCGGAGTTTACGCAGTTGCGCAATCTGCTGGCGCGCTTGGTGCCCTGCGGCACGCGCGCCATCTCGCTACAATCCTACTTGATGTCCCCGCAGGACCGCGAAGCCAACGCTTAAGGGACTTGCGGCGCGAACAGGTCGGTCGCCCGCATCGGCACCTTGAGCACCCCGTAATTCGCCAACAGATCGAGCACGGGCTGCACGTCGGCCGGCCGCATCCGCTCGGCGTACGTGACGCGCGTATATCCCGGCAGCATCGGCACGCCGGAGTATTTTTCGAGAATTTTCGCCGACTGCGCGTGATTCTTGTTCGCCCATGCACCAGCCGCGAGGATGATCACGTTGATTTTGCGCACGATGTCGGGGTGCATGCGCGCGTAATCTTCGGTGGTGAAGTAGGCGGCGATCATGAACTTGTCGCCGATCGCGTCGTAGCATGCGGCGAGCAGCCGCGCGTCGGGTCCGTGGAGGGCGTCGTCCAGCGCGGGTTCGCTCACCGACGCGGCGTCGACGCGGCCCGCCTTCATCGCCGCGACGGTCTGCGGATCGTTGACTTCAACCCACTTGATCGTCTTCGAGTCCCCGCCGTTCTTATCGATCCAGGCCTTCGCCCCGTAGTAGCTCATGTTCGAGATGTCGCGCGTCGCGATCGTCTTCCCGTTGAGGTCGGATGCTTTCTTGATCGCTGAGTTCTTGAGCACGATGATGCCCGAGGTCGGCATGGCGCTCGCATAGATGGAGGACGGGGCGATGATCTTGATCGGCAGCCCGCTTTCGCGCGCCGCAGCGATGCCAGGTATCGTCATCGCGGCGACCGTGAGCGTTCCGCCGACAACACCGGCCGCGGTGGCGCCGGGGTTGTTGAACGCTTGAACGTCCACTTTCAAACCGGCCTTCTCGAAGAGGCCGAGGTCCTTGGCGTAAAAGATCTCGCCCCCGGAGTCGTTGGCCGTTCCGGCAATGACGATCGTGGCGTCGTCCTGCGCAATCGACGGCGCAGCCCCCGACAAGAGCACCACCAGGGCCGCGCCCACCACGCGCACGGCTAATGCGCGGGCGCGCATCAGGCGGCCTTGCGCTCCCGGATTGCGAGCAGCACGCCGTCGAGATCGGCCATGTATTCATCGCCGAGATTCGTGCGTTCGAAGAGTTTCTTGCGCACGGCGCCCTCCTCGCTGAACTCAAAGCTCTTCGGATGCAGATCGGGATTGCGGGTGATGCGTTTGAGGTCGGCATGAAACGCTTCGAGGCTTTCGACTTCGAAGCCCAGGTGATCCATCGCCGGGCGCTCGATTCCGCTGCCGTTGTAGTCGGAGAGCCGCCACGGAATGATCACGAGGCTGATACGGCCGTCGGAGAGCTTGAACGAGCCGTTCTCCGAGGTAACGTTCAATTCGAACACCTCACCGTAGAATTCAGCCAGACGCTCGGGCTCGAGCGTGCGCAGAGCGAAGTGCGTGAACACGCGGTCCTGTTCCCACGCCGGCTTTTCGTAAACGAAGTTCCGATTCGCCATCCCTTTTTGCGAGAGGTCGAAATACGTTCCGATCGGATCGTGAATCCCCAGCCCCGCGAACGGGCGATTGCTGGGCCGCTGGGTGATTTCGATATGCGGCCACTTCTTCGCGACGCGCGACCGCACGAGATCGACGTCCTCGACCTGAATGCCGAAGTGATCCAAGCCGGCTTGCCGTCCGCACACGCGCGGATTGATGTTCATGCCGACGTAGCCGTCGCCGATTGCGAGCGCTCCGGTGTTGAATTTGGCCGTCGAACCCGACTTGAGGTCGAACAGACCTTGATAAAAGACCCCTTGTGCCGCGTAGTTGTCCGACACGATCGCGACGTGGTTCAGTTTTGCAAACATGGCGATCCCTTAAACTTCCTTGCCGATGAGGTGGTCGAGCGAGTAGCGTCCGCCGCCGCGGAAGAAAATCGCCAACGCGAGTAGGAACAGAAAGAGCGGGAACTCGTTGCCGCGTTGCGTCCAGAAATACCCGAACTTGATCTGCACGGCGAACGCGATCACGGCCATCTCGCCGATGATGAACAGCGCCGCGACGCGGGTAAACAACCCCAGCGCCAGCGCGATCGCGCAGAAACACTCCGTGAAGCCGACCAGGTACGACCAGAACTCCGGGGGATAGAGGCCCATCTTGGCCACCGCCACCGCGTTGCCGGCCACCCCGCCGTAAAACAGCTTTTGGATGCCGTGGGGTGCGAGGATCGCGCCGCTGCAGAAGCGCATGAACGCGTAGCTGTACGGTGCGAATCTCGCGTAGAGCTTGCTCATCCCGGGAATGATGGAGCGGGTTTCGGTCGCGGTATCCAGCATATGCACGTTCTCCCCGCAGTTTGCTATGAGGCCGTTTGATGCGCGTTCAGACCGAGTTCGTTGACCTGCCGCGTACGGGCGGGGTAATGCGAGTGATGCTCGCACGGCCGGCCGACGACCTTCCGCGGCCTGCGCTCGTGTTCTACTCAGATATCTTTCAGCTTACCGAATCGACGCAGCGCATGATCTTGCGGTTCGCCGGGTACGGCTTCGTCGTCGCCGCGCCCGAGATCTATTGGAGATACGAAGCGCCGGGCACGGCGTACGTCTTCGACGATGCCGGACGCGACCGCGGACAGGCGTGCGCAAAACGCATGAGCGTGCGCGATTTCGACGATGACATCGCGGCCCTGCTGGCCTTCGTCGCCGCGCGCACCGGCGTCATCGCCGAGCAAATCGGCGCGGTGGGATTCTGCCTGGGCGGTCACGTGGGTTTTCGCGCCGCGCTCTCGCCGCTCGTGAAGGCCACGGCGTTGTTCTATCCAACCGGACTGCACGACGGCGACTTGGCGGGCGACGGCGATGCCGGTTCGCTCGCGCGCGCCGGCGAGATCGGCGGTCCGTTGCTAACGATCTTCGGACGCATCGATCCGCATACCGACGCGACCGGCCGTGAGACCGTCCAACGCGGTTTGGACGCCGCGGGCATCCGGCATCGCATCTCGCTCTACGACGCCGAACACGCGTTCATGCGCGACGTCGGCGCACGCTACGACCCGAGCGCGACCGATGCGGCCTTCGCCGAATCGATCGCCTGGTTTCGCGAAGCCGGTTTAACGCGTGTTTTTCTCTGCGCGGTCGATACGTTGACCGAAGGCGAACCGAAGCGCATCGCCGTTTCAGGATACGAACCGCTGACCGTTGTCGGCATCGCCGGCCGGTACTTCGCCTTGAGCGACGAGTGCTCGCACGGTATGGCTTCGCTCAGCGACGGCTGGGTTGAAGACGGCAACCTCATCTGCTCGCTCCATAGCGGCGGTTTCAGCCTCGAGACCGGCGAAGCAACCGTCCCTCCGTGCACCGACGCCATCCGGCGCTACGACGTCGTGCGTGACGGCGACGCGCTCTTTCTCGCGAGCTGATATGCGATCGTACTGGATTCGTTCCGGCGCCGACGGCACCGTTCTCGAGGAACGGAACATCCCGATTCCGGACCCCCCGGAGGGTCAACTGCTCGTGCGCGTGCGCGCAGCCGGCCTCAACCGCGGCGAACTGATGTCGCGTCACGATCTGCACGGTGCCGGCGGCGATGCGCGTCCGGCGGGAACCGAAGGCGCGGGCGAGGTCGTGCGCGCCGGTGCCGGCGTCACGGCGTTCAAGCCGGGTGACCGCGTCATGGCTACCAGCCGCGGCACGTTTGCCGAGTACGTGCTGATGCCGGCCGCGGTTGCGATGTTGGTGCCCGACACGCTTACGTGGGAAGAGGCCGGCTGCACGCCGCTGATCTTTCTCGTCGTCCACGACATGCTCGTCGCTCAGGGGAAACTCACAGCCGGCGAATGGGTGCTCGTTGCCGGCGCGTCCTCCGGGGTCGGTGTGGGCGCGATCCAAGCCGCCAAAGCGCTCGGTGCCAAGACGATCGGGACGTCGGGATCACCCGCTAAGCTCGAACAATTGCGCGCGCTCGGTCTCGACGTGGGCATCGAAACACGCGGCCCGCACTTTTACGATCGCGTCATGGAGGTAACCGGGGGAAAAGGCGCCGGCATCGTCATCGACGCGATCGGGGGCACGGTCTTCGGCGAGTGTATGCGCAGTATGGCCTACGAAGGGCGGCTCGCGATGGTCGGCTACCTCGACCGCGTGCTGGAGAGCACGATCGACCTCGCTACGCTGCACGCCAAACGGCTCAAGCTCTTCGGCGTCTCGGCGGTCGGGCGCTCGCCGGAACAACGCGCTGCCGCGGTGCGCGGGTTCAAGGCAGATTTTCTTCCGCTGATCGCCGCGGGGCGCCTCAAACCACACGTCGATCGCGCGTTTGCTTTTGACGAGCTGGCCGCCGCGAAGGCCTACATGGAAGCGGATGCGCACGTCGGCAAGATTGCCGTCGTGATGTAGTCAGCTCCCGTCCCAGACGAAGTCGGCCGCATAGACCTGCGGCAGAAACTTGTACTTGGCCCCGGCATCGAACACGGCTTGCATCCCGGCGAGATCCTGTTTCGTTGAAAAGCGGCCGTAGGCGCGTGGTTCGTTGATCGAGATATACTTGTGCAGCACGACGGCCGCTTTCTCCGGATTCGCGGTGGCCCAATCGCCGGCGGCGTAGATGGCGGCGGCGAAGCGGCGCGCGGCATCTTTGTTGTTTTCGAGCCACGAACGCAGCGCGTACCATACCGTTTGCACGGTGTGTGCACCGATCGCGTCGTCGCCGCTGCCGATCGAGCGCGTGCGGTCTTTGGCCGCCGAGAGCATCGGTTCGGGTAGGACGCCGGCATCGACGCGGCCCGTGACGATCGCATCGGTCACGAGGAGCGGTCCCATCTCGACGAACTTCACCGTTGAGACGTCACCGCCGGCCTGATCGATCAACGCGACCGCGGCAAGGGCCTCGAGCCCGTTGAGCGTCGAAACGGCAACCGACTTGCCGCCCAGATCTTTGGGCGAGGCGATCGGCGATTGCTTGGCCACGACAACCGCGCTGTTCTGGAAGCGCTTGTCGTGCACTTCGGCGGTGGCGATGATGACGAACGGGATGTTGTGCGCGTGCGCGGTTCCGACTTGCAGCGCATTTCCCGCACCGATGTGCAAGTCACCCGATGCAACGGCCGGCGCGATCGGCGCGGCCGTCGGGAGCACGCGCACGTCGGCGTTCAGTCCGTGGCGCTTGAAGAGACCGAGTTCTTCGGCGTAGTACGCTTCGCAGAGCCCTTCGGTACTCGCGCCGGCAATGCGCACGGCCGAATCACTTTGCGCAACCGCAAGCCGGCCGCCGAGGCCCATCGCCCCGATCGTCGCGCCGGTACCTGCCAGCCACGCGCCGCGGCTGGGCTGATGGATCATTTCGTAGCGGCGCCAACCGGCACTTTGGCCGGCTCCCCGGAGCGCTCGGCTTCCGTTTCGACGCGCTGAAAGCCATGCTGCGAGATGTCGAACATATTGCCTTCGGGGTCGAGGGCGCGTTGTTCGGCATACGGGCGGTCGGCCGGGCGCTTGCGCGGCGCACGAAGTCCGGCGCGCGTGATGCGCTCGCCGATCTCCGCGTTGCTGTCGACCTTGAACCCAAAATGGTTGAGCCCGCGCACGGCCTGTCCGTCGGCGTTGTGCGGCAGCACCGCAACGGTGATGTAACCGTCGCTCAGGAAGACCGCACCCGAACCGGACGGACTGCGATGCACGACGTCCATCTCGAACACGTCTTCGTAGAACTTCGCCACCGCGGCGGTATCGTCGGCAAAAAGAGCGATATGGCGGATCTGCGGTCTCGGCATCGGAAGCTCCTTAGGAAGTAGCGCCGGGCGGGCTTCCGGTTAGATTCGCAATGCCGCCGAGCCTTAACCTTCGAGCCGCGGAAACAGTTTGAGGGCGTTGCCGCGATTGATCGCTGCCCGCACGTCGTCGGCAAGCGTCATCGCATCGAAACCCTTTGCGGTGACGGCAATCGGTACGTAGGGCGTGTCGCTGCCGAACAGGATCTGCGAGACGGGCACCAGATTCATCAGCGCCGACATCGCTGACGGGTTCGTCGAATTCGCGATGTCGTAGTGCAGCCGTTTGAGTTCGGCGATGACACCGTCCGGAACCGCGGCATCGAACTCATGATGGCGGGCGCCGAACGCTTGGATGCGCGCGGAGATCGGCATCGTCGTGCCGCCCGCGTGCGTGAAGATGAAGCGGATGTCCGGAAATTGTGAGAACGTGCCGCCGAACAGCATGCTCGTGATCGTGCGCGTGATCTCGAACATGAACTCATCGAGCGATGCCGCAATGCCGGGCAGCGATGTCGCGCAGCATTGCGGCGATGTCGGATGGACGAACACCACGGCCTTGCGCCGGTTGAGCTCCGCAAAGAGCGGCTTGAACGACGGATCGCCGGGATATTTTGCGCCGTAACTCGAGAGCAAGCCGATGCCGTCGGCCTTGAGCACATCGAGCGCGTATTCCGCCTCAGCAAGCGCACCATCGACATCGGGGAGCGGCATCGCGGCGAAGTTCCCGAAGCGTCCCGGGAAATCGCGCCGCAAGCCCGCCGCGTATTCGTTACATTCGCGAGCCAGCTTCCGTACGGTATCGCGATTGTTGCTGAGCATCGCGAGGCCGGGTGTCGACATCGAGAGCATCGCCACGGCGACGCCCGTACGATCCATCTCTTCGATCGCCGTTTGCGGTTTCCAATTGAGCACCGCATCCGGGTTGACATCGGCCCCGGCTTCGATTTGCTTGCGCCCCATCGCGAGATACGGCGGCGGGATCAAATGATTGTGAACGTCGATCCGGCGCGGGCCGGGTGTCTGGGCGAGGGCTACATGCGAACCCGCCAGCATCACCGCGCCGGAAGCGAGAAACGCCCGCCGCCCGAGCGTGAATACGTCGTCGTTCATTTCTTGACAATCCCCTACGATGTGAAAACGATCCTCTTTCAGCCTCGACGGCCGCCGCGAACTCGCAATCGAGGTGCACGACGACATCGTGGTCGACCGATTGCAACAGATCGTCCATCACGATTGGAAGAACTCCGCACCGCTCGACCTAAGCGATGCCGGCTTGCTGGCCGACATCCATGACCGCAGCGAAGCGACGAACCTGTTGGCACTCAAGGAGAAATGATGCGTATTCCGATTCTGGCCGCTCTGATGCTGCTCGCCACGACGGCTGCCGCCCTCGCTCAACCGGCGCCGAGCGCACTGGTCAACGTGACGACCTGCGATCCGCAAAAGTCGATTAGCATGCCGGCCTACTCGGCGTTCGCGCCCGCATTCTACCCCCTCACGCCCTACTACTGGACGGATCCGTACGGCTTCCAGTACAGCCAACTCGCGCCGATCCCCGCGAACGGTACGTTGTCGATCGACTACACGAACGTCACGAGCAAGGTGATGACCACGATCGACTTCGGGCTCTTGGCGCGCGGACGGTTGGTCGCCGAGGTGCGTGACGTGGGCAAGTTCTCACCAAACGTCGAGATCAAGCATCAATTCGGCTTGGACCGCAACGTGTTTCCGCTCCGCACGGCGCTCTCGACGTGCGTGCCGCTGCACATCATCTACGCCGATCAAACGACGTGGACGAACCCGCACCTGCCGGCCGCCGATCGCCACATGGCCGGCCGCCACCACCACCACTGAAGGCTAGTTAGAGCTGACGGGCCAGCGTTTCGATCGCGGCGCGAAACTTCGCGTGGTCGACGGCGAAGTGTTTTTCGATGATGCCGAGCTTGCCCGGCCGTACTCCGGAGTTCCCACGCACCGGTTCGAACGAACCGCGAATGATTCGGCCGGCATTACGTGACATGCCGAGATCGATCAGCGAACAATGGGCGGTGCCGGTTTGATCGGCCCGAATGTGGCACAGGAGCGTGAGGCGCACGAGGCCTTCGCACTCGATGAATACGGGCGTCTCCGACGGCTTAGCTGCGATCGGTAGCCGAACGGGCTCCCCGATGGCCTTGTCGCGGAGCGCAAGAAGCGCGCCAAGGAGAGCCGCCGCGACAGTTTCTGAGTACAGGAAGCGCGCTTGGAATTCGCGCTCATACGCATCTTGTCGTGGATCGGTACGGCCGCGCTTTTGGTCGTTCTCGCGCAGGATGTCTTCGATCCCCATAAGCATCCAACAATCCGGCCCCTTGCTTGGGTGATCCTGCAAGGCGCCCGGGCGAAACGAACTCTTAACGGCGCTCGAGCCAGAGCGCCCCGCCCGCATTTCCGGCGAACCGGGGCAACGAGCGTTCGATCCGCTCGCGCTCGTATTTTGCGAAATAATCGTTGAAAAAACTGATTCGCCAAAGATCGTTCTGCGTCAAGAACGCGCGCACAGCGTAGATTTCGTTCCACGATCGATTGTCGTCGAGAATCCAGTTGCGCGGATACTCGAACGGCCAGAACATATCGTGGATCTGGACGGCCACGCCGGGCGCGATGCGCGGCAACACCTCGAGCAACTCGTAGCAAACGTCGCTGCCGGTGCGCAGCACGTGGGTGGAGTCGATGAAGAGGATATCGCCGGCGGCGAGCTCTTCAAAGAGGTCGAGCGGAACGCGCTGCACCGGAGCGTCGACGATGCGGACGCCGCTTGCGCGGTCACCGAGGATCGCGCGCAAGCGCTCCGGACGCGGCTCGATGAACGTGAACTCACAATCCCCATCGAGAAACGTGTCGACGGTGTCGGCCGAACAAGCGGACGAATAGCCGCTGCCGATCTCAACCAGCCGCTTGGGCCGCCGGTCGCGAATCATGGCTTGCAGCACGACGGCGTCGCCGAAGCCGTAGGCTTGATTGTCGTAGAAATACCGGGAGCCCGCCGTTTGCATGTCGGCAAACGGAGCTGTCGTCAGAAGCGGCACGAGCCGCTCCCACGTCGCAATCATCGCATCCCGGTCGATGGAAATGCCGGTGATCTCGGCTCCCACGTTCGCGAGCGCGCGCACGTAGTGGTGGAGTTCCGCCGGGTTGACGATCGGCGAGTAGAAGTGGCCGGGCACCACATAGAGCGGGGCTTGGCTCTTGCGTTCTTCGGAGAACGTGATGTTATTGAAGAAATCGATCGGCGTCAGCCCGCGCAACATCTCGTTGCCGTGCTTCTGGATTTCCGCCGCATCCGGATCGCGATTCAGGACGACGTTATAGACCACGCCGATGTAGCGGACCAGCTTCGCGATCTGCTCCTCAACGGTCGGTTCTTGCGCCGCTTCGTCCCGCGTCATGAGGCAAAATTTTCTCTCGGCACGCATCGCCATCCCGGTGCTTACGGGCAGGGCGTTCGCCTTCCGGAAAGAACCGATCCTCGTTCGTATAACGCACAAATGTTCGCGTAGCGAACAAAGACCCGTTCGAGGAGCGCTAGCGTGTCAGTATCCATCGACGCCGAGGTGATCGACACCGACGTCCTGGTCCTCGGTGGCGGGTTCGGCGGCGCCTGGGCGGCGTTGCGGGCAAGCGAGCTCGGCGCCGACGTCGTGCTGGTCGAAAAGGCGCACGTCGCGCGCAGCGGCGCCTCGACGATGTCGGGCGGCGTCACGACCTGCCCGATCGACTCCGACGACCTGAACATTTGGGCGGAAGAGTTCATCTCGCACGGGGCCTACATGTGCGATCAGGACTGGACGTGGCAGTTGCTCGAGGGCGCCCGCGAGCGCGTCAAGACGATCGCGTCCTGGGACGTGCCGATCTCGCGCGATGAGGACGGGAACATCCGGCGCTTCGCGAGCCGCGGCATGGTCGACGTCCGCTGCATGCAGTATCAGCCGAAAAAAACGATGGAAGAGCTGCGCCGCCGCAATCTCGCGCAAGGGGTCCGCATCTACGATCGCGTCGCCGCGGTCGACCTGCTGACGAGCGACGGGGCGCACCCGACGAAGGGCAGCATCATCGGGGCCCTCGGCTTCGGAACCCGCGACGGCAAATCGTACGTGTTTCGCGCCAAGCGCACGATCCTCGCCATGGGCGTCATGGCGATGAAGGGCAAGTGGCACATCGACAACGTCACCGGCGACGGCGCGGCGATCGCCTATCGCGCCGGGACGCGGCTCGTCGATCTCGAGATGGGCTGCGGCGGCACGTTCACCGTCCTGATGAAGAACTACGACCTTGGCGGCTACAACATCGCCGTCGCGCACGGCGCGCAGCTGATCAATGCAGCCGGCGACCGATTCATGGCGCAATACGACCCGGTGCGCTTCGAGCGCAGCGAACTCTCGCGCGTGGTCGCAGCATTCGTCAAAGAGATCAACGATGGCCGCGGGCCGTGCTATATCGATTTGCGCACCTGCGACGCTTCGTACTGGTCGGATCTCGAAACGGTCTGGTCGCGCAATTCGCAGATCCTTCTCTCCGACCACATCCCGAATCCGCGCGAGAACCCGCTGCTGATCGAACCGCAATGGGGTGCCTGGGCGCACGGGATGAGCGGCGTGCAAATCGACCTGCAGTGCCGGACGAATCTCGACGGGCTGTTCGCAACCGGATCGAATGCCAAAAACAAAGCGACCGGCACGCACTCCAGCGCCGGCAGCCCGACGGCGTTCGCGATGAACACTGGTTACATCGCGGGCCAAACCGCGGCGCATGAAGCGTGCGAACTGCCGCTGCCGGACCTGAACGCCGGCGATATCCGGACGCTGATCGATGCGATGCGTGCACCGCTCGCGCGCCCGCAGCGCGGCCTCAGCCCCGACGATATCCACGATCGCATGGCATGGCTCGAAACGTCGGTCGTGGACGGCGTGCTGAACAACGCCGGCAAACTGTACCGCAAGCTCGAGGTCGTCGAAGAGATGCGGGCCGCGCTCGAGTCGTGCCACGCACCGGATCCTCACGAGCTCGCCAAGTTTCACGAAGCACGCAACATCGTCGAGTTTGCACGAGCGCAGTACCTCTCAGCGCTCGATCGCACCGAGAGCCGGGAATCGTTTTATCGCGAAGACTACCCGGAAACGAACGACGACGAATGGTTCGTGTGGCACGGCATCACGCGGACGGCGGGCGGCGTCCCGGTGTTCGATCGGGAAGCAATTCCGCTGGAACGCTTTCCGCTGCAGCCGCCGTCGACCGGCGGGCGCCGCCTCAGCCCGGTGGCCGCGATGATGAACGGCACCTATGATGCCGCAGCCTATGCATAACGACCGCTTGACGATCGACCTGACGCTGTGCGACGGATGCGGCATTTGCGTCGACTCGTGCCCGACCGACGTGCTGCGCATGGATGCGGAGGCCAAGAAGGTCACGATCGCCTACGCCAACGATTGTCAGGCGTGTTATCTGTGCCAGGACGACTGTCCGCAGCATTGCATCGCCGTCAGCTTCAGCTCGCAGAATCCGCGCCGCAAGAGCATCTACGATTTGCTCGGCATCGCATGACGTATCCATGGCTCGAGGTACGCGTCGCGCCTTGGCGCTATTCGATCGGACAACCGGAATAGCGCCAAGCGCGGGGATTCAGTTATCGAAGTCGACTTCGAAGAGATAGGAACCGGGAGTGGAGCTGCAGCTTTGAACGGCCGGACGATCGGCGATGACCGTGCTCAAAGACGAGCTCCAGCTCGAACCGCGTTACCCGGGCTTCGACGGCAACCCCAACGACTAGCCCCAATCGATCCGCACATACAAGAGCAGCGGCACCCAAGGTGGCCGCTGCTCTTCGATTTAGGGGGATGACTTAGAACGTATCGACGTCGACGATGGCTTTGGCGAAGGCTTGCGGAGCTTCTTGCGGCACGTTGTGGCCGATCCCGTTGAAGATCCGGTGGGCGTTAGCCGGCCGTCATTTGCCGCCGGGATTCGTGATGAGCGATGCAGTGGAGATGGTGACGGCACCGTTGCGCGCCAACGCGCGGCCCGTAAACTGCGTGGCCGATGTGAGCGTGATCGAACTCAATGCAAGAACGTTTCCGTAGAATGTCTGGGCGCCGAGCACAGCCGAACTGCCCACCTGCCAATAGATATTGCACGGGCTGGCGCCGTTGATGAGAATGACATTACCGCTGTTTGCGCCGTTGAGCGTCGTCGTCAGCGTGCTCCCCGCCTGGAAGATGAAAACGCTCTGAGGATTGCCGCCACCGTCGAGCGTGAGATTGCCGGCCAAGATCCCCATCGATGACGCCGACGCATAAACGCCGGCGGGTAATGTGCCGGTAGGGTGGGCCGGCACATTGGCCTGCGAGAGGTCTTGACCACCGGGGAACGTGACCGTCGGCGCCACGCCGGCGAAGTTGTTATACGCGGTGGTCAAGGCACTTTGGGCGGCGAGTGTCACTGCCGGCTGGTTACTATATCCGGCGCCGGTCGCGTAAATTGCGGCGGGGCCGTCCGTGTCGGTTCCCGGTGGGTAGAAGCCGACCACCGCGGTGCCGGGCGATACGCCGATGAGATCGTCATTGAAACTGCCCGTGGTCGCCCCGGCGGCATACGTCACGTTGGTCAAACCGGTATTCGTGATCGTCGAGCCCGCCAGCAACGCGAACGGCGCCAGCGCCGCTCCCAACGTCAGCGCTCCGGCGCCTTGACTACAGGCGATGACGGGAACCGTCGTCGGGAGCGCGGTCGGAACCGTCGTCGGGAACGTCGTCGGAGCCGTCGTCGGCACACCGCCGGGCCCCGTCGTTGGGAACGTCGTCGGCAGTGTCGTCGGAACCGTGGTCGGAACCGCATTTGCGACGGCGCTGAAACCGGGCACGTTGCAGTTGCACGAACCGCACGCGGCCAGCGACAAGAGAGACGCGAGCGCGGCGAGCCGCTGCGTGAAGAGGCGCGGGGTCATGAACATGTTGCTCGTCCTCATCGCGGCTAGATCTTCACGCCGAGGCCGATATACGGGCCGTCATGGATCTGACCGACCGGTGCATTTTTGGTCGCGGTATAATGATCGCCGCCGAAGCCACCGAATAGATAGGCCGGTGAATGCGCGATGGCGAGCGCGACACCGATATCGTATTTGATGATTTGGTACTGTTGTTGATAGCCGGCGCCGAAATTGGGGCTCGCCGGATTGCTGACGGTATACGTGCCCGACGCGTTCGGATAGTAGAACGCGGAGCCGTAAAAACTCAATCCCGGCCGGAGATCGGGCAATTTCTCCAGCCCGACGCCGAGCGCGTTCAAATTCGGATATCCGTAGTTATTGGCGTCGTGGAGGTAGGCCACGCCGGCGTAGATCCGTGGTTTCAGGACCTGATACTCCAAGCGGATATCCAGGCTGCTTTGGCGCGCCATGAACACGGGCGTGAATGCGGTGCCGCCGTCGATGGTCGCAAATTGCGTGTAGTGGTTGCCGAATGCATCCACGGTATTGCTGCTGGTCACATACGAATCTTGGCGAAAGTCGGCTTTCAGGGCGAAGCTCGAATTCAGAGGTGCGTAGACGGCGTTCAAGATGTAGGTGTCGCAGTATGCGCCGGCCACGAACTCGTTGTAATTCTTCGGAGTCGAGTATGCGGCTTGGACGAAGCCGATGTACGAGCGCTCCGCCGGCACGGGCGTGGCGGCGGCCGGTGCTGCCGTCGGGACAGTTTGCACGACGGCCGGCGAAATTGTGGGTGCAACCACCGGCGGCGACGCGGTGGGCACGACAACGGGCGGTGGCGGCGGCGCCACCAATGGGACGTAGCGAACAACGACCACGCGCCGAGTGGGCACCCATTGCACGTATGCGCCCATCGCTTCGGAGAGCACGCGCACCGGAACGAGGACGACGCCCTTGTACATCATCGGCGGCACGTCGAGCGACCGTGACTCGCCGTCGATTACGACTTCGGTTTTGCCTAACGTCACCGAGACGCTGGCTCCGGGCTTGACGGCGGTAATGGTTTTGCCGTCGGCCGATACCGAGACGGTCGCGCCCATCTGCTCGAACATACTGCGCAGCGGCACGTAGATCTCGCCATTCCGAACCAGTGCGGCCAGTACGCGTGCCTGCTCGAGGATGTCGGGCTTGGCATACACGGTATGATCGTTGAAGAGGATCGGTATTTCGCCGGACGGCGGGCTACCGAGGTCGTCCGCCCCTGCTGCGCCACCGTTCAGCAGCAGCGCCAGTGATGCGGCGCTTACCGCAGCGAATTGCGTGAACCGTGCTCGGATAGCAGTCGCCTCCCATAGAGCAAACCTCTACGATCCCAAGTGGACGGGCTAGCGGTACGGCTGAGGGGTACTGCCTCCGTAACATTACTAACCTACCCGATTAAGCAGGCATCTAAACGGCTGGTTGCTTCCAGAGAAATCAGGCCGGCGGCGTGTAGATGATGTCGGACGCCGGGAAGGGCGCAAACTTCGCGTATTTCGCGGTCACATCGATCCACGGCTGCACCTCGGCTGGGATCAGACGATCCGAGAAATACGAACGGTTGGCTTGCGCGATGATAGTTGGATCGGCGTGCAGGTCTTTGGCCAGAATCGGTACGACCTTCGCAGGATTTGCGTTCGCCCAGCGTCCGGCGTCGCGCAAGGCAGAAACGAAGCGCGCTACGAGCTCCGGATGTGCCTTTGCCCATGGCGCGGTGGCAAACCACACGGTCGCGAGATAACTCGTCCCGAGCGCGTCGTCGGGATACACGAACGAGCGGACCGTCCCGGATTTCAGCGCGGTCGTCAGAAACGGTTCGACGAGATATGCCGCGTCGACGCGACCCGATACGAGCGCGTCAGCCTCGAGCGGAAACGGAATCTCAACGAACTTTACCGTCGACGAATCGCCGCCGTGCTTATCGATCCAAGCGCGCGGCAAGAATTCGCCGATCGTCCCGAGCCCGGGCGTTGCAAACGTCTTCCCGTTGAGGTCCTTCGCCGTCTTGAGCGTTGAAGCGTTTGCCACCATGATGCTGCCGACGATCTTGCCGGGTTCCCAGCCGGCTCCGGGCGCGATGCACACGAACGGCAAGCCGCGCACATGTGCGACGGCGATCGTCGAGATGTTCGCGAACGCGATGTCGTAGGTACCGGCCCCGACGGCGGCGACGATCGCGGGCGTCGAAGCGTTCTGCGTGATCTCAACGTCCAAGCCGGCTCTACTGAAGTAGCCGTTTTCGCTCGCGTAATAAATCAGCGCGGCGGGTTCGTTCGGAATCATCGCCGCACGGATCACCGGCGTGGTCTGCGCTTGCGCCGGCCCCGACCACAACGGTAACGTGGCCGTCGCGGCCACGCCTTGAACCACGCGCAAGCGGGTGAGTCTCATGGCATCGCCTCCTACGGCATGGCGGCGAAACACTTTGCCGCGCCCGATTCGGTCACCCGCCGTGGCTCGAGCGCGCGTACCAGACGACGCCGAAACCCACCGCACGCGCCGCCCGGCCCGCCAGCGGTAAGAGGTTCACCTCATACTCCGCATCGAGCGCGAGACGAGGACCGAGCGCGCGCTGCAGCGCCACGAATCCGCGGCTGCCGGCGGGGGAAACCGGACCCTGCCGAGACGTGAACGCGTCTTGAAGGAGCAGTGTGTCCACCGCGTCAAGCGCATATGCAAGCGTTACCGACGGCGAGAACGCAAAAAACGAGCGGTTGAAGTTCGCGGCATCGGGGCCGACTGCGGTGCCGAGCACCATGCTCGTCGAGAGCGACAGCCGCGGAGTGATCGCGACGGCGACGTTCGCCGACGTTGCGTAGGTCGGCGCACCGGCCGTGAATTCCCCGGCACCCGTCGGCGCGCTGTACGCCGCTCCAACCGATGCCTGCACTGACGCCGAATCCAACACGAGATATTTGAGCGCGGTCGCGGCGTCCGTCGCGCCGCGCGCGGCATCGAAGGATGAGACACCGCTTGCCGACCGGGATTCGTTCGTCGGCGGGGTAAATCCGAGCTCGAGCCGCTTGGCGATGCCGACCCGCACGAATGCTAGGTTCACGCTGGCAAGCGTACTCGCACCAACGCCCCCCGGCTCGGTCGTGACCTGCCTGCGGACGCCATCTTCGACGACGACGTCACCCTTCAGCACGACGCACGGCGCGCCGCCGTTTGAGGTTGTACGCCCGGTTCCGGGCCGGTCCGCGACCGTCGCGGCCGCAGGCGCCGCACACGGGCCCGCCGACTGGTCGGCGTTCGCGAGGCCGGCAACCGAGAACCATCCGATAGCGGCCGCGACGAATACCGGCGTTCGCACGCGCAATACTTCGCCGTGCCGGCCGCCGGCACTGCGGCCTCTTCAACGGGCGATCACTCCTCGATTGGCTCGTGCTCCCGGCGGGTACGCGCGAGGTCGGCCGCAGCCGTGTCCTCCAGCAGGGAGCCGAAGCCGGCATCGTAGTTCATTCCAAGGTTGCGGTCGAGGTGGTCGAGCGCGCGGGCTTCGGATCCACGTAGGTCGTTCTCGTCGAGCTGGGGATGTTTGCCGTGTACAGTTTCCATGATGTCTCAAACGGTAGCCACCGCTTGTGAATTCTCGGTGAAGGGTGTTTGGCTATTTCGACGTCAAAAGCCACACAACGTCAAGGGGAGGATCGCTTCATGCCATGGTCTCTGGGCACCGTGGGTCATTTCGGGATCGCCGTTCGCGACCCAAAGAAGAGCGCGCGCTGGTGGACGAAGAACTTCGGTTTGAAACGGGCGTTCGCGTTCGAGGACGGCGTCGCGGTCGAGAACGACGCGATCACCATCGTGCTCCATCGAGGCACGCCGCGGCCGAGCACGATCGGCCATATGTCCTTTCACCTTCGCTCCATGCGAGCTCTGCGTGAGGCGCTCGCCGATTTGCGCAAGCGCGGCGTCGAATTAGAAGACCCCGGCGATGAGATCGGGCCGGAGGTCCCCGGATCTCCCCATTTCGGCTTGTGGTTTCATGACCCTGATGGGTATCGCTGGGAACTCTCTGTCCAAAACGCCCTCAAGCGCCGCCGTAGACCATAGCGAGAAGCACATGCTCGAACTCGATCTTCACGGAAAAACCGCTGTCGTCTCCGGTTCCACCGCCGGGATCGGCTACGCTACCGCGCTGGCGCTGGCGACGCTTGGCGCTCGTGTCATCGTTACCGGCCGCACCGCGAAGCGTGTCGACGCAGCCGTCGAAGCGATCGCGCTCGCAGCAAAGACGAAAGACATCGCAGGCGTCCACGGTGATCTGACTACCACCGAGGGCACGGCAAATCTCTTGCGCGCGATTCCACATGCGGACATTCTGGTCAACAATCTCGGCATCTTCGAGCCGAAGGCGTTCGAACAGATCGACGATGCTGGCTGGATGCGCTTCTTCGAAACGAACGTCCTTAGCGGCGTGCGCCTTTCACGCGCGTATCTGCCGGGGATGAAGACGCGCAATTGGGGACGTATCATTTTTGTTTCGAGTGAATCGGGATTGCAGATTCCCGTCGAGATGATTCACTACGGCGTCACGAAGACGGCGCAATTGGCGCTCGCACGCGGCCTCGCCGAATCAGTTGCGGGCACCGGCATCACCGTGAACAGCGTGCTACCCGGACCGACACGTTCGGAAGGCGTCGGCACGTTCGTGCAACAGATGGCGCAGCAAGAGGGCATCGACGAGGCCGAGATGGAGCGCCGGTTCTTTCGGGATGTCCGGCCGTCATCGCTGATCGGGCGATTCCTGACCGTCGACGAAGTTGCGAACGCGATCGCCTTTCTCTGCACGCCGGCCGCGTCCGGAACGACCGGATCGGCAATGCGCGTCGACGGCGGCGTGGTGCGTTCGATCGCATAAGAGCAAGCGTTCGGCCGGCGCAACGCCCGTGCGGCGAGTGGGGTTATCGCCGCAGGGCTCATCTTCCTCGTCTCGTTGGCCGATCTGGTCGAGAATCGCCGGCTCATCCTCATCTGCGTTGCCGGAACGGTGGTCGGACTCGTCGGCACGGCGCTCGCACCGTCCGCCGCGACGTTCATGATCGCCTCGTCCGTGGCCGGCGTGTGCTCGGTCGGCGCCCAGATCATCGTCCCGTTCGCAGCAACGATGGCGAAGGACGAGCAACGCGGTAGCGTGATCGGCAACGTGATGGGTGGCCTGATTGCCGGGATCATGCTCGCGCGTCCGGCGGCAAACTTCATCGCCTCGGCCTTTGGCTGGCGGGCGGTGTTCGGCACCTCGGCGGTGCTCGCGGTAGCGATCTTCGCCGTGCTGTGGCTCTGGCTGCCGCGCCGCGTTCCGGTATCGGACTTGCGCTATGGCGGCATCCTCAAATCGACGTTCGCGATGCTGCGCGATCATCCGGCGCTGCGCCGGCGCGCGCTTTACCAGAGCGTGCTGTTCGGCGTTTTCAGTTTGTTCTGGACGGCCGCGCCGTTTGTGCTCACGCAACGCTTCGGCTTCGACCAGCGCGAGATCGCGCTGTTTGCGCTCGCGGGCGCAGGCGGCGCGCTCTCAGCCCCGATCGCCGGTCGGCTCGCCGATCGCGGCTTCACCCGCGCCGGTACCGCAGGGGCGATGCTGACCGCGACCGTCGCGTTCCTGATTGCCGGTTGGGCCGGCGTGGCCGGCGCGATCGTGCTGCTCGCACTCGCCGCGATCGCGCTCGACGCGGCCGCGCAAGCGAATCAGATCATCAGTCAGCGCATCATCTACAACCTCGATCCGCAAGCACGCGGTCGCATCAAGGCGGTCTACATGACGTGCCTCTTCATCGCCGCAGCCGGCGGTTCGCTGCTTGCCGGTGCGACCTATGCGGGCGGCAGCTGGATCGCAACCGCACTGACCGGTGCCGGACTCAGTATGGCCGTGCTCGCGGCGTTCGCGACCGAACACCGCAGGACCCGGAGCACACGCGTTTCAATTTAGAAGCACATGAGCATCGGCGTCACCGGCCTTCGCAAATCGTTCGGCGACGTTTCGGTCGTGCATGGCATCGATCTGCACGTCGATGACGGCAAGATGCTCGTCCTGCTGGGACCGTCGGGTTGCGGCAAGACGACGACGATGCGCTGCATCGCCGGACTGGACACGCCTGAGAGCGGCCGGATTTCGATCGGCGGGAAGGTCGTGTTCGACAGCGCTGCGGGAGTGAACGTTTCGGCCGACAAGCGCAACGTCGGGATGGTCTTCCAATCGTACGCGATTTGGCCGCACATGACCGTCTACCAGAACGTTGCCTTTTCCCTCGAGATCGCGCGGACGCCGCGCGCCGAAACGAAAGCCCGAGTCGAGGCGATGCTCGAGCTCGTGGGACTGCGCGATTTGGGGGCGCGCGGCGCAAGTCAGCTGAGCGGAGGCCAGATGCAGCGCGTGGCGCTTGCGCGCAGCCTGGTGACGAACCCCTCCGTGCTGCTGCTCGACGAACCGCTGAGCAATCTGGATGCGCGCCTGCGCGATTATCTGCGGGTTCAGCTGCGCGAGATCCAGACGAGCCTCAAGATCACGGCCCTCTACGTGACACACGATCAGCACGAGGCGCTCGCGCTCGCCGACGACATCGTCGTGCTGGAGGCCGGCGAAGTGCTGCAGCGCGGCGCCCCGATCGACATGTATTACGCCCCGAACAGCAGCGCCGTCGCCCAGTTTTTGGGATACAGCAACATCTTCGATGCAACCCTCCGTACGCGAACCGGCGCGACCTGCGAAGCGGTGCTCGACACCTGTGGCTTAGCGGTAACGGGCACCGCCGGCACGGCCGGGATAGCGGATGCCGCTGCCGTGTGTATCCGCCCTAACGATATCCACTTGTCGGCGGCTCCGTCGAATACAACAGCGAGTGACTTGCCGGAAAACACGTATCTGGCCGAGGTCATCTTCTCGAGTTTCGAGGGAACGCAGGTTCACTACCGGGCGCGCACGGACGGCGGCACCATTTGGGACATCGTGAGCCCCGACGTCGCGGGAACGATTGTCATGGGCACGCGGGCAGTCGTGCACGTCGCGGCGGATCGCGTCTTGATCCTACCCCGTACGCGCAGCGACGTCGCCGCTCAATGAGAGCGACGCTCGCAAAGTTCGCGGTACCTGCGGTGCTGTACGTGGTGCTCGGCGTACTCGTCGTCATTCCGATCGTGATGATCGCCGTCGCGTCATTCTTGAACGTGCCGCCGTTCAGCGGAGCGGGCGCGCTCGCGTTTACGACCGCCAATTATGGGCAGCTTTGGAACTCGAGCATCGGCATGGCGGCGTTCAACACGTTTACGATTGCGCTGGGCGGATCGGCGATTGCGCTCGTCATCGGTTGCGGCCTCGCGTGGCTTGCCGCGCGCACGGATATCGCGGCCCCGTCGTTCGTCTACCTGGCGGGGATCATGCCGCTCTTCGTGTCGGTGCTCGTCGCCGCGGCTGCATGGTCGTCGCTGGCCTCGGGCCACTCCGGGTACATCAATCTGCTGCTCACCGGCCTGAATATCCCATGGCACGTTGACGTGGAGTCACGCACCGGGATCGCATTCGTTTTCGGTTTATATTATGCGCCGTACCCCTTTCTCTTTATGTACGGCGCGTTATCGCTGGTCCACTCCGACATGGAAGAGGCCGCGGCCCTCGGCGGCGCATCGATCGTCACGACGCTGCGAAAGATCACGTTCCCCCTCGTGAAGCCCGCGCTGCTCGGGGCGATGCTCCTGGTCTTCGCGCTCATGGCCGAAGACTTTCCGGTTCCGGAATTGCTCGGACAACCAGTCGGGATCCAAACGCTCTCGGTTGCCATTTACAACCTGATGACGCACACGCCGACGCAGCAGAATGCGGCGAGCGCGCTAAGCGTGCTGTTGATGTGCGTTACGGCCGCGTTCGTTTTTTTGCAGCGTCGTCTTCTGGGTGGAAACGACTACCGGACGGTCACGGGAAAAGGCATGCAGACGCGGCGCTTTCGGCTGGGATGGGCGCGCAACGTCGCTTTTGCCGCCGTGGTCGGCTACGTGCTGGTCGCGATGGTACTGCCCGGCTTCGCCTTGCTCGAGGGCACGTTTCGTACGAATTTGTACATTTCGGACGTTGCCGCGCTGTTCGCACCCGCCGGCCTCAGTTTCGCACCGCTTATCAGTGCGGTGACCGACCCGGTCGTGCTGAGCGGAGCGCTCAATAGCCTCGGTTCCGGACTCGGCGCGGCACTCGTCGGGACGGCGATCTTCTTCAGCATCGCCTATGTCGTACACCGCACGAAATTGCCGGGGCGTACCCCGCTCGAATATCTGGCCACGGTGCCGGTAGCCATCCCGGCACTTGTCCTGGGCATCGGAATCTTGTGGACGTGGCTCGCCTCACCGTTGCCCGTCTACGGCACGCTGACGCTGCTGTCGATCGGGTACATCGCACGCTTTCTTCCGCAAGGCTATCGCGCCGTCGCTTCGAGCATGATGCAGGTGCACGATGACCTGGAAAACGCCGCACAAATCGGGGGCGCCAGCCGTCCGCAGATCGTGTGGCACATCTTGCTGCCGTTGATCCGTGACGGCGTAGCCTCATCGATCTTCATCGTGTTCATTCTCTCGTTGCGCGAGCTCACGGCGTCGCTCTTTCTCTATACCACCAATACGCGGACGCTCGCCATCGTGATCTACGAGAAGTATATTTCCGGCAGCTGGTCGCAAGTTGCCTCGATCAGCGTACTCTTTACCATCGCGCTCGCGCTCGTCACGTTGGGCGGCCGGCGCTGGCTTCAGAACCGGGTCTAGAAAACGAGGAAGGGCACGGAATCTTCGCGCACTGGTAGGGATGATTAGACGTCACGCGGTTCGTGTAGTTTCATGCCTGTGTGCGGCCGTGCTGCTGGCCTCACCCGGGAGAACCTCGGCGGCATCCGGCGGACTCGTTATCGACGGCGCTCAGATTGCCGATGCCCCGCTGTACGACGCGGCCAAAAAAGAAGGCAAGCTCTTACTCTATGCCACCTATGAGTCGCATGGCATGGGGCAGATCGTTGCCAAGTTCCAAGCCGATACCGGACTCTCCGTCGACGTCATTCGCCTCCCGTCGGCGGAGATGTTCGACCGGACGACGGCCGAATTCTCGACCCATCGTCTAGCCGCCGACTACGTGGACACGACGGACGTGACGTTGACCCAAAAACTCGCCGATCGCGGAATCTTGACCGGCTATAAGGTACCGGATTTTAACAACTTCGAACCGGTGCTTCGCGAGGGCAGCGGCAAATGGTATAACATCCTGCGCTCGGTGATGTCGATCGGCGTCAACACGGCGCTCGTGAAGCCGGCCGATATGCCGTCGAAGTGGACCGATATCCTCGACCCGAAATGGAAAGACAAAATCGGCTTCGCCAATATCGACGCCGGCGGAACGTCCTTCAGCTTCTGGTTCTTCCTCCGCCAACGCTACGGGCTCGACGCGTGGCGCAAGGCCGCTGCGCAGAACCCCCGCATCGGCTACTCGGCTCAGCCTGTTGCGACCGATCTGGCGCGCGGCGAATCCGTGATTGTCGTCGACCCGATCGAATCGATGATTGCCGGCATCGCCGCCGGCTCGCCGCTGAAGATCGTGCTCCCATCCGGTGGGCCGTCCTACGGCATCTTCGGCGGTATCACGAGCGTTGCGCCACATCCGCATGCCGCTCAAGTGTGGCTGAACTGGATCACGAGCAAACGCGGCGGCGCGGTGCTGTCATCGATCGGCGCATATTCGATTCGCCGCGACGCCGCGCCGCCGACGGTCCCCGGCGTCGCGATGCCCCCCTCGAGCAGCCTCTATAACATTCGCGCGTCCGACTACATGAAATCGTACGTTCCTTTTGTCAAAGACTGGCACGCGATGTTCGCTCACTGACCCGGGGCGCGGTTCAGCCCTTCCAGATGAGATCGGCCGCAGGTACGGGCTTCGTGATCAAGCCGTAGCGCGTTCCGAGGTTGAGGACCGGCGTAAGCAAGGATGGATCGAGCGTCGTTCCATACACCGCACGGACGATTTTGCTCGCAATTTCAGCCGGCATCTTCGTGTGGTTGGAGAGCATCACGGCGCTTTCGGCTTGATGACCGTTGGCCCACTCCGATGCTTGCCGCATGATGTCAACGAACTTCTTCGCGGTCGCGCCGTTACCGGCGAGCCAGCTTTCGGATGCGAACCACCCCAGCAGCATAAAGCGCGGCGCAACGCCGTCGAATGCGTCGCCGATGACCCTACCGACGTTCGTATCCGACGTGCTGAACGGCTCGGTTGGAAAAATGATGTCGACGCGCTTTTCTTGGAGCGCTCCGCCCATCGCAGGAAACGGAACTTCGACGAACTTGACCGTGTTCGAATCGCCGCCGAATTTATCGACGTAACCGCGCGCTTCGATCTCTTGAAGATCTTTCAGGCCGTTGATCGCAATCAATTTTCCATTCATGCCGGCACCCGGCGTGATCGTGGAATCTTGCAGGACCATGACGACGTCGGTCGGCTTCTGCCCGGGATTCACCACGGCAGCCGGTGCGACGAAGCGGAACGGAAGCCCGCGCAAACGCGCGTTCCCGATCGTTGCCACGTTCGAGACCCCAAGATCGATCGCGCCGCCGGCAACCGCTTGCGCCAGCACCGGTCCGCTCGCCATCACTTGGAATTCCACGGCGAAACCGGCCTTGGTGAAGAGTCCGAGATCTTGCGCGTAGTATGCGTTGGCCGCGACGTCAACCGGAATGATTCCGATCTTCAGCGGCGTCAGCGTCTGACTGCGGACGATCGCCGGAAATCCGGTAACGAGGGCGGGCGCCGCAATGGCTCCCCCGATAATGCCCATGGCACGTGAACGGTTGACAACCATAACGCCTCCTTGTCGGCTACGATGCGCAATGCAGCCGGTCGACCGCCCGTTCCTGCCGAACGGAAGGCGCATGCACACGGACCGGTTCACCGAACGCGCACGCGCCTATGCCGCGACTCGGCCGAAGCATCCGCCGGCCACGATCGACTATGTCCTCGATGGCTTCGGCGACCGCGCCGCCGTCAATCTCGCCGACCTCGGTTCCGGTACGGGTCTCTCGTCGCTTCCGTTCGCCGCCGCCGGTGCGAAGGTATGGGCCGTCGAGCCGAATGACGCAATGCGCGACGCCGCCGTCCCGCATCCGCGGATCATCTCCGTGAACGCTTCGGCCGAGCACACGACGCTCGGCGATGCCTCGATCGACATCGTGACGGCCTGTACGGCCTGGCATTGGTTCGATCACGGCGTCGTGCTCGACGAAGTGAAGCGCATCCTCAAACCCCGCGGCCGGCTCGCAATCCTGGAGATCCATTTCGACGAGACCGACGCGTTTACCAAAGCGTGGCGCGACACGTACTGGCGGTTCGGTAAACGCGTTCCGCTCATGCCGGGAAACTTGATAGACCATGCCCTCGCACTCAATCCCGACGCGGTGACCCACGCGACGTTTCCGTTCGCGCAGTCCCTCGACCGCGCCGGCTTACACGCCTACACGGACAGCAATTCGCTCACGCCAACGGACCCGGATATCTACAACGGGTTGCACGCCGCAATCGACACGCTGCTCGACGATCTCGGATCCCCCGGTTGCGTCGCCCTGCAGCGCATAAGCGACGTCACGCACATCGAGCGCTGACCGGCTACACGTCGAATGCGATCGCGATCGCCGCGTCCTCATCCAACCAACGGCGCCGGAAGATTTCTCGGGGTTCCAGCTGGAGCCGACGAACGGACTTGAACCGCTGAGCTGCTGATTACGATGCAGCAATTGGCCTTCCCCCGCGTCGTCTACCGTCAAACACGGTCGCGTTTCGTACGTGAAAACCGGCCTAACTAGTCGATCGTGTCATACCATAGCACGAGAAACACGCGTCACGTAGCAATGTCCTGGTCACAAGCGCATCCCCGCACTGGCAAAAAGATCAGAGGCGTTCCGACTATCGAGCGTAGCCAGATCCCGAGCAGCAAAAACGCCACATTGCTTTAGGCCATCTACGTTTTCTTCGATCGAGAGATACGGATAATCGGTGCCGAACAAAACATGAGAAAGCGGAATAAGCTTCATCAACGCCGACATGGCTGCCGCGTTGGAGACTTGTGCCGTATCATAGTAGTATTTACGCGCTTCCGGCAGAAAGCCGTTCGGCAAAAGCTTCTGATAACGCGGGTCACGATCCGCAAGGTGCACGAACCGGTCGATCAAGAACGGCATCGTTCCGCCGCCGTGCGAGAAAATCATCCGTATGTTCGGATAGCGTATCGTCCAGCCCGAAAAGATCAATTGGGAAATGGCACGGGTCGTGTCGGTGCCGTACTCTATGGCGGAATCGGGGACGCCGCTGAGCACGCCGGTGCAACACTTCGCCGTTGTCGGATGGACGAACACGATTGCCCGGCGGTTATTGAGCTCGTCAAAAATCGGCGAAAAATACGGGTCACCAAGCCATTTGTCCGTGTAGCTGGTCAAGAGGCCGACGCCGTCGGCCTTAAGTGTGTCCATGCCATAAGCGATTTCGCGTAGGCTGCCGGCAATGTCCGGAAGCGGCAATGCGACGAACATACCGAAACGATCGTGGTGATCGGCGATCATTTGCGCCGCATAGTCGTTGCAGCTCCGAGCGAGGACGCGCGCCGCAGCATCGTCACCGAACCAGATGCCCGGCGTCGTGACGGACAGCATAGATTTGCGAACGCCGTTACGATCCATGACCTCGATGGCGCGATCCGGCGTCCAACCCTTCCACACAGGAGCCAGCAAATTTTTCGCGCGAAGCGTCGTTTCCCACTCCGGAGATGCATAGTGGTGGTGAACGTCGACCCGGTTACGGCTTTGCGCCGACGTCATGAGGGGCTCGGTTGCGATGATCGATGCGGCCGCGGCGCCCAGAAAAGCGGCACGATTCAAGTCATTCATCATAGAAGCTCCTGCTCTGCGATGAGGTCTGCGTGCGTCATCATTTTCCGGGACGATAGAAGAGTTCGGATGCGGGGTACGCTTTCGGGAGAACCCCGTATTTGGCGGCTGCGTCGATGACGGGTTGAAAGTCTTCCGGGCGAAGATCGACGGCAAGTTCGCCGCGCTTCATCCGCTCGACAACCGGTAATGGGATCTTTGTGTACCGCGAGAGGATCTGCGCAGAACCTTCCCGGTTTCCATTCGCCCACCGCGCTGCTTCCTTTATCGCCGCGATAAACTTCATCGCGAGCAGCGGATTTCGCGCGGCCCAGTCGGTCGTCGTCATAAAACCGGCCAAAACGTACCGCGACGCGATTCCATTCTTGTCAACGTAAAGGGCGCGAAGCCCATTGTCGACTCCGAAACTGATAAAAGGCTCGCCCGTTGTCGTGCCGTCAACTTTCCCGCTCGCAACGGCGTCGTTCGCAGTCGTCACCGGCACCTCGACCCATTTTACGGTTTTCGAATCGCCGCCGCTATTGTCGATCCATGCCTCGAACGGCACCATAGTTATGTTATTGAGCCCATTGACGGCAATTGTCTTGTTGTTGAAATCCTTTGGGCCGCGAATCGTGCCGCTGCCGGCGACGAGGACGGCGAGTGCCGGCGCCGCGTACGTGTTAAGGAGCGCCGGAGACAGATACACAAACGGAAAGCCGCGCGCGTGGGCGCTGGCGATCGAAATCGTGTCGGCAAATCCGATGTCGAGTGAGCCGCTGGCGACGGCCGCCGCGATCGCCGCGCCATTTTGCATGACTTGCAACTCGACGTTGAGTCCTTGCTGGCGAAAGAACCCCATGTCCTCAGCGTAAAACGGCTCAGCCCCACCCTCTACCGGGATAATGCCCACCCGTATCGAGGGTAGCGGCGTTGTTTGCGCCCTACCGGCCAACGGCACCATGGCGATAAGAAGCGCTATGAGCGTGAGTGCGATACGTGATAGCATCATTTTCCCTTCATTCGGGCTGCGAAATGCGTGTACGGCTACCAAGGCGAAACCGTGCAGATGAGGACCGCAGAGCGCTCAGCCGCAAAGCGCAACAAGATTTACCTCGACCTCGTGGAGGATCCGAACGACAGCATCGGCTTTCGCCTCTGGCAGGTCGAACAGCGCTGGCAGCGTCACCTAGGCAAATATTTTCTGGCATTGGGCCTCACGCATACGCAGTATGTGCTGCTTGCCGCAAGTCACTATTTGGCGATTCGCCGAGAGGCGCCGACCCAGACCGCCTTAGCGGCATTCACCGGAATCGACAAGATGCTGGTTTCCCGGGGGTTGCGAGAGCTCGAGAACCGCGGAGTGGTCGCTAGGAAAACGCACTCGTCGGATAGCCGCGCGCTACGCATCGAGCTGACCGGAGCCGGGCGCCGCCTCACTCGCGAAGTCTCGAATGTCGCGATTCGTGCGCATCGCGAGTTCTTTGGCGGACTCGGCAGCGATCGCGCCGTCCTCGCCGAGCTGCTAGGGCACCTCATGTCGGATGAAACTCCTAGCTCGAAGCTTTGAACTCGGGTGCAACTTGGGTTTGGGTTATTTCGTGCGCGACATACTCCATGATCGGAAAGTAAATGAACGCCATCCAGACGGCCGGCTTCTCCGGGTCGAGATTGAAATGCTGATGATCGGTGCCGCCCGGCCGCATCGGCAATAAAAGCAGATCGCCCTTTTCCCAATCCACGCGGTCATCTTCCACGACCGAGTAGCCGCGGCCGTCGATCACATAGATGATGATGCCGCCCTGATGACGGTGCTTTCCCGAGACGGTCCGCACTTCGTGGGTGAAAATATGCCAATGCTGGAGGGGAACGTCCTTAAACATCAAGGGATCGAGATACGTCTTGATGCGGCCCTGACGAGTCAACTCAACTTCGCGATCCTCGGATCGGATGACGACCGGGCCCACTTCCATCCGCCGCTTCGTAGCTTCGTAATGGCGCAACGTCCGCTCGTAGGCACTCTCAGGAATCGGCTCCCGCTCACGTTCGCGTACACGCTCTCGATCGGCCATTCTCGACCTCCTAACCGCGTCGATTGTATTCTGGAGCGACCTCGAGTTGCTCGAAGCCCGAACCCCGATCGACCGATGTGCACTCAAACCAGTTCGGTTCGGCAGCAACGAAAATTGCCGGATTATCGGGATCGTCGTTCACGTGCTGGACGATGATTCCGTCGCGCCGGATCGGCAGGTTCAGGACGTCGCCAGCCTTCCAATTGTGGCGAACGCCATCCAAGAATGTGTGACCTCGCCCTGCGGTGATATACATGGCCTGACCGCCTTGAAACTTTATGCGCCCGGTCCGACTTCCCGGCGGTATCTCTTGTTCGAAGAACAAGTACGTCGTCAGTATCGTGTCTTTGATGTCGGGATGCATGTACCAACGCATCAGCCCTTGACTGTTTAGTTCGAGCGGCAAATCGGCTTGC
Organism: Vulcanimicrobiota bacterium; assembly: GCA_003164495.1. Classification (GTDB taxonomy): domain Bacteria; phylum Vulcanimicrobiota; class Vulcanimicrobiia; order Vulcanimicrobiales; family Vulcanimicrobiaceae; genus Lustribacter; species Lustribacter caenicola. Next base: position 58,465 of record PLTN01000054.1, read on the forward strand.
TTGATGACTTGTATGCCATTCTTCCGATCCTCGCGTTGACGATCGCGCATCGCAAAAAGCGCGTCCCAATAATTCGTCTGCGCGAGTCGCTCCTTGCGTTCACTCATGAATATCGCTTCCTCGCTTCAACCCTTGACACGAATCGTATACGGTATATACAATGCAAGTGAGATTTCCTTTCATGCGATGCTGGGCATTTCGTCAAGAAATTCCCGGCATCGTCATGTCGTCTCAGGTGACCTTTCGAGTAGGTGGCCAACGTGCATGAATACGACCGTAAAACCTTCGTCGCAGCGCTCGCTGGTCTCGTCGCTGCCGGGACCTGCCCAGCGCGAGCCGGCGCTCAAGATCTAACGGCGCTGCGTATCGGCTACGCGCCGCGCGAGCCCATGTCCGAGGTACTGCAAGCGCAAGCCCTCGGATTATTTGCCCAGCACAAGATCAACGTGCAAGGTCAAGTTGCAAATAACGGAGCGGCTTCGATGTCGGCGCTTCTCGGCGGCTCACTGGACATTGCGGTTTCGAATTCGTTACAGCTGTTGCAAGCGCACTCGCATAACGTCCGGATCGTCATTCTCGCTCCCGGCGGAATTCATGATTCGCGTTTTCCGACGACGAAGTTGGCCGTCGCCGCCGATTCGCCGATTATGACTCCGCGCGAGTTGAATGGGAAGATCGTCGGCGGCGCCACCGTCGGTGGCCTGGACCAACTCGTCGTGTCGATGTTAGTCGACAAGAACGGCGGCGATTCGAGTTCGGTAAAATTCGTCGAATTGCCGCAGCCCGAAATGGTCCAGGCACTCGTCCAAGGCCGCGTAGCGGCCGCTCATATCAGCGAGCCCGAACTATCGGCGGGCGGAGACCGCATTCGCGCGATCGGTGATGCCGAAACCGCGCTTTCGCCGATATTCGTTCAAACGGCTTGGTTTGCAACGAGCGACTGGTTAGCCGCCAACAAAGATGTCGCCCGCCGTTTCGCCGATGCGATCTTCGCCGGCGGTCGCTGGGCGATGGCTAATCCCGTGGCGGCAGCCGTCAACCTGCAAAACGCCTTCGGCCTCAAGGAGGGCAAGGCGTTACAACGATTCGCCGTCGGTTTCGACGCCAACGCATTTCAGGTCGTGTCGGATGCCGCCGTCAAGTACAAAATGCTCACGCCCGTCCCACTGACCGGCTTCATATGGGACGGTCGTTAGCATGCATCTGATCGCGCGATCAGGCAAGCCGCGGGAAGAGTTGCAGCGCATTATCGCGGTTGATTGCGGCGCGCAACTCGTCCGCGATCGTCATTTTGTCGAGCCCTTCCGCCGTAGCCGCGATCGGCACGTACGGCGTATCGCTACCGAACAAAATCCGTGTCGGCGGCACGAGATCCATCAGCGCTGCCATCGCCGATGGGTTGGTCGAATTTGCAATGTCGTAATGCAGCTTCCGCAACTCATACAAAACACCATGGGGAAGAATTGCGTCCAATTCATGGTGGCGGGAACCGTAGGCGTTGATGCGTACCCAAATCGGCATCATCGTGCCGCCCGCGTGAGTGAAGATAAAGCGAATATCCGGAAAGTGCGAAAAGACCCCCGCGAACATCATGCTCATCATCGTCCGGGTGATGTCGAACATGTACTCCGCAACCGATGCGTTGATACCGCGGAGCAGCGTCGAGCAGCATGCCGGCCCGGTCGGATGGACGAATACGATGGCCTTCCGCCGGTTGAGCTCCGCGAAGAGCGGGGTGAATTGCGGATCACCGAGATATTGCGTCCCATAACTCGTCAGCAAACCGACGCCGTCGGCGCGGAGAACGTCGAGCGCGTACGTCGCCTCGCTTATTGCCCCATCCACGTCAGGCAGCGGCACGACGGCGAACATTCCGAAGCGGCCCGGGTAGGCGCGCACGAGGGATGCCGTATAGTCGTTGCAGGATCGCGCGAGCTTCCGGGTTTGGTCGCGGTTGCCCATGAGCGAGATGCCGGGCGTCGACACCGACAACATGGCGGTCGCGACGCCGGTGCGGTCCATCTCCGCCAGCACCCTGGATGGCGTCCAATTCAACACGTTGGCGGGATCCAGATCGGCCGTCCCGATGATCAGGTCGCGACCGGCTTTCAGATAATCGGGCGGCATGACGTGATTGTGAACGTCAATGCGCCGCGGCGAGACCTGTGCGTTCGCACTCCTGCGACCCGGCAGCCCGGCTGTGATAAAAGTGGCCGCTGCACCGACAAGAAACGAGTGGCGACCGAAGTGACGGCAAGACGTGCTCACGAGTCACAAATCGGACGCCGCCGTCGCGAAACCTCTCGGCATCAGATACAGGGGACCTCCCGATTCGGCCCCACACGCTCCCCGCTGTGTTCCAAGAAAGCGCCAATGCATTGAAGCAAGCCCACTTCCGCACAATCGCAGCGCTGCTTGCGCTCATCCTCACCGGGCTCGCGGTTGCCGCACGCGCTGCGGACCCACCGATCGTCATTCCCACAATTCTGTCCGTTACCGGGCCCGTAGGATTTATCGGAAGCGGCGAACAGCAATTTATCGTCGCCTATGAAAAGGCGCTCAATGCGGCGGGTGGGATCAACGGCCGGCCTGTGCACTTCGACATCAAAGACGATCAGTCGAATCCCCAAATTACAATCCAGCTCGTCAATGGAGTCATCGCGAGCAAAGGCCAAGTAATTTTGGGTCCTGGAAATTCCTCGACGTGCGACGCAACCGGCCCGCTGGTCACCAACGGCCCAGTGATGTATTGCCTCTCGCCGTCATTTCATCCGGCTCGCGGCACCTATGCGTTCACCGCCGGCGTTTCGACCCAAGATAACGTCGCGGCCCTCATCCGCTATTTTCGTGGCAAAGGCCTCACGCGCTTTGCCCAGATCACGTCGATTGATGCAAGCGGCCAAGACGGCGATCGCTGGATCAAAGCTGCGATGGCTCTGCCCGAGAACAGGTCCCTTCAGATTGTCGACGCGGAACACTTCTCTCCCGCTGATCTCACCGTCGACGCGCAGATGACCCGCATCAAGCAAGCCAATCCGCAAGCGCTTTTGGCCTGGACCGCCGGCACGGCGTTCGTCACCGTCGTGCGCGGCTATTCCGATAGCGGCCTGGAAATTCCAATCGGCACGTCGACCGGCAACATGGTTTATCCCGAGATGAAGCAGTTGGCGAATTATAACGATCGAAACTTTTATTTCGCCGGCTTCCGCTTTTTCGAGCAAGATACGCTGCGCAACGGGCCGCTGAAAGACGGCGTCCTGAAGTTCTACCGTGCGCTCGCCGACGACAACGTACAGCATGCGGACGCCATGGCGGGCACTTCCTGGGATGCAGCGGCCATCATCGTTTCGGCCCTCCGAAAACTGGGTCCAAATGCGACCGCGACGCAAATTCGTGATTACATGCTAGACTTAAGCGGCTACGTTGGGATCAATGGAGTCTACAACTTCAGCGACGGAATGCAACGCGGGCTGAACGTTTCAGCCGTCACGGTCATGCACTGGGATCGGAAAGCAGAAAAGTGGATTCCCGTCAGCCTGCCCGGTGGCGCGCCGCGCGCGGCAAACTAGCCGTGCCCGAGTCGCGGGAAGAGACGGCGCGCGTTTCCGTACCCGATTGCGTGACGATCGGCCTCGCTCAAATCAAGCGCCGCAAGGCCGCGCAACGTGCCGGCGACCGGAACGTACGGATAATCGCTGCCAAAAAGCAGCTGCGTCACATCGGAAATTGCGCGCAGTGCTGCGAACGACGCGCGCGACGTGGAGCTGGCTACGTCGAAATGCAGCGCACCGAGCAGCGCGGGCACACCTTCGGGCATCAGCGCGGACAGCCGTTCGTCGCGATCGCGGAAGCTGGACACACGGCCGGCCAGCACCGAGATTGCGCCGCCGGCATGCGAAAAGATGAAGCGAATCTTCTTGAATCGGGACAATGCCCCACTATACAGGAGGCTCGCGATCGCGCGGGTCGTGTCGAACGGAAACTCGACGAGTGCCGTCGGGATGCCCGGCATGAGGCCGCGGCAGCATGCGGGCGCCGTTGCATGCACGTATACGGCCGCCTGCCGGCGGTCGAGTTCTTCAAACACCGGAACGAATGCCGGGTCGCCGGGCCATACGTCATCGTAGCTACTGAGAATACCGACGCCGTCTGCGCCGAGTTCGTCGAACGCGTACGCGATTTCCCGAAGGCTGGCATCCGCATCAGGCAACGGCAGTACCGCGAAGTGGCCGAATCGTCCGGGATGAGCGCGTACGGCGTCCGCAATGAACTCGTTGCACGACCGCGCGAGCATCACCGCCTTGGAGACATCGCCGAAAAAGACGCCCGGTGGAGCGATTGAAGCAATGGCTGACGCGATAGCGTTCTTGTCCATCTCCTCGAGCGCACGCTCGATGGTCCAATCGAGCAGCACCGATGTCGCTCCGATGTGCGCGATGCCCGCGAGAAGCCGATCGCGTTCCTGCGCGATCAGAACCGGTGGAATGAAATGGTGATGGACATCGACGATCGCGGTCATGAGAGGTCGGTTTAGACGTGCCGCAGCAAATTCCGGGTCCGCTCTTCTTCCAGCAGCAAGGCACGTCGGGCCGGCCCATGCTGTTCATCCATTCGACGCCCGACGATCACCGGCTGTGGCTGTTCCAAACCGCGCATTTCTCCGCGCGCTATCAAACAATTGCGGTCGATCTGGCCGGGTATGGGCGCTCGCCGGTCATTCGCGAAGGCGTTACCGTTGCCGACCAGGCGCGCGCGTGTTGGGACGTCGTCGATCGCATCACTCCGGGCGGCACCATAATTCAAGGCAACTCGCTCGGCGCGTTCGTTGCCCTTCACATGGCGGCGCAGCAGCCCGGCCGCACGCTCGCCCTGATCCTTTCGGGTTGCGGGCATCTCCCCACGCGCGAGATGATGGTGCGCTGGAAGGAGCGTTACTCCGCCGAAGGCATCGGCCTTCGCGAGTTGCAGATCCTCGATCATTTTTCGCCCGCCGCACAAAAGACGCCACTGGTTCAGCACTACGCGCGAATGATCGTCGAACTGAATACCAACGGAACACTTGAAAGCATCATTGCGATGAATCAAGCGCTTTCCCAGCCGGATCCCGCGGATTTGCTGCGCAGCATCACCGCCCCGACGCTGATCATAAGCGGAACGGCCGACCGGAACCACCCGGCAGCCCTCGAATTGCAAAAGCGTATCCCAAACGCCGAGTTTGCCAGCATCGATGGTGCGGGTCACTCATGCAACTTCGAGGCACCATGGCAGTTCGATCAGTTCTGCGCCGCGTTTCTATCTCAACACGACCTCGGTTAAGGAGAACACCGCTATGTTGACCCCAGAAGACCATGCGCTGCTTGCAGCCACGGGACCGAAGACGCCGATGGGCGCCTATTTGCGTCACTTCTGGCTTCCCGCGCTGCTCTCGCGCGAACTGCCCGAACGTGACGGGACGCCTGTGCGCGTACGATTATTGAGCGAAGATCTGATCGCTTTCCGGAACACGTCCGGAGACGTCGGCCTGATGCGCGAGTTTTGCGCACATCGTGGCGCGTCGCTCTATTTTGCGCGGTACGCCGAGTGCGCCGTGCGCTGCTGGTATCACGGATGGAAGTATGAATTGGACGGCACGTGCACCGACATGCCGAACGAGCCGCCCACCAGCACGTTTAAGGACAAGATCACGCAGCAAGCATATCCTTGCGTCGAGCGCAACGGCGTCATCTGGACGTACATGGGACCGCGCGCGAGCCGTCCACCGCTGCCCGATCTGGAATGGCTGACCGTTCCCGAAGATAACACGTATACATCGAAGCGCATCCAGCAGTGTCACTGGACGCAAGGGATGGAAGGCGATCTCGATTCAAGCCACCTAGGGTTTCTGCATCAGGAAGCCATCGGCCGCACGGTCGAGCACGCGACCTACGAGTCCGCGCGCTGGATGCTGGAGGACAGCAATCCAAAAATCGAGCTCGTCGACACGGACGGCGGCATGTTGATCGGATCTCGCCGTCAAGCCGACGGAAAGAGCTATTATTGGCGCATCAACCAATGGTTCGCGCCTTGGTACACCACCATACCGGCGTTCACCGGCGACGGTCCGCTCGCCGGTCACGCCTGGATTCCGATCGACGATGAAACCACGTGGGTCTTTGCATTTTCGTATCATCCGACCCGGGCGCTCACGGAGGGCGAACTCGTCCACATGCGCGGCGGCTCCGCAATTCATTCCGAGCTCATTCCCGGAACGTTCGCGCCGGTGCACAACAAATCGAACGGCTACGCCGCCGGGGCGCCGGATGCCAAGCAGCCTTGGATGCGGATCCAGAATTTCCAAGATCAAGATGTCGCGATTACCGAAAGTATGGGCCCCCTCTACGACCGCACCCAAGAGCATCTCGGCTCTACCGACAACGCGATTATTCAAAGCCGGCGCCGCATCATCAACGGGGCGAAAGCCTTGATGAACGGCCAGGCTCCACGAGCCAACGCACGCGATTTCTCGTTACGTCCAGTTTCGGTTAAGCTCGATCGCGATATTGTGAAATGGTCAGAGGCCGTCGCTGAGCCGATGGAGGCGAGGCCCGAGACCTTCATGGCCTCGGTCTGATTCCCGGAATCCGGGTCGCCTTTGATTGGGCCGGTGAGTCCCGGCGTAATCCAACCGCCATAGAACCGGCCGCCTGGGCGGACCCGATCCTCGCCGACGTAACACGCTGATTTCTCGGGGTTCGAACTGGAGCCGACGAGCGGGATTTGAACCGCTGACCTGCTGATTACGAATCAGGGTACGAAAACGGATCTTCGTGCAACGGGTCCGCGCTGTACCAACTCGGCGACGTATAGCGCAAGCCCTGCGTCACCTGACGGACACCGTGCATCAGCGAACCCTTGAAGAACACGAATGTTCCAGCCACGGGCTTGTAGGCGTCGCCGGTCGACGGAAACCAGAGATCACCGCCCACATAGTCGTCGTTGAGATAGACCACGCCGGCCCATTCGCGCCAGGGCGTTTTATGGGCCGATCCATCCGGATGACGATCGTCGTAGTGAGGCGGCATCTCTTGCCCGTCCCAGCGCACGACTTGGATCGTATCGCAGTAGAGCTGCCGGCCCGCGTGCAGCGATAGCGTCAGCGTCGCCCGTGCGCGCCAGTCTTCCAAAACCTGACACGCGGCATTTTCGGTTTCGGGAAAGCTGCCGATCCAGAGCACGCGGTTATCGAAGAACGGGTCGCCGATGGCGGCAGCGTGCGCCGGACGGGAACGTTCGTAGCTCGTGATCACCGTCCAGCAGTCGCCGCGCGTAGCGAATCCCGGTACGGTATAGAACACGGCAACTTCCTGCCTATCGACGTTCGTCGACGGGCGGAGCGAGACGCACTTTTGATGCGTGCGCGGCGGTTGTCGACCGCCCGTCGGCGTAGCGGCCCAGGTAATAATCCTTATCCCAGGCTTTGCGCAGCGCGGCCGGATCGGCAGCCGCGATGCGCGCGCGGAGATCCGTGCGCCGCTCCCGCCACGCCGCGTGGTCGGCCGCAAGCTGCGGATTTTCATCGAGACGCCGTACGATCGGCTGAATGCGCTCTTGCACGCCGGCGCGGACAATGCAGATCTGCGCGTACGCATCGCCCGCCTGCCAGCGTACGCGCCCGGGTCGCGTGAAGCGATAGTTCACCGTGAAGCTGTAGGGCAACCAATCGCTTTCGACGATCGCGGTCATCGGCGCGACGCCATCCTTGCACGCGTTGGTGGGCCCGGTCACGAGCAGATGAAAGTCCATCGCCGTCCGGAAGATGTACCCGACATCGAAGGTCAGGATGCCATGCGCAAAGTTGCTCACCGCTTGGTGCTCCCGCGCGCAGTCGATGACGATATCCTCAATCGCGGGTCCGCCGTTCCATTCCGCGGTTACATCGACCGGCAAGAGCAACTGCCAACCGTACGTATTCGCGACGGCAAGCGGGAGACAGCGATACGCGTGGCCACCGTGAATGGCATCCATCCAATCGCGGCGCGGCGGCGCAGGTACGAGCGCTTGCGGGTTGTCCGTTAACGCATATGCCTCGAGAAACATGGCAGACCGATCGTCTGCTTACCGTGCCGCCGCGAGGAGCGAGCCGTACGCGGCGTCCAGCGTTTTCGCACGCGCCGGCGGTACGTACATCGTGGTGCCGGCGTTAACGTACTCGGGCGTCAAGTATCCGAGCGCGATCTTGAGTATCTTTGGCTTCAGTTCCGGCAGCGTGGCGGCTTCGTAGATCGTCACTTCGTGCCACTTCCCGTAGTGGCGCGTGAGCTTCTCCATCAAGAGCGGAAACGCGCGGAGCTCGTAACCGGACGTGCGATACGTCCAGTCGCCGACGACGCCCACTTGCCATAAGACGAGCGCGCAAGACGTGTCGATCGCCTTCTCGTGGACGAGAAAGTCGCTCGCTTCAACGGACTGACATCCGTTGACCGCCGGATCGACGTTCAGGTCCGCAAAGAGGCAATCTTCGGCCGAAACTCCGGGGAGCATACGCGCCACGTAACCTTCCTTCCGTGCGCGCCGGATCGCTTCGTGCGCGGGATATGCGAACACACCGGGATGGCCGTAGAAGGCCACGCACGTGCGTTTACCGGCGCGCACGCAACTCAGAATGTGCTGCACCATCGCTTCGTAGCTCTCGTTGCGTACGATGCCTTCGCCGTAGTATCCGCGCAGCGACATCGCACCCGACGGATTGAGACTGCGAATGACGCTTTCAGCGACCGGGTCGCCGACGAGATAGAGGACGACGTCCGATTCTTTCATGTACGCGATCGCGTCGACCGTCAGCTGGCCGACCGCGCAGATGCCGGTCCCGACGACGATCAGAGATTCACGTTGCCGGTCCGCCATGCGAGCGCCGTCCGAGTACGCCACGTCGGCCGAACCGTTGGCTGCGGTCCGGTCGAGCAACGCGTTCCAGATCGGGCCGATGTCGGCGGCGGCGAGCGCGTCACGGCCCGTACGGTCCAAGCCGGCGTCGGCCATGGCCGCATCAGGATCGCGCACGTAGGACGCGAGCGCCGTCGGTTCCGTCGCGAGCCGCACGAGGTAGTCGCGCAGCCCAATGCTACCGTTCATCAGCACCTCGTACGCCTTAAGCGACGACGACGGCTACGGTCAGAATGACGGTCGGCGGCGGCGGCGGTGCAGCCGGCGGCGGCGGTGGTGGCGGGGGCGGTGGTGGCGGTGGTGGTCAGGGTGGTAGCTGTTACCGAGGCCGTGGCCGAAATGCCCGGGGCGGTCGTTGTAGTGGCTGGAGCAGCGTCCGTTGTGGTGGGCAGGGCGGTCCCGGGCACGGTGGGCGTCGCTCCGGCCGGCGCCGCCGTCGTGGTGGCAGCCGGGGCCGTGGTCGTGGTCGTCGTGTGGTCCCTGGTGGCGCTCGTGGGCGTCCCCGCTCCGGAACCGACAAGTACGTTGGGCGCACCCGCCAGGCCGGGCAGCGCCGGTCCAGCCGCCTCGCCCTCTCCGCCGTAGACGGTGGCCAGCGGGACCCCGAGCATAGGCGGCAGCGGCTTGTGCGGTGGCACCCCGAGTTCTTGAAGGGCGTCACGGGCGATCATGGCGAAGACGGGTGCCGACGCCTCCGCACCGTACTGGTGCGTGCCTTCGACCACCACCATGGCCGTTATGGCCGGGTCCTCGGCGGGC
>PLTN01000044.1 GCA_003164495.1 Vulcanimicrobiota bacterium
CGCTCTGGCCGTAGGTGTTGATCCAGACCGTGCCCGCGCGCAATTTGCGCGCCATCGCGTGCGCGAGGCCGACGTCTTTCGTCCACACGCCGGCGGCGAGCGAGAACGGTGAATCGTTGGAGATCCGCACCGCTTCGTCTTCGTCCTTGAACTTGATGACGGCGGCGACGGGTCCGAAGATTTCTTCGCGCGCGATCTTCATCGAGTTGTCGACGTTGGTGAACACCGTCGGTTCCATGAAGTATCCCTTCGTGCCGACGCGATCGCCGCCCGAGAGCAGCGTTGCGCCTTCGCTCTTGCCCGAATCGATGTAGCCCATGATCGACGACAGCTGCTTCTGCGAGATGATCGGCCCCATGTACGTCTTTTCATCGAGCGGATCGCCGACTTTCAACGTCTTCGAACGCGCGACCATCGCTTCGCAGAACCGGTCGTAGACCGACTCCTGGACGAGCACGCGCGAACCGGCCGAGCAGACCTGACCGCTGTTGAAGAAGATGCCGGCCGCGGCGCCCTTCACCGCTGCATCGATATCGGCATCGGCGAAGATGATGTTCGGCGATTTGCCGCCGAGCTCGAGCGTGAGCCGCGTGATGTACGGCGCCGCGCCCTGCATGATCGTTTTGCCGACGCCCGGCGAACCGGTGAACGAGATCTTGTCGACGCCCGGATTCGTCACGAGCGACATGCCGGCGCCGGTGCCCGGCCCGGGAAGTATGTTGAGCACGCCCGGCGGGATGCCCGCCTCGAGCGCGAGTTCGCCCAGCAGCAGCGCGGTGAGCGGCGTTTCCGAGGCCGGTTTCAGCACGACCGTGCAGCCGCACGCGAGGGCCGGCGCGATCTTCCACATCGAGTTCATCAGCGGAAAGTTCCACGGTACGATCGCTGCGACGACGCCGACCGGAACGCGTTCGATGTACGTCAGCGCATCCGGGCGCACCGGTACGACGTCGCCCATGATCTTGTCGGGCCAGCCGGCGTAGTACTCGAGGCAGTCGAGCATCGCCGGATAATCTTGCCGGCGTACCGAGCTGATCGGCTTTCCGCCGTCGAGCGATTCGAGCGCGCTGATTGCGTCCTGGTTCTTGCGCACGAGGTCGGCGAACGCGAACATCAGCCGCGAACGCTCCGAGGCGCGCATCGTGCCCCAGGGGCCCTGGGCGAGCGCCTTGCGGGCCGCAACGACGGCCCGGTCGGCGTCGACCTTGTCGGCCTTGGCGACGCTGGCGATCACCTCTTCGGTGGCCGGGTTGCGGGTCTCGAACGTCTGGCCGGACGCGGCCTCGACCCATTGGCCGCCGATCAGCAGCTGGGTGGGCGGAATGCGTACCGGGGGCGGTGCGGTCATAGCCATGCGCGGGCGGTTCGACGCCTGCTTGGTCTTCCCCATCCGGCGTCCGGCCGAGGATTTTTCCGCATCATGGACTCCTTTGCGGAAACGAGAACTAAGCGAGCGGCTCCTTGAGGAGCGCTGTCCGGTGGGGGTCTCCAATGATCCGTAATCCCTGGGTCCAGCTCGTGGTCGGCATCGTCTGCATGGCGATGATCGCGAACCTCCAGTACGGTTGGACGGTGTTCGTCACGCCGATCCAAGACAAACAGGGCTGGAGTCTCGCGGCGATCCCGGTCTCGTTCACGATCTTCGTGCTGGTCGAGACGTGGCTCGTGCCGTTCGAAGCCGCCTTCGTCGACCGCTACGGCCCACGGGTCATGGTCCGATGCTCTACTTCGGTGGAATTCTGGCCGGTATCGGCGCCGGCATCGTCTACGGCACGTGCATCGGCAACGCGCTGAAATGGTTCGGCAACCGGCGCGGTTTGGCGGCCGGGCTCACGTCGGCCGGTTTCGGCGCGGGCGCCGCGGCCACGGTCATCCCGCTCACGCTCATGATCAAGTCGAGCGGTTATCAGCAGACGTTCCTCGTGTTCGGCATCGTGCAAGAGCTGATCGTGCTCGGCGCGGCGATGCTGCTCGTCACGCCGCCGGTGGGCGGGCCCGCCGAGCAGAAGGCACCGACCACGCTGCAAGGTGTGCGCGACTACCGGCCTTCGGAAACGTTACGTTCGCCCGTGTTTTGGATCATGTACGTGATGTTCGTGCTCGTCGGCGCGGGCGGTCTCATGGCGGTTGCGCAGCTCGGGCCGATCGCGAAGTCGTTCGGCATTTCGAACGAGCCGGTGACGCTGATCGGCATCACGCTGGCGACGCTGACGTTTGCGCTTTCCCTCAACAACGTGATGAACGGGATCACGCGGCCCGTCTTGGGCTGGGTATCGGATCGCATCGGCCGCGAAATGACGATGTTCTGCGCGTTCATGATCGAGGGGCTCGGCATCTTCGCGCTGATGGTCTTCGGGCATTCGCCCGTTTCGTTCGTGCTGCTCTCGGGCCTCGTGTTCTTCGCCTGGGGTGAGATCTACAGCATCTTCCCATCGACCGCACGCGACCACTTCGGTCAGAAGTATGCGACGACGAACTACGGCATGCTCTATACCGCGAAGGGAACGGCGTCGCTGGTCGTTCCGCTGGCGAGCGTTCTCAGCGCCGCGACCGGCAATTGGACCGCTGCGCTGAGCGTCGCTGCGTTCTTCAACATCATCGCAGCGGTGATGGCGATCGCGGTGCTCTATCCGGTGCGCCTGCGCGAGATTCGNNAGCACAGGAACACGCTTCGCCGGTCACGATGGACATGGCCAATGGACCATGCCGTCGTGACCGAAGCGATCGCCGCCGTCGCCGGGTTGGCGATCGGTATCCTCGGCACGTTGATCGGTGCGGGCGGCGGCTTCCTGATCGTTCCGCTGCTCGTGCTGCTCGAACCGTCGTGGAGCACGGATGAGGTCACCGCGTTTTCGCTCGCCGTGGTCACCGCGAACGCGTCGATGGGGGCGTTGAGTTACTGGTGGCAGGGCCGCGTCGATCCGTTCACGTTTCCGCTCTACACGCTCGCCGCGGTGCCGGGATCGATCGCGGGAGCGCTCGTCACCGCATACATTCCGCGCGCGCTCTTCGACCCGATCTTCGGCGTGGTGCTGATCCTGATCGGCATCTGGCTCTTCTGGAAGCCCGGCAGCAGCGAGGCCGGCGGACACACCGGCTACTTCGAGCGCGTGCTGATCGATCGCAGCGGGAAGCGCTACGATTGGTCGTTCGATCCGCGCATCGGCTTCGCGGGCAGCGTGCTGGTCGGGTTTGTGTCGAGCGTGCTCGGTATCGGCGGCGGCATCATCCACGTGCCGCTGCTCGCGACCGTGCTGGGTTTTCCGGCCCACGTCGCGACGGCCACCTCGCACGCCGTTCTCGCCGTGACGGCGGGCCTAGCGACGGTCGTGCACATCGTGCACGGTGATTACCGCACGACCTGGCCGCTCGTGCTTGCCGCATCCGGCGGCGCCGTTGCCGGTGCCCCGATCGGCGCGCGCCTCTCCGTGCACGTCCGCGGCGCCGTCATCCTGCGCATCCTCGCCACCGCCCTCGCCTTCGTCGGAATACGACTTCTGTTTTCTGCCGTGTAGCTGCCCTATGTCATCCCGAGCGGAGCGCCGCAGGGCGCGCAGTCGAGGGACCAGCCGCAACCGTGAACGTTAGTGGAATTGCCCTGCTGAATTCGCACGATGCTCGCTGTCCCTCGACTGCGCGCCCTGCGGCGCTCCGCTCGGGATGACAATCAGTGGGCGTCGGCGGTATACGCTTCCGGTAAATTTTCCGGATCGAGCAGGGTGGACGTGTTCGGCTCGCCGGGTTTGAGGCGCGCGACGAGTTCGAAGTTGCGTAGCGGCAGCACCTTGCCTTTGACGAACACCGGCGTGAGTTCGTTGACGATGAAGTGACCCTTCACTTCGTTGTACGTGGCTTCACTGATGATCGTCTGGCCGCCCTTGGCGACGTTGTACAGACGTGCGGCGGTGTTGACGTTGTCGCCGATGACCGTGTAGTTCAAGCGGTCGCTCGAACCGAGGTTGCCCATGACGACTTCACCGGTGTTGAGGCCCATGCCGACCGTGAAGAGCTGGCGCCCTTGCGCTTGCCACTCGGTCATCATCTCGATGATGCGCTCTTGCTGGCGAAACGCCGCTTCGACGGCTTCGACCGCGTCGATCGTGCCCGGCCGCGGATCGGGGGCGGAGAATACCGCCATCAAACAGTCGCCGATGAATTTGTCGACGTACCCGCCGTGCTCGAAGACGATGCGGCACATTTCTTCGAAGTACTCGTTGAGCTGACCGTAGATCTGTTCCGGCGTCATCTTTTCCGACATCGCCGTGAACCCACGAATGTCGGAGTAGAAGATCGTGACCTTGGCGCGCTTGCCGGAGAGGTCGAGCGCCTTGAGCGGGTCGTCGTGCGAGAGCATGCGCGTGACGAGCGCCGGGCTGACGTGTTTGCCGAACATCTCGGTGATGACGCGTTTGTCGGCGCCTTCCGTGATCGTCCGGTACAGAGCGACGAAGAGTGCGGAGAGAATGATCGCGCCGTCGACGTGGATCAAGTCGATCCAATGCAGCGTATAGGCGTAGAGGCCGACGGCGAACGCCGTGTAGACGAACGCGACGCCGACGGCGAGCGCCACGCCGAGCGTCGCTTTGAGTTGCGTGACGAGGAACCCGATCACAAAGGCGAGCACGATGATCAGCACGACGTCGATCCAGGGTTGTACGCGCCGGATGAAGTGGTGCGTCATCAACTGGTCCATCAGCCGGACGTTCGAAAACACCCCGGGATAACGGCCGTTGGGGGTCAGGATGAAGTCGCCCGCGGCTTGGGCCGTGTATCCGATGACGATGACCTCGTTCTGAGCGAACGCCTTCATCGTGTCCGGGTCGAACTTGAGCACATCGACCATCGACGCCATCTGTATCGCCGGCATCGATTCGTCGGCGGCGCCGGCGCGCGACGCGAGGCCGTTCGTCTCCGCTTGGTCGACGTGTTCGGACGCCTTGAACGGCAGCATCAACAGCAGGCCGTCTCCATTGAGCGGGATGATCGTGTTGCCGAGACGTGCGTGCCAGTTGTCGATCGGCGCATAGTCGACACCCAGCCACGTCGACGCGGTCGCGAGCGCGAGCGTCGGGTATACGGTCACCTTTCCGCTGGTCTGATCCGTCGTCGTGATGACGTATGGCTGACCGACGAGCCAGCCGCCGGGATTATCGACGGTTGTCGAACCGAGTTTCGCAAGGCTCGCGATATCCGGTGGCGGCTGCTCGTGCGACATGATACCGCCTTGCGTAATGGCAACGGTCATCCCGAGCACGCTTGGCTGGGCCTTGAGGCCCGCCTTGAAAACGGTATCGATCCGCGGATCGGCAGAGTGCTCGAAGAACTCGATATCGAACGCGGCCACCTTCGCGCCGGCTTTTCCGAGCTTCTGCAAGAGTTGGGCGAAAGCGACGCGCGGGACCGGGAAGCCGAGCCCCTTCGGCGGATCTTGGAGCGAGGCTTCGTCGATGGTGATGAGCCGGATGTTGTCGTCGGGCGGATCCGTGTCGGGCAGGCGCAAGGCCTTGGTGAGCCAGTCCTGATCGCGAATCGCGAAGAGCGCGTCGTTGATTGCTACGAAGTCGCCGACCGAACTCAGCGAGGCGAAAGACGGCGGTGCGAAGTACAGGCCGACCCCGATCCCGGCCGCGACCGCCGACAGCAACATCGCGATGCCGAGGATCTTGAGGCGGCGAACCTTGATGACCGGGAACCTCATCTCTACTTCCCCCGCGCGGCGTCAGCTCTGTACGCGGCCGATGTACCTGCGGTCGCGCGTATCGATCCGGATCATGTCACCCGGATTGACGAAGAGGGGGACCTGTACGGTTGCCCCGGTCTCCAGCTTCGCCGGTTTCGTCGTCCCGGTCGCAGTATCACCCTTGAAGCCCGGGTCGGTTTCCTCGACCTTGAGTTCGACGTGCGCCGCGAGGTCGACGCCGATCGGCACGCCGTCGTGGAACTGGACGGCCACCCGCATCCCGTCTTTGAGGAAGTCGGCCGGGTCGCCGATCAGTTCGCGCTGCAGCGTGAAGTTCTCGTAGCTCTCGGTATCCATGAAGTGGTAGCCGTCGGCATCGTTATAGAGCATCTGCATGTCGCGGTTGTCGACGGTCGCGCGCTCCAGCTTTTCACCGGCACGGAACGTGCGTTCGACCGTCGCTCCGGTCTTGACGTTCTTGAGCCGCGTCCGCACGAAGGCGGACCCTTTGCCGGGCTTCACGTGGAGGAACTCGATCACGGTCCATAAGTGACCGTCGATCACGATCGTGACGCCGTTCCGAAAATCGTTCGAGGAAATCATGTCCGGGGCGAGTTAGCTCACCCGGGTGGCCTGCCCTTGACAGCCCCCCAAATCGCCCTAGGCGGAGCTCTTGGGGCGGAAGAGCGGCAGCACGTTTTCGGTTCCCTCGCGCAGCCGTGCGATGTTTCCGCGGTGCATGAAAACGATGAGGGCGGCCGAGCCTAGCCCGTAGATGCCGCCGGGGGTTCCGGTAAGATACCAGAGTGCGGGGGCCATCGCGATGCTGGCGAGCATGGAACCGGCCGACGAGAAGCCGGTCAGCAGCACGACGGCGAGCCAGATCGCGGCGAAGCCGGCGCCGGCCGGCCACGCGATGGCGAGCACGGCACCGAGGTTGGTGGCCACGCCCTTCCCGCCGCGGAAGTTGAGGAAGGGCGAGAAGCAGTGGCCGAGGATGGCCGCAAAGGCGGCGGTCAGCGCCAGCTCCTCGCTGCCCAGCCAGCGGCCGGCGACGACCGGCAGCGCGCCCTTGAGCGCATCGAGCACGAGCACCGCAATCGCGCCGCCCTTGCCGAGCGAGCGCAACGCGTTCGCGGCCCCGATGTTGCCGCTGCCCTCGGTGCGCAGATCGCGCCGGAAGAACAGCCAGGAGACGACGAGCCCGAAGGGGATCGCCCCGATGAAGAACGACGCGACGACCAGCGCCGCGCCGGTGACGACGGTCAACGGCGCGCTTCGTCGCGCGGACGTTCGCGAAAGTCGAGCGTCAGCGGCACGCCTTGGAAATCGAAGTTCGAGCGAATCACGTTTTCGATGAAGCGCTTGTACGACGCCTGAATCAGCTTCGGTTCGTTACAGGAGAAGATGAACAGCGGCGGATGCGTGGATACCTGCGCGCAGTAGTAGATCTTCAGCATGCGGTCTTGCGAGATCGGCGGCGGATGGGCGATGACCGCGTCTTGCACGACCTGGTTGAGCTTCGAAGTTGGGATGCGGCGGTCGAGGTTCTCAGCGACTTGGTTCACGACCGGCATCAGGCTGCCGAGCCGGCGTTTGGTCAGTGCCGAGAGGAACGTGACCGGCGCGAACGACGCAAACGGCAACTGCTCGTGAATGCCTTCGGTCAGCTCGTTTTGGCTGAATTCGCCCAGCTCGCGCACGAGATCGTACTTGTTACCGACGATCACGAGGCCTTTCTTCTCCTCGATCGCGATGCCGGCCAAACGCCGGTCGGCGTTCTGCGGGCCCTTCATCGCGTCGACGAGCAAGATCACGATGTCGCAGCGCGAGATCGCGCGCAGCGAACGCAACGAGCTGTAGTACTCGATCGCGCCGTGTTTGTTGGCGCGTTTGGCCACGCCGGCGGTGTCGATCAAGCGCAGCGTGCGGTTGCCGTACGGCAAGAGCGTGTCGATCGAGTCGCGCGTCGTTCCCGGGATGTCGGAGACGATCGTGCGCTCTTCGCCGAGAATCGCGTTGAGCAGCGATGACTTGCCGACGTTGGGTTGACCGATCAGCGCGAGCGCGAGTTCCGAGTGCGGCTCTTCGGCGTCGCTTTCGGGCGGCAACCGTTCGACGATCGCGTCGAGCAAATCGCCCGTGCCTTCACCGTGAATCGCCGACACCGGAAACGGCTCACCGAAACCGAGCCGCGAGAACTCGCCGTGTACGCTGGCCAGCGCGTTCGGCGATTCGGTTTTGTTCGCGACCAGCAGCACCGGGTGATGCGTGCGGCGCAAGATCGCGGCGACGTCGATGTCGACCGGGTTGAGGCCCTCCATCGCATCGACGACGAACACGATCACGTCGGCATCGCGCGCCGCGTTCTCGGCTTGCTCGCGCGTGCCGAAGGCGATCGCGTCGTTCGGATCTACATCGAACTCGATGCCGCCCGTGTCGACGCAGGTGAAGGTGCGCCCGCGCCAATCGGCCAGGGCGTAGAGCCGGTCGCGCGTGACGCCGGGCGTATCCTCGACGATGGCGAGCCGTTGCCCGATCAGGCGGTTGAAGAGCGCGCTCTTTCCCACGTTGGGGCGACCGACGATTGCGACGGTGGCGGGGCGGACGCGCAGGCTGGGGATGTCGGCATGCGCGATCTCGGCGCCGTCGAATGGGAGTTCGGTCATGGGCAGTTGGTCGTTTCGCGCGCTGGCGGCGAATCTTGCCGTTTCGGCGTTCGCCGCGGTCGCTCTCTTGGGCGCCGCGCCGACCGGGGCAATTTTCGTCACAACCCTACCAAGCGGAGCCGACGTCTGGCTGGACGGCACGTATATCGGCCGCTCGCCGGTCGTGGTGGACGCGTTGGCCGTCGGAGCGCACCACCTGACGCTCACGCGCACCGGCTGGACCCCCGAAGATCTGGCGGTTGCGGTCGCGCCGGCGCAGACGCAGACGACCTCGGTCGTCTTGGTTCGCGACGGGTCGAGTCCGAGCGCAGGCTCGGGAACGATCGCCGTTCACTCGGCCGATAAGGTCGACGGCGTGACGATCGACGGCGAATCGGTTGCCGCCGCCAAGGACGGGACGATCCCCGTGAGCGCCGGGACGCACGACGTGACGATCGCCGCGGCGCAGGGCAAGCAGACGCGAACCGTAACCGTGTACCCGCAGACGCGAACCGACGTCGTGCTGGGAACGGACGCCGCGCCCCGTACGATCGTGATCGCGCCGGCCGACGACTATCTCCCGGCGAGCGCCTTTCACCTCGACGGCACGCGCCTGGGCGTGCACTACGGCGGTCATGAGGTCGTCGCGCACCTCGGCACCACCATCTACACGATCGATGGACACGCAACGGCGTATGACGCGCCGCCGACGCTGATCCGCAACCGCGTGTACCTGCCCTTGGAACTCCTCACGATGCTTACGGTCCACGACAAGAAGTAATGGCAACGATCTACATCGAGACGCACGGCTGCCAGATGAACGAGGCGGATTCGCAGTACATCGTACGGCGCGCCGGCGCCGCGGGCTATACGTTGGCCGAACGTGCCGAAGATGCGTCGGTGCTGGTGCTCAACACGTGCACGGTGCGGGACAACGCCGAGAAGCGCGCCTACGGCCGCATCCATCATTGGAAGGCGATCAAGGATGCCGATCCGTCGGTGCGCGTCGTCGTGGCCGGCTGTCTCGCCGAACAAGATCGCGACCGGATGGGCAAGCTCGTGCCGCACGTCGACGGGATCTTCGGAACGCGCGACCTGCGCGCGCTCGGCGATCAGCTCGAGGTGTGGCGCTCCGAATTCGCCGATGACGGCGAGACGGTGGAGCGCGAACTCGACACCGTGATCGGCGGCACCAGCGACGGCATCACCGGCCCCTACGATGTGTTGCGCGCGTTCGTCAACGTGCAGCGCGGCTGTTCGTACTACTGCACGTTCTGCATCGTGCCGCACGTGCGCGGCCGCTTCGATCACCGGCCGATGAGCGAGATCCTCGACGAAGTGCGGCGCAAGGTCGCCGCCGGTGCGCGCGAGATCATGCTGGTGGGCCAGACCGTCAACGCGTACAAAGAGCCCGCGACCGGTGCCGACTTTGCCGACTTGCTCGAGGAAGTGTCGGCGATCGAGGGCGTCGAGCGCATCGCGTTCGTGTCCTCACATCCGAAGGATCTGGTCGAGAAGCTCGCGCGCGTCGTCGCAACGCTGCCGAAGATGAATCCGCGTTTTCATCTGGCCGTGCAGTCGGGCTCGAACCCGGTGCTGCGCCGGATGAACCGCAAGTATACGGTCGAAGAATTCCGCGAGCGCATCGCGATGTTCCTCAGCTACAATCCCAACTGGGCGATCACCACCGACGTCATCGTCGGCTTTCCGGGTGAGACCGAAGCGGACTTTCAGCANNCGCACTGGGAGCCGGTTGCGCCGGAGGCGGCGCGCGAGCGTTTCGCGCGGCTGGTGGCCGTTACCGACGCGCACGTGCGCGGCTACCACGACCGGAAGATCGGGACGACCGTGCGCGCTCTGATCCACGGGGTCTCGCGCAAAGACCCCGCTCGCCTTGCGGCCAAGACGACCGACAACGTGACCGTGCACTTCCCGATGATCGAGTCGGCTCCGAACCTCGACGAACCGTGGATCGACGTCGCCGTCGACACTGCGGCCGTCTGGGGTGTTTCGGGAATTGCCGTCGGCCGCGCGCGCAGCTGGGATACACCAGCCCGCCCTGTGGCAGCGCCCGTCATCGATCTCGTCGGGCTGCGGTAGTTCGCACTTGACCGAAATCGTCCAGTGGTCGCCGATGCTCGAGCAGTACTTCGGGATGAAAGCCAAGCATCCGGATGCGATCCTGCTCTCGCGCGTCGGCGACTTCTATGAAGCCTACGGCGATGATGCCGAGACGATCGCGCGGGCGCTGCAGATCGCGCTGACCTCGAAGGACGCCGGCGGCGGGAAGAAGATCGCGATGGCCGGCGTGCCGCATCACGCGCTCGACGGGTATCTCGCCAAACTCGTGCTGCAGCGGCGCGTGGTTGCGCTGGCCGAGCAGCTCGAGGCGCCGATTCCGAACAAGCTCGTACGCCGCGACGTGGTGCGCGTGGTGACGCCGGGCACGGTCATCGAAGAGACGATGCTCGCGCCGGGGACACACACCTACCTGGCTGCCGTCGCCGCGCTCGGCGACGTCGTCGCGCTCGCGCACGCCGACGTGTCNNTCGAACGCGCGCTCGAGAACGCGCAAACGCGCGTGGTCACGCCGCCGCTGGCATCCGTGCCGGGTTCGGCGGCCTTGATCGACGGCTTCTCGCACGACGAGTCGCTGGCGATGCGGCGCACGCTCGACGCGCTGGGCGCGTTCGTGCGCCGGGTGGGCGTGCCGCAGAGCACGGGCGACGCGTTCCGGCCGCCGAAGTACTATTCGCAGAACGCATTTCTCGCGCTCGATGCCAACACGCGCAAGCACCTCGAGCTGCACCGCGCGCTCGGCAGCAACGCGAAGGCGACGCTGCTCGCGACGATCGACCGCACGCGCACCGCGATGGGTTCGCGGCTGCTCGCGCGCTGGCTATCGGCGCCGCTGATCGCGCCGGCCGGGATCGCCGCTCGCGCCGACTGCGTCGCCGCGTTCGTGAACGACGGCGGTCGCCGCGCGGCCATCGCCGACGTGCTGCACGCGTGCTTCGATCTCGAACGCATCGCGCAGAAGATTCGCTTCCGGCGCGCGTTGCCGCGCGACCTCGGCTCCTTGCGCCGCACGTTGGCGTTGCTCGATCCGCTGATCGACGCGCTGGCGGATCCGGCGCTGCCGGCGCTGCTGGCGGAATTGCGCGGCGGGCTGAGCGGCTTCGATGACGTGCGCGCGGATCTCGCGGCATCGCTGGTCGACGAACCGCCGGCCACGCTGGCCGACGGCGGCGTCATCCGTCCCGAAACCTCGTCCGACCTCGCCGAGTGCGTGGCGCTGCGCGGCGACGTGCGCGCGAACCTGAACGCGCTCGAAGAGCGCGAACGCGAACGCAGCGGGATCAAGGGCCTGAAGATCAAGTACGCATCGGCGTTCGGCTACGCGATCGAGATCGGCAAAGCGCAGACGGCCAACGTGCCGGCCGACTACGTACGCCGCCAAACGCTGGCCAACGCCGAACGCTACGTCACCCCCGAACTGCGCGAGCTGGATGCGGCGATCGCCGGCGCACAGGCCCGCCAACTGCGGCTGGAAGGCGACCTGTATGCGGCGCTGCTCGAGCGGCTGGCCGAGCGCGTCGACGACTTGCTCGGCGCGGCCGATGCGCTCGCGCACATCGATGCGTTCGTCTCGCTGGCTCAGGTTGCATCGGAGCGCGCGTACGTGCGGCCGGTGTTCGTCGACGGCTCGACGATCGACATCATCGACGGCCGTCATCCGGTGGTCGAAGCGTTGCTCGGATCGTCGTTCGTTCCCAACGATTTGATCATGCACGAGGACGGCAACCGCTTCATCGTGCTCACCGGTCCCAACATGGGCGGCAAGTCGACGTACCTGCGGCAAGCGGCGCTGCTCGTGATCCTGGCGCAGATCGGCTCGTTCGTCCCCGCGCGCAGCGCGCAACTCGGCATCGTCGACCGTATTTTCACGCGCATCGGGGCGGGCGACGATCTGGCGTCGGGACAGTCGACGTTCTTTGTCGAGATGGCCGAAACCGCCGCGATCCTGCGCCGCGCGACCAATCGCAGCTTGCTGCTGGTGGATGAAGTCGGCCGCGGCACCGGTACGATCGACGGCCTCGCGATCGCGCAAGCGATCTGCGAGTTCTTGCTCGAGCGCGAATCGCGCGGACCGCTCACGCTCTTCGCCACGCACTTCCACGAGCTGATCGCCCTCGCCGACCGCTGGCGGCTGGTCGCCAACTTTCACATCACGGCGGTCGAGAATACCGCGCGCGGGGGCGCGCCCGTTTTCTCGCACCGCGTATTGCCCGGATCGAGCTCGCGCTCGTTCGGCATCGAGGTCGCCCGAATGGCGGGCTTGCCGCCGACCGTGATCGCGCGCGCCAAAGAGATCAGCGACGCGTTGAGCGGACGGCCGAGTCTTGAAAATCAGATTCCGCTGCGCGGCAAGCTGGCGAAACCGGAAATCATCGAGCAGCCGCTGCTGTTCGACCTCGTGCGAAACCGGGTAGCGGGGGAAGGATGAACGTCGTCACCAACCTGTACGATCCGGCCTATCACGATGGGATCATCGCGGTCGCGATCCTCATCGGCACGATCGCGGTCGCCTACCTGATCCAGCGTGCGCTCTTCGCGTTCCTCGAACGCGCGTACAGTAAGAACGACAACGGCATCATCGCGGCGCTACTGCGGCGTGCGGCACCCCCGGCCGGCTTCGCCTTCCCCCTGCTCGCGGCGCTGATCGCGATTCCCGATCTCACCTTCCCGCCCGACGTCGACGCCGTGCTGGTGCGGATGACGGCGATCGCCACGGTTATCGCGGTGGCGTGGGGGATCATCGCCTCGATCGGCCTCTACGCCGATTTGGTGAAGCACCGCTACAAGCTCGACGTCGAGGACAACTTGCGCGCGCGCCAGGTCGAAACGCGCATTGACATTCTGGGCCGCACGGCCGTGACCGTCGTGGTGCTGATCGCGTTCGCGCTTGCCGCGATGGAGTTTCCCACGGTCCGGGTGCTGGGCACCACGCTGCTCGCCTCGGCCGGCGTCGCCGGTATCGTCCTCGGCATCGCGGCCCGGCCGCTGTTCGAAAATCTGATCGCCGGCGTTCAGCTCGCGCTCGCGCAGCCGATTCGCATCGACGACGTGGTGATCGTCGAAGGCGAATACGGGCACATCGAACAGATCGCGTCGACGTTCGTGATCGTGCGCATTTGGGATCAGCGGCGGATGGTGCTGCCCCTGACCTATTTCATCGAGAAGCCGTTCCAGAACTGGACGCGTACCGGTTCGGCCCTGATGGGCACGGTGTTCCTCTACGTCGACTACAGCGTGCCGCTCCAATCGCTGCGTGATTTCCTACCGAAGCTGTTGGAAACCGAGCCGAAATGGGATGGTGCCGTGAGCGGCATCCAAGTGACCGATGCCAAGGAGTCGACGGTGGAGCTGCGGGTGCTCGTCAGCGCGCGCAACTCGGCCGACCTCTTCGACTTGCGCTGCAACGTGCGCGAACGGCTGATCGCGTATCTCCATCAGAACCACCCGACCGCGCTGCCGACCACGCGTCAGATGGCGATGGGCTCGCTCAGCGTCAGCTCCGCGCCGCCGGAATCCGGGGCGACGACGCCTCCGTCGAGTTAGGCTTCGGCCTGCGGCGGAGCCTCGGCGGGTTTGCCGACGGCGTCGAGTTCGGGCGGAATATTCGTCAACTGCGCGGCCATCGCACCGGGGCCGATCGTCCGCGCAAATTGCGCCAGCAGGTCGACCAGTTGCTGCTCGGCCGGCTCGACGAACGCCGTCGGCGGCAGGTCGGTGCGCGGGGTGCGCAGCGCCGTACGCGCGCGGCGGTATTCCGAGCGCGCGACTTCCTCGTCTTTGTAGTTCGTCGCGTAGTGATCGGCCACCGACATTGGGCGGCCGTCGTTGCCGCGGGTGAGCTTCGCTTCGAACGAATCGGCGAGCCGGTAGACGTCGATGACGTTTTCGATCAGCGGTTCCAAGCGCGCATCGTAGGCGAGGTGGTAGAGTTTCCGTTCGAGATCGCGCAGGATGAAATACGAGAGGCTGCCGTAACGCGCGACGCGGACGATCGTGAGACCGGTGAACGGGGCCTCGAGCTGTGAGATCTTGCGTTCGGCGAACTCGCGGTCACGCTGTTCGTTCGGCGGGATCTCGCCTTTTTCCAAACGCTGCGCATAGCGCGCGCGCTCGAGTTTGATCTCCTCGACGCGCTTGTGGAGCACCGCAACGCCGGGGCGCGCGTGAAACGCCGCGATGCCTTCGGCGCCCTCGAGTTTCTTTTTGATCGCATCTTCTTGGAGGTAGAGCGCGCGCTTGAGCTGTTGCTCGAGTTCTTCCTCGTCGTGCTCCTTGCGGCGGCGCAGCGACTGTGCGGCGATGGCCTCCGACGCGGTGGTGATCGCGCGGTTGAACATCCGCCCGGCCATCCCGAAACTGAAGAGCGACTCCCAGAACGACGGCTTCATCGGCTTGTTGCGGTCGACCCGATGCGGATAACGGCCGGCGTAGGCCTTGAATGCCTTTTCGGCCTTCAGCTTGCGCTCGTCGAGGATCGACGCGGCGACCGCGATTTCGGCCCGGATGGCGTCGCGCTTCTTCGCAAAACTGTTGCGCGTCCGCGACTCGGCATCCCCGGCTTCGCGACGCTCGTACTTGACCCGCGCATCTTCGTACGCAGCAATCGACTGGGCGTCTTTTTCGAAGTCCGGGATGACCGGGCCGGTACCCTCGGTCGAGGTCGTCAAGCTCTAGGCTCGTCCTGTGGGGCAATGGGGAGCAGTCGAGCTTGGTTCCGCACGTAGCGCGAGCCTTACTGCCATGGAACCGCGAGAGCACGGCGAAACGCCCGTAATAATGGCGATTCGGCTCCTCGACCCGGCGACGATCGGGCAGATCGCGGCGGGCGAAGTGATCGAACGGCCCGCGTCCGTCGTCAAAGAACTGGTCGAAAACGCACTCGACGCGGGTGCACGGCGGATCGCGGTGCGCGTCCGCGGCGGCGGCCTCGAAGAGGTCGAAGTGGCCGACGACGGCGCCGGTATTCCGCCGGCGGAGGTCGCCACCGCCCTATTGCGCCACGCGACCAGCAAGCTTCCCGACGCCGGCGGCCTCACCACGGTCGCAACGCTGGGATTCCGGGGCGAAGGCCTGGCGTCGATCGCGGCCGTCGCGCGAACGACCATCGGCTCGCGGGTCGCGGGCGCCGAGATTGCGACCGCGGTCGATGCGTTCGGCGAAGAGATCGGCGCGCCGTACCCGCTGGCGGGACCGCCGGGGACGCGCGTGGTCGTGCGTGACCTCTTTGCCAACGTGCCCGCCCGGCGCGAATATCTGCGTACGCCCGGGGCGGAATTCACCCGCATCGCGCAGTGGCTCGCGACGATGGCGTTGGCGTATCCGGATGTGGGCTTCACGCTCGAACACGACGGCCGCCGCATCTTCGCGTTTGCGCCCGACGGTGATCCGGCACCGCGCCTGCGCCATACGTTCGGCACGTCCGCGACCGGGATGCTGCGCGTGCGCGGTGAGAGCGAACGGATTTCGGTCGACGGTTGGATCAGCGCTCCGGGCGACGACCGGCCCGACCGGCGCGGGCAGATCCTGTTCGTCAACGGACGTTTGCTGCGCTCGACGTTGCTCTCCGGTGCGTGGACGGGCGCGTATCGCACGTTTGCGATGACCGGGCGCTATCCGTACGGCGTGCTCTTCGTCGACGTGGCGCCCGATGAGGTCGACCCGAACGTGCACCCGACGAAGAGCGACGTGCGCTTGCGTTTCGGCGAACGCGTCAACGCCGTCGTACGCGAAGCGATGGGCACGGCGCTGCGCACCGCCGCCACGGGCCGCCTCGAGCGCGCGATTTCGTATGCGCCGTTGCCGGGCGCGCCGCTGACGAGCGCGCCGGCACAGAGCGCCGAGCCGGAATGGAGCGGGTCGCTGGTGAGTGCGACCGCATCGTCACCGGGCTTGCGCGTGCTCGCGCAGGTCGACCGGACGTTCATCCTCGCCACCGACGGCGAAGCGGTGGTGCTGATCGATCAGCACGCCGCGCACGAGCGCGTCATGTACGAAGAGCTGATGACGAACGTCGAGCGCGCTGCACCCGGTGAACCGCTGCTCGTTCCGTACACGTTCGAGGTGCGGCCCGATCAGCAACGCGCGCTGGAATCGAGCCGCGAGGCGCTGGTGGCGAGTGGGCTCGTGGTCGAGCCGTTCGGCGAACGCGCGTACCGGATCGTCGCGACGCCGGCGCACACGACGCACGCCGGACGCACGCGAACCTTTGACGTCGCGGATTTTCTCGAATGTCTCGACGACGATGGTCCGGCGCTCGATGCGCGGCATGCGGTGTGGGCGTCGCTTGCATGTCACTCGGTGGCCCGCGCCGGCGACCCGCTGGTACACGCGGAAATGGTGACGTTGCTCGAGCGCCTGCAGCGCTGCGCGAACCCGATGCACTGTCCGCATGGGCGGCCGACGATCGTGCGGCTCGAACCGGAAGCGATCGCGCGACTCTTCAAGCGCATCTGATGGCGGCCCGCGACGAGGGCGTCTTGATTCTGGCGGGCCCGACGGCCAGCGGCAAGACCGAACTTGCGATCGCCCTTGCCGAACGCTTCAATGCGGAAATCGTGGGCGCCGACTCGCGCCAGATCTATCGCGGTATGCCGATCGGCACGGCCGCGCCGACGCGCGAGCAGCAGGATCGCGTGCCGCACCATTTGATCGCGTTCCTCGACCCGCACGAGCGCTATTCGGCGGCGCGCTACGTGCGCGACGCGCGCGCGGCGATCGATGCGATCCGCGCGCGCGGACGGCGCGTCATCGTCGTGGGCGGCACGGGATTCTACGTGCGCGCGCTCGCGGGCGACGTTGCGCTCGACGCGGCCTACGATCCGGCCGTACGCGCGCGGCTCGCCGCCGAAGCGCGCATCCATCCGCCGGAGGTACTCGCGGAATGGCTGGCCGTTTTGGCGCCGGAACGCGCGGCAGCGATCGCGCCCAACGATCCATACCGCATCACGCGCGCCCTCGAAGTAGCGCTGGCCCGTCGCACATGTCACCCTGAGCTTGTCGAAGGGCCGACGGAGCCGCGCGAAGCGTTGCCGACCCTGCGTGCCGGCAACATCCCGTTTGCGAAGCTCGTACTGGACATCGAGCCCGGTGTGTTGGCGGAGCGCATCGAGCGCCGTGTCGATGGGATGCTCGCGGCGGGGTTGCTCGAGGAGGCGGAACGCGTGGGCAGCGACGCGGTCGCGGCCGACGCGGTCGGCTACCGCGAAGCGCTTGGTTTCCTCGCCGGATTCTCGACGGCGGCGGAGCTGCGGACGCAACTGATCCGCTTCACGCGGCGTTACGCTAAACGCCAGGCGACGTGGTTCCGCTCGGAGCCGGGCATCGTCCGTGTGTCGGCGGCGCAGAGTGAAGCAGCGGCAAGAGAACGCTTGGGCTGGGCGTAACAGCCGGAGATGAACATGCGGCAACCGCCGATCCAAGACGTCTACCTCGCCGAAGTGAAACGCCAAGGCGTGCCCGTCGTCGTTTATCTCGTCAACGGCTTTCAGTTGCGCGGCGTCGTGAAGGGCTTCGATCCGTTCACGATCGTGCTGGAGTTCGAGCACAAGTCGCACCTGATCTACAAACACGCCGTCTCGACGATCTCGCCGCAAGGTCCGCTGGTCGCCCCGCTCGTTCCCGAGGAGGCCGTCGCACAGTCATGAACGCCACGGTTCCGTTCGTGAAGATGAACGGAACGCACAACGAGTTCGTCGTGGTCGACGGCCGGGAAACCCCGGTCGACGATCCGGTTGCGCTCGGCGTGCTGATGTGCGATCCGAAGCTGGGCCCGGGCGCGGACGGCATGCTGCTGGTGCTCGACTCCGCGAGCGCCGATGTGCGGATGCGCGTCATCAACGCCGACGGCAGCGAAGCCGAGATGTGCGGCAACGGCATCCGGTGTTTGGCTCGCTATCTCGACGAGCACGAAGGCCGTGCCGAGGCGGTCGTGGAGACGTTATCGGGACCGATCGCGACGCGCGTGCTCTCGCGCGAACCGTACACGGTCTCGGAAGTCATGGCGGTGCCGGCGATCGGCGCTGCGATCGGCATCGCGGGCTTCACGGGCGTGCCGGTCGACGTCGGCAACCCGCACCTCGTCATCTTCGTCGACGATCTCACGAAGATCGACCTGCACGAACTCGGACCGCGGATCAGCGGCGACAGCGTGCATTTCCCCGGCGGCGTGAACGTGCACTTCGTGCAGATCACCGGCGATCGTTTGCGCGTCCTCCACTGGGAACGCGGCGCGGGCGCGACCGCAGCCTGCGGCACCGGTGCTGTTGCGTGCGCCGCGGTCGCGATTTTCGCCTACCATTTTACCTCGCCGGTGACGCTCGACGTACCGGGCGGAACGCTGCGCGTCGAGTGGACTCCGGGCGAGCGCGCGACCCTGATCGGCGACGCGGTCGTCGAGTTTTCGTCCACCTTCGGTTGATGCGCGTCGGGTTGGCGTATAGCGACGCGCGCGGACGCGTCTTTTTCGATGCAGCGAAGACCCCGCTCGCGGACGGCGGCATCGTGCGCGACGTGCAACCGGCCGAGCTGATCCCGCTGCCGGAGGGTGCGGTCGTCTCGATGCTGCCGGGCCGTTCGCCGGTGCTCGGCGGCGGCCGGAGCGTTCCGCGCCGTACGGCGATCGGCGTGCTGCTGCCGGCCGGGTATACGCGCACGCTGCTGCCGGCGTTCGTGCGCAAACCCGATGCCCCGCAGTTGCCGCTCTTCGGTTACACGTTTGCGTGCGTCGTCGACGACGAGCTGGCGGTCGCGGCGATGCGGACCGATGAAGGCGAGGACTGGCAGCCGCGCCGCTTCGCCGAGGGCGAACTCGAGGCGATCGTCGAGCGGCGCATCGCGATCGATCCGCGCAATCGCACGCTCGCGCAACTCAGCATCTGCGCGCGCGAGTACGGGTGCTTCACCGCGCAAAACGTGTTTCTCGAACGCGGTGAGGCGGCGATCCCGGTCGCGCCGAAGTGCAATGCGGCGTGCGTGGGCTGCATTTCGGAACTCGACGCCGATAGCGCGATCCCCGCTCCGCAGACGCGCATCGGCTTCGAGCCGAACGTCGACGACCTGGTGCGCATCGGTGTGCACCACCTCGAGCGGGTCGACGACGGCATCGTCTCGTTCGGACAGGGCTGCGAAGGCGAGCCGCTGCTGCGCTCGACCGCGATTGCCGAGGCGATCGAACGCATCCGGGCACAGCGCACGAACGGCACGCTCAACCTCAACACGAACGGCTCGTTGACGAAGTCGCTGCAGCGCGTGATCGATGCCGGACTCCAAGCGGTGCGCGTGAGCTTGAACTCGTTCCGCCCCGACGTCTATGCGGCGTACTACCGCCCAACCGGCTATACGCTGGAAAACGTGCTCGAGAGCGTGGCGCTCGCGGTCGACGCGGGGCTGCGCGTATCGTTGAACTTGCTCACGCATCCGGGCGTAACCGACGACCGCGCGGAGATCGAGGCGATGGAGACATTTTTGCGCGCGCATCCGGTCTCGCTCGTCCAAACGCGCACGCTCAACATCGATCCCGACGTCTATTTTGCCCGCGTCGGCCGCCCGGCCGAACCACTCGGCATGCGCGAAGCGCTCGGCCGCATCCGCGCGCTCGGCATCGGCTTAGGAAACTTCACCCACACACATTAACCTAGCAGAGCTTAGATGTAGGCGAGCGGCGTTTGTTGGGGTGCGGCCGCCTGCGCGACCGGCGTTGTCCCGCCGGTGATCAGGTCGCCGGCGAGGGTCACGTTCTGACCGGTTGCGGTCACGTCGACGCCGCCGCCGCCGTTTTGCGTGAACGTTGTGGTGAGGTTCTCGCCGAAGCGCGATTCGCTGATGCTCACCGAGCCGTTGGAGCCCTCGGAGACCTGCTGTCTACCGGAGAGCGTGACCGACTGACCCGGCGTGAGCGCGATGGACTGCCCGTGGTCGGTCACCGAGATCGCGCCCGCGTTCGTCATCGTCACGCTCTCGCGTCCGCCGTCCATCGTCGCCGTGGCGCTCGCGTTTTGCGTGATGCCGTTCGCCGACGGCTGCGTGACGGCGGTCGATACGTGAAAGCCGTCGCCGAAGTCGCGCGTCGAGAAGAGATCCTGATGACCCGTCATGCTGTCGAACTTCGAACTCACGCTCGACGTGCTGCCGTCGGCGTTCTGCTCCGTGCCGCTGACGCTGAGGTGCGGATCGCCCACCGACGCGAGCGACACGTTTTGGAACGATGCGGAATTTCCGGTCGCGTTTGTGCCGGTGTTCGTGCTCGTACCGGTCGACGTGCCGGACAGCGCGTTGCTGAGCTTGGCGATCGACTGCTGCACCTGGTTTGCGAGCTGCGCCAGGATGCCGCCGATCCCGCTATTCGCGAGCGGGTTGGGCGCGCCGCCGGGCAGCGTATCGCTCGAGCCGCCGAACCAGGCCGGCCGGAAGCCGTCGCTGCTCGACGTGCCGTAGCCGGCGTAGCCCGGGCTGCCTTGCGGAAAGGGTCCCGAAACCCCGGAGTTCATCGCCGCCCACGGCGCCGCGCTGCCGTTCAAACCGTCGTTGGGAATGAACCCGTTACCGTTGATCCATGACATTGCCGGTCGACCTCGCTGGTGGGCGGAGAACTGTGTGCTCTCCCTTCACTCGTATCAGGCGGATCGCAAGGGTGCGGCTTGGGCGCAGCCCAAACGCCACGGATTCGCCGAAGGCGAATCCTGTTAGGGTGCTTTTCCGACCAGGGCGGCGCAAACCTCAGCGCGCGCGGTGTGCTTGATCATCGCGATCACGCCGTCGCCCGGGTTGAAGACGGTCTCGCCGTTCGGGATTACGACCTCGCCTGCGCCGTGGTCGACCGCTACGATCACGCTGCCGCTCGGTAAGGAAAGATCGGCGATGCGGCGGCCGCTGGCCGGCGAATCGGCCAGGATCGAGAGCTGCACCAGTTCCAGATCGCCCTTGCCCAGACGCGCGAGCGTCTCGAGCGTGGTCGCGTTGACGCGGTCGTCGATGATGTCGAGGATGATCTCCGTCGAGGAGATCACCGTCACCGGCTGGTCGCTGTCGAGCGATTCGAAGATCAGCTTGTTCTTCGGATTGTTCACGCGTGCGATGCAGCGTGCTTTCGAGTGTTTCTTCGTGATCAGGATGACGACGAGATTGTCTTCATCGTCGCCGGTATCGGCCACGACCACATCGGCCCGCGCGACGCCGGCCTGAAGCAAGACGTTCGGATCGCAGCCGTCGCCGACCACGGCGATGTCCGATTCGAGCAAGTTGGTCATCATTTGCGCCTTGCGCCCGTCTTTTTCGATGACCACGACTTCGTGCTGCTGCTTGAGCAAGCCGCGCGCGAGATACGTGCCGACTTTGCCGCCACCAACGATTAAGATGAACATGGTTTACGCGGATAAGCGCGCGGCGGGTCTCGCTTTGCTGAATGTCGCGGCGAATGCCGCGAGGGCGTCGGGGGCGACGATCGCACTGATCTCGTCGCCTTCCTTGAGAATGTCGTTGGGCGCGGCGACGCGGACGCTGCCGAGCTGGCGAATCGCTCCGATGCGGATCTTACCGTCTTGCTCGACCTCAGCGACACGTTTGCCGTTCTGCGCGCTACCGACCGTGGCGACGAGCGAGGTCAGGTTGCCGAAGTCGAACGACGGCAGCGAGGTATAGGGCGAATCGAGCAGCAGGTCGCGGATGATCTGCGCGCCGAGCGTCGTGGGCGAGAACGTCTCGATCCCGAGATCCCGGTAGAGCTGCCCACGCGGCGGATCGTAGATGCGGGCGACGATTTTCGGAATGCGGAACATCCGCTGCGCGATCAGCGAGGCCATGACGTTGCGGTTGTCGCCGTCGGTCACGGCCGCGAAACCGTCGGCCCGCTCGGCGCCGGCACGCTTGAGCACGTCGTAGTCGATCCCCGTTCCGACCTCGACCCCGCCGCCGAAGCGCGCGCCCAAACGTTTAAAAGCTGCCGGGTTTTCGTCCACGACGACCACGTCGTGCTCGGTGACCAGCAGCTTGGCGAGAGTCGAGCCGACACGCCCGCATCCCACGATTAAATATCGCATAATGAACCGTCCGGGGGATTAGACGAACCGCCGACAGTTCCCGCGGCAGGAGCGAAGGGCTGAATTGGGAATCCACAAGCCTTTGCCCCGACCCCACAAATCGACGGGATGTAGCTCAGCTTGGTAGAGCGCTGCGTTCGGGACGCAGAGGCCACAGGTTCAAATCCTGCCATCCCGACCACTCTCCCTTTGCAAGCGTTCGCCGATTGTTTTCCCAGTTTAGCCCGGCGGCGCGACGCGTCTTACGGGCAGCCGAACAAGAGTGCCGCAACCACGATCATTATTACGTGGGCGTGGAACACATGCTCTTCGCGCTCCTCGACGAGCACGATCCGGCGATCGAAGAACAGCTCCGGGCAGCCAATGCATCGCTTGCCGGTATTCATGCCGAGGTTAAGCGGGCGCTCGGCACGGGCGAAGGCCGCATTTGGGAAGGCATCCTCCTGACGCCGCGCGTGCGGAAGATCATCGCGCTGGCCGGCGAGCAGGCCGGCGATCGCGAGATCGAGCCGATCGATCTTTTCGAGGCGATCCGCAACGAAGGCGGCGGCACGGCCGCGGCGATCTTGCAGTTGCGCAACTCGCCCGCACCGGACCGGTAGAGCGGAGTCCATGGAACATCTCAGCGCGTATTTCCATCAGCTCGTGATCCACTTCGGATATGCGGGCGTGTTCGTGGTGATGTTCCTCGGCAACATCGGCATGCCGACCGGCACCGAGATCGTCATGCCCAGCGCGGGCGCGCTCGCCGCAACCGGACACCTTCCGAGCATCGGGCCGGTGCCGGGTTGGATCGTCGTCGCCACGGTCGGCACGCTGGGCGAAATCTGCGGGGGGCTCGTGCTCTACTACATCGGCTGGTACGGCGGCTTGCCGTTCGTGCACCGGTACGGCAAGTACGTGCGTTTTCGCGAACACGAACTGGACCGCGTTCACGCGTTCTATGAAAAGCACGGCCGCGCGATGGTCTTCTGGTGCCGCTTCATTCCGTTCGTGCGCGGCGTGGCTGCGTTGCCGCCGGGCATCTCGCGCATGCAGAAGCGCTATTTCATCAGTTACACCGCACTCGGCTCGGTGATCTTTTGCTTCGGCCTCGCCTTTCTGGGTGACGAAGCCGGGCACAACGTCGACGCGATCACCGCGTACATTCACGATTTCGCGGTGGCGATCATCGCCGGCGTGGTCGTCGTCATCGGCGCGGCCGCGATCGTGTGGCGTGTGCGAGCTAACCGGGTAGCAGCACCGCCAGCGGCGCAACGGCAAAGGCCTCCCGCACCATAACCTTGCCCTCGGCGTCCGCCGCGATCGCGCGTCCGTCGAGGACGCTGCGATAGGCCGCGTTCGGCCGGCCGAGCTGGAGTCGTTCGTCTTCGAACGCAACCGCTAAGGCTCCGTTCGTGCGCGCGCGAACCAGCCGCGGCACGGCGAAGACGATGTCATCGCGGGCGAATGCCACCACCGAAGCGGCGCCGGCGCCGGAAACGCCGAGTTCGCGATACGGTCCGTCAAGAAACGTGGCGGCGTGCGCGCGCCGCAGTTGCAGCAAGCGCCAGGTGACGTAGAGCTTCACGCGGCCGTCGGGCCAGTGCGCGAGCAGGTCGACGAGCAGCGCCTCGGGCTCGCGATCGCGGCGCACGAATTCGGCCAGGATGTCGCGCCGCAGGTCGTAGTCGACGGCGCGCCGGTTATCGGGATCCACCAGCGAGAGATCCCACAGCTCGCAGCCCTGATAGATGTCCGGAACGCCCGGCGCGCCGAGCTTCAGCGCGACTTGCGCGAGACCGTGAACCGCCGCGACCGGGGCGAGCTGCGCCGTAAACGCGCATACGTCGCGGAAGAACGGCGTGTCGAGGGCCAGCGCGCCGCGCACGAACGCTTCCAGCGCGTCTTCGTAACTCGCCCGGCGGTCGGTCCAACTCGTGCGCAGCTTCGCTTCACGCGCTGCCTTGAGCGCGTAGGCGACCAGGCGATCCGCAAAGAGGCTCAGAGCGCCGGCATCGTCGATGCCGTCGCGCAGCCACCCCGCCGGCAGCGTGCCGATGACGGTCTGATAGAACAGATACTCATCGACGGAACTCGGCGCATCGCCGGCGCGCAGCGTGGCGTTCATGCGCGACCAACGTCCGACCGCGCGGCTCCACTCGGGCGCGAACTCCGTCAGAGCCGCGATGCGCAAGCGCGTGTCCTCGCCGCGTTTGTGATCGTGGGTCGCGGTGGCGAGCATCGCATGCGGGTGCGTTCCGGAGCGTTCGGTGTTGGTCGCGTGAAACGCCGACGGCGAGCGCCCGAAGCGCGCCGGTTCGCCGCCGACCTCGTTGAGCGCAACCAGCCGCACGTAACGGTAGAATGCCGTATCCTCGAGCGATTTCGCCGAGACGGGACCGGTGTATTGCTGGAAGCGCATCGCGAACTGCAGCACCGCGGTGCGATCGTAGCCCGCGCCGGGTTGGTCGACCAACTGCGCGCTGAGTGCATCGCGAATGAAGTCGAAGACCTCGTCGTCCGGAAACTCGCTGCGCGCGCGCGCTGCTGCAACGGCGCTATCGATCACTTGCAAGTCCTCGGCCTCGATCGCGTTGTCGACCACATACGTCCGGTAGACGGGGAACATCGCGATGACCTCGATCAGCGCGCGGCGCAAACCAAGGCTGGTGAAATCGCGCGAGCGGCGATCCGAATGCGCGATGCGCGTCAGCCCGTCGATCAGCACGCCGAGCTCGCTCGCGAGGTCGATCCGCATGACGCGGCGCTTTGCTTCGTACGCCTCGTCGGCAAACGTGGAGGTGCGTCCGATCACGCGCCGGTAGATGCGGTCGAATCCGCGCTCCGCTTCCGCATCGACGAACAGCCCAGCGACGAGGTTCATGAACTCGTAGCCGGTCGTGCCTGCGATGTGCCAGTCGGCGCGCAAGCGTTCGTCGCCGAGCAAGATCTTCTCGACCACGAGGTAGAGCGGTTGTCCGAGCGCCGCCGAGCGGTCGACGAGCAGGTTCGCATAGCCGCCCGGATTGTAGAGGCCGTCGATGTGATCGATGCGCAGTCCCTGGATGCGCCCGTCGGCGATCATCGCGAAGACGAGCTCGTGCGTGCGCGCGAGCACCTCCGCGTCCTCCACTCGCAAGCCGGCCAAATCGTTGATATCGAAGAAACGCCGGTAGTTGATCTCATCCGACGCCACGCGCCAGAATGCCGGCCGGTAGTGTTGTGCGGCGACCAGCGCATCGACCCGGTCGGGGACCGTCACGAACGCCGCGCAGCCGTCGGCAAGCGCGCGCGCGAACGAGGCGTCCGCGCCGGCCCGGTCGGTGAGTTCGCGCTGCAGCACCGCCGCGCGATCGCGGAGCGCCGTGCGCTTCGCAGCCTCGCGCGGTCGACCGCGCAGCGCCGAGAAGGCCGTCCCGAGTTCGCGCAGTTGCACGGCCGTTTCGGGTGGTGCGTCCTGCGCGGCAAACGCGAGCACCAGACCGTACGACGGGGGCGTCAGCGGAAAATGATGTTCGAAGTAGTGCAGCCGGAGCTCATCGGCAGCCGCATCGAACGCGACGCGCAATTCGCCACGTTCGACGACGTTGCCGTAATGATCGCCGAGCACCGGCAGCACGAGCCTGCCGCCGCCGGCGGAATTCTTGTTCCACTCGATGTCGAAGAAGTGGCTGTAGGGCGAGAGCGATCCCCAGGTGAGGATGTCGTACCACCACGGATTGTCGCTTCCGACCCCCATGTGGTTGGGAACGAAGTCGACCAGGTGTCCCATGCCGTGTGCGTGCAGTGCCGCGATCATCGCGCGATGTTCTTCGTCATCGCCGATCTCCGGATTCAGCCGGGTGTGGTCGACGATGTCGTAGCCGTGCTCGCTGCCGGGGCGCGCGCGAAAATACGGCGACGCGTACAGGTGCCCGATACCGAGCGCATCGAGATACGGCACGATTCGCTCGCCGTCCGTGAAACGGAACCGCGGCCCGAACTGCACGCGGTAGGTGGAGACCGGAACCGTCGAGATGCTCACGTGCGCGACCAGCGAACCGCCCAGGCCGGCGCATGGCCGCCGCGATACGCCTCTCCGTGCGTCGCATAGAACGTCTCCCCGGTGGTGCGCTCGGGGAATCCGCCGAGTGGTTCGCCCGAAAGGTTCGCATCCGCGTGCAGCATCCCATCGGCCAACTGCCATCGCAGCCACAATCCCGTCGCACCGATGCGTTCGCACAGCGCGTCGCTGCCGCGCACGTTCGCCGTCGCGGGCATCACGTGCTGTGTGCGCAGGTGCAGGAGCGTCGTGGTGAAGGCCAAGGCTGCCGCGTGCTGCGGCTCCGCGCGCTCCTCCCACCGCAAGCGCGATGCCTCGAACGTGCCCGGCGCCGACGGATCCGGAATCGTCGCGCGCACGGCCGCATCGGCGAATTGCGGAAACGCCGCGAACTCCCGCCGCCGTCCCTCGGTAACGAGCTTCGCCAGGCCCGGCTCGAAATCGCCGAAGAAGAGGAACGGCGTCGACGCGTTCCATTCCTCACCCATGAAGAGCAACGGCGGCGAGGGGGCGAGCAGAATCAGCGCCGTCAAAGCACGTAATGCTGCGGGTGGCGCGAGTTGGGCGAGCCGCTCGCCGAACGCGCGATTGCCGATCATGTCGTGGTTCTGCAGAAACGAGATGAACGCACTCAGCGGAAACCGGGCGCTCGGCACCCCGCGCGCCATACCGTTACGATGCTCCGAACCTTCGCCCTGATACGCAAAACCCGTCGCGAGCGCGCGTCCGAGCAAGCCCACCGGGTCGGCCGCATAATCGCGGTAGAACCCGAACGTCTCGCCGGTTGCGATGACGTGCGCGCAATGATGCAGGTCGTCGTTCCACTGCGCGTCGTAGCCCGCATCGAGCAAGGCGCCGTCGTTGAAGTCGTTCTCGACCACCAGCGCCACGCGGCGCCCAGGCTCGCAAGCCGCCAGCGCCGTGGTCCGGATCTCGGCCAGAAACGACGGCGCGTGCGGATCGACGATGGCGTGGGTCGCATCCAGGCGCAGCCCATCGAAGCGAAAATCGTGCAGCCAATACGCCGCGTTCTCGGCAAAGTACGCGCGCACATCGGGCGGGCGCACGTCGATCGCCGCGCCCCACGGCGTATGCTCGGCTTCGTTGAAGAACGCCGGCGCCAGCGCGTGCAGGTAGTTGCCTTCGGGTCCGAAGTGGTTGTACACCACGTCGAGCAGCACCGCGAGACCGTGCGCGTGCGCCGCCGCGATGAAGCGCCGCAGGTCGTCGGGTTTCCCGTAGCCGGCGAACGGCGCGTACGCCAGCACGCCGTCATAGCCCCAATTTCGCGCACCGGGAAACGCTGCGATCGGCATCAGCTCGATCGCGGTAATGCCCAGCGCGGCCAGCTCTCCCAGCTTGCGGGTCGCCGACTCGTACGTTCCCTCGAACGTGAACGTGCCGACGTGCAGNNTCGTAGATCGCGTGCTCGTGCCACGGCCGCCCGTGCCAGCCGTCATCCGGCCATCCGAAGTGCGAGGCCACGATCTCGCTCGCCGCATGCACGCCGTCGGGTTGGAAGCGCGAACCCGGATCGGGGACCGGTTCGCGACCGTCGGCCGCAAACGCGTAGCGTGAACCCGCGCGCGCGTGCGCATCGTCCACCATGAACCAATCGGCGTCGCGCGCCATCGTCAACACGCGCCCGTCAACGTGCGCTTCGACGCGCTTCGCGGCCGGCGCGTACAAGCGCAAACGGTACCCGTGTTCGAGCGCAAGCGGCCCGAACCGGCCGGGATAGCTCGACGTCATGACGATGCGGCAACCTCGGAGCGTTCGAAGATGCGGGCAAACTCCGCATACAGGTCGCGCATCCGTTCGGGCCGCGCATGCGCCTGATAGACGATCGCCTCGAGGGTGGCACGCACCAAGAACACGTCGATCAGCGCGCGCAGATCGCCGCCTTCCTCGAGCGTTCCGAGTGCGCCGAGTTCCCGCGAATGCGCGAGGTAGCTTCGGGCGAACATCGTCGCGGCCGCGCGTACCACCGCCCGGACTTTCGGCATGACCTCCTCGGTGGCCACGGTCGGATCGGTGGAAACGTCGAACGCCGCAGCGGCCGCGACCTCGTCGAGCGAACGGATCATGGTCGCAAGATCGGCGAACGGCGAGGTCCGCCGGCGCCGCTGCACTTCCGGACGCGACGCTTCACCGACCCCCGGGTCGATGATCAGCACGTCGCTCTCCGTGACCAGCACGCGGCCGAGATGAAAGTCTCCATGGACGCGCATCGCGAGAGCACCGGTGAGCGGAGCCTCGGTGATGATGCGCTCGATCTGCGCGCGCAGTGCCAGAGCCGCAGCAGCCTCGGGGCTGCGATCGCGCGCGATCTGCGTGAATGCGCGCTCGGCCAGTTCGCGCAACTCCGTCTGCAGCGTCGCTGCATCGGCGGCGGAAAACACGCCGGGCGCGAAGTCGGGATGGTCCGAGCGCGCCAGCATCGCGTGCATGGTGGCTAATCGCCGGCCGGCAAGCGCAACGATGCGGTCGATCGGGGCGCCGTCTTCGGGTGCCGCCTGGAGCGAACGCATGAACAGTGTGTGCAGCACATCCCAGCCGCTGCCTTGCGCCAAGATGTAGCGGCGAGCGAGCCCGACCCCGACTTCGCTGCCGTCGGCGGCACGATAGCTGAACGTGCCCAAGAGCGGCGCCGTATGCGTGAAGTTCCCCTGGTGAAAGAAACGCGCCAATTCGATCGCGGGATTGATGCCGTGCACGCTGCGCCGGTAGAGCGTGATCAGCACGGTATCACCGATCACGGCCGAAAGCCGCCGATCGCCGGATTGCGGCCGCCGCAAGTTCGTCTCGTCCGAAATTGACAGCGACTCGAGACTCCAGGTCGGCTCGCAATACAGCGCCCCCGCGCTCCCCGGCAATACCGCACCGGTGCGCACCGCATCGAATAAGCCGCACCACAGCCGGTCGTCGATCCCGGCGTCGAGGAGCAGCCCTTCGTGCGCGCCGGTGCGCGTTTTCGCGAAGGCCGCGCGCAGCGTGGGTAGCGGCCACTCGCGGTCGGCCGCGTGCGCAACTTCGATCGGCAAAATCAACGCCTCGTCGAGCACCGAAATGCCGAGGATCGCCAGCGCCGGTGCATCGTCGCTCACGCCGAGCGGCACGATATCCGTCACCGCGATCGCGTCGGGCTGCACCCCGTGCGCGAGCAGTTGCCGGATGCTCACGACCGTCGGCAACACGTCGCGTTCGAGTGTGGTTCGAGCGGGTTCGGAGAGCAAACTCGCGCGGCCGCGCGGCAGCACGATCGTGATGAACTCGGGCGGCTGCGGCGTCGCCGGCTCGATCGCCACCGGCGCGTCGTTGGGCGCGGCCAAAACAAACCAGAAGAACGCGTACCCGTGCAGCGTGATCACGTAGCGGTCATCGACGATCGGCGGAAACGCGCTCCACCCGATCATCTCCACCGGTGTTCGCCCGTTGTAGCGCGAGAGGTCGAGGGATACCGCCTGCGACGTGCGGGCCAGGTTCGCCACGCACAACACCACTTCGCCCTCGTACTCGCGCAGGTAGGCGGCGATGTGCCGGTTGTCCGGATGCAAGAACGTAATTCCGCCGCGTCCGAACACGCGATGCGCCTGCCGCACGCCGATCACGCGCCGCATCCAGTGCAAGAGCGACGACGCGCTGCGTTCTTGCGCCTCCGCGTTCACCGACGCATAGCCATATACCGGATCCATGATGGGCGGCAAGAACAGCCGCTGCATATCCGCGCGCGAAAACCCGCCGTTGCGATCCGCCGACCATTGCATCGGGGTGCGCACCCCGTCACGGTCGCCGAGATAGATGTTGTCGNNCAGGCTCGTCATCAGCTCGATCTTGTTCCGGTCGTTCTCCATCAGCGGTGCCAGCCGCCGCCGAATGCCGACGTTCACGCGCGCCCGCGTCTCCTGGGCATAGACGCTGTACATGAACGCCCGCTCGCGGTCGGTCACCATCTC
>PLTN01000141.1 GCA_003164495.1 Vulcanimicrobiota bacterium
GCCCCGAACTGAGCCAGCGAATGTCGTTGGCGATCTTCATCAACGATGCCGAGAGCGTCACCAGCGCGCCGCTCGCAAAAACGAGCTCATCGTGGGCCGAGAGCGCCGCGAACTTATTGGGATGCGAGCGGAACGGCAACCCTGTCAACTCCGCAATCTTGGCTGACGCGCGAACCGCGAACTCTGGATGTGTGTTCAGTCCAGTGCCGACGGCGGTGCCGCCGATTGCCAGCTCATAGAGTCCATCGAGCGTCGATTCCATGCGGACGATATCGCGCTCAAGCAGGTTTGCCCAGCCGCCGATTTCCTGTCCCAGCGTGAGTGGCGTTGCATCCTGCAGGTGCGTGCGCCCGATCTTGACGACCTCTTCAAACTGCTTGGCCTTCGCCGCAATCGCGTCGTGGAGGCGCTGCACCGCCGGAATCAGCCGCTCCTTCACCGCGGTTGCCGCGGCAATGTACATCGCAGTCGGGAAAGTGTCGTTCGACGACTGGGACATGTTTACGTCGTCATTCGGATGAATTGGCTTCTTGCTGCCCATCTCGCCGCCCGCAAGTTCGATCGCGCGGTTCGAGATCACCTCATTGACGTTCATGTTCGTCTGCGTGCCGCTGCCGGTTTGCCACACGCGCAGCGGGAAGTGACCGGCGAGTTTGCCCGCGATCACTTCGTCGGCGGCCGCAACGATCAGTTTCGTTTTCTCATCGTCCAGCTTGCCGAGATCGTGGTTGACCAGTGCGGCGGCCTTTTTCAGGATCCCCATCGCTTTGATGACTTCGGCCGGCATCACGTCGTCGCCGATGTCGAAGTGGATCAGCGACCGGGCCGATTGCGCACCGTAGTACCGGTCGTTCGGTACCTCGATCTTGCCCATGCTGTCGGATTCGGTGCGCGTTCCGGCACCATTGAGCGTTGTGCTCATCGTTATCTCCGCTACTTGAAAATACGAGTTTGTATCGGGTACTCTCCGGCGTGGGCGCGGCGTTCCCCTCGACGATTTTTGTCGTTTCTGCGCAAAGGCCGCTTGCCTCGGTTGTGGGCGGCCTTACGAACGGGCGACGGCCTCGATTTCGACCAGGGCGCCGAGCGGTAATGCGGCGACGGCGACGGTCGAGCGTGCCGGCGGCGGCGTGCCCATGCGTTCACCGTACACGGCATTGACGGCGGCGAAGTCGTTGATGTCGACCAGAAAGATCGTGGTCTTCACGATCGCATCGAACGTTGAGCCGGCGCTCGCGAGCACGGCCGCGAGGTTGTCGAGGACTTGCCGCGCCTGCGCGGACACGCCGCCGTCGACGATCTTTCCGGTGGCCGGATCGAGTCCGACCTGACCGCTGCAGAAGACGAAGCCGTCGACGCGGATGGCTTGGCTGTAGGGACCGACGGGCGCGGGTGCGTTCGCCGTGAGGATTGCGGTGAGATCTGGCATGTGCATCAACGCTTCGGCCCGGGCATAGGGCCGTCTTGCCGCGGGGGCAAAACCGTCGGGCGTGACCGAGGATGGGGCATTTCGCGAGCGTTTCGCGCGGGTAGCGGCTTGGATCGACGACTACCTGCGCGATACGCGCCGGTATCCGGTGCTGTCGCGTGCGAAGCCCGGCGACTTGATCGCGGCGCTGCCGGCGTCACCGCCCGACGAGGGTGAGTCGTTCGATGCGATCTTCCGTGACTTCGAGCAGTTGATCGTCCCGGGAATCACGCACTGGAATCATCCGCGTTTCTTCGCCTATTTCTCGATCAGCGCAGCGCCGGTGACGATTATGGCCGAAGCGCTTGCCGCCGCGCTCGACGTGAACGCGATGCTTTGGCGCACCTCACCGGCCGCAACGGAGCTGGAGGACGTGACGCTCGGCTGGCTGCGGGAGATGCTCGGTCTCCCGCCGGCCTTTCACGGCATCATCTACGACACGGCATCGATCAGCGGTTACACGGCGCTCGCTGCGGCGCGCGAATCGCTCGGGCTCGAGATTCGCGAACGCGGCATGGCCGGCCGGCACGATTTGCCGGTGCTGCGCGTCTACATCACCGATCAGACGCATTCGCACATCGAGAAGGCCGCAATTGCGCTCGGCGTGGGACGCGAGAATGTCGTGCGGGTCCCGATCGACGGTGACTTCCGCATGCAGCCCGAAGCGCTGGCGCGCGCGCTCGACGACGATCTCGCACACGGACGCCGGCCGATGTGCGCGGTCGCGACGGTCGGCACCACCTCCACCACATCCAGCGATCCGGTGGCGGCGATCCGGGCGATCACGCAGGAGCGCAACGTCTGGCTCCACGTCGACGCCGCATACGCCGGGCCGGCGGCGATTCTCCCGGAGTTTCGCTCGCTGCTCGATCCGGCGCACGGTGCCGAATCGATCGTCGTCAACCCGCACAAGTGGCTATTCGTGCCGATCGACCTTTCCGTGCTCTACGTGCGCGATCCGGAGTTACTGCGCCGCACGTTTAGCCTCGTCGCCGATTATCTGGTGACGCCGGAGACCGACGTCCACAACTACATGGACTACGGACTCCAACTGGGCCGCCGTTTTCGCGCGCTCAAGCTGTGGTTTGCGATTCGCACCTATGGCGTGCACGGATTACAGCAGCATCTGCGGGCGCACATCGCCCTCGCGCGGGAGTTCGCGGGCTGGGTGGAGCACGAGCCGGACTGCGAGATCGCGGCCCCCTACCCGCTTTCGGTCGTGTGCTTCCGCTTCGTCGTTCCGGGTCGCGACGATGCGGCGGCGGATGCACTCAACGCCGAGATCATGGACGACGTCAACGCCGACGGGCGTATCTTCATCTCGTCGACGAAACTCCGCGGGCGCACGGTCCTGCGGCTGGCGATCGGCAACGAGCGCACCACCCGCGAGGACGTCGTCCTCGCGTGGCAGATCATTCGCGACGCTTCGTTGCGTCTGCGGTAGTGCTGCCGCGCGTTTCGAGCACGACGCGCGCGTGGCTGCCGCCGTTCGGCGCGCGCGAGATCGTGAACTCGCGCGCGAGTTCGGTCACGATGAACAAGCCGCGGCCGCTTTCGGCGTAAAAGTCGGCCGGCAGCCGCGGGTTGCGTTCGAAGCCGGCGCCGGCGTCGATGATGTGAATCACCGGGACCTCGGCCGAGGAGTCGAGGATCACATCGACGCGTCCTCCCGCGTACCGCACGACGTTCCCGAGCAATTCGGCCACGACCATTTCGGCCACCAGCACGTTTTCTTCGAGCATCCCGGCCGCGCGCAAGTCCGCTGCGAGCTCGTGGCGCGCGGTCGAGGCTTCCTCGGCGTCCTCGACGTCGAAGTTCCAGCGCCGCGCGAGCACGCTGCCGGCACACTCGGTGAGGCGTTGGGCAAAGTCGACCAGCAAGATCGCAACGTCGTCGTGCGCGGCTTCGCTGCCGAGGACGGCATCGCGCAATTCGCGCGCGGTCGTGCGGCCTCCGGATGCGGTTGTGGCGAGCGCGGCGGCGAGCAGTGCCTCGTCACGCAGTGCGTCGCGCGAGCTCTCGATCAAGCCGTCGGTGAAGAGCAATAGCAGCGAACACGGTTCGATAAACGTGCTGTAGGTCGTGCGCCGCTGCGCGAGCGATCCGGAAAGGCCGAGCGGCAGGCCATCGCTTTCGAGCAGGCGTACGGTCGAGTCCGGATTGCGCACCATCGGCTGCGGATGCCCCGCCGATGCGTAGCGCAGCGAGAAGTCGATCGGGTCGATGATGCCGACCCACGCCGTCGCGTAACGATCGTCCGGGTTGTCGGCGAGAATGCGATCGGCCGCATCCAGCAGGATCGCCGGATCGGGATTGATTGCGGCGGCGCCGCGAATGCTCTGTCGCGCTTCGCCCATCGCGGTAGCGGCCGCGAGACCGCTGCCGACCACGTCGCCGATCGTGAGCACGATGCGTCCGTCGGCGAGACGGAACGCATCGAACCAATCGCCGCCGACCAGCGCTTCGGCCTTGCCGGGTTCGTAGAGCGCATCGAAGCGCAGGCCCGGAATTTCGGGTAGCCGCCGCGGCAGTACCGCGCTCTGAAACGTCTGCGCGATCCGGCGTTCGTGTTCGTAGATCTCGGCGCGCGCGAGGGCCGGCGCGATGCGGCGCGCGATCTCTTGCACGAACGGCAGATCGGAATCGGAGAACGCGC
Organism: Vulcanimicrobiota bacterium; assembly: GCA_003164495.1. GTDB lineage: Bacteria > Vulcanimicrobiota > Vulcanimicrobiia > Vulcanimicrobiales > Vulcanimicrobiaceae > Lustribacter > Lustribacter caenicola. The sequence goes on from PLTN01000141.1 coordinate 4,125, forward strand.
CGGCCGTCTCGACCATCGCCAGCGTGAGCACGCCGCGCACGCCCGCTTCCACCACGAGCGGCACCGCAACCGCACTCGTGAAGCCCGCGGCGCCCGCGTCCGGTGCGGGCCGCTCGCTGTAGACGATGGCGGCACGGCCGCTTTGGATCGCCTGGTATCCAACCGCCAGCATCGTGCCCTCGCTCGTGCGCCGGCCGACGAGCGCGTTCAATTCGCGGCGCTGCTCAGCCGTCGCGTGTTCAGCTGCGGCAACGTAGGTCTCGCCGTCTTCGCGCAATTCGACCATCGCCCAATCGGCGAAGTTCGGGACGAGCGATTCGACTACGGCATCGAGCGTTGCATCGAGCGTCGGCAACGATGTGAGGCGCTGACCGAGTTCTGCAAAGAACGCGAGCTGCAGGGTGGCACGGCGTTCTGCATCGACGTTGGTGGTGGCGCCGTACCAGCGTGCGATCGCACCGTTTTCATCGCGTTGGGGAACGACCCGGGTGAGGAACCAGCGGTACACGCCGTCGACGCCGCGCAGGCGATGCGACATCTCGAACGGTTTGCCGGCGATCAGCGAGCGCCGCCATTCGCTTTGGATGTCGGCGAGATCGCGCGGGTGCTGCACCGATTCCCAACCCCAGCCCGGCGCGTCGGCGGGCGTTTGGCCGGTGTATTCATACCAGCGCAAATTGTACCAGTCGATCACACCGTCGGCGCGCGCGGTCCAGAAGATCTGCGGCACCGCGTCGGCGATCGCGGCTGCGCGGCGTTCGTTGTCGCGTGAGACCGCGTAGACGTGCGCGTTCTCGAGCGTTGCGGCCGCGCGCCGCGCGAGCTCCTTCGCGGCCTCGAAATCGTCGTTGTTGAACGACGGCATGGTCCCGCTGCGGCCGAAGGTGAGGACGCCGAAGTTCCGGCCGCGCGCGACGAGCGGTACGGCCATGATCGAATTGATTTCGAGCGCGCGCAGCGCTTGTGACTGCGCGGGATCGGCGGAGGTGCGTTCGATCCACGCGTCGTCAACCGGCGAGTGGAAACGCGCCTCACCGGCGATGAATGCCGGATCGGCGCCGCGTTGGCGCCGCCAGGGCAGCTCGTCCGGCCCGGCGTTGTCGAAGCGCAGCTGCCATATCGGATCGCGATGCATCGCCGCGCGCCGCGTGAGGGTGCCGCTCTCATCGGCGCTGTCGTAAAAACAGAACGTGGCGAACGTATCGACCGCGAGCGTCGCCAGATCCGAGATGACGTGCGGCGTTGCGAACGAGCGCTCGAAAATCGTTTCAGCTTCAGCCAGCAGCTCGGCTCGATTCTTCGCGCCGGCGAGCGCTTCCGCAGCGCGCTTCTGCGCGTCGATGTCGGTGGCGGTGCCGAACCACGCCGCGATCGTTCCGTCGAGTGCGGGCAACGGCCGGCCGCGCACCAGAAACCAGCGGTAGACGTTGTCGCGGCCGAGCATGCGGAACTCGGCTTCGAGCGTCGTGCCGTCGTGAATCGAAGTCACCCAGCGCTCTTGCGTCGCCGATTGATCGTCGGGATGGATGACTACCGTCCAGCCGGTGCCGCGCGATTGCTCGACGGTGAGGCCCGTATAGTCATACCAGGTCGCGTTGAGATAATCGTTGAGGCCTTGCGAGTCCGTGCGCCACACGATGACCGGAATCGCCTCGGCGAACGCCAGCAAATCGTCCTGCCGGATTGCGGCGCTCGATGCCGTGTCCACGAGCAGTGTTTCTGCTAGGTTCCGAACGCCTCCGCCAAGCGATCTTGCGTCGCTAGGCGACTCGACCGTAACACGGGGTTATTTCAGATAGGTAGCGAGAAACGAAAGCGCTTTCGCGTCCGCATCGCGGTCGGCGGAACCATCGTAGCGCAGGGTGTGCCCGAGATACGTACGTTGGGCACCGGGAAGGTTGAACGCGTGCGTTACCCCGGGATACGTCGTGATCTGGACGATCTTGCCGGCGGCGGTGGCCGCTTGCGCGAGCGCCGCGCAGGGCGGCGCCGGCGTCCAGTCGTCGGCGTCGCCGTCGAGGATCTGCAACGGCACGCTGACGTCCGCTCGGCGCCCGCCACAATCAGGATAGTAGGCGACGGCTGCTTTCAGGCCCGGCGGCGGATCGTGCGGCGTCAGCGGATCGATGAGACCGAGTATTTCGATTGCGCCCATCGAGAAGCCGACGACCCCAAGGTGATCGGGGATGATGCCGGGTTGTGCGGCGAGCCAGCCGAGGCTCACGTAGGCCAAGCGGGCCGACGTAGCGATGGTGCCGGCCCCGGCGGTGCACGCGTTCTTGATGCCTTGCGGCGCAAGCACATCGAGGATGAGCGCGACGTACCCCTTGCTCGCGAGTTCGGCTGCGGTCTTGTTTTCGAGCGAGCTGATGCCGTCGCAGCCGGCCAGGATCAGGACGGCGGGGAACGGTCCGGGACCGCTCGGGCGCTGCAGATTGCCGGGTATTGCCGGTAGCGAACCGGCGGCCGGAATCGTGACGCTCTCGGCGCGTGCCGGAGCGGCAAGGGCCAGCACGACGCCGGCAACGATCGCAGCGACGCCGCCGCGCAACCACACATTCAGATGCATGGGCACATTCTACCCCGGACGAAGGGAATGGCAATGCGTGTGCTCATCGCCGGTGCCGGCGCCATCGGCGGATACTTCGGTGCGCGATTGGCCGCGGCCGGACGGGACGTAACGTTCCTGGTGCGCGGCGCTCGCGCCGAGCGTTTGCGTGCGGACGGGCTGCAGATCACCGGTCAAGATCGCGATTTTACGGTGCGCGATCCGCAGCTCATCACCACGGCGGAGATCGCCGCACCCTATGACGTCGTGCTGCTGGCCGTGAAGGCGTTCGCACTCGACGCCGCGCTCGGCGACCTTGCGGTTGCCGTCGGCAGCGAGACGATGATCGTGCCGGTGCTCAACGGAATGCGTCACCTCGACGTGCTCGCGCAGCGCTTCGGCGAACGCACGGTTCTGGGCGGATTGTGCGTGATTTCATCGACCATCGACGCGAGCGGGCGCATCGTGATGCTATCGCCGTCCCACGATCTCACCTACGGCGAACTCACCGGCGAGCTCTCGGAGCGCGTGCGCGCGCTCGATGCGTTGATGCAGAATGCCGGCTTCAACGCGCGCGCTTCGGCGAGCATCCTGCCCGAGATGTGGCAGAAGTGGGTGATGCTCGCGACGGTCGGTGCGATCACGTGCCTGATGCGCGGTACGATCGGCGACATCGTTCCGGTTCCGGGTGGAACGGAATTGGCGTCGGCGATGCTCGACGAGGTGACGGCGATCGCCGCCGCCGCCGGGTATCCGATGAATGAGGCCTTCGTCACGCGTGCGCGGACTTCGAATTCAACACCGGGCTCAACGCTCGCATCGTCGATGTATCGCGATCTGCAGAGCGGCAACGACGTCGAGGCCGATCAGATCCTCGGCGATCTGGTCGAGCGCGCGCGCGGCTTCGGACTGGCAACTCCCCTGCTTGCGGCCGCCTACACGCATCTCAAAGTCTATCAAAGAGGGCGCCCTCTCCTTCGGTAGAAGCGCTGCCCTCGATGAAACGCAGTACCGATCGTATCCTCGCCACGCACGCCGGCGCCTTGCCGCGCCCCGACGATCTCAAAGACATGGTCTTCGCCAAGGCACGCGGAGAGACGTACGATCCGGATGCGCTCGCGCGCCGGTTGCGCGAGAGCGTGGCCGATGTCGTGCGGCGACAGGTCGACTGCGGCATGGACTTCGTGAACGACGGTGAGATCAGCAAGACGAACTTCACCAACTATTGCCGCGAGCGTCTGACCGGCTTCGAGACGCGTCACTTCGGACCGGGCGAAGGGCCGCCGCCGCTCGATATCTCGGGCCGCGATGAGAAGCTCTTCCCCGAATACTTCGCCTCCGGCCGTGGAAATACGATCGGTCAGGCCGGACGCACGCAAGCGTTCTGCGTCGCGCCGCTGCAATTCACGGGTCACGACGCGCTGGCCGCCGACATCGACAATCTCAAAGCGGCGGTCAAGGGGCT
>PLTN01000089.1:0-168 GCA_003164495.1 Vulcanimicrobiota bacterium
TCATCAACGAGCCGACGGCGGCTGCGCTGGCGTACGGACTCGATAAAAAAGGCAACGAGACGATTCTCGTATTCGACCTCGGCGGCGGCACGTTCGACGTGTCCGTGCTCGAAGTCGGCGACGGCGTCTTCGAAGTGAAGTCGACCAACGGCGACACCCATCTGGGCG
>PLTN01000089.1:190-6913 GCA_003164495.1 Vulcanimicrobiota bacterium
ACGGCCGACGCCAACGGTCCCAAGCACCTCGACGTGACGGTGACGCGCGCCAAGTTCGAAGAACTGACGGACGATCTCACCCAGCGCTGCGTGCAGCCGTTCAAGAACGCGCTCGCCGATGCGAAGCTCGACGTTTCGAAGATCGATGAGATCGTCATGGTCGGCGGTTCGACCCGCATGCCCGTGATCCAAGAGCTCGTGCGCAAGCTGACGGGCAAAGAGCTGAACCAGTCGGTGAACCCCGACGAAGTCGTGGCCATCGGTGCCGCGATTCAAGCCGGCGTCCTCTCCGGTGAAGTGCGCGACGTCGTACTGCTCGACGTGACCCCGCTCTCGCTCGGCCTCGAAACGCTGGGCGGCGTGGCGACGAAACTGATCGAGCGCAACACGACGATCCCGACGCGCAAGACGCAAGTCTTCACGACGGCCGAAGACGGCCAGACGTCGGTCGACATCAACGTTCTCCAAGGCGAACGTGAGATGGCCGCCGACAACAAATCGCTCGGACGGTTCCGCCTCGAGGGTCTGCCGGCCGCGCCGCGCGGAATTCCGCAGGTCGAAGTCACGTTCAACATCGACGCCAACGGCATCGTGAACGTCTCGGCTAAGGATCTCGGCACCGGCAAGGAACAGCAGATCACGATCACCGCATCGACCAATCTCTCCAAAGACGAAGTCGATCGCATGGTCCGGGATGCCGAAGCGATGGCCGCGGACGACAAGGCCAAACGCGAAGAGGCCGAGATTCGCAACAACGCGACTTCGCTGATCTACTCGACCGAGAAATCGCTCAAGGAAGTCGGCGACAAGGCTGAGGCACAAACGCGTGCCGACGTCGAGGCCGCATTGACGGAGCTGAAGGCTAAGAGCGACAACGGCACCGCCGCCGAGATCAAAGCGGCGACCGAAGCGCTGCAAACGGCCTCGTACAAACTGGCCGAAGCACTCTACAAGACCACGGGCGGACCTGATGGTGCGGCCGAGCAAACCGGAGCTTCGGCCAACGGTGCCGCCCACGACGGCGCGCCGCACGAGGATCACGCTCACGCCAGCGACGACGTTATCGACGCCGAGTTCAAAGAAGCCAAGTAAGGCTTCGGCATGAACGACGATCGAGAGATGCGCGTTCCCCGAGACGAGCCGTTCATTACGAACGGCTCGTCCTCGGACACGAGCGCCGATGAACTCGCTGCGGCGAAGGCCAAGGCCGATGAGAATTACAACAAGTTTCTCCTCGCCATGGCCGATTTCGAAAACTACAAGAAGCGCGTCGAACGTCAGCTCGGCGAGATCTCTTTGGCCGGCAAGAAGTCGGTCCTCAAGAAGATCTTGCCGGTGCTCGACAACCTCGAGCGCGCGTTGACCTACGCTCCGGCCAGCGACGGCTTACAGAGCGGCCTCGCCGCAACGTTGCGCGGGTTCGAGTCGGTCCTCGAAAGCGAAGGCGTCAAAGCCGTGCCGCTCAAGGGCGCACGGTTCGACCCAAAATTTGCCGAGGCGATCGGCACGCGCCCGGATTCGGCCGTGCCGGAAGAAACCGTTCTCGAAGAAGCCGCACGTGCGTACGTGATGGGCGACGACGTGCTGCGCGTGGGACAAGTCATCGTAGCAAAGTCTAAGTAACCCGATATGGCCGTGAATTATAAGGACTACTACGCGATCCTCGGCGTGCAGAAAGACGCGGCAGCCAAAGACATCAAGTCGGCTTACCGCAAACTGGCGCGCAAGTGGCATCCGGATGCGAATCCGGATAACGCGAAAGCGGCCGAGGAAAAATTCAAGGACATCCAAGAGGCTTACGAGGTTCTTGGGGATCCCGAAAAGCGCAGCAAGTACGACGTTCTCGGCAGCGATTGGCAGCGCGCCGCGCAAGATAGTGCGCGGCAACGTTCCGCCGGCCGGCCGGCCGGTGGACCGGGCGCGGCCGGTTTCGGCGGCGCGAACTTCGGCGAAGGCAGCGGCTTCTCGGATTTTTTTGACGCGTTCTTTCAGAACATCGGAAAACGTCCGGCCGGGCCGCAGGCGGGCACGCGTTCGCGTCCGCAGCAAGGCGAAGACCTCGAAACGACCCTCGATCTCACGCTCGCCGAAGCGTACTCCGGCGGCAAGAAAAACATCGCGCTGCAGATCGAAGAACCGTGCCCGACGTGCGGCGGCAGCGGGACCAAGAATGCCCGCGTTTGTCCCGAGTGCGGCGGCCGCGGCAAGACCGTGCAGACGAAGCGTTTCGACGTCACGATCCCCAAGGGCTTGCGCGAGGGTCAGCGTATCCGGCTCGCCGGTCAAGGCGGAGCAGGCTACAACAACGGGCCGCGCGGCGACCTCTACCTGATCGCGCACTTCCCGGAAGATAAGACGTGGGAACGGCGCGGCGACGACCTCTACATCGATCTGCCCGTCAGCATCTACGATCTCGTCCTCGGCGGCGACGTAACCGTGCCGACGATGGACGGCGAGGTCAGCATGACCGTGCCGGCGGGCACGCCGAGCAACAAGTTCATGCGCCTGGGCGGCAAGGGAATGCCCAAACTCAAGAGCGAGGCGCACGGCGACGAGTACGTCCGGCTGATCGGCACGCTGCCGACCGACCTCAACGACAAAGAAAAGAAGCTCTTCCGCGAACTCGCCTCGATGCGAAACGGCAAAAAATGAATGTCATCCCGACCCTTCGACAAGCTGCAGGGGAGGGACCGCCTCAATCGACGTCGCTGAGTGGCTGTCCCTCGACAAGCTCGGGATGACATAAGGCGAACCGTTGAGCGGCCGAGGGGGTTGTAGCGACCGATGCTAGGTGGTGGTGGTCCGGGCCACATGATGTGGTCGTCGATGTTCAGTCCCGACAAGCCGAAGATCGAACGCAAGGTCGATTGGAAGCGATTGGGGTCGTTCTTCTTGCCGTATTGGAAGCAAGAGGCGCTGACCTTGATCTGCATCATGGTCGGCTCGGTGATCGGCCTTTTGCCGCCCTTGTTCGCCAAGTGGATCATCGACGACGCCATCCCGCAGCACTCGATGAGCCTGGTGGCGTTCTACGTCGGCGGCATGGCCGTCAGCGCGATCTCGAGCGGCGTCATCGGCGTCTATCAGGGCTACCTCAACTCGCTGGTCGGCGAGGGGATCATGCGCGACATCCGCACGACCCTCGTCGCGCACCTCCACCACATGCCGCTCTCGTTCTTCACCGGCACGAAGACCGGCGAGATCATGAACCGCGTCTCCTCCGACGTCGACAACATCGACAACGTGGTGACCGGCACGCTCGTGTCGATCGTAACCAACATCGCGACGATGGTCACGACCGTCGTCACGATTTTCATTCTGGACTGGCGCCTGGCGCTGGTGTCGCTCGCGATCATCCCGCTGATGATCGTTCCGCTCTCGCCGGTCGGCCGGCGGATGTACGACATCCGCAAGCTGACGCGCAGGAAGCGCGACGAGATCGAATCGATCACCCAAGAAACCCTCTCGATCTCCGGCATCACGCTGATCAAGTCGTTCGTGCGGGAACCGTTCGAGCGCGCGCGCTTCTATCGCACCGGGACGGAATTGATGGATCTCGAGATCCGTCTCGCGATGGTCGGCCGCTGGTTCATGGCCTCGATCAACGCGATGATCATCATCGGCCCGGCGCTGGTGTGGCTCGCGGGCGCGTGGCTCGCGATCAACGGCGGCGTCACGGTCGGAACGATCGTCGCGTTCGTCGGCTATCTCGGACGCCTCTACACGCCTGCATCGTCGCTGGCCGGCGTTCAAGTGCAGATCGTCTCGGCGCTGGCCGTCTTCGAGCGCATCTTCAACTACCTGGACATGAAGCCCGAGGGTGAGGAGAAGCCCAACGCGATCGAGCTCAAGAACGTCAACGGCGACGTGCGCTTCGACGACGTCTACTTCAATTACAGCGAAGACCGCACGGCCCTCGACGGCGTGAGCTTCCACATCGAACCGGGGCAGATGGCCGCGTTCGTCGGCCCATCGGGCGCGGGCAAGACGACGATCACCCAGCTCGTGCCGCGCTTCTACGACCCGCAGCGCGGCACCGTGCGCATCGACGGCATCGACGTGCGCGACGTAACGCTCGCGTCGCTGCGCGAGAACATCGGCATCGTCACGCAGGAGACGTACCTCTTCCACGACACGATCGCGGCCAATCTGCGCTACGCGCGCCAGGACGCGACCGACGAGGAAATGATCGCGGCGGCCAAAGCGGCCAACATCCACGACTTCATCGTGCGCCAGCCGCTCGGCTATGAAACGGTCGTGGGCGAACGCGGACACAAGCTCTCCGGCGGTGAGCGCCAGCGTTTGGCGATCGCGCGCGTGCTGCTCAAGAACCCGTGCATCCTCATCCTCGACGAAGCGACGAGCGCGCTCGATTCCAACAACGAAGCGCTGATCCAGGCCGCGCTCGTCCCGCTGATGCAGGGCCGCACGANNACGCCGACGTGATCTTCGTCGTCGAGCACGGCCGCATCGTCGAATCGGGCACCCACCACGAATTGCTCGCGCGCGAGGGCGCGTACGCCCAACTCTACTTGACGCAATTCCGCGAGCGTGAGGAAGAAGCCACCCCCGCGTGAGCGCGAGCCTGAGCGTTTCGGGTCTCACCAAGCGCTTCGGCGCGAAGATCGCAATCGAGGATCTTTCGTTTTCGGTTGCGAGCGGCGAGATCGTGGCGCTGCTCGGACCCAACGGCGCCGNNTCTATCCGCTGCTCACCGTGTGGGAACACCTCGTGTTCGTCGCCCGGCTGTGCCGGCTCGACCCGAGTTGGGAAGCGCGCGGTGACGCGTTGCTGGCGCGTTTCGGAATGACCGGCGAACGCGACACCGTCGGCAACGCGCTCTCCAAGGGGATGCGGCAGAAAACCCTGATCGCCGCGACCGTCCTGGCCGGAACCCCGGTGCTGCTCCTCGACGAACCGATGATCGGACTCGATCCGCGCGGCCAGCGCGAACTGCGCGAGATGCTGGCCGAATTACGCGCCGCCGGCACGGCGCTGATGATCAGCACGCACCAACTCGAGTCGGCCGAAGCGCTCAGCGACCGGATCATCATGCTCAACCACGGCCGGGTCGTGGCCAGTGGAACGGTCGAGGAGCTGCGTGCCGACCATGCCGGTTCGCTGGAAGATATCTTTCTGGACCTCACCGGTACGTGACGACGCTCGGCGCGTTGTTCTACGCGGACCTGCGCTCGTTCGTGAACCAGTTGCGCGAGATCCGGCGTTCCCCGGCGCGCGCGCTCGTTTGGCTGCTGTTCGCGGCGCTGGTCGCCGCACTGATCGGGCTGCGCATCTTCAACGCGGCGCACGGCGCCGGCCTGCGCGGACATCTGATCGGCAATCGCGCGATCCTCGATATCATCGCAAGCTTGACCCTCGCGGCATTCGGCGTGGTGCTCGCGTTCGGCGATCGCTATGCCGGCCTCTTCGCGCACCCGGCCGAAGCGCGATTCATCATCGACTCGCCCGCCGAGCCGTTCGTCGCAACCCTCTACGTGCAAACGCGGCAGATCGTGCGCGGCGGCGCACGCCAAGCGATCGGGCTATTGTATATCGCGCTCGTGTATCTGCCGGCCACGCTGCCGGCAGCGGCCCTCGTGCGCGATCTCGTGCTGCTCTGCGTCGCGCTCGCGTTTACGGCAGCGGTACCGTTGGCGCGCCAGCTTCTGCCGCCGCGCCTGATCCCGCTTGCGGTCGCGGCCGGCGCAGCGTGCATCGTCGCCGGACTCCTGGTCATCGCTCGTGACGCCGCCGAGACGCTCTTTGCGGCAGCACCCGGAGCTCGGGCCTTCGCGCGGCTTCTACCGCCGTGGCAGCCCGGCAACATTCTGGCCGGCGGGGCGCGCGAAGGCGACACGGCCATCGCGGTGTTGCTGCTCGCGACGGCCGCGCTCTTCGCCTACGTCGCCCACGCCGCCCGCGACACCTATCCCGAACTCTACGAGTTGTCGATGAAACGCTTCGCGCGCACCGAGCGCTTGCGCTCGCGGCCGTTCGGTTGGGCCGCGCGCGCACCGCAATCCGCCGTGCGGGCCGTGCGCGCGGAATCGACCGTGCGGGGCACGCCGGCCGGCGTCGCCATCTTCATCTGGCGCGCCTGGACCGAGTACCGCCGCACCAACAGCGCGCGCTCGACCAGCATCGAGACGGCCGTCGTGCTCTTCGGCGGTTACGCCGTCGCGCTGCTCGTTCGCACGACGGACCCGGAGATGTTGATCGCGTTCGCGTCACCGCTGGTGAACATCGTGTTCATCCTGGCGGTCATGCGTTCGGCGTCGCTGGCGACCGAGTTGCGCCGCCCGTTGTTCTGGCTCTCCGACGCGACGCTGTTCGAGCGCTTGTGCGCGCTCGGCGTTGCACAAGGCTGGCGCCTGATCGGCTGGTGCCTGCTCGCGGGCATCGGCCTCGCGGCCGGACAAGCCGGCCTGCCGGTCGTCGTAGCGGCGCTCGTGATCGGCCCATGCACCGTACTGCTGGCCGGCGCGATCGGCTACGCGTCCTACGCGCTGCTGCCCAACGATATCGATCAGCGCGGCCCGTTGCTGTTCGTACGCCTGCTGGTCGGATACGTGCTGATCGTGCCGCCGATCGCGGCCGGCGTCGTCTTCGGCCTCTTCGCGCACACCGTGACGGCGGCGCTGATCGTTGCCGGCGCGACGACGTTGCTCGAGGCTGCCGTCTTGGCGGGTTTTGCCGCATCGCGCCTGGACCGGATGTCGATCG
>PLTN01000192.1:0-2605 GCA_003164495.1 Vulcanimicrobiota bacterium
GTTTCGGCAAGTAGCCGATGTTGCGGCGGGGGTGCTAGGTGAGACGGGGCAATCGAATCGACTATTCGCAGGAAGTATCTCGGACGCGGCAACCACCGCGGGAGTGCAACCGGCCCCCCAAACATCCGATAACAGCCCAACATCGGCCGATTCGATCGCGAATGACGCTGCGGCGTTACTCGCATCTCTCACCGCATCTCAAGGCGACGGCAAAACCGTCGCAACCAACGGCGCACCGGTCGTCGGTTCGAACGGGGATACCCTGCTCGGCCGTATTCTCACGCGCGCAGCTCAGTCGTCGCTATTAGCGTCGACCGCGCCGCAAACGTCAGGGACCCCCTCTGCACCGGCGGTCCAATCGGGACCGTTGAGTCTCACCGTTTCGGCTCTCGCCCAAGCTACGGCAGCGCTCGATAACGGTGCGGCAACACCAACCCCCGTCGCTACCGATACGTCGGTTGCGGCGATTCAACGCGCCGTTGCGAACGCCGAGGTTTCGTCCGTCGTGAACTCCGGTTCAACGCCGGATTCCTCAACGACCGCAACGCCGCCGGCACTCAGCCCGGCCGTCCTGGCTTTCGTCAAGGCCTTCAGCGACGCAATCGCATCCACGACTGCGGCGCCGACCGTCAAGACCAACGCCGGCGACACCGATCCCGGTTCGCTCCTCCAGACCACCGACTTGTCCTCGCAGGCCCCGACGATCGGCGCATTCGCGTCCGTCCAAGCGTCCGCGCAGAACGATGCGGTGTCGACGGATGGTTCGCAAAGCCCAGCCCCGCTACCGTCGCAGACGACGGTGGATCCCAATCTCGTCGTCAGTCAACTTCTCCACGGTCTGTCTCTGAACACGGTCGACACAACGTCTACCGTGCGGATGCGGCTCGTGCCGGAAGAACTCGGCGACGTCAGCGTCAAGCTCACCATCGAAGGCAGTTCGGTTTCCGCGCAAGTCATGGCGCAGACGCCGGCCGCTCACGATGCGCTCGTCGCCGGACAAGGACAGCTCGCCCGTGCGTTCGAGGACGCCGGCTTGAAGCTCACGAGCTTCAACGTCGACCTCGCCGGCGGATTCGCCAGCTTCCAACAACAGCAGCAACAGCAATCGTCTCAACAAGGCTCGTCCAATGGGCGCACCTTACTCGGCGGAGTCGATACGCCCGAGACCGACGATAGCTCGCTGGTGGCAGCGCCCAACTTCGGTCCGCCGGTTTTGGCGGGCGTGAGCTGGAGCGCACTCAACTACCTAGCCTAGGAGCAACTCAATGGCAACAACTTCGGGCGTTTCTTCGGGACTTCCGATTGCCAAGCTGATCAACAACGGTACCACGACCGGTACGAACTCGACCTCGTCATCGACGACTTCAGCCGATGCGGGGATCACGAGTCAACTCGGACCGAGTGCCTTTCTTCAACTGCTGACAACGCAGCTGTCGAATCAAGATCCGCTCAATCCCATGGACGACACCCAGTCGGTGTCACAGCTCGCGCAATTCTCTGCGTTGCAGGCAAGCGACAATCTCGAAACGTCGTTTTCCAACTTCCAGTCGAACTTCGCGGTGCTGCAGTCCTCGCAGCTCATCGGTCAAACCGTCACCGTCAATTCAACGGATTCCTCGGGTAATTCGTCGTCCATCACGGGTACCGTCTCGGCGATCTCGGTCGTCAACGGCGTGCCTCAAATGACGCTTACGCAAAACGGAACCGTCGTTACCGGTGCGAACGGCGCCCCGATCACCTTCACCACGTCGCAAATCACGGGTATCCAATAAACGTGGATCCCATAACAGACGGCGTCCAGATCCCGCCGTCAGTCGCACCCGTACGACCGCAAGGCACGCCCGTACAAATCCCACCCACGATTGGGCCCGGGTTCCGGGATGTACTGCGCGACACGGTTGCGCCCAGTAGTCAACCGCTCAAGTTCTCAGCACACGCGATGCAACGTCTCCAGTCGCGCAATATCACCTTGAGCTCCGACGATGTGGACCGCATGAATCAGATGGCCGACAAGGCCGCTGCCAAAGGGTCCAAGCAGTCGCTGTTCATGATGGGCGATACCGCGATGGTGGTCAGCATCAAAAACCGTGTGGTGATCACCGCGGTCGACTCTGATTCGATGAAGGAGAACGTGTTCACCAACATCGACTCGGCGGCGATTATCAAGTGACTCTCTTTTCACTCTGGAAGCGGACCGAAGGTTCGGAGCTTCCCGCGGGACCGATCGAAAGACGTCTCGCGACTCTCCTGAAAGCAAACTAATGGCCAACGATTCGTTGTTCATTGGCGTTAGCGGTTTAACGGCATACCAAAACCAGATTGACGTCATCTCGAACAACATCGCGAACGTCGGCACCGTAGGCTATAAAGGCCAAGATGTCGAGTTCCAAGACCTCCTGTATCAGAACCTCGGGTATGCATCGGCGCCCACCGCGTCGCACGGCGGCATCAACGCCGAGCAGCAAGGTGACGGTGTCATGATCGGCGCGGTCGATACGAGCTTCACGCAAGGCGGCTTGCAGACGACCGGCGTCAACACCAACCTCGCCATCAACGGTAACGGCTTCTTCGCCCTGAACAATATCAACGGCGGCGGAACCACCAC
>PLTN01000192.1:2612-4073 GCA_003164495.1 Vulcanimicrobiota bacterium
CAGATCCCGTTCGGCCTCAAGTCGATCGCGGTCGGCACCGGTTTCGGCGCGAAAACCGGTCCGTCGACCGATTCGGTCTATGACGTCTCGCTCGGGGGCAACCTCGATCAGACCAATTACATCACGGCCGTCTCGAGCAATAGCGCCGACATCATCGCGACGACGATCACGACGACGGTCTATGACTCGCTGGGCGGACCCCACGAAGTCCAGATTACCTACCAGCCAGACGCCGATGCCGCCCATGGCGGAACGGGGTTGGTGTTGCCCGCCACGGTGCGCAACGCAGCTGGTGTCGCCGTAACGGCCGCGACGGAATACGCCTTCACGGTCACGTCGACGGATGGTTCCTGCAACGGAGCGTCGACGACGCTCGGGACCGGGTACATCTTTTTCGATCAAAACGGACAGTTCATCAACACCTCGAGCTCGCCGACTGCGGCCCTTCCCGCGGACGAGCATACGGCCGGTTCAGCGCCGAGCACGGCCACGGGCGACCTCTTCACAGTAACCACGTGGAGTTCTCCGGGCGGCGCGAACAACGCGACGGCAGTCGGTGCCGGTACGGCGAATCCCGCCGAAATCGGTCTCGACTTCTCGAACATGACCAGCCTCAACTCGTCTGCAACCGCCAACACGGTTTCGCAGAACGGGTACGCACCCGGTATTCTCTCGAATATCACGATCGGCCAAGACGGCACGATCACCGGTGCGTTCACCAACGGGCAAAACCAAACGCTCGGACGGCTCGCGCTGGCCACCTTCGGCAACGAAGACGGCCTCACGCGACTCGGCGGCAACCAATTCAGCGCGTCGGCGAACTCTGGGCTTGCCCAATATGGCTTCGCCAATCAAGCTGACTTCGGTAGCATCGATGCGGGTTCGCTCGAACAGTCCAACGTCTCGATCGCGAGTGAGTTCACCAAGATGATCATGGCTCAACGCGCCTTCGAGGCAAACGGAAAGAGCATCACGACCGCAGACCAAGATCTGCAGACCGTGATCGGGCTCAAGCAATAAGCCCGTTTCCGTGAAACGACGCGGCGCGCCCTCGGGCAAACACATCCCCGCCCGGGGCGCGTCCGGTGCCGTTTATCCGCTCTCCCTGTGCATGATCGTGCGCAACGAAGAGCGCTTTCTCGCCGACGCCCTCACTTCGGTGCAGGGCGTCGTTGATGAAATTTGCATCGTCGATACGGGATCGACCGACGGAACCGTCGCGATCGCCGAATCGTTCGGTGCCCGCGTCAGCCGAGTGGCCTGGCGTGAAGATTTTGCCTGGGCGCGCAATCAAGCGCTCGAGATGGCTACCGGTGCGTGGATCTTCGTGCTCGATGCCGACGAACGGCTCGCACCGGGATCGCGCGACCAGCTGCGCGGCGTGCGCGGGATGAAGCCCGACGGCCGCGGCCTGTGGATCCGGTGCCGCAACTACAACGACGCCGAGCGCGAGATCGTGGC
>PLTN01000192.1:4150-34400 GCA_003164495.1 Vulcanimicrobiota bacterium
TACGCGATGTCGGCGCTCCTGGCCGGAGAAACGGCGCTGGCGCGCGCGCAGCTCGAACGTGTGGCCGAATTGACCGCCGGCACGCCGCGCGGTTACCGCCCGATGGCACTTTCCAAGCTGGCGGGCCTCTACGTCGACGAAGGGCGCGCCGGCGACGCGCTACGCGTGGCCGGCGAGTGCCTCACGCTCGTTCCCACCTACCCCGACGGGCACTTTGTGCGCGGCCGGGCCTTGGCCCGTCTCGCGCGCTTCCACGAGGCGCGTAGCGCGTTCGAGGAGTCGATCCGTTGCGGAACGAGCGCCGCCTTCGAGCATTTCGTCGTTGACGAAGAGATCGCGATCTGGAAAGCCCACAACGAAATCGGCGGAACGTTCGTCTTAGAGCAGCGTTACGCCGAAGCGCGGCAGTGGCTCGAACGCGCCTTGGCGGCCCGGCCGGGCGAACGTTCGCTGATGCTCAACCTTGGGCGCAGTTGCGAAGCCCAAGGCGATATAGACGCGGCGCGCGCGGCATACCGCGACGTCTTCGAACACTTCCGCGACGAAATCGCCGCCATCGAGTACGTGAACTTCGTGTTCCGGCACGACGCCGCCGACGGCGTTCTCGCCGCGGTCGAGGCCGCGCTGCCGTTTCTCGGCGACGACTATCGCCGGGCGTTTCTCGCTTCGGCGGCGGCCGCGATGCTGCGGGAGAACCGGCGCGACGAAGCGGCCGGGTTGCTGCAACGCGTCCTCGTCGTCGGCGGCCAGCCCGGTGCCGGCCGCGCCGTCATCAAGGCGCTTGCCGAGCACTACCGCCAACCCGAACTCGACGCGATCCTCGTAAGCTAGCGTGCGCGTCAGCGGAACTCCCTATTCGAGCGTCGAGCAATTGCGCGCCGTCGAGGAACGGATCGAAGCCGATCCCGACGACCTCGATCTGCAGTTCGAACGGGCGCGTGCGCTGGATGATCTCGGCCGCGTCGTCGACGCCATGCATGCCTACCGGGCGCTGCTCGACGCCGAACCCAAGCACTTCGGTGCGCTCACCAATCTTGGCACGCTGTTTCTCGAACAGGGCATGGTCGAGGGCGCGACCGCAGCGTTCCACGCCGCGCTCGACAGCGATTGGGAAGATCCGCTCGGACATCTGAACGTCGCGCTGCTCAACACGCACACCGGTGCCTACGAAGCGGCACGCGGACATTTCGAGCGCGTGCTGCGCATGTTTCCCGACGACGACCATGCGCGGCTGCACGCGCATAACGGGCTCGCACGGCTCTACGAACGCGAAGGCGACGAAGAGCGCGCCGACGAGCACCTGCGGCTCGCGTTTGCCAAACCGGTCATCTGGACGTTCCCCTACCGCGGAAGCGGGGAACCGTTGCGCGTACTCGTGCTCCAGTCGCCGCGCGGCGGCAACGTGATCAGCAACCAGTTCTTCGACGACCGGCTCGTCGAGCGCATCGTCGTCGTGCCCGAGGCCGCCGGCGCGGGCTTCGTGTTTCCCCCGCATCACGTCGTGTTCAACGCGATCGGTGACCCGGATTCGACCCGCCGCACGCTCGAACGCGCCGCGCAACTCACGGCAGCGACGAAGGCGCCCGTGATCAACGATCCGCGCGCCGTGCTGCGCACCGATCGTCAGGCGATGATGGAACGTCTCGCGACGATTCCCAACCTGCTCGCGCCGCGCACACGGCGCGTGCGGCGCGACGAGATCAACGCCGAACGCCTGGCCGCCGAAGGATTCGCGTTCCCGCTCTTGCTGCGCTCGCCCGGATTCCACGCCGGCGACAACTTCGAGCTCGTCGCGGATGCAGAACAGTTACCGGCGGCGCTCGCGGCCCTGCCGGGAACGGAGCTCTACGTCATCGCGTTTCACGATGCGCGCGCGGATGACGGCTGGGTGCGCAAGTATCGCGTCGTGTTCATCGACGGCCGCGCGTATCCGGTGCATCTCGCGATCGCGCAGCAGTGGAAGGTCCACTACTTTTCGGGTGCGATGGCCGAATCGGCGGCGCACCGAGCGGAAGAGCAGCGCTTTCTCGACGGCATGGACGAGGTGCTCGGCGCGGAGGGGATGGCCACGCTCGCCGCGATCGGCGCCGCGCTGCGCCTGGATTACGGCGGCGTGGACTTCGGCCGCGATCGCGACGGCCGCATCGTCGTCTTCGAGGCGAACGCGACGATGGCGGTCTATCCGCCGCCCGACGATGCGCTCTGGGATTACCGGCGTGCGGCGCACGCGAACGCGATCGCGGCGGTGCGTGCGATGCTCGTCGAGCGGGCCGTCAGGGCAGGCTATACCCGGTCGCCGTAATCAGCGGTTCGAGATGCGCGGCGAAACGCAGCCCGCGCCCGATTGCCGAATCATAGAGCGGTTGGCGCACTTGAAAGGCGCTCGCGGTACGCACCGGACGGCGCGCGGCGTGGAAGGCGAGACATGCGTCGTCCCACGGCAAGCCGCAAAACGCGACGATGCGGCGCGCTTGGGTCTCGATGTCGGCGACGACGTCTTCGTATTGCACTTCGAGAAACTGATCGGCCGGTAAGATCGCGCGCCAGCGCGTCATGAGCTGGTCGTAGGCGCGGTAGTAGCGGCCGAGTTCGGCCAGATCGTACGAGAACGAGACGTACGAACCGAGAAACAGCGTCGCGTAACACGAGAAGCACGTGTCGAGCCAGTTGCGGCGCACGTGGATCATCCGCGCCTTCGGCAGCGCCATGTGAATGAACGGCGCGAGGCTGAAGTTCGCGAGCGTCTTGTCGGTGAGGCGCGGTTTCCCGGCCGCCAGCCGTGCCGTCGCATCGAGGTAGCGGTCTCCCAGCGTACGCAGCGATTTGCCGACGTCGGCAAGCGGGGCGGCGGTTCCGACTGCGGGCCGCACCTCGGCGATCAGCCGTCCGAACTCCGCGATCTCGCCCGCCGCAGCGACGGCGGGGTGGGCGGCGAGGATCTGCTCGACCAGCGTCGAGCCCGCTCGCGCCATGCTGAACACGAAGACCGGCGCCTCCGAGGGGTTGCCGTAGGTGCGCAGCGATTCCAGCAGCGGCACGTCGATCGTGCGCTCGAGCGAGGCGAAGAAGCCCAGCTCGGCGGCCTCGTTGTAGTTCACCTCGGTACGCTTGAGCGCGTTGCCGGCGGCGAGATGGCGGAAGGCGTCGTCGTAGCGCTCCGCGTCCTCGTACACTTTGGCGAGTCCGAAATGGAGGTCGATCCGCGCGGCTTGGTTCAGCCCGCGGGCCGGAGCGCTCAGGGCCTCCATCGCCGCGAGCCGCCGCGGCTCGAGCGGTTTCGAGCGGCTGCGCACGAGCTCCAAGTAGTAGTGGCTGTTGGCGGGATCGATTTCGATCGCGCGTTCGAACCAGACCACGGCCTCGCCGATCGCGCCCCCCTCGAGCAAGACGCGGCCCAGATTGCAGGCCGCGTCGCCGAAGGCGGGCTCGATGGCGAGGGCCGCCCGGAAGGCCGCGGCTGCCGCGTCCGGTTCACCCTGCCGTGCCAGCACTGCACCGAGGCCGTTGTGGGCGGCCACGTAGCCGGGATCGAGCTGCAGTGCCCGCTCGAAGGCCGCACGGGATTCCGGCAGCCGGTCGACGGCCATCAACGCGTTCCCGAGATGGAACGCGGTCGCGGCGGACCCAGGTGCGGCCGCGTGGGCCCGCTCGAGGTAGGGCACGGCTTCGCCGGGCCGGCCGAGTTCGACCAAACACACCCCGAGCGTATCGAGTGCTTCATCGTAGCCGGGCCGCAGGTCGACCGCGCGCGTCAACGCCGCCGCCGCCTCCTCGAGACGTCCGAGCGCAAGCAGAGCGCAGCCAAGATTGTTATGCGCCTCGGCGGCGGCGGGATCGCTGCGGAGCGCGCGCTGATACAGCATGATGGCTTCGAGTGTACGCCCGGAACGCTGCTTCGAAAGCGCGGACTGGAAGAGGCTAGTGAACGGCGCCCCGTGCCCCTTTGCCCCGCCGCGACGTTTTGCCATATAGCGCACAGTGTAGCATCCGCGGTCGCTGCGGGCCGGGGAAGCGGCTCCCGGGGTGGAAGCCACATGCTAGCAATGATTTCGTTACGGCGTCTTAACAATCAGGCCATCATGGTCAACGCCGACCTGATCGAGAGCTTGGAGTCCACCCCGGACACGGTGGTCACGCTGACGTCCGGCAACAAGTTGCTCGTGCGGGACTCCATGGAAGAAATTCAGTCCAAAATCATCGAGTTCAAGCGGCAGATCTACGGTCCGAAAGAGGTACAGTAGAAGCCCGGCGTACAAGTCAACCGGGCCCTTCACTGTCTACCGTAATATTGTCGGCGTAGTTCGCCGATATACGGTAGTAGCGCGTTACCGTTAGAGGAACCGTCCGTTGGATTTAGCGACCGTCATAGGTATCGTTCTCGCACTTTGTTCGATCGCGATTTCGGCGTACATCGGTGATGTCGACGTCTCGATTCTGTTCAAACGATACGAGGCGTTCATTCTGGTTTTCGGCGGTACGATCGCCGCTACGATGATCTCGTTCCCGATGAAGACGTTCGTGCGCGGTCTGCGGACCGGGTTCGCGATGGCCTTCACCGAGCCGCAGTACCACGAACACGAAATCATCGCCAACCTCGTGACGTTTGCCGAGAAGGCGCGCCGCGAAGGCCTCCTCGCGCTCGAGAACGAGGCCGCGGAACTCGACGACGAGTTCATGCGCAAGGGCATCCAACTCGTGATCGATGGTCGCGACGCCGACATTATCCGCAAGATTTTAGAGACCGAAGTGCTCTTCGTTCAAGAGCGCAACGCGAAGGCGGAAGCGGTCCTGATGACGATGGGCGGCTTCTCGCCGACGCTCGGCATCATCGGTACGGTGCTCGGACTGATCGCAATGTTGAAGGGCCTCGGCGACACGGCCGGCGGCAACGTGACCGGCAAGATCGGTATCGCGACCGCTCAGGCGTTCGTCGCGACGTTCTTCGGTATCTCGCTTGCGAACTTGCTGTGGCTTCCGCTCGGCGCGAAGGTCAAGGAGCGCAACGGGCAACTCTTGCTGCTGCGCGAGATCATGATCGAAGGCATCCTCTCGATTCAGGCCGGCGACAACCCGCGTCTGCTCGAGGAGAAGCTCCACGCATTCCTCGATCCGAACGAACGCGAGACCGAAGTCGAAGAGGGCGGCACGGTCGGCGAACCCGCGATGGCGAGCTAAGCCTTGGCGATGGGACGGCGCCTCGGCGGAGGCAAGGGTGCGGAGGCCATGGAGTCAGCGGGCATGATGCGCTGGCTGCTGACCTACGCCGACATGATCACGCTGCTGCTCGCGCTGTTCATCATTCTGTTCTCGATCTCGACGATCAACAAGGTGAAGCTGCAGCGTCTGGTGCGCGATCTCGGCGGCGGCTTCAACAGTCAAGATGCGATCAACAACCCGCCCAACGGCATGACGACGTCCGCGACCAAAGACGATCTCCAGGCCATGCAGGCGCAGCTGCAGTCGTACATCCAGAGCCAGAGCCTGCAGAAGTCGGTCCAGACGAAGATCACCCGCGACGGCAAGAAGCGCGAGCTCGTCATCACGCTCCTGAGCGACAAACAGCTCTTCGACAGCGGTAAGGCCGACATCAAACCGTTCACCAAGAAGATCCTCGACGAAGTCTACCGGCAGCTGAAGACTCGGCAAAACGAAGTGCGCGTCGAAGGAAACACCGATAACGTGCCGATTTCCAACGATCAGTTCCCGAGCAACTGGGAGCTCTCGTCGGCGCGTGCCACCGGCGTGGCGCGCTACTTCGTTGAAGACGACGGCTTAGCACCGCGCCGCATTTCGGCGCTCGGGTACGGCGAGTACCGCCCGCGAGTTCCGAACGATACCGATGCCCACCGCGCCCAGAACCGGCGCGTCGACGTGGTCATCCTCGATACGGATGCGGCAACCAACGCACAAGCCGCAGCCGAAGCGCAAGCGCTCGCCGGGGGGGGATAACCCATGTCCATGCTTTCGCAAGAAGAGATCGACGCGCTCGTCAATCAGCTCTCTTCTCCGGATGCCGACCAATCGTCGCTCGAAGGCCGCAAGGTCAAGTCGTTCGACTTCCGCTTCAACAAGCGGCTCGAGAAGTTTCAGTCCAACCAGCTCCAAACGCTGCGCACGCTGCACGACAACTTCACGCGCCTGCTCAACAACTCGCTCTCGGTCTACCTGCGGACCCGCGTCGAGGCCACGATCGTCTCGATCGAGCAGATCTCGTACGGTGACTTCATCGCCTCGATCGGCATTCCGTCGATCCTCTCGATCTTCTCGATGGATCCGCTGGCCGGCTCGGGCATCGTCCAGGTCGACTTGAACCTGGCCTTCTCGATTCTCGACCGCCTGCTGGGCGGCCCGGGCTGGTACCCAACCAAGCTGCGCGATCTCTCGGACATCGAGCGCACGCTGATGCAGCGCTTCATGGCCCGCATGCTCAACAGCTATCGCGAAGCCTGGAACTACTTGCTGACGCTCTCGCTGAAGATCGAAGCGCTGGACTCCAACCCGCAGTTCATTCCGCGTATCATCCCGCTCGACCAGATCGTCGCCTTCGTTTCGTGCGAACTGAAGATCGGCGACATCGCGGGCGTGATGAACTTTGCCTTGCCCTACTCCGTGCTGCAGTCCATCGGGACGCAGCTTGCCGACTACCAATGGTCGCCGTCGGTCGTGGCCGGCCGCGGCATGACCGAAGAAGACATCCTCCAGCTGGCCCGCAACGTCGAACGGGCCGGGGTGAACATGGAAGTTGAGCTCGGCCGGACCATCGTATCGCTCCGCGACCTGGTCACGTTGCAGGTCGGCGACGTCGTTCTGTTCGATAAACCGGTTAATGAACCGTTGTTGATGACGGTGAACGACCGCGAGAAGTATCGCGTATACCCGGGCGTGAACAAGGACCGGGTCGCGGTGCAGATTGCGTCGGTCGTCGAGGACGAGGAGTAGTTTTGGCACAGAAAGACTCGTTGCAGCCGCTTGCCGGAGCGATGTTCGCTGCAGCGACCGGTGCGTTTTCCACCCTCGCGGGTATCGGCGCGGTCGCCGGCGAGCCGCAAATGGAGAGCGCCGACGGATCGATCAAGGTCGAGCCCGACGTCGTAGCGACCCTCACGCGCATTCCGTCGACAAGTGTGGCCTTCGTCACACGGTTTGTGAAAGCCGATATCGGCGCCGTCGTTGCGTTGATGCTGGGCACTCCCGGCGATGACGCCGAGATGGATGCCATGCAGCTCTCCATCGTCGCCGAGACGGTGGCCCAGATCGCCACCGCGATGGGCGAGGCCGTTGCCAATGAGACCGGCGCGTCGAGCGACGGGGTCAACTCCGAAGTCGTCAACGATGCCGGCGGGTTTCCGGTGCCGCCGTTCACCTCGTTCACGGCGCCGATCTCGGTGGGCGATTCGCTCAAGACGTCGGTAACGATCGATTTCGACGGGCTGTCGCTCTCGAAGATGGACATCAAACCGTCGGCGCCCAGCGCCGCGACCGCGTCCTCCGGTTCGACGGCCGCCGCCGATGCCGCCGCCGCGATGGCTGCCGCCATGGCCGGCCCGCCGTCGACCGTTTCCCCGAACCGGCAGCGTCCGGCACCCGAAGGTCAGGCCGCGCAGTTTGCGCCGATGCAGCCGACCGGGATCCGTCCCGCGGCGCCCGGACAGTCGAACCTCGACCTCGTCCACGACGTGCCGCTGGAGATCTCGGCCGTCCTCGGTCAGACCGAACTCTCGCTGCGCGAAGTCGTCGCCATGGTTCCCGGCAGCGTCTTCGAACTCGACAAGCTCTCGACCGAACCGATCGACCTGTATGTCAACAACATCTTGATCGCCCGTGGTGAAGTCGTTGTCGTCGACGACAAGTTTGCCGTAAAGATCAGCGAACTCAACCCCGTCGTCGATCGAATTTAAACGATCGCGATGAATATCGCGTTCGTACTGCAAGTTATTTGGGCGTTTGCCCTCGTCGCGCTGCTCTTGATCGGGTTTCTCTACGTAGCGCGCGCGATTCAACGCACGCGGATCGTGGGGAGCGTCGGTAAGCGGCTCATCTCGACGGTCGAATCGACGGCGCTTGCGCAAAACGTCACCGTTCACGTGATACGCGTCGGCGACAAGTATTTTCTCGTCGGCGGCGGCTCGGCCGGCGTCGCGCTGCTCTCGGAGTTGCCGGCGAGTGAGATCGAACCGTACATCGAATCCCATCGGCTGGCCTTGGAGGCACAGCGCACCACCTTGATGCGACCCTTCGAACGTTTCAGGAAGTCATGACGCGCCGCAATCTTCCCTGGCTCCTCGCCGGCCTCGCGGCGATCTTCGTCGTGATCGCGGCCTTGGCGCCGGCGTTCGCCCAAACGATTCCCGGCCCCACGTCGCCGACGATTCCGATTCCGCAAATCAACGTCGGCGTCACGCCGGCGACGAAGCCCTCGGACGTCGCGTTCTCGCTGCAGATCCTGCTGCTGCTGACGGTCTTGACGCTCGCGCCGACGCTGATCGTGCTCACGACCGCCTTCACGCGCATCGTCGTCGTGCTCTCGTTCGTCCGTACGGCGCTCGGAACGCAGTCCAATCCGCCCAACCAGGTATTGATCGGCCTCGCGATGTTCCTTACGTTCTTCGTCATGGCGCCCGTAATCCAGGACATCAACAAGAACGCGCTGCAGCCGTATCTCGGCCAGAAGATCTCGCAACAAGTCGCCTTGGACCGCGCTCAAAAACCACTGCGGGCCTTCATGTTCAAGCAGACGCGCGAGAAAGACATCGCCGTCTTCTATTCGATGACGAAGGAGCCGCGGCCGGCCAAACAAGACGACGTCCCGACCTATCTGCTGATTCCGGCCTTCACGATCAGCGAGTTGAAGACCGCGTTCGAGATCGGTTTTGCGATCTACATTCCATTCATCGTCATCGATATGGTAGTGGCCTCGGTGCTGCTGTCGATGGGTATGATGATGATCCCGCCGGTGCTGATCTCGCTCCCGTTCAAGATCTTGATCTTCTTGCTCGTCGACGGCTGGAACCTCACCGTCAGCGCGCTGTTCGCGAGCTTTAATAAGTGAGCGTGCGAACGTGACCTACGCGACGGCGCTCTCGCTCGGGCGTGACGCGATCGTGGTGGCGTTGCTCGTGTGCGGGCCGGCGCTGATCCTCGGTCTCATCACCGGTCTCGTGATCTCGATCTTTCAGGCGACCACGCAGATCCAAGAACCGACGCTGACGTTCATCCCGAAGATCGTCGTCGTCGCGCTCGCGATCCTGTTCTTCGGTCCGTTCATGCTGGCGATGCTCACGGATTTCATGTCACGTGTCTTTAGCCACATACCGGATTACGTGAAGTAATGCACGGGGTCAACCTCTTCGGCTTGACCTACGCCCAGTTCGAGACGTTCCTTTTGGTCCTCGTGCGCGTCTCGGTGATCCTGATCATGCTGCCGATCTTCTCGGCGGCGCAGGTCAACTCGCTGGTGCGCTTCGGTCTCGGCCTCGTCGTCACGATCGTGGTGTGGAGTACCGTGCCGCCGATGGCGCCCATCGATGGCCTCGGACCGATGACGGCCGCGGTGTTTTCGCAGGCGTTCGTCGGCTTCGTGTTCGGGTTCGTCGCGTTTCTGGTGTTCGTCGGCATTCAGTTCGCCGGCGAGGTCATGGACCTCGAGGTCGGTTTCTCGATCGTCAACGTGATCAATCCGTTGACGAGCCAAAACGTCAGCGTGCTCGGCGAATTCCAGCTGGCGCTGGGCTCCTTGATCTACCTGATCTCCAACGCCCACCACTTCTTGTTCCAGGGGTTAGCCGGATCGTTCAACCTCGTGCCGCTACCGTACGTCACGATCTCGCCGGCGCTCAATACCGACGTCATGGCGTTCTTCGCGCAGTCGTTCTTCCTGGTGTTCCAGATCGCGGGTCCGATCGCGGTGGCGCTGTTCCTGACCAACGTTGGGCTTGCCCTCATGGCCCGGGTGGCGCCGCAGCTCAACATTTTCGCGGTCGGATTTCCGCTGCAGATCATGATCGGGCTGACCATGATGATCATCTCGTTGCCGCTGCTGGAGAACGTGCTCCCGCAGGTATTCTCGGAGACCCCCCGAGAACTCGATGCGGTGCTCCGTGCGATGCGGACTCCGGGGTAACGGGCCATGGCCAAGCCGGAGCAGACAGAGAAACCTACCGCCAAACGCGTTGGTGAAGCGCGCTCACGCGGTCAAGTCGCGCGGTCGCCCGACGTCGGCGGCTCGCTGATTTTTCTCGCCATCATCATCACGCTGCATACCAGCTTCGTTCCGGCGTTCGGGCTCGCGGCGCATTCGTTTGCCGTGGCCATTCAGACCGCCAACGGCCGCGTGCCGATCAACATCCACTCCGCCTGGGGCCTGTTTGCGCGGGCGTTCGCGGCCTATATCGGCTTGATGGGCGTTGCGTTCGGGGCTGCCGTCGGGATTGCGATCCTGGCCAACGTCCTGCAATTCGGCTTCCTGTTCGCCCCGGCGAAGATCAAGCCGAAGTTCAGCACGCTCAACCCGTTCCCGGGCCTCAAGCGGCTGTTTTTCTCACCCCAGGCGCTGATCCAGCTGGCCAAGCAGCTGGCCAAGATTCTGCTGGTCTTCATCGTGGTATTCACCCAGCTGCACGACCAGGTCCCGATGTTCTACCAGCTGGCGCACACCTCGCCGTACGACCTGGTGATGTGGGTCGAGGGCACGGCCTACGGGATCGGGATCCGCTTCGGCCTGTTGTTCTTCTGTCTGGGCATGGCCGACTATTTCTACGAGCGTCATCGCCTGACAGATTCGCTCAAGATGACCAAGACCGAGGTCAAGGACGAGCACCGCCAGCAAGAAGGCAACCCCGAGATGCGGCAGGCCGTCAAGCAGCGCCAGCGAGCAAGCGCTCGCCGGCGCATGATGGCCGCGGTCCCGCGGGCGACGGTCGTCGTCACCAACCCGACCCACTTTGCGGTGGCGCTGGAATGGGACGAGATCACGATGGATGCCCCGCTCCTCACCTGCAAGGGGGCCGACCTCATGGCCCGCCGCATCCGCGAGCTGGCCCGCGAACACAACATCCCGATCATGGAAAACCCGCCCCTGGCCCGGGCGCTCTACGACAAGGTCGAGCTGGATTCGCCCGTTCCGCCGACGCTCTACGCGGCCGTGGCCCAGGTGATCGCGTTTATCTACAAGCTCAAAAACCGCACCATTGCGTAATGCCGCCCTTCGACGGGCTCAGGGTGAGGGGCTGTCGTGCCGATACTTTTAGGGAAGTGACGGTGACCAAATGGCCGCTGTAGCGTCCCCTGCCCCCAAGACCCCGACTCCGACCTTGATGGAACGGATCGCTTCGACTGCCCAAATATGGGTCGCCGGCGCTTCCGTCATTCTGGTCGTTCTGATGATCGTGCCCGTGGCGCCGTGGGTGCTCGATATTCTGCTGTCGCTGAATATCGCGCTGGCGCTGGTCATCATGCTGACGTCGCTATACACGGAGAACGCGCTCGCCTTCAGCGTCTTCCCCACGTTGATCCTGATCGTCACGCTCTTCCGGCTCTCGCTCAACATCAGCGCCACCCGGGCGATCTTGCTGCACGGCTACGCCGGCGAAGTCATCAACAACTTCGGTGCGATCGTCGTCGGCGGCAACTACGCCGTCGGCCTCGTGATCTTTGCGATCCTGGTCGTCATCCAGTTCGTCGTCATCACGAACGGCGCCGGGCGCGTCGCTGAAGTCGCGGCCCGCTTCACCTTGGACGCCATGCCCGGTAAACAGTTGGCCGTCGACGCCGACCTCAATGCCGGGCTGATCACCGAAGCGGATGCGCGTCAGCGCCGCAAAGACATCCAGCGTTCGGCCGACTTCTACGGCGCCATGGACGGTGCTTCGAAGTTCGTCCGCGGCGACGCGGTCGCGGCCCTGATCATCGTCTTCGTCAACATCCTCGGCGGCTTCGTCATCGGGATCGTGCAGCAAGGGCTCTCGCTCGCACAGTCGCTGCAAACCTACACCTTGCTGACGATCGGTGAAGGTATCGTCACGCAGATTCCGGCGCTGCTGGTCTCGACTGCCACCGGTATCATCGTCACCCGTGCCGCCGCCGAGTCGTCGTTCGGCGAAGAGCTGACGAGCCAACTCGTGCAAGAGCCGCGCGCGCTGGCGATCGCGGCCGGGCTCTTGATTCTGTTCGGCCTCTTCGGGCTGCCGCCGATCCCGATGTTCATCATGGCCGCAATCCTCGCGGCGCTGTTCTTCCGGCGCCGTGCGGCGATCGCGAAGGCGGCGGAAAAGCCGGCCCTCGCAGCCGGCGGCGCCACCAATCAGCCGGCGGTCAAGCCGGCCGAGTCCGTCGTGCCGCTGCTGTCCTACGATCCGATGGAACTGGAGATCGGCTTCGGCTTGATCCCGCTCGTCGACGTCAGCCAGGGCGGCGATTTGCTCGAGCGCATCACGATGATCCGGCGCCACGCGGCGCGCGAACTGGGGATCGTGGTCCCGCCGATTCGCGTCCGCGACAACCTGCAGCTCAAGCCGTCGACGTACGTCGTCAAGATTTACGGCCTCGAGGTTGCGCGCGCCGAAGTGATGGTCAGCCGGTTGCTCGCGATGAACCCCGGAACCGCGACCAACGGCATCGAGGGCATCCCCACCGTCGAGCCGGCGTTCAACCTGCCGGCGTTGTGGATTCCGGAAAGCGGACGCGGCGATGCTGAGCTGGCCGGCTATACCGTCATCGATCCGACCAGCGTCATCGCGACGCACCTCACCGAGCTGATCAAAACGCACGCGCCGGATCTCCTCGGCCGTCAAGAAACCTCCGCGCTGCTCGACAACGTCAAGCAGCACTATCCGGTCGTCGTCGACGAACTGGTGCCGGGTTTGCTGACGGTCGGCGAAGTGCAGCGCGTGCTGCAGAACCTGTTGCGCGAACGCATTCCGATTCGCAACCTGCTGCTGATCCTCGAGAACCTGGCCGACGGTGCGCGCGCATCGAAGGACGTCGACTTCCTGACCGAACGCGTGCGCGCTTCGATGGCGCGTCACATCTCGGCAGAATACACGGAAAACGGGTTGTTGTCGGTCATCACCGTCGATCCGCGACTGGAAACGCTGTTGGGGGAAGCGGCGCGACGCGGCGAAGACGCCTACGCCTTGCTCGATCCCAATACCGTGGCCAAGATCTACGGTTCGCTCACCAAACAAATCCAGCACGCGCAACAAGCGGGCTTGCAGCCGGTCGTGCTCACCTCGCCGCAAACGCGTCTCGCGCTCAAGCGCCTGACCGAACGCGCGGCTCCGCAACTCGTCGTCTTGTCGTACAGCGAGATCGCGCCAGGCCTACGGGTCGAGTCGATCGGCCAGATTTCGACGACCGCTGATGATTCGATCGAGCCGGTTGGAGTTTAATTCATGGGTTTCCTAGGGTTGTTTGGTATCAAGTCTGCGCCGTCGACCAAAGAGCTGCGTGAAATGCTCCCCTCGCTGCATAGTTTCGTCGACGTCGCGGTGCGCAACGGACCGAAAGGTTCGGTCTGTTTCGAGAATGCCGGCATCAAGACGTTCGTGACGAGCGTGCTGCCCGGGATGTCGCCCGGTCAGCAAGTGAGCTTCAACTACTCGAACACGGGCGGTAAATACCGGTTCAGTGCCGCGATCAAAGCGGTCGATGACAAGCAAGCCACCTTCGAGATGCCCGGCAAGATCGAAACCGTGCAGAAATTCGGCGGCTCGCGCAAGCGCACGACCGTGCGTATCGACACGACCGTGACGATCCAGTGGCGCTATGGCTCGACCGGCAAGATCGAAAGCGAATGGCAGAAGGGCGTGCTGAGCGATATCAGCCGCACCGGATCTTCGCTCGCGACCGACCGGATCATCAAGACCGGCAACATCCTCGAGCTGAAGATTCCGCTCTCCCAGGACGGCACGCCGATCGTCGTCCGCGCCGATGCCCGGCGCGTCGACAAGATCGAGAACACGTCGAAGTACAACGTCGGGCTTGCCTTCCATCCGCTCAAACCCGAGGCCGAACGCGCGGTCATCGATTTCATCAACCGTCGCCAAGTCGACCTGCGCAACCGCGGCTTGGGTTGATCCCCGGGGCTCAAGCCGCAGGGCGGCGAAGAGTAGGCGCGTGACCGAGACCCAGATGAATGGCGCGCCGCCGCCGAGCGCCGAGCCGGCTGCCGCAAACCGGACCAACGTTGCCGCACGCACCGCGATTTGGACGGGCGTCGCGCTGGGCGCCGCGGCGACGGCCACCGTGGCTTTTTTCGTCGTGCGCGCGATGTGGCAGAAACGGGCGCCGGACGAGACGTCGGAGCGTATCCAGTCGCTCATCGATGAAGCCAATCGTCTGATTCGTACGCTCGAAGAGAAAAAGTAGCTTGGTGACCGGCCTCAAGCCGGGCGCCGTCGGAGTGGTCGAGTTTTCCGACCTGCTGGCCAACGGCCAAGCCGTCGGGCGATTCGATGGGATGGTCGTGTTCGTCGACGGTCCGCTGCCGGGCGAACGCGCCCGCATCCGGTTGACCGAAGTGAAGGCGAAATACGCCGTCGGCGAAGTCGTCGAACGTGAGACGACCTCGCCGGACCGCGCCGAACCCTTCTGTCCCGTCTTCGGTGCGTGCGGCGGCTGTCAGGTCCAGCACCTGGCCTACCCCGCGCAACTCGCGTGGAAGCACCGGATCGTCAAGGACGCGCTGCTTCGCATCGGCGGCTTTACCGATCTCGCCGTCAACGAACCGATCGGCATGGACGTGCCGCGCGCGTACCGCAACAAGATGGCGCTCGTGGTTGAAGCCCAGAGTGAAGTCGAAGGGGCGGTGTTCGGTTTCTATCGCGCGCGCTCGCACGAACTGGTTCCGATCGACCATTGTCCGATCGTGCTGGAGCCGCTCGACGCCGCGATCGGTGGCTTGCTCGCGGCCGCGCGCGCGCCCGAAACGTCGGCTGCCTTCAGCAACGTGAAACACGTCGTCATGCGCGCCGGATTGACCTCACCCAACAGCGTGCTCTCGCTGACGACCGACGTGAAGTCGGCGGCAATCGCCGCGGCAGCGCCGCAGATCGCCGAGCGGATCGAGGGCGTCGGCGGGATCAGCAACTCGTATGAACCGGCGAATGCCAACGCCGTCATCGGCCGCCGCATGGACTTCGTGTGGGGCAAACGCGAGATGGAAGAGACGATCGAGAACGTCCGCTTCCGCGTATCGCCGGCGTCGTTCTTTCAGATCAATGGTGCTATGGTGGCATCGATCTTTCGCGCGCTGGCACCGCTGATCGCGGGAACGCCGCGCATCGTCGATCTCTACTGCGGAGCCGGGACGTTTGCGATCTATTTCGCTTCGCGCGGCGCATCGGTCGTCGGGATCGAAGAGAACGCGTCGGCCGTCACCGAGGCGCGCGGCAACGCCCGCCTCAATAAAGTCGAGGACCGCGTGCGCTTCGTGCAAGGCCGCGTCGAGGGCGCGCTCGCGAACGAAGAAGGCCGCAAAGCGCTGCGGGAGGCCCAGATCGTTTTCTTGGATCCGCCGCGGAAAGGCAGCGACGAGGCAACGCTGGCCGCCCTCGCGGATGCGAAGGTGCCTGTGATTTGGTATTTGTCGTGCAATCCCGCGACATTGGCCCGCGACCTGCGCTATCTCGCTGGTCGCGGCTACACGATCGGCTCGGTTCAGCCGTTCGACATGTTTCCGCAGACCGGGCACGTCGAGACGCTGGTGACCCTTACTCGAAAATAACGTCGTACGCGAAGGTCATCCGGGCACCTGGCGCCAGCGCTGCCGGTGCGGTCCAGCGAATCGCATCGAATTCCGCCGGAAGCGCGCGTCGCGGTGTCACCGTGCCGCCGGGATTCGTGACGCGTACCATCGGCGCGACCGACCACGTCTTGCCGCCGTCGACTGAATACTCGGCGTTCGATCCCGCGCTGCCGTCGACGTAGCGTTCG
The DNA here is from genome assembly GCA_003164495.1 of Vulcanimicrobiota bacterium. Classification (GTDB taxonomy): domain Bacteria; phylum Vulcanimicrobiota; class Vulcanimicrobiia; order Vulcanimicrobiales; family Vulcanimicrobiaceae; genus Lustribacter; species Lustribacter caenicola. Next base: position 20,081 of record PLTN01000192.1, read on the forward strand.
CCGGCCGGAATCTTCACCACCGGAGCGAGGTTCGCGGCGGGATGATCGCCCGTGTTGTGCGCGACGATGGTGTAGCGCACGCGCTGACCGGGTTTGGTGATTGCGTTCAACGGCTTCGCGATAAGCGTCCCATTTTGTGTTTCGACGAGGGAGGCCGACTGCGCGAGCTCCACGTGTGCCGCAGCAAGTGCGCTGCATGGAATCAGCGCGAAGATTAAGGCCGCTAACCAAAGGAATCTCATCTTCACTTCGTTGTCATCATGATCTCGTCTTCTCATGACTCGAAGCTGTTACTGCTTCCGCGTGGGGCTTTACCGAAACCTGGCACGAGTCTGCGTGAAATAGTCTGGACAAGCGAGTGCTGGATCAGATAGCATAGCCGAGTGCCCGAACGCTAGATTCGTTCTGGGTATGTGGTTCACGGAGGAATCCTGGTTGACGGCGTTCATACGTCGTCGAGTTTACGTTGTTCTCGCGATCGCTTGTATCGCGATGCTCTTCGCCTTTGCGGGCGAAACCATCGCGCGAGCCGCGACGGCAGCCGGCACGACGATCAACAACTCGGCGAGCGCGACGTACGTCGATCCCGCTGTCCCGGGAACGATCCTTACGACGACCTCGAACGTCGTCACCATTCGCGTTGCGGAAGTTGCCGGTATCACCGTCGTGCCGCACGCCATCGGCGCGGTCGGCGGCGGCGTGATCGTGCCGGGCGGCCAGGTGAACTTCGACTTCACCGTGACCAACACGGGGAACAACACCAACAGCTTTTCGATCCCCAACACCGCGCTCATCACCGGTACGGCCGGGTCGACAATTGTAGGAACGCCGGAGATCAGTTACGACAACGGCGTGACGTTCACACCGCTGGCGACCGCTGCCGGAACATTCAGCGGAAGCGGCACGACCGCGCGTCTGCAGACGACGCCCATCGCGCCCAACGGCACGGTGCTCATTCGTATCGTCACGAACGTCCCGGCCGGCGCGACCCAATCGTCAACGATCGCCGTGCAACTCGGCAATACGGGTCCCAACGACAACAGCGCCGCGACGCAAAATCAGAATTACAACGCCGGCGATGCGGGCAACGTCTACACGACGAACAACGCGTCGGAGCCCTCGCCCGGTCCGCCGCTCAACGGCCAGCGCGAAGCCGCTGCGACCTCATCGACGACCGTCACGGCGCGGCCGCAAGCCTTTGCCCAAATGCTGAAGACCGGCGCAATCGCGACTGCCAACATCAACCCGCAACTCAGTACCGTGGTATATTCGCTCACGCTCAACGTGCTGGCGAGTTACCCGAGTGCCGGCCCTGCGTACATCGCCGCACCGTTGACCGCGACGTCGATCCAACTCAACAACGTGACGGCGCAGCGCGTGCTCGTCTCCGATGTCGTGCCGTCACAGACGGTGCTGACCGCGGTCGCGACGCCGCCCTCCGGCTGGACCGTCGTGTATTCCACCGACACGACGAGCGTGGCCAACGTCGCCGCGTTCACGAGCACCGCGCCGCCGAGTTTGAGCACGGTCAAGCGCATCGGCTGGGTTGCGCCCGGGCCGATTCCGCTCGGAGCCTCGGTCACCGGATTCAGCTTCACCGTCCTCGCCAGCGGCGTTCCGTCAAATGCGTCGAGCACGCTGCTCAACCTGGCCCAAGTGTTCGGTCAATCGCAGGGCGATGCGACGAACTTGCTGGTCTACGATCAGTCCGGCGATCAGGAGCCCAGCCAATTCACGGCCGGCAACGGGACGCCGGGTTCGAGCACGCCGCTCGGCACGGCGCCTTCGAACGGCGTCGCGCCCGCATCGGGGCCGAACGATCCGGGCGGCAACACGGGCGCCGCCGGCGGCGACAACAACGTCGTCACGCTCAACCCGCAGACGTCGCTCGTAAACGGACCGAACGGAGTCCCCGGTGCGGTCGGACCCGACGGCACGACGAGCACCGACGTCACCTATCAATCGGTGACGGTGCCGCAAGGTTTGGCGCCCGCATCCGGTCTGCCGAGTCCCCTGCAGTCGACGTTCACCAACAGCGTCGGCAACCAGGGTACGGTGCCGCTGCAAAACGTGACGCTCGTGCCGCAATCGCNNAGCGGCACGGCGATCTCGATTCCCACGATCGCCGCGAGCGCGGTCCAGAACTACACCGTCGTCATCACCTTGCCGGCCGGCACCGCGCAATCAACCAACGGCGGCGCCGCGGCCAACGGGTTTGCGGTGCCGATCCTGGCCGCTTCGACCACCGGCTTCGGGACGAGCTCCAACCTCACGACCGATACCGTCTTCACCGGCTTCGTGAAGCTCACCAAACTCGCGCAGGTCTTCAACGCCGACGGCACGCCGTGCGACCTCGCGCCGACGGCCGCGCCGAACCCGGCGTGCGTCGTCGCCGGCAACTTCGTGCAGTACACGATCACCTACGCCAACATCATCCCGGCCGTCGTCGGTAGCGGCAGTTCGGCGCCGAGTGCGCTGAAGATGACGATCACCGAAGACGGCGCCGCGTCGCCGAACACGTTCGCCGTTCTGCTCGACGGCGTGGTCGTCACCAGTCACGTCAAGGGTTCGGCCACCGACACGCTGGCGGCCAACGTCATCACGTTCTTCAACGCGGTCGGCCAAAACGTCGGCGACATCGCGGGCAGCGGTACGGCAACGGGCGACGTGACGAAGTACATCGATACGTTCGCCGCACCGCTCGCTCCGGGCGCATCCGGCACGTTCACCTTCAAGCGGAAGATCAACTGATGGCGCGCATCGTTCGCGGCGCGCTGGCGCTGATCTCCGCTCTGGTTCTCGCGACGGCCGCGCCGTTTGCCGTTTCGGCCGCACCGACGCTGGTCAACGCCGCCGCCGCATCCTACGATCCCGGCAACGGAACGCTCGTTCAAGTGCAGTCGCCCAGCACGCTGACGCAGGCGAACCCGTCGTTGACCGTCACCTCGGCGATCACCGCCTGTCAGGGCGGCCCGCTCAGCGATTACACCGGCTGGAGCATCGGGCTCTACAACGCCGATGGGTCGGGCAATCCGACCAGCGCGCTGTCGTTGACGCGCACGCAGTTACCGGTCTTGCCGCAGGTCCCGCTGCCGGCCGGCATCGCGCCGAACAATCAGAATCTCGACCCATTCACGGTCACGAACGGCAACGTCGGGATCTACGCGTTTCTGCTCGATACGTCGACGGGCGAGACGGCGCCGCAAACGTTCGTTTTGATCACCAACGCTCCGGCAACGTCTTCGCTGCCGAAGCGCCGCATCAAGATCGTGCTCGGCGCAACCAGCGGCGCAACGGTCGCGTATACCGCGACCGCGCTCGACAACATGGCGGTCAACGCCACGTCGGCGGCGCAAACGGTCACCGGTACGTTCCCGATCGTGCGCGCGAGCGCGAACGGAAACTTTGCGGTTTTCCAACTCGCCGTCAGCGAATGCCCGAGCAACGCGATCGGCATTACCAAGACCGCCAACGTCACCACGGCGCAGGTCGGTGATACCGTCGTCTACTCGGTGGCGGTCACGAACCAGTCGCTGAGCCCGATCACGACGCCGACGATCACCGACATCCTTCCGGCAGGCTTCGTCTACGTGGGCGGTTCCGTCCGCGCGGGCGTCGGCAGTTCCCCGGTGGCGGCGACCGCGACCGTTTCGGGTTCGCGGCTCGTCATGACGACGACGGCGGCGATTCCGGCTGCGTCGGTGCTGACGTTCGTGTACGCGACCGTGCTCTCACCCGATGCGCTCAAGGGCACGGGTCAAAACGTGGCCGTAGCCGACGGCACCCTCGGCTCTTCGCCCGTCCACGGCGGACCCGCGACGTACACGCTCAAGGTCGATCCCGGCTTGCTGAGCGATTGCGGCACGATCATCGGGCGCGTCTACGTCGACAAGCCGCTGCAGGGTATCGATCGGCGGCANNATGACGCTGGCGCCGAATATCTACATCGCCGCGCGCAACGGCCAATCGCAATGGGCGCACCTCGAGCCGAGCGGATTGGTGAAGATCAACTTCGCCGTCGTTCCGGCCAAGGGGGGCGCGAAGTGACGCCGCTGCTGCGGCGCGGCCTCGCGCTGATCGTCATGCTGTCGCTCGCGCCGATCGCGTTTGCGCGCGCCGCCGACAACCCGCCGCCGGCCGGCGTTGCGCTAGCTACCGCGACGCCCCTGATCGTCGAACCGGCCACGGGATCGGTGCTGGACAAACCGTCGACCGACATCATCGTGCGTTCGGCACCCGGTGATAAGGTGCAGTTGATGGTCAACGGCGTCGCCGTCAAGGACAATCAGATCGGCGTTCTCGGACGCGCCGACGACGGCAGCCTCGTCGAAACATGGATCGGCGTGCCGCTCGATGCCGGCCGCAACGTCATCAGCGCCCGCGTCGATCGCGGCGCCGGCGCCTCCGCGCCGGTGGAGAGCATCGTCAACGTCCGCGGCGCGGCGAAGAAACTCGTCCTGAAGGCGAGCCGCATGTCGGTTCCCGCCGATGGCCGCACGATCGTCTCGATCACCGGGCAATTGATGGACGAAAACAACCTTCTGGCTGCGCGCGACGGCATGGTGCGGCTGGCGGCAACCGCCGGCGATTTCGTCGGCGATAGCGCGCAACCCGAAATGCCGGGCTTCTACGTGCAGGCCCACGACGGCCAGTTCAACGCCGTCCTGCGGGCGGGGCTGCACTCGGGCACCGCGCATATCACCGCGACCGTGGCGAACCTTGAGGTGAATCTCGATATCGAGATGACGACGGAGTTGCGCCCGAGCATCGCGACCGGGGTGGTCGATCTGCGCTTCGGGGCGCGCCAGTCGGATTTCTACAAGAGCATCTCCACGTTTCTGGCCGGCGATCCGAGCTTCAAGCCGGAACTTCAAACATCGGTGTTTGCCACCGGCAAGGTGGGCAACTATTTGCTCACGGTTGCGGGCGATAACCAGTACCCGATCAATCCGCCGTGTAACGGCACGATCGGCGTCACGACCTACGAACAGCAAGCGTACTGCACGCCGCAGTATCCCATCTACGGCGATGAGTCGACGTCCACGCGCCTCGCGCAATCGAGCGACAACGTGTATTTTCGTCTCGAACGCGACCGCACGTACGCGATGTGGGGCGACTACGACACGAAAGAGTGGTCGTCGGCGACGCAGCTCTACTCGGCGACGCAGATGAACCTGCACGGCGCCAAGGTGAACTACGAACCGGGCAAGCTCGAAGTCGCCGGCTTCTACGCCAACAACATCCAGGCGTTCCAGCGCGATTCGATCGCTCCCGACGGCACGAGCGGCTACTACTACCTCTCGCATCAACTGCTCGTTCCCGGCAGCGAAACGGTGTGGGTCGAGGCGCATCTCTTCGACCAGCCCGGCGTCATCGAGACCGTCACGCCGTACGTGCGCGGCATCGGCTACGACATCGACTACGACAACGGCGCGATCTTGTTCCACAACCCGATCGTGCGCACCGACATCGACGCGCAAGGCCGCGTGATCGTCAACGTGATCGTCGCGACGTACGAATACGACGGCGGCCAAGGCTCGGGCGACATGGTCGGTGCCCGCGTGCGCTACCGCTCGTTCATCCCCCAAAACGATACCCAGACGCCGTTCTCGATCGGTGCCTCGGTCGTGCACGAGAACATGGGCGACGCATCGTTCACGCTCAACGGCATCGATGCCGGCGCGCCGCTCGGCAAAGTGGCGAAGCTAATCGGTGAGTACGCGCAGTCGAGCAATGATAGCACCGCGGCCGGCGTGGTTTCCGGCGATGCCTATCGTCTCGAAGCTGCGCTGCAGTCGGGCAAGACGACCGGCAATGCCTACTACCGCACCACCACGGCCGGGTTCTCGAACAACGCGACCACGAGCTTCGTCCCCGGACAGACCCAGCAAGGCCTGAACTTCGATACGCCGGTAGCGCACAAGACCAGCGCGTTCTTTACCTACGATCGCGAGCGCGAGAACGGCATCGCGCCGGAAGTTCTCACCGATCCGGAAGATCTGCTGCTGCCCGGCAATCAGCCGGTCCCCGGCGCGCCGGTCAACACCGACTACATGACGCTCGGCGGCGGCGTGCGGCAGAACATCGGCACGGGAAAGCTTTCGCTCGAGTACGACGTGCGCCAGCAGACCGATTACAACGAGCCGCTGGTCGACACCAATTCATCCCAGCTCATCGCGCGCTACCTGCAGCCCTTCGGCAACCGCTGGACGTTCTTGGCCGAAGACGACATCAATCTGCGTTCGCAGGTCGACTCCTCGTACCCCAGCCGTTTCGCGCTGGGTCTCGAGTACAGCGTCGCGCCGGGCGTTGCCATCGCCGCTACCCATCAGTACATGAAAGACTTGCAGAGCGGACCGCAGACCTTCAACACGGTCGAGGCTCTGGCCGAAGACAAACTCGACGCGAACACCTCGTTCACCGGCCGTTACGCCATTCTGGGCGGGCTCGACGGATACGACGCCACGAGCGCGTTCGGCCTCAAGCACCTCTTCAAGATCGCGAAAGGCGTGAGCGCGAGCGCGGCCTACGAATACCTCAACGGCAGCGTCTTCGACCTCACGCCGTCGGGCATGCAGTTCGCGCAGCCGTACGCCGTGGGTCAGCAAGGTGCGACGGCCCTCGGGATCAGCGGCGGCACGAGCTTGAGCCTCAATGCGAACTATGCCGGGAGCCAGTACCTCAAGGGTACGGCAAGTTACGAACACCGCGTCTCCGACCAAGGGACGAACACCACCTACAGCTTCGGCGGCGCGGGCAAGCTTTCGGATGCGGTATCGCTCTTGGCGGCCTTCGACAGCGCGGGCGGCGCGAACCAGACATTGGGCGGGCTCGCGGCCAGCTCCGATTTCCGCGTCGGCGCCGCCTACCGCAACCCGTACACGGATACGACCAACGCGCTGCTGCGCTACGAAGTCGACGTAAACCCGGGCATCACGCCCGCGACGCTGCTGCAAGGCGCGGGCACCTGGACGAAGGACAACACGCTCGCGCTCGAAGTGCTGCACGATCCCTCGCAGCGACTGGAACTCTACGGGAAGTTCGCGTTCCGCGCTACGACCGCGTACCTGTCGGGCGATTTCTCCAACGCAACGTACACCTCGCTTGCGCAAGCGCGCGCCACCTACCGCGTCGGACGGCGTTGGGACACCACCTTCGAGCTGCGTTGGATCTCGCAGAACGTCACGTCGTACGGCGCGATCGGTGAAGTGGCCGAAGTGGGTTATGCGTTCGGCGACGATCTGCGCGGGGCCGTCGGCTGGTCGTTCGGTCAGACCAACGACCCGGCGTTCTTCGGCTCGAACGGCCGTGGCGGCATCTACTTCGACATCACCGCGCGCATCCACGAACTGTGGCCCGGCTTCGGGTTGCAGAAGGCTCCGCTCGCCGATCTCACCGCTACCGGCATTCCCGCCGCAGCCGCCGTTCCCGTGGGGCGCAAGTGAAACTCCGTCGCGTTTTCACCGCGCTGCTGGCGCTCGTACTCTTCGCATCGATGCTGCAGCAGCCGATGCCGGCGCTCGCGTCGCCGCCGCTGCTCGACGTGATCACGCTCGATCCGCTGGCTGCGGGCTCGAGCGGCCAAACGGGCACGGTTCCCTTTGATGCGACGTCGTACAATCCGGTCGGCGGAACGAACCCCGGCACCGACAGTTCGGCCACCGACCACATCGTGCGCACCAACGACACGATCGCCTACGATTTCCAGTACAGCGTCAACAGCGCGCCCGGGGTCAACATCACGCTGACCAGCGTGCTCGGCCAGTACCTCGGCGCCGACGTTGCCGACTGGACGACCCTTCCAGCCGGCTGTGGTGCGGGTTCATCGATCAGCGGCGATGGGCAAACGCTCGTGTGCGATATCGGCGCCGTCGCACAGGGCAGCGCGCAGGACGTCATCGCCTCGGCGAAGATCCGCGTCACCGCGCCCAACGGTGCGACGATCCAGCCGAGCATCACGGTGAACGATCCGGGCACCGTGGGCACGATTCCCGTGACCAACACCGGCTATTGGATCAACCAGTCGACCCCGTCGACGACGACGATGGATACGATCACTTCGGTCGGCAAGTACAACGCGATGAAGCAGTCGACGTCGGCGAAGCCCGTGATCGAGCCGTACACGTACTTCGGCGATGGCGGCGTGCAAGGCTACTACATCGACTTCCCGGTCCTCGTGCGGGAGGGCGACGGCACCGCCGACGGCAAGTACGGCATCGCGCCCGCGGGCTCCCCGATTACGATCACCGACACGCTCTCACCCGGCCTCAATTCGACCCTTGCGTTAAGCAACGCGTGCGGAATCAACGGCAGCGGCATCACGATTGCCAACGAGCCCTACGGCGCGATCGGCGTGGTCGGCGGGGCGACGTCGTCCAACAGCGTCGTGAACTCGGGATCGATCACGTGCACGCAGAGCGGCGGCGCGGGCACACCGGTGACGATCACGATCACCGGAGCCAACACCAGCGGCTCCTCGTTCCCGGTGAACAAAGCCGGCAGCGCGGGGATCGACAACCTCACCTATGTCGTCGCGGGCTACCTGCGGCTGTGGGTTCCCGATACCGGCGGCAACCTCGGCGCAACCGGCAACGTGCAAGGCTTCACCGATACGTACACGGGCATCGATCCGGGCGAACCGGATGAGCTTCCGGCCAACCTCACCGCAACGACGAACTTGACGGCTGAGGGCCCGGCCGGCGCGAGCGGCAACGGCGGCAAGGCGTTCTTCCAGACGACGAGCGAGAACGGCTTCCCATTCAATAACTCCAACGGGCCGGCGCTCACGGCGGGCAGTCCGCTCGTCTCGGTCTTCGAGTTCAACAATACGTCGACGGCGGCGAGCGGATCGGTGACGATCAACAACCTCACCGCCTGCGACACGATCGACACGACGAAGATCCTGGTCACGCCATTCAGCGGTCTGGCCGGATTTCCGACCGACTCGCTGTGGGGCGGTGCGGTTCATCTTTCGAATATCAACGGCGGTTCGTTCAGCGATGCTTCACCGCCGGCGGGATTCACCGTTTCGTACGGTGATGCGAGCACGGGCGCCAATTGCAGTAGCGGAACGTTCAAGACCTCGGCGACCGACGCGTCGTTCACCGCACTCAATCCGATCGTGCGCGTGAAGTTCACGATGACTTCACTGGCACCCACGCAAGAACTGCGCGTGCAGCTCTCCGAAACCGTTAATTCGGGCTTGGCTGCGGGCACGATCGTGCACAACACCGTGACGGCAACCGGAACGGCGAGCACGGGCGGCGCGGCGTTCTCGCGGACCGCGTCGACCACCGGGCAGATCTTCACGACGAACCTCGGCATCACGAAATATCTCTTCAAAGACGTTGCGGGCCACGGCGTGTTCAACGCCAACGGCGCGCAGCCGCCGAGTGCGGCCGGCCGCTCGTCAGGCACGGCGGGTTTGGTCGATACGAATCAAGAGTTTGTGGCAGCGCTCGACGACGACGGGTCGCAAGGCACGCTGCCTTCGAGCAACGTCGTGACCTGCGACATCGTGCCGCCGAACACGTCGATCAAGGATTTCGATTTAGTAACGAACACGTCGCCCGTGACGGGTCCGGTCACGTTCCTCACGGTCAGCGGCACCGCACCATCGTCGGAACTCGTGGAGTATTCCACCGTGGCGACGTTCGGCGGCGACACGTGTACCGATGCGGGTGGTGGCTGGACGTCGACGGAGCCCTCACCGCGCAGCGCGATCACGCGCGTTCGTGTTACCTACGCGCTGCCGGCTGAAACGCGCGAACGCATCTTCGTGAACTTCCAAGTCGCTTCCACCGTGGCTCCGAACACGCTCATTACCAACAACACCGTGACGACCGTCGGGGGCGCAAGCCCGCAGACTGCGACGGCTAGCGTGACGGTCGAACCGGAAACGGTGTCGGTGACGAAGACCGGACCCAGCGGCTCGGTGACGGCGGGTACGCCCGCATCGTTCACGATTCAGGGGTACGTGCAGGGCGCGGGAACGCCGCAATCGGGAACGGTCACGGTCGTCGACACGCTGCCGGTCGGCCTCACCTACGTTCCGAGCTCGGCGGTGCTGACGAATCCGCCCCCGCCGACCACCTGGGTGAGCGGCAGCGACAATGCGACGCCCGTGATCACGACGAGCGGCCCGAATCAGGTCTTGACGTGGACGCTCGGCACGGCGACCGCCAACCCCGGCGTGTTCATCCAGTTGCCGACGATCACGTTCTCGACCAACACCGACATCTCGCTGAGCGCCGGGTCGCTGACGAACTCCGCCACGATCGCCGACACGCTCGATGGAAATCCGGGCGGACCCAACCACACGGCCGTCGCGTCGGTGCTGATCTCCAATCCCGGGGCGTTCCATATCTCGAAGACGACCACCACGCCGCAGATCAACACCGGCGGCACGATCACGTGGCAGTTGAACTATGCCAATACCGGCACGACCGCGGCGACGTCGACGGACTTCATCGACGTGCTGCCCTTCTCGGGTGACACCCGCGGGAGCAGCTTCCACGGAACGCTCACGCTGGTTTCGGCAGCGGGCACGAACGGCGAAACCTTGCAGTACACGAAGCAGCCCGCCGCGCAAATCAACGAAGATCCGGGCTGTTCGTCCAACGGCGGCGTCGTTACACCACCGACCGGCGGCTGTCAGAGCTACAGCGCGGCGACCTGGTGCCCGGCGTTGAGCGGTGGTGCGTGTCCCGCATCGCTCGCCGAGGTTACGGCGATCCAGGTCTTCGGCGGAGCGCTGCCCGGACCGTCGGGAACGCGCACGATCACGGTAAAGGCGAACACGAGCGGCAACGTGTTCACCGACGTGTACTGGAACACGTTCGGCGCTCGAACGAGTATCTTGACCCTCGGCGTGCACTCGCCGGCGGTCGAGACGATCGTCCCGACGCCGCCCACGCCGTTCCTCACGCTCGTGAAGTCGTGCCTCGCGCCGCCGACGTGCATCACCGCGTCGCAAGCGCCGGCGACCGACATCACCTACGGCATCTCAGCAACCAACACCGGCGGCCACGCTTCGGCGCAGGTGGTGATCACCGATCCCATGCCGCCGAACATGGACTTCAAGGTCGGCACGGCGTCGGCCAGTTTCCCGGCCGGCGTGACGATCGTGATTTCCTATAGCTCCGATCCGGCGCTGGCAACGTTCACCTACACGCCGGTCAGCGGCGGCGGCGGTGCGGCGACGGGTTACGATCGCAACGTGACCGGCGTGCGCTGGACGATGACGTCGGGGCAACTCGCTGCGGTCGGTGCAAACGATTCCGGCAGCGTCCAATTCACGGCGGCAATTCGATGAATCGCGTACAACGAATCCTGATCCTCGCCGGCTCGACCGCAGCGTTCGCGGCCTGCGGCGGCGGCGGCAACACGTCGTCCTTCGGCGGCACGACGACGTACGGCGTCTCGGGATCGGGCGGTGCAACCCCGGCGCCGACCGCGACGCCGGTTCCCGGACCGGTCACCGTGACGGGCAGCGTCGTCGCGATTGCGAACAATGGCTTCGGTTCCTCGGCACTTCAAATACCGCTCGCAGGCGCGGTGGTCGTCATCGGTCCGACGCTCGTGCTCGGTGCAACGCCGCCGCCGGTCGTTCCGGGCGGCGACGTGATGGCGACGACGTCGGCAAACGGTACGTACAGCGCAACGGTGGCCTCGGGGCCGGCAGCGTCGCTCGCCGCCCAAGCGACTTACGATTTCCCGCTCAACAATCTCTCGGGCGTCACGCCGCCGGCCACCGGATATTACATCAGCGTGTTCGCCGCCGGCAGCGACGGCAAGAGTGCGGGGGCACCGCTGCCCGTTCATGCCTTCTCCGGCGTCGGCGCGGGCGGCGTTCTTGCGACGCAGCGCGTGACGACGGCGACGGCAGACGAAGCGAACTTTCTCGCGCTCGTCAACACCGACCGCACGACGGCGAACCCGCTCGCGCTGCCGATGATCTTCGATGAGTACGCGGAAGAAGCGGCCCGGCTGCACGCGACGGACGAAGCCACCAATTCGTACTACTGTCATTACGATACGCTCGACCACGGTCCGGGCTCGCGCTATCTTGCGCTGCTGGCGCTCGGCCAAGACAACGAGAACATCGGCGAATCGTCCGGGCAGAACGTGCCGGGTTCGTACACCACGGTCGAAGCAGCATTTATGTCCGAGGCCGCGACGAACGGCGGCCACTACACGAACATCATCGATTCGACGCACGCTTGGGCCGGTGTCTCGACGATCGTGGCCGGCCCCACCGCGCAGTACGTCGACCAGGAATTCGTGTCGCCGCACGGCACGAACCCCTACGTCTACCCGAATTTCAGCGGCTCCAATTGCCCGCCCGGCGTGGTCCCGAACAACTCCTAAACCCCCGGTTACGGGGACGCTGACGGCCATTATCGAAATAGATGGGGTTATGGCCACGGAACGGATCGACGTGCGCGGGGTCGCGCGTTTGGCGCGCCTCGCGCTCACTGACGATGAAGTCGAGCGCTACGGCGCACAGCTCGAGGACCTGCTCAAGCACGTCGACGACCTCAAGCAACTGGACACCTCGGACGTCGCGGCGACCGCGCAGGTCATCGAGTCGCGCAACGTCATGCGTCCCGACGTGCTCGCGCCGTGCCTGGATCACGATGCCGTGATGGCCGGTGCGCCGCAGCCGCAACACGGGTTCTTCCGCGTACCGAAGATCATCGCCGAGGTCGGTTGATGGATCCGGTTCGCGCTTCCGCCCGCGAGATCGCGCGCGCGGTCAATGCCCGGGAAGTTTCGGCCGCCGAAATCGCCGAGACGATCATCCCGCACGTCGCGTCCGTCGACGAGCATCTCGGCGCGTACCTGACGCTCACACCCGAGCTGATGCGCGAAGCCGCACGCAAGGTGGACGCGCGCATCGCGGCCGGCGAATCGCTGCCGCTGGCCGGCGTCCCGGCCGCAATCAAAGACAACATGTGCCTGCTCGGCACGCGCACCACGTGCGCGTCGAAGATTCTCGAGCAGTGGGTTGCGCCGTACACCGGCACGGCCGTCGCGCGTTTGCTCGCAGCCGGCGCCTTACCGATCGGCAAAACGAACATGGACGAGTTCGCCATGGGCAGCTCGGGCGAGAATTCGGCGCTCGGCAAGACCAAGAACCCGTACGACTTCGACCGCGTCCCCGGCGGCTCGTCGGCGGGCAGCGCGGCTGCCGTGGGCGGCTACGTAGCCACGATTTCCACCGGCAGCGATACGGGCGGGTCGATTCGCGAACCGGCGGCGTTCTGCAACGTCGTCGGGTTCAAGCCGACCTATGGGCGCGTCTCGCGTTACGGGCTGATCGCGTTTGCCTCGAGCCTCGATCAAATCGGCCCGTTCGCGCGCTCGGTGGAAGACGCGGCGCTCACGTACGACGCGATGGGCGGTCACGACCCGATGGATGCGACCAGCGTCGACATGCCGTTCGAGACAACCGCCGGGCATCTGCGCGAAGATCTGCGCGGCGTGCGCGTGGGCATCGTCCGGGAGTTCGCAACCTCCGATCTCGCGCCCGGCGTCGCCGCCGCGTACGAAGCGGCGTATGCCGATCTCGCGAAGCTCGGTGCAGAGCTCGTCGAAGTCGAGTTGCCGACGGCGAAATACGGGCTCTCGACGTATTATCTCATCGCGCCGGCCGAGTGCTCGTCGAACCTCGCGCGTTTCGACGGCGTGCGTTACGGCCTGCGCGTCGAAGGTGCCGACGTCGGCGAGATGTACGAGAAGACGCGCGCCGCGGGCTTTGGTCCCGAGGTGAAGCGGCGCATCCTCATCGGCACCTACGCGCTCTCGAGCGGCTACTACGACGCCTACTACGTCAAGGCGCAGAAGGCGCGCACTCGCATCGCCGACGATTTCCGGCGCGCGTTCGCGAAATGCGATGTCATCGCATCGCCGGCCGCCTCCTCGCCCGCGTTCATCTTCAATGCCAAGAGCGATCCCTACAGCATGTACCTGATGGACTACTACACGATCCCCGTTTCGTTGGCCGGCCTGCCGTCGCTGTCGATCCCCTGCGGCTCCGCGCTGCCCGAAGGCGGATCGCGTCCGATGCCGCTGGGCCTGCAGCTCGCAAGCCCGCTGTTCACCGAACGCGCGCTGCTCGGCTACGCGCACGCCTACGAACGCGCAACAATGCACGCGGAGCGATTGACACCACAAGTGTTGTTGAGCGCGCCCGCGGGGAAAGTTTAGCATGAGCACAACGGAGAGCGCGCGTGAGACCGGGGGGACCCGCGCCGAAGGCGTGGGGGGCGCGGAGCCTGGGGCGGAGCGCCGTCAAACCTACGTGCTACGGATGTAG
>PLTN01000078.1 GCA_003164495.1 Vulcanimicrobiota bacterium
ACCATGCCGTAGCGCGTGTTGACCGTGGTGCCTTCAACGATCGGAAGGATGTCGCGCTGCACGCCTTCGCGGGAAACGTCGACGCCGCGGCCCTCGCGCGTAGCGATCTTGTCGATCTCGTCGATGAAGATGATCCCGCGTTCGCCCGCCCGCCGCAGCGCTTCGCGCTTGACGGCGTCCATGTCGATCAGCTTGGCTTCTTCTTCTTGCGCGAACACGCGGCGCGCGTCGGCGACCGTGACGCGTTTCTGGGCTTTCTTCTTCGGCAAGAGCCCGGAGAGCATCTCGCTCATGTCGCCGGCGCCGCCCATACCCGAGCCGTCGCCGCCGCCCATCATGCCCATCGGCAAGTTCGGCGTTTCCTCGACTTCGATCTCGATCAACCGCACGTCGTAGAAACCGCGTTCGATGTCGGCGCGGGCTTCGGTGCGGATGCGTTCCGACTCGTGCGGGGGCGCCGGCTGCGCCGTGGGCTGCGGCGTTTGCGTTTGCTGGTTGGCCTGCGCGCCGAACGAGTTGCCGAAGATCGAACCGAGCGTCGCGGCAAACGGATTGCTCGACTGCGACTGCGGCGCACGCGTCTCGGGATGCAGCACGTCGATGATGCGCTCGACGGCGGCGTGTTCGGCCGCGTCCTTCACGTCGCCGCGGCGTTCTTCTTTGACCATGCGGATCGCGGCTTCGGCCAGATCGCGCACCATCGACTCGACGTCGCGTCCGACGTAGCCGACCTCGGTGTACTTCGTCGCCTCGACCTTGACGAACGGTGCGCCGGCGAGCGACGCCAGACGGCGCGCGATCTCGGTCTTACCGACGCCGGTCGGCCCGATCATCAGAATGTTCTTCGGAATGACTTCCCGGCGCAGTTCTTCGGGCAGCTGCTCGCGGCGGAAGCGGTTGCGCAACGCGATCGCGACGGCGCGTTTCGCTTTCGCTTGTCCGACAATGTACTTGTCGAGTTCGGCGACGATCTGGCGCGGGGTGAGGTCTTGCAGTTCGGGCATCAGGCGGTCTCGACGGTGATGTCGTCGTTGGTGTAGATGCAGATCTTCGACGCGATGCGTAAGGCTTCGCGAGCGATCGCCTCGGCATCGAGCGAGGAGTTCGCCATGAGCGCCATCGCCGCAGCCTGCGCGTAGGGTCCGCCGCTGCCGATCGCCGCGATGCCCTCGTCGGGTTCGATCACGTCGCCGGTGCCGCTGAGCACCAGCAAGTGTTCCGGGTTGCCGACCAGCAGCAGCGCTTCGAGCCGGCGCAGCGCGCGGTCTTGGCGCCAATCTTTGGCCAGCTCGACGGCGGCGCGCATCAGGTTGCTGCCCGACGCGTTGAGCTTGCCCTCGAATTTCTCGAGCAGCGTGATGCCGTCGGCGGCGCTGCCGGCAAAGCCCGCGATCACGGCGCCGCCGGCAATCCGGCGCACCTTACGGGCACCGTGCTTCATGACGGTCTTGTCGAGGGTAACTTGTCCGTCGCCGGCCATCGCGATTTTGCCGTCGCGAAGGACCGCGACGATCGTGGTCGATCGAATGCGCATCCGATCCCTTTACTCCGCGGGAGCACCCGCAGTTGCAAATGCGCTCTCTCTGCCCGGCGTTACGGCCACGGCCTTGGCAAATGCATCGATGCGTTCGAGCGCGCGCGCGGCGAGGGCCGCGCGGCGGAGACGTTTTTCGCGAATCGGCTTCCCCGGCAGCGGCGAGAACCACGTCCAGGTGACGTTGGCCGGCTGGAAATCGGGCGACGCGGTGTTCTGCAAGTGCGCTACGACGGCGCCGAGCGCGGTGTCGGCCGGAATCGCCGGCGCGACGTTACCGTTCGCAGCGTATGCGGCGGCGATGCCCGCCATTGCGCCGCACGCGGCCGCTTCGACGTAGCCCTCGGCACCGGTGATCTGGCCGGCGAAGTACAAGCCCGGGCGCGCGCGGAGTTGGAGTTGCGCATCGAGCAGACGCGGCGCGTCGATGAACGTGTTGCGGTGCATCACGCCCAGGCGCAGCCACTCGGCGTTCGCGAGACCCGGCAGTTTGCCGAACGCTTCTTTCTGCGCCGGCCACGTCAGGCGCGTCTGGAAACCGACCAGGTTGAGCGATTTGCCGTNNCCCAGGGCGTTTTGCCGGTGCGCGGATCGCGCAGTCCGACCGGTTTGAGCGGACCGTAGCGCAGCGCGTCCTCGCCCCGCGCCGCCATCTCTTCGATCGGCAGACAGCCCTCGAAGTAGGGCACCTTGCCGGCAGCCACGTCGAGCTCGAAGTCTTTGGGATCGTGCTTCGGCAGCGCACGCAAGTCGGCGATGAACTGCTGGTACTGCTCTTTGTCGAGCGGGATGTTGAGGTAGTCGTCGCCGTCGCCCTTGTCGTAGCGCGACTTGCGGTAGGTGGCCGCCATATCGATCGAATCGGTCGCGACGATCGGCGCGGCGGCATCATAGTAGTGCAGCCGTCCGCTGCCCAGCAGCGCGTCGATCTGCGCCGCGAGCGACGGTGCCGGCAATGGCCCGCAGGCGACGATCACGATGCCGCCGGCCGGGATCTCCGGCACTTCTTCGCGCACGATCTCGAGACCGGAAAGCCCGAGCAGCCGCGATTCGACGATCGCGCTGAAGCGCTCGCGGTCGACCGCCAGGGCACCGCCGGCCGGCACCGCCGCTTCGCGCGCCGACGTCACGATCAGCGAATCGAGTCGTGCCAGCTCTTCCTTCAGCAAGCCGACGCAGTTCTCGAGCGCGACGCCGCGCAGCGAATTGCTGCACACGAGCTCGGCCAGCATGTCGGTGTGGTGCGCCGGACCGCTGGAATGCGGCCGGCGTTCGTACAATCGCACGCGCACGCCGCGCCGTGCAAGCTGCCACGCGGCCTCGCATCCGGCGAGGCCGCCGCCGATCACAACTACCGCATCAGACAGGCTCGAGTTCCTCTTCTTCCGCCTGCGGAGCGCCGCCCATCTTGGACGTATCGTGCGTCTTGTCGGTGTGGCACTCGAACGAGGACACGCCGCCGCGCTTCGTCTTCACGACGACGTAGTCGCCGCACACGGGGCACGGTTCGGGAACCACGCGGTCCCACGAGACGAAGTCGCACTTCGGGTAGTTGGCGCAGCCGAAGAATGTGCGGCCCTTGCGCGACTTGCGCTCAACCACCATGCCGCCGTCCTTGGGGCAGATGGCGCCGGTGTCTTTGAGGATCGGACGCGTCGTCTTGCACTCGGGGTATCCGGTGCACGAGATGAACTTCCCGAAGCGGCCGGTCTTGATGACCATCGGCTTGCCGCAGGTCGGACAGATGTCGTCGGTCGGTTCGTCGCGCTGTTCGAACTTCGGCAGCTTCTCTTCGGCCGCGGCGAGTTCGAGCGAGAACTTGTCGTAGAACGTCCGCAGCACAGCGACCCAGTCGCCGCCCGAGTCGGCCACACCGTCGAGGTCACGTTCCATCTGCGCCGTGAAGCCCGGATCGACCACGTCCTTGAAGTGCTCGGCCAGCAGGTCGTTGACCTGAATGCCGATGTCGGTCGGGTGGAAGCGGCGCTCGATTTGCTCGACGTAACCGCGAGCCTGAATCGTCTCGACGATCGAGCTGTAGGTCGACGGCCGGCCGATCCCGTTCTCTTCGAGGACGCGCACGAGCGAGGCTTCTGTGAAGCGCGGCGGCGGTTCGGTGAAGTGCTGTTTGGGATCGATCCCCTTGAGGTCGAGCCGCTCGTCGACGGTCAGCTTCGGCAGCAGAGGTTTCTTGCCGTCGGTGAGTTCTTCAGCGGGCGCCGTCTGCGCGTCGTCGCGGCCTTCTTCATACACCCGCGTGAAGCCGGCGAACTTCAATACGCTGCCGGTCGAACGGAATGTGTAGCGCCCGATGATGATGTCGACGGTCGTCTGATCGAAGACCGCGGGCGCCATCTGCGAGGCGACGAACCGCTCCCAAATCAGGCGATAGAGCCGTAGCTCGTCGCGCTTGAGAACGCCGGCCACGGAATCCGGGGTGCGGAAGACCGACGTCGGGCGAATCGCTTCGTGAGCATCCTGCGCGCCCTCGCGCATCTTGAACTGGCGCCCGCTGCTGGCAAACTCTTTGCCGTAGGTCGTCTCGATGAACTCGCGCGCCGCCTCGCGTGCCGAGTCGGCGATGCGGGTGGAGTCGGTGCGCATGTAGGTGATGAGACCTTGGGTGCCCTCGGCGCCCAAATCGACGCCCTCGTAGAGCGCCTGCGCCAGTTGCATCGTCTTGCGGACGCGGAACTTCAGCTTGCGCGAGGCCTCTTGCTGAATGGTCGAGGTCGTGAACGGGGCCGCGGCGTTGCGCCGCGTCTCGCGCTCTTTCACCGAGGACACGCGCCACGGCGCGTCCTTTACGGCATCGACCACCTCGGCGGCCGTCTTGCCGTCCGTTACCTCGGCCTTGGCGCCGTCGATTTGGTAGAGTTCCGCCGGGAAGATCACCGGCGGCGTGCCGTTGACCTGTTGCTTTGCCAGCCGCGCCGTGATCGACCAGTATTCGCGCGGAACGAACGCGTTGATCTCGCGCTCCCGGTCGACGATCATCCGCACGGCGACCGATTGCACGCGGCCGGCCGAGAGGCCGCCGCGGACTTTCGCCCACAGCAGCGGGGAGATCTTATAGCCCACCAGACGGTCGAGAATACGCCGCGCTTGCTGGGCGTTGACCCGCGGCATGTCGATCGCGTGCGGGTCGGCGATCGCCGCCAGCGCCGCGTCTTTGGTGATTTCGTGAAGCTCGATCCGCTTCGGATTTTCCAGCTTGAGGATCTCGGCCAAATGCCACGCGATCGCCTCGCCTTCGCGATCAGGGTCGGTCGCGAGGTAGACTTCGCTTGCCGATTTCGCGGCCGCCTTGAGCTCCTTGATGATGTCGCCCTTGCCCTTGATCGTCAGATATTTGGGCGCGAAATCGTGTTCGACGTCCACTCCGAGCGTCGATTTGGGCAAGTCGCGGACGTGCCCGACCGACGCCTTAACAACGAAGCGCGGCGGCAAGAACTTCTTGATGGTTTTGGCTTTCGTCGGCGATTCGACGATGATAAGTGGTTTTGTAGCCACGCTGGTCCTCGGAGAGTAAACGCCTTCAGTATAGTCGCCCCGTCAAGCCCTAGGCCAAAGTTCGGTCCGGCGAGCCCGCGTTTTAACCGCTCGGCCGGTCAGCCGAGTTGCGCAAAATGCGAATTCCTTGTACGATACTCGCAACGATGCGTCGCCATCCGCGCGACGCACATCCACAACAATCGTCCGCGCGGACGAGGAGGTTGAATGGACCCGGAAACATTGGGCATTTTGCCGGCAGCGCCGGCCCCGAAAAAGGCCCGCAAGAAAGCTCGCAAAAAGAAGGCCGGAGCGAAAAAGTCTGCCGCCAAAAAGTCGGTAGCCAAGAAGAAAACCGCCAAGAAGACGGCCAAGAAATCCAGCCGTAAAAAGGCTGCGAAAAAGTCTACTGCCAAGAAAACCGCCAAGAAGACCACGCGTAAGAAAACCGCCAAGAAGGCTGCGAAGAAGTCCACCGGCCGCAAGAAAGCCGCGAAGAAGTCTAGCAAGAAGAAAGCCAAGAAGAGCGGCGCCAAGAAGGCCGCGAAAAAGACCACCCGCAAGAAAACCACCCGCAAGAAAAAGAAGTAACTCCGGCGACCGGACTTCGGAAAGAGCGACCCTCGGGTCGCTCTTTTTTCCCCTTTTGCCGTACGGCTTGGCGCCGAAGGCGCCAAACGTCACGGATTCGCCGCAGCGAATCCTGGAGTGAGATCGGGTGCTTGGCCGTTGTGTTCCTCGACCCAATGGCACGCCGCGCGGTGGCCGTCTTCGTAGAGGTTGAAGGCCGGCACTTCGACCTTGCAGCGGTCGAACGCGATCGGGCAACGGGTGTGGAAACGGCAGCCCGACGGCGGGTTCACGGGCGAGGGGATGTCGCCGGTGAGGATGATGCGTTTGCGGCGGTGCTCGACATTGGGATCGGGGATCGGGATCGCCGAGAGCAGCGCCTGGGTGTAGGGGTGGAGCGGGTTCGCGTAGAGCCGGTCGCGGTCGGCGATCTCGATGATCTTGCCGACGTACATCACCGCCACGCGGTTCGAAATGTGGCGCACGACCGAGAGATCGTGCGCNNACCTGGGCTTGGATCGAGACGTCGAGGGCCGAGACCGGTTCGTCGGCGACGATGAACTTCGGATTGACGGCCAACGCGCGCGCGATACCGACGCGCTGGCGCTGACCGCCGGAGAACTCGTGCGGGTAGCGGTTCGCGTGGTAGGGCTGCAACCCGACCATGGAAAGCAGCTCTTGCACCCGCTTCTCGGCGTCTTTTCCCGACGCCAGATGGTGGATCTGCAGCGGCTCGCGGATGATGTCACCGACGGTCATGCGCGGGTTCAGCGACGCATACGGATCCTGGAAGATGATCTGCATCTCTTTGCGCAGCGGCCGCAGCTCGGCGCGGTTGAGGTGCGTGATATCGCGCCCGTCGAAGGTGATGCTGCCGGCCGTGGCGTCGGTCAGCCGGAGGATCACCCGGCCCGCCGTCGTCTTCCCCGAGCCCGACTCGCCGACGAGCCCCAGCGTCTCGCCGCGGCGGATGTCGAAGTCGATGCCGTCGACGGCTTTGACGTCGCCGACCTTCTGCTGCAAGAGGCCGGCGGTGATCGGAAAGTATTTCTTGAGGTCGCGAACGACGACCAGATCGTCCGTCACGTCAGCGCTTCCAGGCTCGTTCGCGGCGCGGTCTCGCAGTCCAGCGTTCGCTGGCCCTCGGCGCGTTCGTCGTAGAGGAAGCAGCGGGCGACGTGACCGCCTCCGAAGTCGTAGAGCGGCACCGGCTCATCGCAGATCGGCATCCGGTAGCGGCAGCGCGGCGCGAACGCGCAGCCCGGCGGCATGCGCAAGAGATTCGGCGGCTGACCCTCGATCGGCACCAGCCGCTCACCGGTCTCATCGAGCCGCGGCAACGACTCCAAGAGGCCCATGGTGTAGGGCATTTTCGGCCGGTTGAAGATGTCGTCGGCGCTGCCGTATTCCACCATATTGCCGCCGTACATCACCAGCACGTTCTTGCACGTTTCGGCGACCACGCCGAGGTCGTGCGTGATCAAGACGATGGCCGAGCCGAGCCGCTGCTGCATCTCGTTCATCAGCTCGATGATCTGGGCTTGGATCGTGACGTCGAGGGCGGTCGTCGGCTCGTCGGCGATCAGGACCGCCGGATCGCACGAGAGCGCCATAGCGATCATCACGCGCTGGCGCATGCCGCCGGAAAACTGGTGCGGGTAGTCTTTGATCCGCTTTTCGGCGGCCGGAATCTTGACCAGCCGGAGCATCTCGACCGCTTTGTCGAGCGCTTCTTTCTTGGAATAGCCCAGGTGAAGGCGCGTCGCTTCGGCGATTTGCTCGCCGACGGTGAGCACGGGATTGAGCGAGGTCATCGGGTCCTGGAAGATCATCGCGATCTCGTGACCGCGAATCTTGCGCATCTCGGCTTCGCTCATCTTGAGCAAGTCGCGCCCTTTGAAGAGCACTTCGCCGCGCTCGATCTTGCCCGGCGGCTGCGGGATCAAACGCATGATCGAGAGCGCAGTGACCGATTTTCCGGAACCCGATTCGCCGACGATGCCCATCGTCGTGCCGGCTTCCACCGAAAAAGAGAGCCCGTTCACTGCGCGAACGAGCCCGTCTTCCGTTTTGAATGTCGTCGCCAGATCCCGGACTTCGAGAACAGGCTGCGACAATGCTAAATGCCTGAGAGCGAGACGAGCGTCGCGATGACGACGAAGGTGATCGCGACGACTCCGGTGACCCTCGCGATCTGGCCCTCGAAGCCGAGCCGGCCGCGGTACGCCGAATCGACGCGGCCGCCGATCGTTCCCGAGAGGCCCTCTTGTTTCGTCGTCTGCACCGCCAGCAGACCGATCAGCGAAAGCGCGGCGACGATGAAGAACCCGGCCAGCGTGTGGGTGAGCCAGGCGGCGTGCTCCTGCAGCGGCGTCTGGTGCTGGTAGTTGAGGGCGGGCTGATTTTGCAGCATCTGCTGGAGTTGCTGGGGGGTCAGCTTGATGGCTGCGGCGGTCGCCTTGGCGACCGGCGTCGTCGCCGCCAGCAGAGCGGTTAACACGTGAATTCAGACTCCTCGGAAAAACGGCAAAATCAACCCGTCGACTACGCCCCGGCGACCGGGCGAACCTTGTCGCGCAGGGCGTTTACCCGTGCTGCGACGTGTTCGCCGGTCAGACCAAACTGGGCGCGCTGGGCCTCGGGCTTGGCGTGGTGGACCAGGACGTTCGGGACGCCGATCCGTTCCACCGGGACCGACAAACCGCGGTCGTTGATGAATTCCACCACCGCCGAGCCGAAGCCGCCGGCCAGCGAATGCTCTTCCAACGTAATGAAGCGCGTGTGTGTTTCGGCCAGCTCGAGGATCAGGTTCTCATCGAGCGGCTTCACGAAACGCATGTTGACGACGGTCGGTTTGACGTCGTCGTCGAGCAGCGCGTAGGCGTCGAGCGCGGCATCGACCGTGATCCCCAGCGCCAGAATTGCGACGCCGTGACCGCGGCGCAACACCTCGGCCCGCCCGACCACCACCGGCGCGAGCGGTTCGTCCCATTTGCCGCTCGAGCTGCCGCGCGGATATCGCATCGCAGCCGGCCCGTCGATGGCCAGCGCCACATCGAGCATCGGCGTGATCTCCGCTTCGTTGCGCGGCGCCATCAGCACCATGTTCGGCAACGTGCGCAGGTAGGCGATATCGTAGAGCCCCATGTGCGTCGGGCCGTCGTCGCCGACGAACCCGGCCCGATCGAGTGCGAACACCACCGGCAAGTTCTGCACGGCGACGTCGTGGACGATCTGATCGTAGGCGCGCTGCAAGAACGTCGAGTAGATCGCAACCACCGGTTTGATGTTGCTGGTCGACGCGCCGGCGGCGAAGCATACCGCATGCGCTTCGGCGATGCCGACGTCGAAATAGCGCGCCGGAAACGCTTTGGCGAATTTCGCCAGACCCGTACCATCGGGCATCGCCGCGGTGATGCCGATGACGCGCTCGTCGCGGGCGGCCACGGCGATCAGCGCGTCGGCGAACGCCTGCGCAAACGTCGGCCGGCCGCTCTTCTTCTCGAGGCGCCCTTCGTCGGGTGAATAGACGTTCGGTCCGACGCCGTGGAACGTGCGCGCATCGCTCTCGGCGGGCTCGAAGCCCTTCCCCTTGACCGTGCGTACGTGCAGCAGCACGGGGCCCGGAATCCGGCGCGCGTTCGAGAGAATATCGCACAGGGCATCGTAATCGTGGCCGTCGATCGGGCCGATGTAGCGAAAGCCCATCTCCTCGAAGATCACGGCCGTTTTGCCCTCGGGCGAAACGAACTTCATGGCCGCGGTCTCCGCGGTCGAGAGCGCGCGGCGCGCGGTCGTTCCGAACGGCACGTGACCGAGGACGTCTTTGGTCAACGTGCGCGCGCTGTTCGACCACGGTTTCGAACGCAGCACCGAGAGATACGAGGCGATCGAGCCGACGTTGGGCGCGATCGACATCTCGTTGTCGTTGAGGATCACGATGAAGTTCGTCTTCATCGGTCCGGCGTTGTTGATCGCCTCATACGCGAGGCCGCCGGTCATGGCACCGTCACCGATGACCGCGACGACCGTTTCTTTTCCGCCCTGCAGATCGCGGGCGGTCGCCATGCCGAGTGCGGCCGAGATCGACGTCGACGCGTGGCCGGCGCCGAAGGGATCGTATTCCGATTCGCTGCGCATCGCGAAGCCCGACACGCCGCCGCTTTGACGAAGCGTTTCGATCTTCTCGGCGCGGCCGGTGAGCAGCTTGTGGACGTAGGACTGATGGCTGACGTCCCACACGACCTTGTCCGTGCGCATGTCGAGCACGCGGTGCAGGGCCAGCGTCAGTTCGACGACGCCGAGGTTCGGCGCGAGATGGCCGCCGTTGACGGCACAGACCTGGATGAGGACGTTGCGGATTTCTTTGGCGAGGCTGTCGATCTCGGCGCGGCTCAGGCCGCTCAGATCGGCCGGCGTCCCCAGTCGTTCGAGCATGTCCCGCTTTTCGACGCCGCGAACGCGAAGCCCGTGCAAGCTCCGTCGGGCCTCCCGCCGCCGATCCCACTGCGCGTCCGGGCCCGGGTCTGGACCGACGTCGCCCGGATATTCTCGACGGTCTGCAACCCGTTCCTCACGGCCCTGCTCCTATTCGTAATCTTGGCGGGCGCCCGCTCGCGGACGAACGCCGAGTTCTGGGTGCTGCTGGGCAACAGCGCGTTCTTCACCTCGATCGGCCCGATGCTTTACGTCTTCTGGCTGTACGCGACCGATCGCATCTCCGACCTCGACATGTCCAAGCGCGAAGAACGCGAGCAGGTGTTCGTGGTGTTCGTGATCTTCTTCGTGCTCGGCACGATCGATCTGTGGCTGATCGGCGCGCCGGCGATCGTCACCGCCTCGATGGCGGGCTACGCCGTCTCCTCGTTGGTCGTGCAATGGATCACGCGCTACTGGAAGATCTCGACCCACGCACTCGGCATCACCGCGCCGCTGATCGCGCTGTGCGTGATCTACGGGCCGCGCCCGCTGCCTTTTCTCGTGCTGATCCCGATCGTGTGCTGGGCGCGCGTCTACCTACGCGCGCACACGGTGCTGCAAGTCTGCGCCGGCGTCGGGCTCGCCACCGTCTCCACCCTCACCGTCTTCCGTCTCTTTAAAGTTATATAGGCGCTACGCCCCAGGCTCCGCGCCCCCCGGCCACTATGTGGCCGGCCGCCAAAGGCGACCGACGGGTTCGCGAAGCGAACCCATGCCCCCGGGCCGAGTTCGCAACAACATTATCTTCGGGCAACGTGGTTCGGTGCTCACTCCGCCACCATTACCGTGTGGCCGCTAGGCCCGTGACGCGGCCGGCTTGGTCGTTGGTCCAGTGGCGGACGTGGTGTTCGAATTTCGCGACGTCGCCGTTGGTGACGTAGG
>PLTN01000017.1 GCA_003164495.1 Vulcanimicrobiota bacterium
TTGGCGGCTTTCGGTCATATGTCCGTATCCCTCCGGCGAGGGCCGCGGCTTGAGCCGTTCCGGATTGATCCGGCGGCCTACTCGGCTGTCTTTTTCGCGAACCGGGCTTTCGCGGCGTTTCGTTGCTTGGCGATGCGCCCCAATGCGATTTTGATCGGCAGTTCGTCGATCACGTTGGGATCGTAGTCATCGAGCCATTGCTTGGCCTCGGCATGTTCGGGATGCTTCGGATCGGCAGCAGCGTCGAGCATTTCGTAGAAGCCGGGTATGCCGCCGCAGTCCTCCGGCGGCCCATTTCGTTCGCCGCCGACGTAGCGTGGATACGAGAGGCTCGGATCGCCCACACGGACGTCGGTCACCGTCAGCCGATGCTCCCAACCGTCGCCGAAGTCGTAGATGTAGTCGATCTTCGTCTTGCGCGGCTGGAGCACCTCGCGCAGCCGGGCTTTGCTGGCGTCAATGCGCGGCTCGGTTCCCCAATCCTCGTCCATCGGCAGTCCGTATCGTCGCTTGGCGATCGTGAACTCCCAAAGGTGATAGTCGAACCAGCCGATGGTCGCCTGGATGATGGCGTGCAGCGTCTTGAGGGTGATCGAGGTGGGAACTTCGACTTGGCGCCAGATCAGCGGATCGCTGTCCTTCAGCTCGATGCGAACGGTGGCGATTTCGTTGAAGCTGTCGGCGGCCGCGCTCATGCCGCCAGTATGGCAGGCTCGCGTCGCCAGTTCCACGGCAGCAAATCGGCGAGCTGGGTTTGCGACGTGTCAGCGATGCGGCGGAGGGCGTCGGCGAGCCAAGCCTGCGGGTCGACGTCGTTGAGCTTGGCGGTCTGGATGAGCGTATACATGACCGCCGCCCGCTCCGCCCCACGCTCGGAGCCTGCGAACAGCCACGACTTCCTGCCGAGGGCGAGGCCGCGTAGCGCTCGTTCGGCGGCGTTGTTGGTCAGGCAAATCCTGCCGTCGTCGAGGAAGCGAGCGAAGGCCGGCCAGCGCGTCAGCATGTAGTCGATCGCCTTGGCGACCGCGGCGTGGCGCGACAGCTTGGCGCGCTCGGCGCGCATCCAAGTCTCGAGCGAGGCGACCAGATCGAGGGCGACCTCGCGCCGGACGCGCAGGCGCTCGTCGGCCCGCTGGCCGTTGATGTCGCGCTCGACGTCGAAGATGGCGTCGATGCGCCTGACCGCCTCCAGGGCGATTGGCGAGATCGGCGCGGCGTTTTTGCCGCGTCGAGCGTTGCCGGCGATGTCGGCCAACTCGAAGAACTTCCGCCGCGCGTGGCTCCAGCACAGTGCTTCGACGATGGGCCGCGGCTGGCGGTCGGCGAGATAGAGCCGGTTGTAGCCGCCATAGGCGTCGGCTTGCAGGATGCCGCTCCAGTCCGCCAGATGGCGTTCGGGGTGTTCGCGGGTGCGATCGCGCGAGGCGTAGAACAGCGCCGCCGGCGGGTCCTTGCCGCCGAATGGGTGATCGTCGCGGACGTAGACCCAGATCCGGCCGGTCTCGGTCTTGCCCTTGGCGAGGATGGGAACCGTGGTGTCGTCGCCGTGCAGCCGCTCGGCGGCGAACACGTGGCGTTCGATCAGAGCGTGCAACGGCCGTAGCGCCGTCGCGCAGGCGCCGACCTGGTCGGCCAGCGTCGACAGGCTGAGATCGATCCCTTCTCTGGCGTAGCGTTCGCTCTGCCGGTTCAACGGCTGATGCTGGCCGAACTTCTCGAACAGGATCATCGCCAGCAGGCTCGGACCGGCGAAGCCGCGCGGGGTTACATAGAACGGCGCCGGCGGTTGCGAGATCGTCTCGCATTGCCGGCACGAGAACCGCTCGCGCACCGTCTCGATCACCTTCCATTGGCGGGGCACGACCTCCAGCGTCTCGGTCACGTCCTCGCCGAGCTTCGACAGCTTGGTCGCACCGCAGCACGGGCAGCTCGCCGGCGCCGCGATCACCACCCGCTCGCGCGGCAGATGCTGAGGAAACGGCTTGCGGACCGGCCGCCGACGCTCGAATGCCTTGACCAGGCTCGACGGGGCGGAACGCTCCGCCGCCAGTTCGTCCGCGGTCGCGTCGGCCTCGACGTCCTCCAACTGCATTTCCAGTTGGTCGAGCAGACGCTGCTTGCGTTCGGAGCGCACGCCATAAAGTGTGCGCCGCAGTTTTTCGATTTCCAGCTTCAGTCGCGCCATCAGCGCGTCGGCGCCGGAAGCAGCAGCCTGAGCGTGGGTCAGCTCCGTTTCCGCCCGAGCCGCGCGCGCTTCGCTCTCCAGCCGCGCCGCCCGCTCGGCGAGGATCATCGTGTGCGCGGCGGCGAGATCGGAGGGAAGCGATTCAACATCGTTCGACACGAGATGAAGTGAATCACATCCGCGCACGATGACAAGCCAAAATCGTCAGCCGACCGCCGTCGGACGCCAGGTTTTCTGCGGCATTCGCCAATCGATGCCCGACAGGAGATAGCCGAGCTGCGCCGTCGAGATCGTGATCGTCCCGTCCGCCATCGATGGCCACAGAAACCGTCCGCGCTCCAACCGTTTCGAGAACAGGCACATGCCCTGGCCGTCATGCCACAAGCACTTGATGAGGTCGCCGCGCCGCCCGCGAAAGACGAACAGATGCCCCGAATGCGGATTGCGCTTCAGCGTCTCCTGAACGATCAGCGCCAGTCCGTCGAAGCCTTTGCGCATGTCGGTGTGGCCCGTCGCCAGCCACACGCGAACGCCCGTCGGAATCGGGATCATCGGCGCGACAACGCCCTGACGACGCGCGCCAGCGCCGCCGCGTCGACATCCGCGCCAACGATGATCCGCTCGCCACTTGCGAGCGCAATCTCCATTCGGCCTGCCGACCGCGCCGCGTCGCCGTCGCCACCGCGCGCCTCAGGCGCCGCGCCTTCCGCCACGACGGTCACCGGCGCAAACTCCAATGCCTTGACGCTCTCCGCAGGCGCCTTCGCCGCAAGCTGACGTCGCCATGTGAAAACAAGGTTCGCGTTCACGCCGTAGCGTTGGGCCACCTGCGCCACTGAGGCGCCAGGCGCGAAGCTCTCAGCGAGCATCACTCGCTTCTCGTCAGCAGACCACAGGCGGCGACGCCGTCGCCCATCCGCCCTTCCGCTGCCCTCCGCGACTTCCGACATCATCGATCGTGTCCACTACCCCTTAATGGACACGATCATCGCGCCACTCTTAGCGCACTACCCCGACGCGAAGATCCAAACTAGGCGGCCCTCAGCGGAGGCTTAC
>PLTN01000049.1 GCA_003164495.1 Vulcanimicrobiota bacterium
GTTAGCCGTCTACCTGTGGCGTCTCGATGCCGCGCACCCGATGGAACACATGGCGCACTGCCACGAGTAGCAAAGCAGCAGTTGCTCGGGATGACTTGGTCTACAGCGAACGGCCGAGGGAGTTCCAGAACGGGCATTTGTGCTCGGCGTTCACGTCGGTTCCCGGCGCGACCGCGTTCGGCACGAGTTGCTGCACGTCGGTAATGAGGTTGTAGTATGGCCAGTCCGGCAAACCCGGACCGTTCGGATTGCCGTTCTTGATGTAGTTCGTCCAGTAGCCGAGCATGATCGTGGACAACGCCTTCGACGCGGGCGAGGGTGCTTTGGCCGCACCGCTGTTGTCGCCGCCCGGAAAGAGATAGGGTAACTCCGCCGTGTGCACGGGACCCGGCACGCCGTTGACCCCAGAGGCGTTCGGATCGTTGAACTCATAGGCGTAGATCGGCGCGCCGCCGGACGCGCGCGTGAGGCGCCAACTGGTGACGTCTCCGCAAACCGAGATCGACTGAGTCGGCGCAGAGGACGTTTCAACCGTAGCAAGCGCCATGCCGCCGTTGGGGTATTTTGCGTACGGGTACTGCGCGGCGATGGCGGCGGCTTGATCGCCGTAGTCGCGTTGCAGCGCGGCCTGATATTCGGCCGCCGACCCCGGCGGCTTCGGCAAAACGGTGTAGCCGGCTTCGAGGAAGTTGCCGCCCAGTAATAGCGGGATGCGCGCGAGATAGGTGCGCGGCTGCACCGGGATGTCATCGCCCTCGATGCTCGGCGTGAAGGTTCCGCGCGCCAGCGCTTGCTGCACGGCGAGGATCTTTTGCACGGTGAGGCTGGGCGAACGCAAACAGGCTGCGAGCTCGGCGCCCGATCCGGTACAGCCGAGTTGCGCCGGAATCGCGGCGTGCTTGGCTTCGACGGCCGATACGGTCGGAAGCGGAACGGCGCACGGACCGCTCTCGACGATGGCCCGGACGAACGTTCCGGCCGATTGCGTCGCGGCGAGGTTGGCGCAGGTGCTGATCGCGCCGGCCGACTCGCCACCCAGCGTGACGTTGCGCGGTTCGCCGCCGAAGTTTCCGATATTCCGCTGGACCCAGTGCAGGGCAGCTTGCTGATCTTCGATGCCGTAATTGCCGGTGGCGGAGCCGCCGTTGGCGAGCGCGCTGTTGGCGAGGAAGCCGAAGATGCCGGTGCGGTAGTTCAGCGTGACGACGACGATCTTGCCGCTGGATGCCAGCAGCGAGCCGTCGTATGCGGCGGCGTTTCCCTGAATGAAACCGCCGCCATAGAGGAAGACGTAGACCGGCGCCTTCGACGCGCCGACCGGTGCCCAAACGTTGAGGTACAGACAGTCTTCGGTGGTGTTCTGGGTGGCCGTTCCGGCTTGCGGGCACATCGAGGCAGCTTGCGTGGCTTCGCGCACACCGTTCCACGCCGTCGCCGGCTTGGGGGCACTGAAACGCAGCGGTCCGACCGGCGGCGCCGCGAACGGGATGCCGAGAAAGACGCGCATACCGCCGTTGAGCGTTCCTTGAATCGCGCCCTTATCGGTTTGAACGATGGTCGGATCGCCGCTCGG
Source organism: Vulcanimicrobiota bacterium (assembly GCA_003164495.1). Lineage (GTDB taxonomy): Bacteria > Vulcanimicrobiota > Vulcanimicrobiia > Vulcanimicrobiales > Vulcanimicrobiaceae > Lustribacter > Lustribacter caenicola. The sequence goes on from PLTN01000049.1 coordinate 1,574, forward strand.
GGCCGCATGCGCGGCCGCGACGTTCAGCACGACGGCGACCGCGCACGCCAGTAGCGTGCGCAGGCTACGCACGCGGTTCGGCCGCCGCATTCAGGCCGGAGATCCGCCCCTGACAGGTAGCACGTGCCAGACCGTGTTCGCTAAATCCGCCGGCCGTTTCACCGCATGAATACAGTCCCGGGATCGTTTTCCCGTGCATGTCTTGCACCTGACACTTGCCGTTGATGCGCAAGCCGGAACGGGTGTCGTGCAGTACCGGCGTTGCCCACGCCGCGTAGAACGGCGCTTTGGCGATCTTGTAGAGCGGCTTCGGCCGCTCGAAATCGCTGTCGACCCCGCTGTCGACGAAGCTGTTGAAGCGGGCCACGGTCGCTTCGAGCACGTCGGGCGACATCGGCGTGCGCTGATACTTCATCTTGATCGCACGGGCCAAATCGGCCAGCGTATCGGCCTGGAAGAAGAAGCCGCGTGCATTGTCGGTGTTGGGCGGACGCGGATCCCACTTCTCGCGGGCCACCGCGTCGGCATCGAAGATCGCCCAGATCGGGCCGCCGCCGTTGTGTCCGTCGTCGACGCCGGCGAGTGCCGCGTTGAGGAAGTTGCGCGGGTTGTACTTCTCGTTCTTGGCGTTGCGATAGCTGCCCGGCGTATACGGATCGACGCTCTTGTAGTCGTTGGCGGAAAACTGCGGTGCCGTTTCGTCGTAGAAGCGTTTGCCGAGCATGTTCACGAGGATCACGTCTTGCCAGTCGTTCACGTGCAAGCCGGTCGCGTGGGCTTTGTCGAACACCGGGCTCCCCGGCATCCAGCGCAAGTTCACGTAGCCGTACTGGCTGCCGATCGATCCGGGTTTGGTGATCCCGTCGCCGAACTCGCCGGTTTGGTTCGCCATGCCCCAGAGCGAAGCACCAACGGCCAGTCCCGCGATCTCGCCGCTCGCATCTTGGAACGAATACGGTGTGCCGGCGACGCCGCAGTATTCTTCGGTCAAGCGCGGATCGAACATCCGCCGCCAGTTGATGTTCGAGGTTGCACCGCCGGTCGCGAGAACGACGGCCTTGAGCGCGCGGACGTTGAGGCTCTTGCCGTTGTGCGTCGCCGCAATGCCGAGAATGCGGCCGGCGTGCGGGCTCTCGCGGTGGAGCGCGACGAAACGGTGTTCGAGTAAGTACTGCACGCCCAGCTTGTGGGCAGATGCGAGCAGCGGTCGCAGCAGCCCGTTCCCCGACGACGTCGTCGCCTGGATGCTGGGATCGAGCGGAGCGCCCGTCTGCACGGTGGGCCAGTTCATCACCGCCGCGTGTGCCTCGCGCGGGACGGAATTGCCGACCGCCTCGCCGCCGAGCGTGTCGGGCGCTTTGTCGACGAAGACGACGCCGTGCGCGATCAGCCACTCGAACGTGGCCGCCGCGTTGTCGGCGAATGCGCGAATGATCTCGCGATCGTTGTAGCGGTAGTCGGGAAAGCCGTTGGATTCCACCACCGACCAGTCGGTGAGATCGTGGTAGAGGAGATCGGGTGAATCGACGATTCCGTATTTCTTTTGCAGACTCGTCCCGCCGCCGAGCGGAACGTTTCCGCCGCTGCAGATGCCGTGGCCGCCGAGATGCTTCTCGGTCTCGATCACGATGACCGAGTTGCCGGCTTCGCGCGCGGCAATCGCGGCCGGCGTCCCCGATGCTCCGGAACCGATCACGACGACGTCCGCCGTATGCTGCCACACGAGCGGCGTACCCGATTGCGCATCGGCCGCCGGCGGTGATGCAATTTGCGCGCCGGTCAGTGCCGCCGCCGTGATCCCGCCGCCTCGAAGTAAGACATCGCGCCGTTTGATCGTCATCGTGCGCCCTTTGCGCCACGCCGCGCGGCATCCTCGCGCGAGGTCAGGGGCCTGGGGCCGTGCAAGGTGTCCATGGAGGTGTGGAAGATAGATGAGACCGCTGGTTCTGATCGTTGACGATACCCCGCTTGCCCGTACGATCCTAAGGCGCACGCTCGAGGACCGGGGATACCACGTCGTCGAGGCCGGTTCGACCGCCGACGCCATCCGCGTGTACCGTGAAGAGTGGCCCGACGTCGTCACCATGGACATGCTCATGGATGGACACAACGGCATCGTCGCGATTCAAGCGTTGAAACGCATCGATCACAAGGCCAAGATCATCGTCTGCTCGGCCACGTCCGATCAGTCGTTCGTGAGCGGCGCGCTGGCGCTGGGGGTCGAAGCCTACCTCAACAAGCCCGTCGACGCGGAGCGATTGTTAGCCGCCATGGCAACGGCAATGGCAAAGGCCTGAGTGGAGCGAATCCGGTTCGCGACGGAGGGCACGATGCAGAGAATGCCGGCGCAAAAGCGCAAAGCGCATCTTCACGATCTCGCAGAGACACACAAGCTGCTGGTTCCGGCCGGGTTTCCGGCGGTATCACGCGATTACCGTCTCGGCCTGCCCGATGGTGAGCTCGAACTGTTTCCGGATCCGGCGACGATCCCGACGATCCAACACGCCGCGACCGATTTCAAAGTGATGTTCTTCCCCACGCTGGGCATGCCGGTCGACGTTACGGAAATGGATGAAGAAGGCTGGCTCGCCTATCTGCGCGCGCGCATCGAAGACCTGAAGGCAAGCCGCTAAGCGGCATCCGTTACTTCGAGCCGTTCGGCTTCCCAGAGCGAGGGAAACAGCCGCGCGCAGATCGCGGCGACGATCAGCGTTGCGATGCCGCCGCCGACAACCGAGGGGACCGTGCCGATCAGCGCGGCCGCCGTGCCGGATTCAAACGCGCCCAACTCGTTTGAGGTGGTCGTGAACACGGACTGCACGGCGGTGACGCGGCCACGCATTGCATCGGGCGTGTTGAGCTGAACGAAGCCGTTGCGCAGCACGCCCCCGACCACGTCGAAGGCGCCCAGAACGACGAGTGCGCCGAGCGAGAGCCAGAGGTTCGTCGAGAGACCGAACACGATCGTCGCCACCCCGAAGCCGATCGCCGACATGAAGGACAGCTTACCGACACGCTCGCGCGGCGGCCGGCGCGAAACGAACGCGGCGACGATGGCAGCGCCGACGGCGGGCGCGCTGCGCAGGTAGCCGAGACCGGCGGGCCCGATGTGCAGGATCGTCGCCGCATAGACCGGCATCAGCGCGGTTGCGCCGCCGAAGAGCACCGCGAAGAGATCGAGCGTGATCGCACCGAGGATCACCGGCCGCGAGCGCATGAACGCGAGCCCGGCGAGCGCGGTTGTCCACGATTGCGGTTCGGGCGCGCGCACTTGCCGGCGCACGCGCAACAACGCAAACGCCACGGCCGAGATCAGGGCGAGCACGATGGAGGCCGTGAACGCTGCGTTGGTCGATATCGCGATCAGCATTCCGCCGAGCGCCGGGCCGCCGATCGTCGTGATCTCGCGGCCGGAGGCGTAGGTGGCCTGCGCGTTGAGGTAGCGTTCGGCGTCGACGATGTTGCGCAAGTACGACTTTTCCGCCGGCCGCCCGAGCGCGCGTTCGGATCCCAGCACCGCAACGACGGCGAGGTAGAGCGGAAGCGCGGTCACGCCCATCGTCACGAGAAGCAGCAACGCCGCGGCGCACGCCATTTCCACGACGCGGCCGATCGTGACGACGAGCCGGCGATCGAAGCGATCGGCGATCATGCCGGACGGAATCGCAAGAATGAGCGCCGGGAGAAACATCGTGAAGCCGATCAGCCCCAGATCGAATGGCTGATGGGTGAGAATGAAGATGTGCCAACTGATCGCCAGAAATGCGATCTGTACGCCGACATCGCCGCAAAGCACCGCAATGAGGTACTCGCGAAAGTTTCGATCAGCTAGCGAAATGATCTCCCGGCGTCACGAGTTCAGGAAAATGAGCACGGAGATCTCGTCCACTTCCGCTCCGTCGGAACTTGCGACGAACACCCCTTTGTCATCCATATTCGCGAGCAGCTTCACCGTGAGTTGCGGGCCCGGGTCGTCCGGGATATTGACACTGTAAGCGCGTTTCTTGTCGCCATGCGGACCCGCTTCAAAGAGGAGCAAGACCAGATCCGAGGCGCTCACCGTCGCCGTTGTCGTGATGCGCGGCGGAGTGGGTACGCTCCATTCCTGGCCGAGGCTCTTGACGTACGTTTGAAATCCGACGCTGGTGCCGTTCCGGATTTCGAACGTCACCTTTGTCGGCTCTGCGGCGTTGCTCGTACCCGGAAGCGCGATTGCGGCGCCGGCCGAGAGCATCGTGAGCATCGTGCGGCGATTCATTGGACCGAGATGTTCCCGCAGAGCGTTGGAATGACCGAAACGGTGGGGTATTTTGCCGAGAGGCGCTCGGCGCTCGCGTAATATGCGGGCGGCAATGCCGCCTCGGCAAATGAATTGTGAAAGAGCGGGATGCGAACGATCTTGGCCAGCGGTCGTCCGTGAACCGCGGCTGCGAGGCATAAATCCGTCGCCCAGAGATGCCAGCCGAGTTCGCGATCGAGCCGGTGCCGCGTCGAGCGGTGGACGGCAATCGCAAACTCGTCGAGTGAAATTGCGCGATCGGAAGCCGGAAAATCGAACCGATGGATGCGGTCGATCACGAGCCCGGATTTCATTGCTCGTGATTGCTCGTCGAGGGCCATGCCGGCGAACCCGATCAGGGTATCCGGGGCTTCGTCCTCCGGAACGGACGCGAAGAGGCGGCTCAGTGCATAGCCGCTCCCCTTCGGAAAATAGACGTCCTGATGAGCGTAAATCACCCACGGCGACGGCGCCTGTTGCAGCCCTTGCTCGAACGCTTCGGCGGCCGAGGCGGAATTACGGCACAACGCGACGTGCGCACCCACTTCCGCGAGGCCGGGCGAGTGCAGCAGATTCATTTGCAGCTGATTGTCCCGATTGACCGCGGCGATCACGGTGAATGGCGGCGCATCGCCGGGCGTCGCGGCCGGAGCCTTCGTGCACTCGACGATCAACTGATACATGAAGAGGTTCCGCTCGACGGTTTGCTGCGGGATGCCGATCGTCGCCGCGGTAGCGATGAGCCCTTGTACGAATTGCGGGTTGGCATGGCCGGCCGAATAGTGGTCGACGAGGTGCGGCATCCAGCCGGCGTCCAAGAACGTTTTGAAGACGGAGGCCGGCGAGAAGAAGCGCAGGTGGGTTTTGTCGAGGAGACCGTTCTCGTCGTAGGTGATGTCGCCCGCGAGCATGCGTTCCAGAACGCTGATATGAGCCATGTTCGGGATGCAGCACACCAGCCGTGCGTCGGCGGTCGAAACCTCGAGGAGGCGCGTGAGGACGCGCTCCGGGTCCTTGAGATGTTCCAGCAGATCGCCGATGACGATCGCGTCGTAGCCTGAACCGATCGCGTCTAGCGAGTCGACATCGAGATCGAGCGCGAAAGCGCCGTCGAGAACGTGCGCTGCCGTCTTGACGGCTTCGGCGTTGAGGTCGACCCCGTACCAGCGCGCATCCGGGTGGAGTTCCTTGTACCGGCGCCCCAACCGCCCATTCGCACAGCCGAGTTCCAGAACTTTGCCCGCGTCGGGCACCGCATGGAGCAGCTTTTCGTTCAGCCCGTCGTAGTAATTATCGACCGCCGTGGTCACCATTTACTGATGATTATCGGCAAAGCGCCGAACCCTTTTATGGCCTCTTTGTCGGTGCAACGACCGGTTGCAGCATCATCGGGTGCGTATCGATGGTCGTCAACGGCTTGCCCGGCGTTTCGATGTTCGCGTAGCTCAACACCAGCGTTTCCATCGGCGGAGATCCACCGACCGGGTGGACGCTGACGATCGTAACGGGAAGTGTTTTCCGCTGGAGCACGCGGCTTGGATCTTCGGACTCGCAACGTCGACTTGTTTCGTGATCTGCAACGAGCCGAGGCTAACCTTCCCCGTACCGCTCCCGCTGCCGCCGGCGGACAGGGACGCTTGCTGCCCCATGCGTCTGTTTCCTCGGGTACCACGACGACCCGTTCGGCATCACTACATACCGAGCGCAGCCTGTTCTCGCTAGACGGCGGACAGGCCGATCCCGTGCTGCGCCAATAGGCTCCCGACGTACAAAAAATCAGCCGCGGCGAAGAAATCGAGCGCACACTAGGTATGCTATGACAAGCGCTTCACGTCGGTGACCATCGATTCTCAGGCGGTCCGAGCCGTGAACTCGAATTGACCGGCGTGGCGGTGCCCTTCGTTCGGCGGATCTTAGCCGAAAAGGAATTCACCGCCGGTGATTGCGTCGAGTGGAATGAAGGCGGCGCGCCGTTCGTCTGGAGCGACGTCCAACTGATGTTGACCAATCTCAAGCGCGAAGGATTGATCGAGGACGTCGTCTCCGCCTGAACCGGGTGGAAGTACCAGCTCAAACGTTGCGTAACCGGGCCAGGTCCATTAAAATCAGCGTATGAGTATCGGAGCCGTCTCGTCGGCATCGACGTCCCCGGCCGTCAACAACTACCTTACCTCGTCGACGGCGCCGTACCAGGCATCGCCGACCAACAGCAACGCCAGCAGCTTGCCGCTGACCCAGGTGGTGGGCGGCAGCACCGATCACACCTTTACGGCTTCGGTCACCGATCACGAGCTCAACGCAGTAAACACGCCGAATCCGCTCGGTACGGCAGCGGGACAAACGTTCGGTAACAACACGCAGCCGGACACGCTCGCGCAATCCGGCGTCGGCCTTTTCGTCTCAGCCACGACCTGATCTTTGCCGCTCACGCCGCAACGTTTCGAATCAGTAGAGTAAGAGCTTGCGTATGAGCTGCGTTCGCCGGGTGCAGCGCATCTTGCGACACAGACTTTGTACGTGTTCGGAGACCGTGCTCTCGGCGATCATCAACTTGGCCGCGATCTCTTTGTTCGTATACGCTTCGCTAACCAAGGGACAGCACCACCTGTGAAGATCCGCTCGTCCGTCGCACGGTGGGCGCTGCCCATGCGGGCTGCCGTTCAGTAGACGAAGAGCTTGCGAACGATTTGACTTCGCCGTAGGCACCCCATCTTGCGAGACAAATTCTGCAAGTGCTCGGAGACCGTGCTGACGGCGACCGACAGTTCGGTTGCGATCTCTTCGTTCGAGTACGCTTCTGTTAGCAAGGACAGTACCTCGACCTCCCGCCGCGTCAATCCGTAGAGTTGCGTGGCACGCCGCAGTGCCGCCGAGAGCGCGCTCGTTTTCACGAAAACGATCATCGCGGCCGGCGTCGAGTCATCAAAAAGTGATACGATGCGGAGGCTGCAGCCGCCCCCGATCTCGATGAGGCCCGGCACATCTCGGTTTGCATACGGTGCCAGCGCCGCTAAGACGTAGGGCAGAAACTCGGCCGTCTGAGCCCCGGCGTTGTCTCCCGCCAGCTGCATGAAGCGGTCGACCAAGATGAAGTGTTCCGCGCCATCGGCCCTCTTGCGGTCAATGGAACGCAGAGCGGAAAGCGGCATGAGCACCGGCGTCGCGCTTGCGATCGGGTCTCGCGCGTGGTTTTCGCACAGGATGAGCTTGCCCCGGGGCTCGTCGCCCAAGGCGGAGCAGCCGCACCCCCAGTGCAGGCATTCGATCGTTTGCATCGCTGACATTCCCTTATGTTTGATGGGAGCAAAGAAGAAAATGTGAATGGTTTCTTCATAAGAATGAGGACCGGGACTGGCCGCTGCGCGCCATTTGAGGTGCTCGGCCCCGCTCAAACTCGTTGAAGCGATGCAAGTAAACAAAAACCCCGTGGTTACGGGGTCTTAATGGTGGGCCATCCTGGGTTCGAACCAGGGACTCTCATGCTTATTAAGCCGAATTTGAGGCCTTGCTCGTAAGGCGAAATCCTAAGAGTAAAGGAAAAATTACACAATAGACCGCGTTAGGGTCATGAAATCCGGCCGAACCGGCGGCATACGCGTGTCGCCACGCTGGGTTTTTATTCAAGAAATACGCGTTTGAACAGTTGAGAGCGCTTCTGTACACCGACTTTGCGCATGACGCTCTGCACATGATACGTTACCGTTGTTACGGAAATCATGAGTACCGCGGCCATCTCGGCATTCCCCAAACCCTCGAGAAGATAGGAGAGCACCTCATGTTCGCGCTTGGTGAGACGAAAACGCTTCTGAGCTGCAAAGAAGGCCGCTTGGGGATTGATCGTGCGACCTTGCTCCGGCAAAGATAGGTCGACGAGCGTGCAGAGGGCCAAATCGGTACCGCCAATGCGTGTGGCGCCGAGCGAGAGCGCGATGCGATGTCCGTCCTTGTGGAAGTGCTCCATTCGGTACGACCCAACGCCCTGCTCGAAAACGCGGGCGGCGAAAGCGGCTGCGTGCGGTTTCCAATTCGCGGGGGTCAGGGCAAGCCAGTTGACCCTCTTCGCGACCATATCTTCTCGCGTGAAGCCGTGCATCTCCAAAAGCGCATCATTCGCCTCGTAGACGTTCCCGGCCGTATCCGCAATCATCACGCCATTGACGTTGGCCTCAATCTGCCGGTCGATTTGCCGGTCACTGATGGGTTCAGCAGACATGATACTCACGTAATCACGTGTGCGTGCAGAAGTTGTGAATGTCTGTGAAAGAAATGAAGGGCTTCGCACGTGCGAAGCAGATCTGCATCGACCGAAGGCTCAGAACTCGTTGGCCTCGCCGCGTAGCCGCTCAAGTTCGCCGACAACGTCTTCCGGCGTGACGAGCGGTGAAAGAGCCGGGGCCGCCGGAGTGACCCGCGGTTCCGTGTCGATGCCGATGCCGATCCCCGCACGTGCACGGACACGACGGCGCCGTGTATCACTGGCAGTCGTGTGCAGATTCCGGTGGCGTTCGATTTTCCCGCGCGACAACGGGGGAAAAGCCCGCTCGATCGCACGAATCGCGGTCGAGCCTGCGAGCGCACGATTTATTTCGGGGAGACGTTCGTCGCGGCAAACGTCGCAGTTCGTTGTCGGGATGGACACCGCGTGGGCCGGGTCTTTTCTTCGAGCCACTAAACGATAAGCGCATTCCGCTTATCTGGCAAGGATTCGCACAACAATTTGCAGACGCCGAATTGGTCCGTTACGCCCGCGATGGCTGGAGGGTGTCAACGATCGCCGGCAACGGGATTTAACTGAACCAAATGGTTCACCGGGACCGACCGAACCTGAAGAAAAACCCCTCAAACCTGAACCAAACGGTTCAGACGCACCGCAAAACGGGCAGGCCGCCGCATCGTCTTGTGTCCCATGGGGCACAAAATCTCCACCACTTCAGCCGCGAGCCACCGCCGGAATCGGAGCCCGCTCCGGAGCAAGAGCCGTCGTCAGAGTCGCGATCATCCGGCGCGCCGTTTTGTCCACGAGTACAACTCGAATGGCACAAATGTGCCAGCGACATCGCCGGTATCGCCTTGGTGCCCGTTCGCTTCTGGCACAAATGTGCCAGTGCCAGTTGTATCCGTGGACGCCGCGCGTTATGCCCGCGACATGTCTACCGATGGCGCGGTGACGCCGACTGCAACGCGCCGGTGAGCCGCGCCAGCGTGACGACCCAGACCTCACGCAGGCAGCACTCCGCACCGACGACGTGCTTCGGTTCGATCACCGGCAACATACCCGGCTCGTGCGCCGCCATCGCCGCATCAACCGCAGTCGCTAGCCGCTCGCGCATCGTGTGCCGATAGTCGGGATCGACTTGCGCCGCGAGATGATCGACGGAGATCGTCGGCGCCTTCGCCGGTCGGATGGAAGTTCGCATCCGAACATGCTCGCAGGTCGCCGTGCAAAAAGCCAGGGCTACGTCCCGCTGCGCGCCATTTTCCACACGGCCAACACCACGCCGATCGACATGACGATCGCTTCAATCCACGCATACGGATTGCTGGGGTAGCGCCCAACTTCCAGCCATCCAAAGACGGTGCCGATCGCAAAGACGCCGAGTACCCAGGGCCATGCCCCGCTCGCCTTACGCATGCGTCGGATCGCTGTGTAGGCTCGTAGCCGTGCAGAACTCGGCGGAGAAGACCGACGTCATCGTTCCGGCGCAGGCCGTCGCCGTGAAGGCGTCCTGCCGATCGACGTCCACACCCGCATGCCGCGGTGCGCTCGT
>PLTN01000188.1:0-154 GCA_003164495.1 Vulcanimicrobiota bacterium
AGGCCGGCGGCGGTGCGACGGGCGCCGGCTGCGGGCGGCCGGGTACCGGCGGGACGTACGGTGCTTCGGGTTGGGCGACGGCCGCTGCAATGCGCAGGCGTTCTTCTTGTTCGGCTGCCGTCTCTTCGTGGAAGAGCGTGCCGGCCGAGGCGCG
>PLTN01000188.1:166-11120 GCA_003164495.1 Vulcanimicrobiota bacterium
CGGTCTCTTCGACCGCGAAGCGCGGTGCCAGGCGTGTGAACGTGAACTGCTGCATCAACACGTCGGCTTTGACCATTGCCAGCAACTTACGCCAGTAGTCGATCGACCGGTATTCTTCGAACGCTCCGGCTTCGTATTTCGCCCGCGAGTACAGCTCGGAGATGCGTTTGCCCAGTGCATCTGCCGGCGGCGCGGGCTCGACGATGATGATGCGTTTACCGACCCGCGCGAGTTCCCACACGATCTGCGTGTGGAACGTCGGGTCGATCTCGTGCAAATAGTGGAACGCCACGATCGCATCGAAACTGTTATCGCGCGCTGGAATCAGCGTCGTGCTGCCGCGCAGCGTTGGAACGCCGAGCGATTGAAGTTCCGCGAGCTTGGCCCCATCGGACTCGATGACGCTGACGTCGACGCCGATCTCCTGTGCCCGCTTGACCCACAGGCCGTCGTTAGCGAAACCGCAGAAGAGGACGCGTTCGCCGCGTACGAGGGACATCGCGTCCCAAATGAGTTGATCGATCCGGCGCGATTCGCGCAGAAACTCGTGTGCAAAGTCCAGCATAGGCAGCGGCAAACGGCTTCGGCGACCAGCTAGAACCGCCCTCGGCTGGCGTGTAGCGTTAGCGTAAACCAGTCAGGCGCCGGCTCGGAATGCATTTGGGGAAGGTGGGACTCGAACCCACATGAGCTCTCACTCGGTTGCTTTTGAGGCAACTGCGTCTACCATTTCGCCACTTCCCCGCGGCCTCGCCGGATTCGCATTTACGGCGCGCCAGTCCCTCCGGGGTGTGCGGCGAGCCACGCGCGCTCGCCCGCGGCGAACGTTCGCGCGGCAGCGAGGCTAGGCGCGCGCGCGATCGCATAGGTCGTGCGCAACGCGCTTCCGGCGGCGACGAGCGTGAGCGTGCCGTTGCTGCCGTATGGCGTCCACGTTGCATGATCGAGCGTACCGGAGTTCCAGGCGACCGAGATCGCGTGCCGGGTATCCCAGCCCACGAACGTCGGCTCTGTTTCGATGTGGGCGGACGGCGGCACGGCCAGGGCCGACAACGTGAGCGCGCGTTGTGCGGGGACGCCGTTGCCAAACGTAACGCGTTCGTCGATGACAAGCCGCGTTGCACCGGCTGCTAACCGGACGATTTTCTCGAAGTGGGCGCCGCCGGCGATGTCCGGTGCATCGTAGCGAAAGCGAACGACGGCTTCCGTTCCGCTCGCCGAGATGATGTCGGCGCGATAGGCGCGATTGAACGTTCCCGCCGGGTAGGAGTGCGTGTACTTCGCGATGCGGTCCGTCACCGACGGCGGCGGTTGGAGTAGAACGTCGTCGCGCAACGCGCCGGTCGCGTTCACCGCGTTGAACGGCAGATCGCGCCGCGACGCGAAGGCGACGAGCCGCGCGCCGCCGTCCGGTGCGACGATGGCAACGGCGCGATCGTTGGCGAGTGTCACCGTGGCGCCACCGCTGCCGAACGCCGCCGAACGGAACGCGCGGGCCGTGCCGGTTCGCACCTGCGGTAACGCGACTTGTACGGCTTGCGTCGCGTTGAGGTTGATGCGTCTCGTTCCGGAATGGTCCGGCGGCGTGCAATCCATGCATGCGAAGCGTCCGCCGAGGTGGGGCACGTTGCCCGCAATCAGAAACACACGCGCGTCGCGGGGAGACAGCGTGAACGGCCGGATCGTGCGCATCGCGGTGCCGTCCCAAACGGGGCCCCGGACCGTGCGAATGCGCGACGACCAGTTCGCCGCCACGCCGAACGACGCGGTCGGACCGGCCAAGACGGCGATCCCGGGGCCGCGCTCATTCGGAACGCGCGAGACGATCGCAACATTGGAACGGCGCAGCCCCGCGAGACGCCGCGCGATCGCGGCCGCCGGCGGCCGAACGAACGGCGGCACGACAAGCGTTGCGTACTTCCGTAGCCGGACAGTGCTCGAATATCGCAGGTCGATCACGTCACATGTGAGCCCGCGCGCATTGCACGTGCGCAGGGCATCCTTCAGCCGTTCCGCGATCGCCGCGACATCGTCGTTCGTGAGCTCTTTCGGGTTCGATGCGCTCACTTCGTCGGCGATCGCGATGCGCGCTACGCGGTGTGATGCTGCCAATTGCGGCCCGAAGGCGCGGACCGTTTCACCGAAGAGCGACGTCGGTCGCCAGCGGGGTGGTAACCGTCCGGCCTGCGGATCGCGCGCGATTGCCGCGTCCCAGCTATAGAACGCGTTTGAGAATGGCGCTTCCCAGCCGAAAGGCGCGAGCGTATCTTGTAGCGGGAAGTCGACGACGCCGTGCGCGCCCCAACCGAGCAGTTCGGCTAACGCCAACGTCGTGTTTGACGGCGCCGCCGCGCGCGGAAGCGGATCTTCGGGCGAAGCCAGCCAGCCGGCTTGAAATTCACTCGTCGCGAGAGGCGTGTGTTCTTGCGCCGTCAACGTCGCCGTCGCAAAATCCAGTTCGACGCGATCGTGATCGCCGATCGCGTAGGCATCGCTCTGATACCAGTTGCCCATTGCCCACACGGGTGACGACGCCGGTACTTTCATGTCGTAGGTGTTGATGAAGGTTGGGATGACGGGCCCCGTGACGCTTCGCACGTGGGCGTCGAGCCAACGCAGATACGCTTGCAGATGCGGTGCCGGCCAGGTCTGGTTGTCGATGTAGGCGCCTTGGTCGTCGTCGAGCGCGACGGCGATCACGAGGTCGGCGTAGGGCACGAATTCGTGCAGCGCGCGGCGTAGCCAACGTGCCGCATAGCGCATGTGGGTCGGATTGCGCATCCATTGCGCCGCCGCGTCGTCGCTGTGCGCGTTCTGAAGGGTGGCCGTTGCGGGGTAGCGCCCTTCGAGGATGTCGTGTATGGGCATGCCATACTCCGGTCGCCGGAGCAGCCAGTCGGGATAGCCGCCGTTGCGCCACTCGTTGCGGATGACCGGTCCCGGGCGCACGATCAAGTGGAAGCCGAGTTCGCGCGCCAGCTGCAGAACGCGCCGCAAGTTACGCCGCGGGTTGCTATGCCCGTCGAAATCGAACGCGCCGTCGGCCGTTTCATGCCAGTTCCACGGAACGTAGAGATCGAGCGTGTTGGCGCCCACGGCGCGCATGGCCAGCATCGAGGTCCGCCATTGCTCGGGCGGTATCCGTTCGTAGAAGAAGGCGCCGCCGAAGAAGAAGAACGGTTTGCCGTCGACCTGCAGTTGCGGCGTTCCGTCGCGTTGCACGATGCGAGCGTGGGTGAACGTTGCGGCACCGGCAGCATGCGGTGCGCCGGCGATGAGGAGCGCGAGGCATGACGCTAGCGCGAACGGCCAAGCGCGCGCGAACCGGGCACGGACCAGGAAGATTGCGGCCCCGGATGACAGCGTCAGGACGCCCAGCAGCATCGGCACGGTGCCCGAACTCCAGAACAAGAAGAGCCAGGATCCGAGCGCGATGAGAACGGGCAGCGGATAGAGCGGCAAGCGAAACGGTGCCGGTTCCGCCCGTCGCCGCAGGATCATCACGGCAACGGTTCCGCCCACGCCCTGCACGAGCACGATGCCCGCGGTGAGTGCGTTGATCACATCGTTGAGTGGGAACAGCGTTGCCGGTAATGCTAAGAGCCCGAGCACGACGAGCGAGACGTGCGGAAAATGCTTCGTCGGGTGCAGCCGCGCAAACGGCGTGAGAAAATCTCCGTCGCGGGCAGCGGCGTACGGCACGCGCGAAGCGCCGAGCAGCAAGCCGAAGGTGGATGCGAAGGCCGTTACCAGAATTGCCACCGTCACGACCTTCGCCGCGGCCGATCCCGCCGTGCGTTCGACCGCCAGCGACGCGACGGACGTCGAATGCGCGACGTCGCTAATCGATAGGGCTGAGAACACGCCAAGGTTGAGCGCAACGTATGCGACGGCGACGATGAGGATGGAGAGGACGACGGCGCGCGGGATCGTGCGCACGGGGGCGATGACCTCGTCGCCGATTTGGCAGACGTCGTTGTAGCCCGCATAATCGTAGAGCGTGATAACGAGCGCGGCGCCGAGTGCAGCCACGCTAATCCCGTTAAACGAAAATGCCGGTACGAGCAACGACCCGAGAGCCTGGGTCGGATGCAGAAAGCCGCAAGCCGCGATCGCAACGAGCGTCAGGACGGCGACGGCTCCCAGCACGAGCGCGGTGCGTGCGATGTTGGGGATCGTGCGATAGAGCGCGAGCAAGGTGATGATGCCCACGGCAATCGCGATCGCCCGTGCCGCGTTCGGATCGGCGGCAGCCGGAACGAGATAGGCCGCATACTGCGCGAAACCGATATAGCCGGTCGCCATCGTCAACGGCGCGACGAACAGCAATTGCCACACGAAGATGAAGGCGGCGAGCCGGCCCGGACCGTGCGCGCCGAAGGCTTCGCGCAGATACGCATAGGTGCCGCCGCTGCGCGGAAAGCGCGAGGCGAGTTCGGCGTATACGAGACCGTCGCAAAGCGCGATCGCGGCGCCGGCGATCCACGGCCAGACGGTGATCGAGCCATGCATCGTCGCGACGACGAGGGGAATCGTGATCAACGGTCCGGCGCCGACGATGGTCGCGATGTTGATCGCGACCGCGCTGCGCAGGCCGACGCCGCGGATCAAGCCGTCAATCCGAACACATCGAGATAAAACGCGAGTTCCGTCTCGAACATGCGCCTGATCGTTGTGGCCTTACGAAAACCGTGGCCCTCGCCCTCGAAGGCTTCATAGATCACGGGCACGCCGCGCGCGGTCAGCGCGTCGCGCATCGCGGTCGCCTGACTCGGCGGAACGACGTGATCGTCCAAGCCCTGGAAAATGATCACCGGAACGTCGATCGTTGCAACGTGATTCACCGGTGAGCGCTCGCGATAGCGTTCGCGCATCGCGGGCAGCGGGCCGACCAGACCGTCGGTGTAGCGGGCTTCGAACTTGTGCGTGTCGCCGGCCAGCGATTCGAGTTCCATCACGCCGTACGAACTCGCCACGGCGCGAAACACATCCGACGTTGCGACCGCGAGCAGCGCGGTCAAGCCGCTGGCACTCCCGCCGCGAATTGCAATACGTTTCGCATCGCAACGGCCGAGCTCCGCCAGCCGGCGCGCGGCGCTGATGCAGTCCAGCACGTCGACGACGCCCCACGCGCCGGCCAGCCGGCCGCGATACGCTCGTCCGAAACCCGACGAGCCGCGATAGTTGACGTGCGCGACGGCAAAGCCGCGCGACGTCCACCACTGAACGCCCACGTTGAGCGAACTCGTGTGCATCGAGGTCGGTCCGCCATGGCTCATCACGATCAGCGGCGGACGCTCGCCCGCGGGTCCGGTGAAGCGCGCGTTCTGCGGCGGATAGAAGAACAGGTGCGTGGTCTCGCCGTCATCGGTCGGAATCGCTAGCGGTTCGCCGATGCTCACGTCGGCAGCCGCGAGTGCTTGAGCGTTGGCTGCGCGCAAAACGATGTGCTCTGAGTCGTCGAGTCGCGGTGCGAAACAGATCGCGGCCGGCGCGTCGGGCGGCGCGGCGATGAATACGGCACCGCCGGCCAGCGGCAACGGCGTGGTGTCGACGGGGCCGTACGGCAATTCGCGCACGGTGCCGCCGGCGATCAGGCCCGGATGAACGACGCCCTCGCGAACGAACGCGCAGAGGATGCGCTCCTCGTCGAGCGGGGCGATCATGCGCCGGCCGAACACCCACGGCGGTTCGGCGAACTCCGCGGCCACGGGTGCGAGCGCGTCGACACGATCGCCGTCGCAGGCGTAGACGTTCCACCAGTTCGTGCGATCCGAGGTGAAGAGCAGCGTTCCGCCGGGCGTCCACTGCGCCGCGACGATCGCCTCGCCGCCGTTTGCTCCGGCGAGAGCGCGCTCGCCGGTGAGGTTGCCGTCCGCATCGATGCGGCCGGTCCACAGCCGGGTCGCCTCCCACGGCATATCGGGCTGATCCCAAGCGATCCACGCCAAGTGCGAGCCGTCGAGCGAAAGCTGCGGCGCCAGCACGAAGTCGCTCCCGCCGGCGATGATGCGTCCGGCGTTGGTTGCGGGATCGTTGCCCGGCGCTAGCTCGAGCACGACGATGGCATTTTCGGGCGCGGTCGGAGGCCGGTCGCGGTGGTCTTCGCGCACGGCGTACACGCGGCCGCGGGCGGCATCGATCGAAAAGCCCGCATACCGGCAGCCGGGAACCGTCGCCAGCGCCCGCTGCGATCCGTCCGCATCGACGAGCCACACGCTGTCGTCGCTGCGCTCAGAATAGACGATCAGGCCATCGCCGGCGGCATAGGCGCCACCGCCATATTCGTGCACGCGACTGCCGACGTTCGCCTCGGCCGGCAAAACGTCGCGGGCTTCCGACCCCGGGGTCCAGCGAACGAGCGCGCTGCGGCCACGCTCGGCCGGGCGGAGCTCGAGCCAGGTGACGGCGCCGCCGTCGACCGCCAGCTCGCCGAACGAGACTGTCGCCCCAGCCACCACGTCCGGGGTTACCGGCGAGGCCCACGTCCCGTAGCGAGCGACGGTCTTCCCTTGCATGCGGTCGTCTTTGCCGATGGAACCGGCTTGCTCCGCCCCGCGTTGAGGCTGATGTGATGTCATCGTTCCGCCGTTTCTTTGCATGCGCCCTCGCGCTGGCGTTTCTCGCCGTGCCCCTGGCGGCGACGCCGCAGGACACAACCGGTGGGATCCAGATCTCGCACGCGACGCTCGCCAACGGTCTGCAGATCTACGTCTTGCGCAACCGGCTCTCGCCGGTCGTCTCGATGTACACGAACTACCTAGCCGGCGCAAACGACGAGCCGCTTACCGGTCTTGCCCATGCGCAAGAGCACATGATGTTCCGCGGCAGCAAGACCATCGACGCGTCGCAGTTCTCCGATACGACGGCCATCACGGGCGGCTCGTACAACGCCGACACGCAGAACGAGATCACGCAATACTTCTTCGAGATGCCCTCGCAGTATCTCGACATAGCACTCAACCTGGAACGCTCGCGCGCAACGGGAATTCTGGACGCGCAGAAGGGCTGGGACGCCGAACGCGGGGCGATCACGCAAGAGGTCGTGCGCGACAATTCGGGCGCGTCGTACCGCCTCTACGTGAAGATGATCCACCATATCCTCGCCGGCTCACCCTACGCCGACGAAGGTCTCGGCACGGTCGATACGTTCAAGAAGATTCAGGCGCCGGACCTCAAGCGCTTTTATGCGCAGTGGTATCACCCCAACAACGTGATCATGGTGATCGCCGGCGATGTCGATCCGGCCACAACCATCGCCAAGGTGCGTTCGCTCTTCGGCTCCATTCCGGCGGCCCGGCTGCCGGCGCGCAAGAGCGTGCACCTCGCGCCGCTCACGCCGTTGACCGTCCGGGATAACAGCTCCGATCCGATCACGCTCGTGATGGTGGGCTACCGCGTTCCAGGCTACAACGGCGCCGACTACTACGCCTCGGAAATTCTCAACGACGTGCTCAACAGCCAGCGCGGCGCACTTTACGATTTAGAAGCCAGCGGCAAAGCGCTGCAAACCTTTGCGGAGTCGTCCACCCATCCGGAGGCCGGGTTGTCGATCGTCGGCGCGGCCGTTCCAGTCACCACGACCGGCGATGCAGCGGTGCTCGACGTGAAGGCCGTTATCGACGCGTACAAGCGGAACGGATTGCCGCCCGAACTCGTCGCCGTAGCGAAAGCCCGCGAGGTCGCGCAAGCGCAGTTCCAGAGCAATTCGATCAGCGGCTTAGCGTCGCTGTGGAGCCAGGAACTCGCGGTCGAACACCGCACGCCGGACGCCGAACTTGCCGGGCTCGAAAAAGTCAGCGTGGCCGACGTCAACCGCGTTCTGCGCACCTACTACGACGATGCCACCGCCACGGTAGCGATCGCGACGCCGAAGGCGGCGACCGGTTCGGCTTTCGGTGGCCGTGAAGGCGAAAACAACAGCGTTCCGCCGAGCGCCCACACGGTGCTGCCGGCGTTCGCGCGCAACGTCCTCGCTCAGTTGCACGTGCCGCCGTCGACCGTGCACCCGAACGTGCAGACCTTGCCGAATGGGATCAAACTGATCACGGTGCAAAGTTCGATCTCGCCGACCGTCGTTTTGCGCGGTGAAATTCGCAACAACGCCGACGTCCAGCAGCCGCCCGGAAAGGACGGCGTCGATTCGATCTTGAGCTCGCTCTTCGAATACGGCACGACGACCTACGACCGGTTGGCGTATCAAGCGGAACTCGACAAAATCGCCGCCGACGTAACGGCGGGAAGCGGATTCAGCCTCAACGTGCTCTCGAAGAACTTCGATCGTGGCGTTGTGTTGCTTGCCGACGACGAACTCCATCCGGCGCTACCGGCCGACGCGTTTGCGATCGTGAAGCAACAAACGGTCGGCGAGCTGACGGGCGCCGTGCAAGGCCCCGACTTCAAATCGCACCAAGCGCTAGCCAGGGCGCTCTATCCGACCGGCGATCCGGCGCGTCGCACGGCGACGCCGGAGACAGTGGGCACGCTGACGCTCGATGATGTGAAAGCGTACTACGCATCGACGTTCCGGCCCGACCTCACGACGATCGTTGCCGTCGGTGATATCACGCCGGAACACGCGCGCGCTGCGATCGAGGCATCGTTCGGCGCGTGGACGGCAACCGGTCCGGCGCCGAACATCTATCCGCCGGCGATCCCGCGCAACGCTCCTTCACAGGCCTCGATTCCCGCGACGGGCCGCATTCAGTCCGACGTGACGCTTGCCCAGACGCTGCCGCTGACATATAACGATGCGGACTACCCCGTGCTGCAAGTGGCGAATGCCGCGCTCAGCGGTGGCTTCGGCTCGATATTGTTCCATGACGTTCGCGAAATACACGGCTACGCGTATTCCGTCGACAGTTCGTTTGCCGGCGGCCACAACCGCTCGACGTTCACCGTCAACTACGGCGCGTATCCGCAGAACACGCTCCGCGCGCAGAATCTCATCGTGCACGATCTCAAGGCGTTTCAGACGACGCCGCTCCCGGCCGACCGGCTGATCCGCGCTAAGGCATTACTGCTCGGGCAGTTACCGGTTCGCAGTGAGTCCTTCGACGGCGTTGCCGGCGCGCTGCTCACCTATTCGGTCACCGGTCGTCCGCTCGATACGGATCGCCGCTACGCGCGCGCAGAATTCGGCGCGTCCGCCGACGCCGTTCGCGCCGCCGTGGCCAAATGGGTGCGGCCGGATGCGTTTGCGCGGGTGACGGTGGGGCCGGCCGGACCTTAGCGCAGGAGCCGCTCGTCGAGGGCCGCACGCAGCGCCGAGCCCGCGCGGTTGAAGCGCCGCACGAACATGTCGAGCATCGTCCCGGTCAAGCCCCAGACGTGCAGCGAACCATAGTCGAAGATGTGCGTCTCGCGGCGGTAGTTGCCGATGATCTCGACGCCGGGGTGCACGGCGCCGGGCTCGACGATCGCGGCGAGGGGAACCCGGTGGGCGGCCGAGGCCTCGTTGAGGTCGACGACCAGGGGCGTACCCGGTGCGACGACGCCGACGAACGGCGTGACGTTGAAGACGTTGTTCGTTTGACGAATCAGGCCGAGGCGCCCGACGATCGTCACCGCTTCGGGCGGAATCCCGATCTCTTCGTGGAGTTCGCGCAGGCCGGCGCGGGTTAGGTCGCCGCCGTCCTCGTCGTCGAGCGCGCCGCCGGGGAACGCGATCTGTCCCGCATGGCGGCGCAGATGCTGCGCGCGCTCGATGAACACAACCTCGTGTGGCGGGTTCGCAAAGATGGGTAGGACGACTGCAGCCAGGCGCCGCTGCGCCCCAGCGCTTTCGGCCATTGCCCCTTGAGTGCGGCTTGCGGTCAGGTGGTTCCTCATCGCCGGCCCAAGGAAAGTGTCCGGCGCGACTCGATATTGTCTGGCTGAACGTCAAAGCCAAGGAGTCCTATGAAGCTCGTCCGCGTACTCGCGCCGCTTGTCCTCACCCTCGTCGCATCGGCGGCGTTTACCACGCAGTCGCTCAACGCCCAGAGTCCCGGCGTTTACTCGGCCGCACAGGCCAGCGCGGGCGCCAAGATCTTCGCCGCACAGTGCTCGATGTGCCACGGCGTGAAGCTCGAGGGAATCTCGGGTCCGCCGCTGGCTGGGGGCGACTTCATGTCGAAGTGGACCGGCCAGACGGCCGACGATCTGCGCGACGTCATCGCGACGCAAATGCCGCTGACCTCACCCGCCAGCCTCAAGCCGCCTGAGGTTCTCCAAGTCCTCTCGTATATTCTGGAGCAGAACAAATACCCGGCCGGCGAGACCGACCTGACCGCGGCCAAAACCAAGACGGTCAAGATCGCTAAGCAGAGCTGAAAATGGCGCGGAAAACCTTCCCGGGTTTTCCGGTCAGTCGGGTCAGATCATGGTTGCCGCGTCACTGATCGAGCGTCATCCCGGCACGCGATCGCCGAGACTTTCGGGCTTGTTCTAAGACCGTTAAGTACCGATAAATATAGCGCGGAGAATACTTTCAACTTTGCCCGGCATAGCGGGTAGCGGGTTGCAAGCTCGCGAATTCCGGGCGCATGGTGAAGCTTTCGGTTAATGGTACTGACCACGTTCTTGACGTCCCGGACGAGATGCCGCTCTTGTGGGCCATCCGTGACGTCGTTGGGTTAACGGGCACGAAGTTCGGTTGCGGCATCGCCGCCTGTGGCGCGTGTACCGTACATCTCGACGGTGCCTCGGTCCGATCGTGCGTGCTTCCGGTGAAAAGCGCCGTCGGCAAAAAGATTGTGACGATCGAGGGTCTCGCGCCGATCGATAAGCCGCATCCGGTGCAGGTCGCCTGGGTCGCGCAGAACGTGCCGCAATGCGGCTACTGTCAGTCGGGTCAGATCATGGCTGCCGCGTCGTTGATCGACCGCCATCCGTCGCCGTCCGATCAAGACATCGACGTCGCGATGACGAATATTTGCCGTTGCGGTTGCTATCCGCGCATCAAGTCGGCGAT
>PLTN01000030.1 GCA_003164495.1 Vulcanimicrobiota bacterium
ATGTCTTTTCGCCCCATTCATCCGGAGAATGCGGGCTCATATGTGTACGGACGCTGGCGCGTTGACGGGGCCTCCGTTCGCTCCGGGTCCGCGAGCTGAGCGGCATCGAACTGCGTGAGCTGCAAGAGCGTTTAGCCACAGACCGCAGCCTGCGCGAACGCTTCGCGGCCCTTTGCAACGGCGTTTACCGCAACCGATTTCCGCGCGTGCACGGAGCAAGGCGGTTACAGTATATTTACCGCGCGGGCAATCGTCCTCGGGGCTGGGGGCGTCCTTCTGCTGCTGATCGCGGCGGTGGGCGCGGCCCTCCTCACCGGACGGCTGCGCCGCCTACGACGCTCCGTTTAGGCTTGCGCTCTATTCAGCGAAACGACGGAGCATTGCCCATGCAGTCTCATCGATATGCCGCGCCAGGGCGGCATGGTGCGAACCTGAGATCGACCTGACATCGACACGTGGAGCGACGCGCGACCAATCGCGCTGGAGATCTCCATTTAGCACGGGCTGTTCTTTTGGCCACATGACGTTGCCCCGTCGGCATCAATGCGTGGAACGCCTTCGAGCACCTGGCCAATTATAGGCCGCCCGCGCAGGCGGCGAAATCCGTCGATCGGCTCCCATCCGTTCGACGATGGAGAAAAATGCTGGGAACTCCATCTAGCGGGCGTCCGCTTCTTCGCCGCGTCTGAGGTGCTCGTGCCATTACTGTATAAAGATGCCCCAATGAAAGACCGGCCGGGCGCCAGATGAAGCGTCTTCTCGCGAGAAAGATGCTCAATCCGTTCGGGGTGAATGCGAACCTGGCGTCGCTGGCACGAGGGTATTATTGGACTGCGGGCGTCGTCATGATACTGGCGATGCTCATCGCATTGCTGGAAGGCGTCGGTGTCAGCCTCCTCATTCCGTTGCTCTCGACGTTGACCAATAATTCGAACTCGCCGAGCGGGGGACTCTTCGCGATCATCTCCCGCATCGCTGAGGGACATAGCCGAAACGAACGATTGCTTATCGTCAGTTCGCTCATTTTGTTTTTCGTGACGATGAAGACCGTCTGCCAGATCACCGCGAACATATTTGCCGCATGGGTCGATGGGCACGTAGGCCAGGCAATACGAAGCGCTCTCTCCGAACGGCTGCACGCCGTCGGCTACTCCTTCTTCATCGTCCAAGACCCGGCGCGCCTTTTGAACGTCCTCAGCACCGAATCTTGGAAGGCATCCGACGCGGTCCGCGTCTTACTAACGCGCATCGCGGCGAGCGGGAACGTCCTCGTATTTGGTATCCTGTTGCTGCTCGTGAGTTGGCGTTTGTTCTTCCTCGTTCTGCTCGGCGGCTTGTTGATGCGCTTTGTACAAACGCGAACCGAGGCACGGTTGCGCGCCTTGAGTGAACGGACGGTCGTGACGAACCAAGCACTCGCGGACCGAATGCTATTTGCTATCTTCGGCGCCAGAGTCATTCGGCTGTTCAACGAACAACTGCCGGAGCACGAGCGCTTCCGATCCACGTCGGATGAAGTACGGCGCGCGATTCTCCGAACCGAACAGGTAGCCGGGACGCAGGGGCCCCTGCTCGAGGCGATGCACGGATACTTATTTGTTTTCGTTCTCTTGGTCGCAATATTCACCGGCAGCTCGCTTCCGGTGCTCGCTGCATTCCTCGTTTTGATGAACCGTCTCCAGCCGCATTTGCGAATCCTCGAACAATCGGCGTCGGGATTCGCTTCGGCCTCGGGCCATTTCAACGAAGTTGAATGGCTTCTCGACCCGCGCGATAAGCCGGTTGCGCCGCACGGCGAACAAGCGTTCGACGGGCTCACCGGCGACATCGTATTCAACGACGTAACCTTCGATTACGGAATGCGTGGAGAACCGGCCGTGAGCGGTGCCTGCTTCACGCTGGTAAAGGGCCGCGCAACCGCACTCATCGGTCCCTCCGGAGCGGGCAAATCGACGGTAATCAACCTTCTCTGCAGACTACTCGAACCGGTGTCGGGCACGATCACGATCGGCGGCCAGCCATTATCCTGCTTTAAGATTGCGGATTGGCTCAATCGCGTAGCTGTTGCCGGCCAAGATATCGACCTGATCGACGGCACGATCGCCGAAAACATCGCCTATGGCCGGCCGGATATGAGCGTAGCAAAAATTCGCGATGCAGCGCAGGCCGCGCACGCGACCTTCATCGACCAGTTGCCGCAGGGACTCGCAACATTGGTCGGCCCGCGTGGACTGAGCCTCTCAGGAGGGCAACGTCAACGCATCGGCATTGCGCGGGCACTCGTGCGCGAGCCCGATTTGCTCATTCTTGATGAAGCAACGAATGCCGTCGATCAGGAAACGGAGAGCGGAATCCTCGACACGTTAGAGCGCAAGCGAAAGGACATGACGATTGTCGTGGTCAGTCACAGAATGACGACGTTGGCGGTTTGCGACGACGCGATCGTGTTTCAGGGCGGCCGAGTCGTCAAAACCGGTCCGCTCACTCCCACGCTCGAGTTTTACGCGGCGGCCGGCGCGGACATCGATAAGGGCGTTGATCGCTCGGAAACCTTCGCAACACCGACTTCGACGGAAAGATAAATGGACGCTCCTCCGATCGTCGGCGTGGTAATCCCGGCGTACAATGCCGAACGATGGATCGAACGCACCCTCCGTTCGGCGCTTCGCCAAACATATAGGGCTCTTGAGATCCTGGTGGTTGATGACGGCTCGACCGATGCGACGGGCGCCCTGGCCGGGTCGTTCGCCGCGGCAGATGCGCGGGTTCGCGTAATCAGCGTTTCAAACGGAGGGGTCGCGAGTGCGCGCAATCTTGGGATCGAGCAATCGACGGCGCCCTTCATAGCTTTCTTGGATGCGGACGACCTATGGCATCCTACGAAGATCGAACGGCAACTTGCATCGTTGACGGCTGCGTCGGGAGAAGGCATCGCGGCGACATACGCTCTCCATCGCGTGATCGATAGCGAAGACCGCGTGGTGGCGAGAGAGCACGGGTTCATCTGTAACGGCTATGCTTTGGCCCAGCTATTGTATGCTAAATTCATCGGCAACGGGAGCTCGCTGCTCGTTCGCCGCGAAGCGGCCGTAGCCGTGGGAGGCTTCGATCCGACCTGGGCCAAGCGTGGGCTGGGCGGATGCGAGGATTTGGATTTCGAATTAAAGCTCGTCGCAAAGTATCCAATCTCGGCCGTTCCACACTTTCTGGTCGGCTATCGCGTGTATCCGGGGAACATGTCTAGCGACAGACTCCGAATGGGGCGGGCAATCGTCGCAACGGTGGAACGTCATCTTTGCGAGCACGCCGAACTGCCGAGCTGGGCGGCGATGAAAGCTCGTGCCGCAGCGAATGAGTATGCGCTTTGCCAGTTTCTCGCCGAACGGCGTTGGGACATGGTCGCGCTCAATGCCGCGAAACTCTTTCGAAACGACGCGCACCGGGCACTCGATTTCATCGGAGGATTGACCGCGCGCAAAGTTCGGAAATCTTTCGACCGCGGCCGTGCGTCTCAAACGCAATCGTATGAGCTGCCGGTATTTGACGATGTGCGCCCCGAACCCAAATCGGACGGGATCTTCGCCATCGACGAAGCCCGGCGCGACTTGATGAACATGGCTCGATTGGCGCAGCTGGATGCAGCGCTGGCGAAACAGCTCGGATTCGCTTGAACGGTTGACGTTAACGTCGCGGGGATGACGAGTCGTCGTGGTCGCCGGCGAAGAGGCGGCCGATCTCGAACCGTTGGCCCAGCTCGACCCCGGGAGTGCCCAACTCACAGGGGATGTCTGATGCCGGTCGGCGCGTCATCCGAAGTGCACTACGCAGCCGGCGGATCGATAGCAATGGCAAATCGTTGCGCCGCAACAGCCAGTCCGCGGCATAGTCCTCGCCAGCCCGGATGTGCTGCTCGAGGTCCGGATGATATGCTCGCATCTCCGCAGCCACGATCCGCCACGAGCGCAGCATCTGGCATGAATCGCTAGACATGTTTCCGGCCGTATTGCGATAGCCAGTCAGGAAAGCCGGAACAACGGCGGCCCGGTAGCGCGCCGCGATGCGGTAATACAGCAGCAGGTCTTCGCAGCCTTGAGCCTTGCGTGCACGAAGCGTCGGATCGTACCCGCCGGCCTCGAGAACTGCAGTTTTACGAAGCAGCACCGAACTCGCATTGCCGGCCAGGTTTCCGCGGCACATTCGCGCCAGCACGTCCCCTTCATCAGTGGGCCGGAAGCTCGTATCCAAGACCCGGCTGTCTTCGTCGATGCGCGCAGACCAGCAGTACACCATCCCGACGCTCTGGCCGCCGCGCTCAAGCGCGCCGATTTGCCGTTCGATTTTCGATGCAGCCCAGAGATCGTCGGCATCAACGGTGGCGATGAGGTCGGCGGACGAAGCTGCGATCGCGTGATTCCGGGCAGCCGCGACGCCGGCGTTTGCCTGCCGCAGTAATGTGACGCGCGTATCGGAACCGCTATGTTTCGCTACGATCTCCGACGTACGGTCGCGCGATCCATCGTCCACGACGATGATTTCGAGAGCTCGATGCGTTTGCGCTCGAACGCCCAAGAGCGTCTCGTCGATTGTGGCTTCAGCGTTATGTGCAGGAATTACGACGGTGACGAGCCGTCCGCCGTTCGCCGGCATCAATCGATGTTCAACGCCGCGCGGAACGTGCCAATGCTCCAGCTTCCGCTTACCGTGATGCGCGGAAGCGCAAGCGGCGCTCCGGTAAGCCTCGCGAACCCTTGTTCCGTCGAAAAACCGAGGCCATAGCCGCACTGGGCGGCGAGGCGTACGAACCGTTCATCGATCGCACCGTACGGTGCGGCCAGCATACGGATGTCCTGGTTCACGTAGGTGCCGAGCACCGCGCGCGATTGCGCCAGTTCCTGCGCAAGTTCATGCGTCGTTAGCGCATCTCCGCGCCGGTGCCGCGCAAGGTGACTGCCGAAGCGCACGCCCGACGCGGCCATACGCATGATATCATGCCATCCCATGAGCGGTGCGGCCTCGCCGTGTTCGGCGTCCCAATCGGCACGGCCGCCCACCAGGCTCGTCGGAACGAACACGTTCGCTTCAAAATCATGCGCCTGCAAGATCGGCCAAGCTGTCGTGATAAAATCGGCGTAGCCGTCATCGAAGGTGATCACGATAGGACGTCCCGGAACTGGTGTGCCGTTGTGAATGTATTCTTGAAGCTCCGCGGTACCGAGACTATAAAATCCCGCTCGTCGCAAGGCACGGAGCTGATCCGCGAAATCGCCCGGCGACACCCGAAAGTGCGCGATGGCCGGCGGGCCGGCCGCCGCGATCCGGTGATACGCCAGCACAGGGATCGTCCGGGTCGTCTCGCTTCGCCGCGCCTCTTCGCGCAACACATCCGTGCCGCCCCAGACAACGTGCCGCGCCACCTCCGGCTCAAGCGGGTCGAGAAGCGGCACTTCCTCGACTACGGTCGCCGGAACAGATGCTCCAATCGGATGCCGGCGATAGCGATCGATCCGGTAGAGTTCGGTGCGCATGGTTTTTTCGAGATGAAGCCCGGGCGTTTGCGAAAATGCGCGCGCGATGGTTTCCGCGCCGAACGCTTGGGGCCAATCGAAGCCGGTGCGCGATCGATCGTCCTTCAATAAGAGCGCATGCGCGGTGACCAGGACTCCGCCGTCACGAAGCGCTTCGCGAAATTTTGCGGCGACCACGCGAAGAGCCGCTTCGTTGTCGAGAAAATAGAGTACCTCGGAACACGTGAGCAAGTCGAGACCGGCGGGCAACTCCTCGTTGATGAAATCCAATGGCCGAAAGGCAATATTCGTCTGGTTCGCGCAGCGCTTCGCGGCGCGTTGCAACGCCCGCTCGGAGATGTCGGAGGCTGTGAGGCGCTCGACCATCGGTGCGAGCAATTCCGTGAAGTGGCCTTCAGCACAAGCGAGCTCCAACGCGTTACGGAACGGCTCCCCCGAAATCATCGCGATCGTGCGCTGATATTTTCGCGCCTCGTACTCAGATGAATAGCCCCAGGGATCCGGCTCCGCAAAAAAGTCTTCCCAGTATCGGCGCATATCGCCGGTCCACGTTATCGAACGCCCGGCTCCCTTCAAAGGATCGATCGGTAGCAACGGAATCGACTCGGCGAGCTTTTCGGCTCGCTTGACGATATCACTCAACACCTCTTCGCTTGTCGCACGAAGCGCCGGCTGCATGCGTGGGCGAATCATCGCTGCCGTTAACGCTCTGCCTACATATGACCGTAGCATGCGACGACGTCCGCCCGCGCCCCGCGCGGCTCGCACTCGCCCCGGCGTCGGCAAAAGATTCAACAGCATGCGCGCGTCGAATGCGGTGCGGCGGTGCGCGATCGATTGTTTGAGAAGTTCCCGATACCCCACAGCCTCCACGGCGGCCCTTGCAATCGAATCGGCGGGAAGATCACCCAAAATTGGAAGTTCGACGCTTGCGAGCAGGTCGTCAGCGCTGCAAAACCGGATGATCGCGAGTTCGACCGCCGACTCAGGAAAGAGCGGCTCGACTTCCGACACATCCGTGCGGTGGATGAGGATTCGCGTCAATGTTGCTTGCGTGCCGGGAGGACTGGCTCGCGCAATCCGGCACTCGACAGCGTAAGCGAGTCGCCGAGCAAGATCGAGATCTCTCGAATGCGCAGCGAGGCGCCCGAAAAGGCGGTCCAATGCCGGCGCGAATTGAGGCCAGTGCGGAGCCAACTCCGCCGCCGTGCATGCGGCACCGGCAATGAGCGCATCAATGACGAGGTCGACGGTGCCGCCGAAATGCGCGCTCCAATCGAGCCGCAATTCGGTTAGGTCGAGCAACGCGACGTCTTCCCGATCCGCTCCGATGCCCGCGACTGCGCACCAAAGACTGAACCAGGCTTTATGTAGCGCCGAATCCCCGGCAGGCCGGGGCTGTTCTGCCGAGCCGAATCCCCGACCGAGCACAGTCATCGCATCGTGAATGAGTTGGCGACGATCCGCGGTGAGCGACTGCGAGCTCATACGATAGAATGCCAGGACGTCCGCGATGCCGACGAAGACGGCACCGGTTAACGCGGTACGGCGCCACAAATCCCAGTCTTCGCAGGTGCGCAGCGTGGGATCGAATCCGCCCACTTGGGCGACGATGGTGCGGCGTGCCAAAAAGCAGTGGATTGCCGAGTCGAAACGCCGCGCAAAAAATTCCTGTGGCGCACCCGCGATTTGACCGCTCCATTTCGGCGCCGTCAAGCGTCCTTGGGGCGTTACGCGCTGATAGGCGCAATATACCACGCTTGCCTGCGGGGACGCCTCGAGCGCTGAAACCATGCGCTCCAGACACGGCGGAGCGATCCAGTCGTCGGCGTCGAGAAAGAGAACGAAGCCTCCGGTCGCGGCGTCGAGCCCGATGTTGCGCGCCTTCGCGGCGCAGCCGGCATCCGCGCGCAACACGCGAATGCGCGCGTCCCGCACGGCAAATTTACGAGCCAACGTCCCCGTGTCATCCGTTGACGAATCGTCAACGACGATGGCCTCCCAGTCGATCCAGGTTTGCGCGATGACGCTATCGAGCGCATCGGAGAGCGTCGCGGCCGCATTGTGAGCCGGAACGATGATGGTGACGCGCCCGGCAGCGGTCATCGATCTGCTCGCGGGCGCGGCGCGCGAAGATAGAACACCAAGCCTGAAACGTAGCCGCATACCTCGCGGCTCAAAAGCCGGTCCCGAGCCGGGAACCCTTTTACGATGCCGCGAGCAAAACGGCGCGCATACCATACCGGCATGCTTACGAACGCGCGCCGCAGATTGCCCCAATGGCCGCTTCGCTCGTACTGCACCAGCAGCGCGGCCGCGTGTCCGCGCATATACGCAAATATCTGCCGGGATAGTCCGGCAAATTCTCGGCGGTGAAAATGAAAGGCAACTGCCGACGGCTCGTATCGGCAGCGGTAGCCGTGGGTGAGAATCCGGTGCCAGAATTCGGAGTCACCCGAACAACCGGCGGCTCCGACGTCGAGCCGTTCGTCGAAGAGGCCGGCGTGCTCGAAGATCTCACGCCGGAACGCCATACTGGCCCCGGCGCCGACTTCCCAAGCGGGGCAACCGTGTGTCCGGTCGATGTCGTAAAACGATTCGTCGAAGACGATCGGCTCGTATCCGCGTCCAAAGCCCCAAAACGTTTCGAAGTGGCGCTGAGCTTCGGTTGCGAGTTCTGCGGGTAACACCAAGCCCGTCACGCCCATCACCGGAGCATCATCGAATGCTGCGGCGAGACGTTCCAGCCAGCGTCCGTGCACGTGAACGTCGTCGTCGGTGAAGGCAACGATATCCCCGGTCGCCGCGTGCACGCCGCTGTTCCGGGCGATGTCTAGCCCAGGCCGGTCTTCTCGCACATATTCGACGCCGGCGGCAAGCGCAACGTCCCGCGTACGTCCGTTATCGTCGGAGGCGTTGTCGACCACAACGATCTGGTCGGGAACGCGTGTCTGCTCGCGCAGCGACGCGAGGCACCGCTCGAGTTCCGTCGCGCGATCCCGCGTGCAAATGATCACGCTGACGCGTTGCCCGTCCGCAGGACGCCCGTCGCACTCGGACGACATGCCGGCCCGCGCGCGCTGCAATACACTCGGCGCGATGGTTCCACGAGCGAGCTCGGCGAGATCGGAACCTTCCGCGTCGGCGTCCGGATAGACCTGGCCGACTGGCCAATCGCCCAACCAGAACATGACGACGCCGCCGGGTTGGGGCATTCGAAAGTCGTCCGGCAAAGCTTCGCAGTCCACATGGCGGACAAAATCGGATTGAAGCATGTCGGGAATCGAGAACGCACCGTTCGCCATCTAATTCCCAGTGAATTCGGACCTTTCGCTTCGAAACATTTACTAAAGGCACATCGCGGGGCGGCACGGGCAGATTAACGTTCGCGATCTCTTTGCTGCTGGCGACCTGAACCGCCCCAGTCGAGCACGTTGGCCACCATCGCCGGCCGGTTACGGGACTGGGTCTTACTAAGCAGGCGCTTGTAGTAGCCTTGCACGGTCGTTTCCGCGATTTTTAGTGCGTTGGCCGTTTCCGCGGCGCTGGCACCTTCGAGAATCATCGCGAGTACCTCGATCTCGCGCGGCGTGAGCTGGTACTTCCGCGTCGCGCGCGAGAGCGAGTCGCCGCCGCGGAAATGCTCCACGCTGATGGCGAATACCACTTCGGCGCGTCCGTCGAGACGAGTAGCGAGCACGAAGCGATGGACGTCGAGAACAGCGATTCTCGAGTGCCGGATGCCCTCCTGAATGCACTGATCGATGAGTGCCTCCACGACGCTATCGACGTCGACGCGGAGCCTTGTGCGATCGTCACTGAGGAGCATGCGCAACTCGTGTTCGCTCGGATCAATCGAGTCGAGGAGCACGCGGCGGTCTTTGTCAACAATGATAAGCTTCATACGCTGACGCTTGGATGCGACTTCAACGTGTCGCTGGTGCTCGACGTCAGCCTTTCCGGCTGAATGACTGTTCATGACGTCCCGTCTCGTAGCAGTGGGCAGCGCCGGCGGCTGCTGCATGAGGTAGTCAGAAGCACTTCGGCCTTTGTAATACACTATACTGAGAATCAGTCACGACGTCGATCATCGCTTTCCACTCCAATGTACGTTTAATTATACAGCAGAGATCGCAGCAACTGCATTTCTCCTCGCGTACGAGTGGATAAAACTTTCGTTCCACCCAGGCGCGCAGTACAAAAGCGATCCGAAGATTGTAGCGAACGACCAGAGATGCGAATTGCATGCGTTGCAACGGGATGGTATCCCGAGAGTCCGGGCGGCTTGGAGAAGTACGTGTACGGGATGACGCAGGAACTTTTACGCGCCGGTGACGCGTTAGATCTCTTCGTTACGGGGAAACCCCGCCTTAACGACGCATGCGCCCACGCGTATTCGATCGGAATCCCGGGCGAGCCGCTGTGGAAGCGCATGCTCGATGCCCGGCTAACATTTGCGAAATCGTTCCGCGAACCCTACGACGTGGTGAATCTGCATTTCGCAATGAACGCTCTTCCCCTGATCCCGTTCATTCGTCACAGCGTACCGCGGGTCGTCCATTTCCACGGCCCGTGGGCAGCCGAGAGCCGCGCCGAAGGCGGAAGCGCAATATCGGCAGCAGTCAAAGAAGCGCTCGAACGCTTCGTGTACCGCCGAGCGGATCAGTACATTGTTTTGAGCACGGCGTTCAAAGATCTGCTGGCCGGCTACGGCGTCGCGCCTTCTCGCATCAACGTCGTCCCGATGGGCATCGACACGTCGTTTTTTCGACCCACACACGATCGCCGGGCCGTGCGCGAAGAGCTGGGTTGGCCGGTCGATGCAACGGTGTTTTTTTCCGCACGGCGCTTGATAAATCGCGTCGGCCTGCTCGAGCTTTTGCGCGCTGTGCGCATCGTGCGTGACACATATTCGAACGTCGTCGTGAAGATCGCCGGCAAAGGACCGCTGCGCGGCGAATTGGAGACCACGATCGCAAGACTCGGTCTCGACGACTGCGTCGAGCTGATGGGCTTTGTCAGTGAAGACGACCTCGTTCGCTGTTACCAAGCCGCCGATGTGACGGTGCTCCCGACGCAGTCTCTCGAGGGCTTCGGGACGATTATAAGCGAGTCGCTCGCATGCGGAACGCCCGTCATCGTAACGCCAATCGGCGGAATGCCCGAGGCCGTGGAGTCGCTCGCACCAGAACTAATCACCCGCTCGGCTGCTTCCGAAGATATTGCCGCACGCATGATCGGTGTGCTTGATGCCACTGTGCCGCTACCCTCGAACGTCGCCTGCCGTATATATGCCGTTGAACGTTTCGACTGGCGTATCGTATACGCAAACGTCCGTTCGGTATTCGTACGTTCGCAATCTTAAACGCGTTACGTTAACAACCTTAATTTGTTGCGCTTGAATCGAACAACCCACCGCCCACCACATTTAACTCCGAAACAAACTTGCGCGAAATATACCCACTTTGGGTCTGGCGCGATTTCTGACTAGCGGTTAGCGTAGACGAGTCGCTACCCGTGAAATCGGTTGTGCCATTCGCGCACGACGTATTCCCAAAAGCTTCAAAGAGCTCTCAAAAAGCTCTCAAAAGCTCTCAAAAAGAGGTCGTCCGACGTGTATTCCAGATGCGCCCGCATAAGGGCCCTAGCCACGCTATTTGCTTCTGCCTTCGTCTTGGGAACGATCGCACCGGCATTTGCTGCGATCAGCGCGGGCGACACGCTTTTTGTCCGCGTATGGAACCATCCCGAACTCTCTAAACAGGTGACCGTCGATGCGAACGGCGGCGTACGCGTTCCACTCTCCGGCGTCGTCGATATCGGGGGCATGGATGAGGCGGCAGCCGCGCAAAAGCTCGCCGATTCGCTGCACCGCTACGTCGTGTACCCGGCCGTGAGTGTCGAGACGATCGACCAGGGCAAAACGCTGTTCGTCTCCGGCGGCCCCGGCGGCGTGCTGAAGTATCAGCCCGGTGAGACGCTCGCCGCTGCAATCAGCGACGCCATGCAATCGGCACCGCAGAGCGCGCAGTCTCTCAATGATGCGGGTCAAAGCCTAACCAGGATCGACGGCTCGCAGACCGCCCTGCGCGCCCGCATCGACCTGCGCAACGTCAAGGTCTTGCGCGGCGCCAAGCAGCTCGGCGTCTATGACACCGTCGCATTCGGCACGAGCGGCGACACGGGGCCGCTGCTCGAGCCCGGCGACACGATCGTCTTCGCGTACAAACCGATTCAAGTGCGCGTTGCGGGCGACGTTGCGCAACCCGGCGTCACTTATCTCGCGACGGATCAATCGTTATCCGAAGCGATATCCCAAGCGGGCGGCTCATTGCCGACCGCGGCTTCGAACCACATCTTGCTCCTGCGCGGTGGAGAAACGCTGTCGATTGCACTCGGCGATCCGGCGTTCAGCGCGCCGGCCCAACCGGGCGACGTCATCACCGTTCCGCAGGCACCGCGCGTCAACGTCGTGGGGACCGTCGCAACGCCGGGTGTGGTGGCGTTGAAGACGGATGCCTCCTTGCTGAGCGCCATGTACACCGCGGGCGGTCCGACAAAGCAGGCAAATCTGCGTGACGTCCAAATCGTCCACGCCGGCACGACGAAGACCTACGACGTCACCAAACTCACGCACGGCGACATGTCGCAGAATCCGATGCTGGCAGACGGTGATACCGTCGTCGTGCCGCAAGGCCACAACATCGACTGGTCGGGAATCTTCGGCATCCTCGGCGGCGTCGCCGCAGGTCTCGTCAGCCGAGTACCGTTTTGATGGCGCAACCTGTGGCGAGCTTGACATACAAGCACGTTCACGCCCGGCGGCGTGCGCGCCGGCTCTTCGATGCGTCTGCGGCCGGTATCGCGCTTCTCATCGCTCTCCCGATACTTGCCATCGCCTGTGCGGCAATCCTCATAGAGGACGGCGGCCCGGTCCTGTTCACACAACAACGCGCCGGCCGATTCGAGCGCCTGTTCACGATTTACAAACTTCGCACGATGTGTCTGAAGGACTGCATCGACGGTCCGACGCCGAGCAACTCTTCCGATCCGCGCATCACCCGCGTCGGCCGGATCTTGCGTAAGACGTCTATCGACGAGCTGCCGCAACTCGTCAACGTCATCTTGGGCAACATGTCGCTGGTCGGACCGCGGCCGGAAATGCCGCTGATGATCGAGCGCTACGAGCATTGGCAGCACATGCGCCATCTCGTCACGCCCGGCCTGACGTGTATCTGGCAGACAAGCAGCCGTTCGCAGATTCCGCTACATCGGCCGGAGGCGACGGCCTTGGACCTTGATTACATTCGGAACGCGTCCCCGAAGCTCGACGGAGCTCTTATCGCGCAAACCATCGTTTCCGTCCTTCGCTTCAAAGGAGCATATTAAGCCGTGAAACGTTCGATCTGTACCATCGGCACCGGATACGTCGGAATGGCGTCGATGATCGGCTTAGCCGAACTCGGCTGGGCCGTCAACGGTTACGACATTCTGCCGGATCGCATCCGCAAATTGCAGCACGGCGTCGCGCCGTACCGCGAAGCGGGGATCGAGGACGCGCTACACACACACCTGGGTAACGGGCACTTAGCCTTCTTCGAGACGCTCGAAGATGCGACGCGCGATACCGAGCTGATTATCTTGGCCGTCGGCACGCCGTCTCGCGAGGATGGCTCGGCCGATCTTTCGGCGCTCTACGTCGCGGTCGAAGAACTGGCCAAGCTGAAATTCACGAGCTGGCCCACCGTCGTCGTGCGGTCGACCGTGCCGCCCGGCACGAGCGATCGACTCGCAAAGCTGGTCGAAGGCTGGGGTGAGCTTGTCTACGCGCCGGAATTCCTGCGCGAAGGCTCCGCCGTGTTCGATTTTCTGAACCCCGACCGTATCGTGGTTGGCTCGGAGAATGCCAACGCCGCTGTTCCTTACGTCAGGCTGTTCGAGTCGCTTCAGAAACCGGTCGTGTTTACCTCGCGCAGCAATGCCGAGCTGATCAAATGCGGCTCGAACGCGTTCCTCGCGCTGAAGATCAGTTTCGCCAACGAGATCGCTAATCTGTGCGATGCGCTCGGCGCCA
>PLTN01000003.1 GCA_003164495.1 Vulcanimicrobiota bacterium
CGATCGATGACGGCGGTTGCGGCCATCTCGTCGGGAAAGACTTGCGTCCACTTCTCGAATGGAAGATTGGTCGTGAGCGCAATGCTACGTCGTTCGTAACGCTGCGAGATAAGTTGAAAGAGCAGATCTGTTGCTTCTCGTTCGAACGGAACGTATCCGAGTTCATCGATGAGCAACAAGTCGATACGATCGTAACTACGATAGTGCCGTTCCAGCGTTGCGGCTTTCTTCGCGGCGATGAGTTTCATGAGCAGCGCCGCCGCCGTGGTGAAGAGCACGCGGTAACCACGCATGCACATCGCAAGACCAATGGCGCTGAGGATGTGACT
The DNA here is from genome assembly GCA_003164495.1 of Vulcanimicrobiota bacterium. GTDB lineage: Bacteria > Vulcanimicrobiota > Vulcanimicrobiia > Vulcanimicrobiales > Vulcanimicrobiaceae > Lustribacter > Lustribacter caenicola. The sequence goes on from PLTN01000003.1 coordinate 330, forward strand.
CTTGCCGACACCAGGTGGTCCGCTGAGAATGACGTTGCGATGCGCATCGACGAACGAACCCTCGAAGTGTTCAAGCAACTTGGCTTTGGGCAAATCAGGTTGTAGCGTGAAATCGAACGACTCGATGGTTTTCAGCGTCGGGAAATGCGCGGCTGCGATCCGCGCTTTGACGCCGTTCTCTTGTCGTTTTGCAGCCTCGAGCGAGATTAGATCGCTCAGGTACGGTAACGGTTGTGCGTGCTCGCCGAGCAGTCGCTGATAGTTGGCCAAGACCGTCGTGAGATGCATGCCGCGCAATTGCATTTCGAGCAGTGGAGATGAGTCGATCATGCCGCGCTCTCAATCAACAGCGCCGTTGCATACGCCGCTAAGTTGACGACCGGTGCTTCGTGTCGCGCTGCGGTCGGCAACGCCGATGTACGAATTGCGAGTGACGGAGCCGGCGCTCGCTTCTGCTCAATCATCAGCGCGATCGCGTCAGGATCATCGGTTCCGCGCGCGAGCGCATGGGTTACGACTTGCGCGAGTTCCGCGACCGGCATATCGCTTAGCAACGTAAGCACCTGCGTCCAGCGCTTTGTTGCAGTTCGCGGATCGTTTTGGCGGTACCGATCGAAGAGATCTCGCAACACGTCCGGGATTCGGCCGTCGCTGAGTACGAGCGCGTTTTCCGCTGCTCGATGTTTGTGGGCCAAGAGTTCGACGTAATGCCGCGGATCAAGAAAGCGGTCGCCTTTTCCGTTGCCCCGCTGGTGTTCCGCAACGACCTCGGTATCGACCACGATGCGCAACCGCTGCTCGTAGACTTCGATGACGGCGTTGCGATGAGCCCAGCGTGTCGGAACAGAATACCAGTCGCGTTCGAAGCAGACCTCGGAAAACTTGTTGACCCGAGCGTATTTGGTTACGCACGCACGCGGTAATACAGTCGGCAACGCCTGCAACATCGGCTGCTCGCGTGCGAAGCGATCGCCGATCGTCTCATGATGCGTCGTATGCTCGCGAGCTAGACTTGCGTCGCAGAAGACGACCAACGCAGCATTGAGTTCATCAAGATCGGCGTATGACGGCATCGGTCGAAAGAAGTTGTCCTCGATGTACCCGTGAACGCCCTCGACGCCACCCTTCTCGTTGCCCTTGGCCGGCGCTGCGAATTCAACGTGCAATGCGAGGCCGCCACGGAACGCCGTGAACGCCTCATTCTCAGCACGAGTGCGACCACGCAAGATACGCTTGACGGCCGTCGATGCGTTGTCGAAGATCGAGGTTCGCGTCAGGCCGCCAAACGCCATAAAGCCGGCAAGCAAACCGGCAAAGAGCGATGGCTGATCGCAACGCATCGATGCACGCGCCATAAACCGGCCGCTGTAGCTCAATCGCACGACGAAGAGCTGCACGACGACAAGCACGCCGGCGAGCAGTACCGACATCGGTGAGAAGTCGAACTGCGATTGATCTCCCGGCGCGTACACCGCTCGCACGAATGCTTCGCGTGGTACGAGCACGGCGCGCCGTGCGGCAACGTATTCACGTAGCGTACGCTCGTCGACATTCAGTTCCGAATCGACATTTTGCCGCAAGTAACTTCCGACTCGCACCGCCGTGACTTTTGGCGTTGAGCGAATCAATTCATCAATGTGCGTTGCGTATCGATCGAGCAACCGCGCACGCGGACGAGCTGCTCTCTTTGGCGGCCCATTTTGACGCAGATATTTGCGCACCGTGTTCGGCGCCAGGCCCAGCTCGCGGGCCACCACTTTAATCTTTTCCCCGTCGCGGCGGCAACGGATCCGAATGGTCTCCCAGGTATCCATGGTAATCACCCCTTGGGACGCCCCTCTCGGCGGTTGTTTTGGTGTCGTTACCACCAATCTTCGAGGGGGTCGTTCTGCTTTATGCGCTCAGGGGTTCAATTTTCGGGCGCCGCCAGGGGTTCAAATCTCCGCCGCCGTTTCCACCTCTCTAGCCATATGTGACTCGAGCATGACGCGTACCGTGTTGGCAGCCCAGCGACCGCCGACGCGCGTCTGGAGGTGTGTTCCTATCGCCCGCAGCGATGCGCCGGCGTTATCCATCCGGCGTGCTTCGTCACGGGCTTCGATAAGGTGGGGAACGGGGATGAGCCGGTCACCATCGCGGCGATAACCGAACGGCGTCCGTCCGTAAACTTGGCCGTTGCGTCGTTTGTGCGCGAGCGCAAAGGCCGTCCGCTCCGCGATCACGGAGCGTTCCCATTGAGCGACGACGCCCATCATATGGACAACGAGCGTGCCGGCTGCGGTGGACGTATCGAGCGACTCGCTCACGGAAATGAGGGCGACGTCGTGCTTTCTAGTCAGGTCGAGGATCTCGGCCAGATCGCGAACGCTACGCGTCAGGCGGTCCAGCTTGAGCATCACGACCGCGCCAATTTCGCCCGAGCAAATGCCCGCTAAGATGCGTTGCGCGCCCGGGCGCTTCATCGTCTTCGCGCTGACTCCCGCATCGACGATAACCTCGTCGAGTGCGTATTCCTTCGCGATCGCGTATGCGCGCACGCGTTCTTCCTGGGCCGCGAGGCTTACACCGTGTTCGGCCTGCTCGTCTGTGGATACGCGGCAGTAGCCGATTGTTAAGCGCTTCGCGGGTTCGACGCGGGTGCGTCGTCCTCTCATGCGTAGCGTCCCTAGTTGTTAGGTTTGGAGGGGATGTTAACAGTATACTTTGCGATGAATCACGAAGCAATAGATCGCTTGCTTATTTGTGTAGTCGCGACGCGTTTTCTAAGCGGGGGGTTTCGTAGTGTTGGACTCGACAAAATGAAAGGTCGACGCTCTCCCTTGGCGCGACTAGAAGCATACTTAGATGGTGCGCCCGTTCGCAGACGCCTCCGCATGGCCGTGGCTATTGTAGCCGCTACGGCGTTGGCTTATCTATGGGTGCCCGCAGCTGCCCAGGCAATCGGGCAGCTCCACTACCATGAATACAGTCAAGGCTTTCTTGACGATGAGTATCAGAAATGTCAGACTGGCACGCTGGGCTTCTACGATAACCTCGATCAGGAAGTCGGGACGTCAGGCTCTTGTCATTCTGCTGACGCAGCCGCGCTCAACGAATCGAAGCGTACTGTAGCCTACGGTGCAGCGCTTGGTGAATTGCAGAAGCCGATGTTTCACACCGTACTGCTGTTGCTCGCAGTTTGCGCTATCTGGATTCTCATCCCGCTCGTCGACCGCTCTAATATCCAGTAGCACATCAAGTGGCTCAATCTTCCAAGAGACCCCGTGTTCCGAATCCCCGAAAAGTCGCATCAACGAAACGAAGCTTTACATGCAACCTCAAATTGCAAAAGACCCGCTCTTTTTAATATGTGGTAGCGGGCGCACTCTCGCAATCGTTCCTTCATCCGAACGCGTGGAAGTAATGAGGGTTTTCTCGGCGCCGAGTGAGCTCTTCAATTTCGGTGAAGCCGTGATACGGCTCGGTGTAGATCCGAGTTTGGGTGTAATTCTGTTGCCAGAAAACCAAGAAGCCCTTGATCACCTCAAAGCGATTGTGCCGCCAGATGCGAGCTTGACGGTTTCCACGAAGACGCCCGACTCAATCGGAGCAATAATAACGAACCATTTGCGGATGGAGGGCGTCGTTCATCATCTTTGCCTAGCCCGAAGGCCGGCTGAACTGCCGCCGAACATTCAAAGGCTGTTCGACCGCTTGGGTGAAGACGGCAACGCGATAATTGGCGGTCAAAGTGTCTTCGCGACATCGCGTGCGAATTACCGGGTTGCCGTCGGAACCTATGTGAAATATAGACAACTTGAGTCCAGTAAGTCCGATAAAGATGCGACGGCGCGGGAACTGCTGGCCTGGAATCTCGTGTCGCAAACGTACGTTGCGATCGAGAATTTTGCCGCGATGTTCGCCGCCCTAAAAGCCACGCAACAAACGGGCGACTATGCTAGCTTCGCGCTCACTTATCTCGGATTTGGGCGCGGCGAGGGAGATGAGCAAGGCGCGAGCGTCAAACAAATGATGGACAGCATTCTCGGCAAACGATTTGAGAGAACCACGCTAATCGAGACGCTGATGATTCCAGTTAATCCTGAAATGATTCGGAAGAGCGGCCTTGCTGACTGCGGTGTCGATCCGGCTTTGCTCGTACTTGCCGGCCGAAGGACCTACCGAACGCTGCTTAGCGAATTTCGAATCATAGCCAGCGCCTTGATCGCCGGACGCAACGAAGTCGATGGCGCTCCAATCGTCACGCCTGGACTACGGGCGTACGGGGCGTTTCGACACGGGTCCGCTCTTGGAATACCAGGACATTCGCCCGTTCCAACGGTGCTTGGAGTAGCTCCGGGGCGCTTCAAGAGCGAACTCGAGTTTCTCGAGTATTACGGCAAACAGCAATCGATGGGCGAAATACTCTACCTTGGGGATAAACGGGGCGCTGATGGAAGGCGCATCGTTGAACGAGTCAGCCCCCCGGTAGACAGCCGGGACGTGAAGCCATTCGTCCGAATGCTGTATCGCGCGAACAAGTGGACCCGTGAACTCGCGAACTATGGAGTCTCCCTTTACGGGTCGCGCAATGGTCAGTATCCTTACCTTCTCAACTCGATTGAAGTTCTAGGGCCCGACGGTCGCACCCGTTTGCAGGCGAGGCTTGAGGATATGCTTGCTTAACCGGTGCTTGGATTAACTGCCGGAATTGTCGTACTGCTCGAGCAACGCCAGGCCAAATTCGAACTCAAGCACGAGATCATGCGCGTGCTTCTCATCCCACCCGAGGACTTCGACCAAGTAGCGTCCGAGAATGTCGGTTCCGAGACGTCTTTTGTCTCGATGTACCTGGATAATGAAAGCCGTCCAGCGTTCGAAATCCATTGGGTGCCCGGAACCCGTCGATTTGTTAGCGAGGCTCGAAAACGACCTGAGCCGGCGAGCGGCCTCTCCCGAAATCCACTTCGTGATATCCGCATTCGATGACGTCGCTTCAGTAGTTAGGCCGTGCGCATTTGCGACGGGATCGGCAAAGCGGACAAACTCGTCTAGGATTGCGTTGTAGCGATCGATGCCGAGTTCGTGCTCTTTGTCGGGCACGATATTTACGACCTCGGCCGTATTCGCGCTTCCGTCTTTAACGTAGAGAGCTACAGTGGCGGCGGGAAGTTCGGCGGATGAAGGTCGGAAAAAGTTGTAGTAAGTGCCCGAAACGAAACTCTCGTGCCTTGAGGTCGCCGTCCAGCCCGGCGGCGGCGACTTGAGGAGCGCGTCACAGAAACGCTTAACTTCCGCGGGCGATCCGGTGGCAGAGTAGTCTCGAAAAACTTGCACAGATACCTCTCCAAAGTTAGCACGGTAGCGTTCCTCTTTCGGCAATAGGCGAGCGCTCACCCGGGTTAGTCGGACGAGTTGACTATGAGCGATTAGGCCCTAGCCAAAGGTGGTTGGCGCACCTAAAGACTTTATGGGCCGCTCCTTATTCAAGGCACTGTGCGTTTGAAAGTCGTCATGACCAGGCGACAGATGGCGTCGGCTACGATTCCTGCACAGCTCTCACGTGTACGCCGTCTGAGAAGAGCAATGGCTTCCTCGTTGCGACGCGTTTCAGTTTGAACGTCTTGGATCTCTTGCCGTAAGCGCGAGACCTCCGCCATCCCCGATCTCTCGCGTTCTTGGTATGCGGCTTTACTGTCGACGGGCAGACCATATGTGCGGAACTCGTAGGGTTCCTCAGCTGGCACATCGACCGGGACGAGCCGATTTGAGCGAACGCGGCACGGCGGTTTGGCGGGTGCATAGGCATAGCCGTTCCGGCGATCAATGTGCCAGATGGGCGCCGCCGTGTTGACGGCGACCACAGCGCCGGCCGTTAGCATCCGGTAGAAGAAGGCTCGGCCTTCGCGAGAGACGGCGCCGAAATCGAATCGAAGATCCCAGGGTGCACGACCGAGGCGGAAAAATAACGTGGGCTTGTACATGCCGAAATGGGCCCCGACGTATTCGCGAACGTGAACGACGCCGTCCTCGGGCAGGTCGCCAAACTCCTCGATCGCGCTTTCGGAAAACTCGGATCTTGCGCTGAAGTGGCCTGACAGGAAGTCGATTCCTAACGGATGGTCGCGAAGGATGGAGACGAAGCCTGCGATCGTGCCGGGCGGCCAATACGCGTCATCGTCGCAGAGCAGCACATACCAGTCGGGATGCTCGATTGCAGTGTGCAACGCGCGCTTCCAAAGCCTGTTCCGAGCCTCGACAACGGGCAGGCCGACTTCGGTCAAATGGATGTGATCGAACCCGTCCAGATTTTGCTCAATGGAGAGCTTTGTTTCGTCGGTGAGACCATCGCGCGTTGGCGTGCAAATGATCAGGCCCGGAACGCTTTCATCTCGAGTCGTTAACATATGGACCTTAGTTAACAGTTTGAGAGGTGACCGCCGGCGTTACGGGAGGCCATCACTGCCCCCGTAACGCCGGTCAGATGCGAGGCGACCGAACAGAGCCTCGCATCCATACACGCCGGCCGGCGACGAATCAGCGGCGCGGGTCACGATTGAGCGTCCACCGCGGACGTCCTGGGACGAAAACGGCGCGGTGAACACAGCTTTAGAGCTCCACCGTTGTCATGAGTCCGAAGTCGGTCTCATGTTGAGTATTGGGAGCGGCGTGAAGATCGGGTCCAGGCGGCGGGCCTGTCAGCAAAGCGTATAGATCGACGAGAGCGTTCGGGCGGTCGAACCCGAGAGATTTCGACTCGCGCAATGCGTCCAGAGCTTCCGGCCCTGCGTCGACGACGCGTCGTTCGGAGTCGAGGCCGAGCAGCTTCGCTTTACGTTCCAACGCCTTCAACGCGACTCCGAGAGCCGTAGCGGCGGCCGATGCTGACGCAGGCGTCTGCGTTTCGAGGTTCGAGACACGCGCAACGATCGAGAACGCGCGGCTATGGATCTCTTGCGTCTCGGCCAGCAACCGTTGACGGTGGACCTCGTTGTCGACGCCGTTGCGGTTCCTCCATCGCGCTATGACGGCATCAATGTAACGGACCGCCGTCTGCCTATTGCCAATTCCGGATACCATGCGACAGATGGTCGTCGGTCGATTGATACCGCGCAGCATCAGGTCCTCGACGTCGTTTACTAGCTTCTCGCGCTCGGCGATCGTCTTCTGGCTCATGCTGCTTGTGCGGCGCGGTCGTCTAGCGACACGCGTACGCGACCAGATGCGAGCGCGTGCAGATCCGTGAGGTTCCGGACGCGCACCATGACGACGACGCTTCCGTCATCGGGCAACGGCGGGCCGGACCAAGCCTGCAGAGGTTCGGCCTTGAAGGCGCGGCCGTCTTGCCTGAACGTCAGAAGCTCAACGCCCGGACCTATCGAGGAGGTGATGCTATACGCAACTTCTTCGCCGATGCCGCTGAAGTGCAGCGCGGCGGTCAGTTTATCACGGTCAACACTGGTAACGCGCGCAACGCTCGAAGCAGCCTTGGTTGCATAGGCTGACGCCGGCGACGTCTTGAGCAGATCCGAAACGGCGCGCTCGAAGCGCGACTCAGATGTCATACATTTTGCGACCGTATTTGTGAGTCACACCGTCAGCGGGCACCCGGGCTGTAACCGTGTATCCTTCAGTGCGGAAGCGAGCCTTTCGCGCTTCCGCATAGGCAATATCTTCGGGATCACTCGAAGACTTGAGCAGGTCCGAGATGGCTTTCACGCTGACTTGCCCGGTTCGCGCCTTGCGCGCTTCACCGTGAGCAACAGCCTCAGAATCACTCGAAGACTTGAGCAGAGCCCCAATCGTCTTGACATACTGTGGGCTGGGATCGTTAGCGCCATTCATCGCGATAAACCTCCGCTGACGGCCGCCGCCTGGATGCGCTCTACGCTATCCGGCTGGTACGCAACTTGGCGAATCGCAGCGTCTTTCGAACGCGAGCTGTCTTGCCGAACCCGCGACGCGCTATCTCGAACTTCTTCGAGAGAGACACCGCGCATCAAAGCCGAAACAGCCTCGGACAACCTTGTGCCGTGCGGAAAAGCGGTGCGGCTCATACTGGAACTCCTTCCCGCTTTAGGCGGCCTGGATGGTCGACGCTGAAGCCGCCGAGAGAGATCGCGGGATCGTTGTCGATGATCGCGATTCTTGCAGTGCGCGCTGCGTCCACCAGTTGATCGCGTCGCGCGAGGAGAAGATGCGCAGCGGCAACGTCAGTGCCCGACGACGCTTTCTCAAGGACGCGGTAGGCGCGCTCGATCTCCGGGCGCATCGATTCGAGTTCCGTTTCCGCCTCGAGAACGATGGGACGATTCTCTGCCGCGATCTGTTCGCGCCGTTGGGCGATTAGCGCGGGAATGCTCTGCTTGAGCTCAGCCGCGCGAGCTTTGTACGCCTCGCGCTCCGCGAAAGACAGCGGAGGGCAGTAGTCGTTGAGACGAAGCTCGATCTCGCGAATCTCGTTCTCAGCTTGTTGTCGGCGCCCGAAAAGTTCAGCGGCGGTCATGACTGAGCCGCCGGCGGCTCGATCATGCCGGCGACTAGCTGCGCATGCTCGTTCTCGCACTCTTTGAGGCGCACCGAGAGTGCATAGCGCTCGCGTGCGTTCGGCCCGACGTTAGGATCGCAGATACGCGCCTGGATCTGATTGATGCGCATGACGAGTTCGCAGAACTTGAAATTCGCGCTCTCGTAGGGGGTCAAGACGCATTTCTCGTCGGGGATTCGCGGAACTCCGTCAAAAACGCCGTTCATGCGGCCACCGCCATGCGTTCGCGCTGGCGTCGGCGGTAACGCGAGATCTTCATGCGCCGCGTGCAACGTTCGGAGCATGACTTAGGCCAATTGCGCGAGAGAATCGCTTGGGTAACTCGCGACTCTGCAATCTGTGCGCCGCACGAGCAGAAGAAGCGCGGTCCATCGGGACTGATCATGGGCTTGAGGGCCCCTTTGATCTTCGGCCGGCAATGCGGCGCATGCGACTCACGTCGCGTCTACAGAGAGTATACGCTTCAGCGAGTACGGTGGTCAAGTACTCGCGTCGCCCTTTTCTTGTTCGCCGTTGTTCAACTTCCTCGACCTCCCCTATCCATCTGCACGCGTACCGGATACTCGGCGTCTCGGAACGCGCGTAGCAGGGGCTAGAATCGCCTGTATGCTGCGAGAGCTGCCGGCGGCGTGTTGGCGTATGCGACGGCATCAATTCGTCAGGAACTTCGAGGGAGCGTTCTGTTCGACGTTCGCCGCATCGGTGCGGGTAATGGGATAGAGGTGGCGACCGATCCACGACTCCGCGGATCTTACATCGGTCGTTACCGATCGGATGGCGTCGTGGATCTCCTGAGCCCTCTTCCCGCTCTTCAGCCAACGGATTATTGCGACACGAGAAACAGGCTTCGGACAGAATCGACGAGCGACGTCCATGAGCTGGTCCGCTTCTTGGCCAAACTCGTCGGCTCGCGCCGTCGGTTTTTTCTCCACGGTAACAACTCCAGAGTCACCTCCTTGGTTGTCGCTAGATGATGGCGGTTTTGATGCCGACAGGTTAGCGATCTGGATCGCTATATTATATGCTTCTTGATCGCTAAAGTTTATCTCGCCCTCGCGCCTTGGGTCGAGGTGAACCCAGTAGTGGTTGGTCTTCGTCAGCCCGATGCGCTTCGATGTGACGATGCCGGCCGCTTCCAGTTTGCGAGTCCAGTTGCGGATCGAGGCAACGCTGGACTGGGTAAGCTCGGCGAGGTATGACTGACCTGCATACGCGTAGCCGAGATCGTTCTGAGCTAGACCCCACAGTCGGCGCCAGAGCAGCATCTCGCCAGCGCCGAAAGGCCGCCGTCTTTTCCACGGACCCTTGCTCATTTAGGGATGACCTCACGGCGCGTGTCGATCAGGCGTCGAAGGTTGTAGTAACGGTCGTGCGCTCGCGCGAAACGCTCCAAAAACTCGAGTTGCTTTTGGTCGGCGCTAGCGACGACAAGATCAAGCGTCTCGCAAGGTTCGAAGAAGAATGTACAGGAGAGAATTCTACGCTGGCGACCTTCCTGTACGCGAGTCCGTACCCGCGATTTCGAACAGACCGGATGAAGGCCGGCTTGGAGAAGAAGAACGACGAGGGCGCGATTTTGGATCGCGACGAGGTTGGGGTTGTGGTCCGCCATTTGGGGACCTCCCTGGTTTGAAGCGTCCACATGGGACGCATACGCTTTGGCGTTAGCCGAGCGTGTGATCGCTACCCTATGAAGTGTTTCGCTTCAAGAATGCGACTACTGACGGCGACGAGATGCGGCGCGCGCGACCGATCGTGACGCTCTCGATCTCGCCGCGGCGGATCAGCGAGTACAGTGTGGTGCGGCCGATCTGTAAACGGGTCATCGTTTCCTTGATGGTAAGCAACTGCGGAACGTCGAGTTTCGGGCGCATCGTCGGGCGTTCGTTCACGGACTCGGCCGGATGGTCCCGCGACTCCATCGAAGCAGCCACGATCGCCGAAATCGTCATCACCATTGAGCGTGAGCCGGGGGCTCCCACAGTCGGGATCCACTCGGAAGAACCGGGCATTGTGGTGATCCGCGACGCGAGCGCATCGAACGGCGAGCTGCTTGCCGCCTACGCCGTCGCCCTCGAGGACCTTGAGGCCGAAGCCCGAGCAACGGCCCGGCACTAGAGGGTGTTCGCCGCTACGTACGCGTTCAAGCTGGAGATCGAGATCCGGCGAGCGCCGGCGATCCGCGTCGACGTGATCGACCGATCGGCAATGAGTCGCTGGATCGTCCATCGGCTAACGCTGAGCGATTCGCACGCATCTTCGATGCTGCAGTAGGTGTCCAAGACGGCCGCCCTGGTCGTCTGCTTGGTTTGAGGTCCCGGCATGTGCGGAACCTCCTATCGTCTATCGGCGTATCCGCTCGCGGATCGCTAAGCGGGTTGGAACCCGCGTGTCTTGATTCATTATACCGCCCCAGGTAGCCCCAACCTAGCATTGCGCGCGAAAAATTCTATTCGTCCCATCGAGTTGTCCCACGAGATGAGTTAAGGGGTTCGCCGGCCGCGGCCGAGAATGAAAAAAGCCCGTCGTTACGGGCTTTTTCGGGGCTTGGACTTGGTGGGCCATCCTGGGTTCGAACCAGGGACCTCATGCTTATCAAGCATGCGCTCTAACCAACTGAGCTAATGGCCC
>PLTN01000005.1:0-8470 GCA_003164495.1 Vulcanimicrobiota bacterium
AACGGTGTAGTCGCCATCGCACAGCAGAAAGCTTCGCAAAGCACCCGGTTCGCGGACACAATTCGCGAGAACCTCACGAACGTCCCTGGTGACGGCGGGGCTATGCAATAGCCGGTGCGGTATTTGAGTTATCTCAGATCGTACAGCTGGTTTTTCGCGTGCGACGTGCTTGGCCCAACGGGGAATAGAACTAGTTCATCTTGTGGCGCTTGATCCGCCCGCATCGTTTGGAACCCCGATCCACCGACCTTTGAGCGAACGACCGTGCCCTCGTCGGCGTCCGTCGTAACCCGTCGGCTCAGGTGGGTTTGCGTTTTGGTTGGGTTCGCTCTAGCCGTAATCAAAGCCGCCGGAACGCAATTTGCGCGGGTAAGCCCGCGACGCAATCGCCAGCGCCGGCAGCTGGTTTTCCATCCGCGCACTTGGTTGAGGAAGATGGAACGGGATGGCATGCTCACCCGCCGTCGTTTCGCGAACGATGCGCAGATCGTCGAGGTTGGCCTGATGGCGCGCGGCAGGGCGATTGCACTACGACGGATGTCTCGCGGAACTGCGCTCGAGCGACGTGTTCTGGCCAGCCTCATTAGTGGTGACACGCGAACGCTACGCGTTACAGTCATGCACGTTCAGGCAAGGACCTTAAAAAATAGCTACGATGTCGGCGACGACCAAAAGGTAATGCGGCGTTCCACGCCCAGGAAGATCGCGTTGAGCGTAAAGCCAACGACAGCGATGATGACGAGCCAGCTGTAGGTCTGTTTTACCATAAACTGGTGTTGCATCGCGATGAGTGCTCCGCCAAGACCTCCGCTCTCCGCTAGCATCTCTGCCACTACGAGCACCACGAGACCGATTCCGAGACTAACGCGCATACCCACCGCGATATACGGTGCCGCGGCTGGCAAAACGATTCGCCACAAGACGTCAGTTCGGCTGTAGCCGAACGTGCGAGCCATATCGAGCATCGTCGATTCGACGCCGCGCGTGCCCTGCACCGTACTAACGAGCACGGGGAAGAACGCGGCGAGGGCGACGAGCGTGATCTTCATCGTCGAGCCAAGCCCGAGAAACAGGATCAGCACCGGCAAAAGTGCGGGCTTCGGAATCGGCCTTAGCAACTCGGTCAATGGTTCGAACAGGTCATAGACGGCGCGAAACGAGCCCATCAGCGTGCCGAGCACGACAGCGGCCACGCAACCGCAAACGTACCCGGCAAAAAGCGTCGCTAGCGTCTGGATCAAGGGCATGAGGAATACGCCGCTGGCGAGGATCAGGCCGAGCTGCGCGGCCACCGCCGTCGGCGGGGGAACAACTGCTGCGTTGACGATGCCGGAGCGTGCCGCGAGTTCAATCACCGCGAGGATTGCCAGCAAAAACACGACGCCCGGTACCAGATCGCGGACGCGTTTAGCGAACGGCAGCATCGGCCTCGTTCGGTCCATGAAGAAGCCCCCCCAGCAGCGCGTGACGGAGGGCAAGAAAACGTGGATCTTCGTGAGTCTCGACCGCTCGGCGCGGCCGCTCGAGACCGCTTTCCATCACCTCGGCTATCGTAGTCGGACGCCGCGTCAGCAACGCGATGCGGTCGGAGAGGAAGATTGCCTCGTCGACGTCATGCGTCACGAGAATGGTCGTGAAGCCCTTTCGTTCCCACAGATCGGAAATGAGCGAATGCAATTCCATGCGTGTGAGCGCATCGACCGACGAAAAGGGCTCGTCCATCAACAGCACTTTCGGATCCGCCGAGAGCGCACGCGCAATGGCGACCCGCTGCTGCATGCCGCCCGAGAGTTGCCAGGGGTAGGCGGTCGCGGAAGCTTCGAGGCCAACCATTGCCAGGTGTTCCCGCGCTCGTTCACGCGCCTTACGCCGATCAAGATGCAGGCGATGGTTGAATGCAAACACGACGTTGTCTTCAGCCGTCATCCACGGCAAGAGCGATTTCGCGTACTGCTGGAAGAGGTAGACCATGTGGGCGGGCTCGCCGGTAACGTCTTGTCCACCGAGCAATACGCCACCGCCGCTCGCCGGGATTAGCCCAGCGATGACCTGTAAAAGGGTCGATTTGCCGCATCCGCTCGGACCGACAATCGAAAGAAATTCGCCTGCGCGAACGTCAAGCGAAAAATCATCGAACACGGCTACGGGCTGCTTGCCGCCGAACGTCTTCGACAGTTTCTCAATTTTAAGCGCGCGCTCGTCAAAAGCGATGGTCATCGCGATTGGTGAACTTCTCGCGAGCGCGCCCAACCGATGACGCGATTTTCCCAGAGAACGAACAGCCGGTTAAGCACGTATGCGACGGCGGTCAGCAATACGATCGACGCATACATCTCCGGCGCGCGCAACGCATATTGCATTGCCAGCAAATAGTGTCCGATACCCTGAGAGCCTGCCAGCATCTCGGCGATGACCGTTACGACCAAGGCAAAGGCGAGGCTCGTCCGCATGCCCGCAAGTATGTAAGGAAGCGCTCCCGGCACGATGACTTGCCTGATCGTCTGCGCGCGGGGGATGCCGAACGTTCGCGCGACCTTAACATAGATATCGTCGACAGCGGTGACGCCCGCGATGGTATTTGTCACGACCGGAAAGAACGACGCGAAAGCGATGCAAATGACTTTGAGCCGGTCGTCGATACCGAACACGAAGATCAACGGCGGAACGATGGCCGTCACCGGAACCGGGCGCAGAAGTTCGATCGTCGGCGTCAACGCCAATCGAACGCCGCTCCATAGCGCTATTGCAATACCCACCGAGACGCCGGCCGCACAGCCGAGAAGATATCCTCGGACCATACGCCACATGCTCGACGCGATGACCTCCAGCAGTTCGCCGTCCGTAATGCCGTGGTAGAGCGCCGCGAGCACGGCGCTGAATGGTGGCCAATTCGGCGATTCCACGAAACCGAATCGCACACTGCCCTCCCATACCAACAGGAGAGCAATGACCAAAGCGACGCCGCTTGCGCGTGTTTTTACGGGACGAATACCTTGGACGGAACGTCGATCGTGCCGGTCAAGAGATTATTAGACCGCAGCAGATCGGCCATTCGTGAAACTTCGCGAGCGGTAATCCCGATCGACGTGCGACCCTTGGCCATCGTTGCCACGCGTGCCGGATCGAGCTTCGTCATCGAAACCAGAAGTTGAGTAAATGCCGGGGCGTTCAGGTTAGCATTGCACCACTGCGAGCCCTTATTCATCCCGGTCAAAAACTTCCGCACCAGGTCCGCGTGGTTGGCCAGATAGTCGCCGGTGACGGCCCAGGCCGCCACACGACCGTTGGGATAAACGACGCGACCGGGGTTCGCGATCAACTGGAGGGCGGTGTCCCCTTTCAGCGCCGAGTAGAACGGATCACTCGGAATGATACCGTCGACCCGTTTGTTTTTCAGCGCGTCCGCCATGTCGGGGAAGGGAATCGCGCGATAGGTCACTTTATCGGCATCGCCGCCGGTCGCTTTTACCCAGCCGTGCGCGTAAGTGAACTGTAGGCTCTTCGTATCATTGATCCCAATCGACTTGTTTTCGAAATCCTTACCGCTTTTTAGTCCTTGCCCCCGGAGAACGTAGAGGCCTGTGGTGTCGGGCGGGTTGAGCGGGTTACCGCCGGCAATGAAGCGGAGATCGATCCCCTGCGAGATGGCTTGCAAGATCGACGGGATATTCGAGTACACAACATCGTAGGCGCCGGCGACAAGGGCGGGGATTCCCACGGTTCCGCCCGTCTCGGATTCAGTCGACAGGTCCACGCCGGCCGCCGTGAAGTAGCCCTGCGCGAGCGCTGCGTAAAACGGGACGCAATCGGAGATGGTAATCGCGCTGACATGCATGCGCGGCAGATCCGCTGCATGCGCGATGCGTGGAATGAGCGGTGCCGCAGCTACTGTTAGCGATCCGGCCAAGAACCTGCGACGATTTTCCTTCACTCAACTGCCTTTCGTGGTAGGGTGGAATACTGCAAAGCACTTTGACGAGTTGAACAAGTGCGACTCAACGTAATCGATGATCTCGCATCGCGCAGACAGCGCACCCATAGCCCCGGCGAGGCACACCCAATTCAGGATTTCATGTTGACCCGCGTCTTCGATCGCTTCGGGCGTAAGCGAGCCCCACTGTTTCCAGCCTTCCCCCGCGAGTTCGTCGACGCGCGCGCGGTCGGCCGGTAAGTCGGGGTAAAGCCGGCCGTGTTTTGCCGTAAGCGAACCATGTGAGAAACTCGCGGAGCCGATGAGGGCTACGCGCCACGGGCTCTCCGCAAAAAATCGTGCGGTAGCAGCACCCAGCTCGAAGCATCGATGCGGGGTCGGCGGCGGAAGGGTGACGACCTCGCCACCCTCGGCCATCGCTTCGCTGGTCGTACTTAAGAGCTGGTTGCCGTAACAATTGACGTGCACCGGGATCACCGGGTACGGAAATCCGGCACGCTCGCGATCGAGAAACAGCACGGTGTTGTTAAACGAATGGGCGAGTCCATGTGGATGCGTGAATACCAGCGAGTAGGCCGCCTCGAAGCCCGTTTGGATGAGATGCCGATATAGCTGCGTCGCCGCCGCACGGTGTCCGGAGATCGTCATCTCGTCTTCGCCAGCCGCATTCCAGGGGTTCTCGTCGGTAGCAAACACGCCGCGACCGAGCATGTACGGCCGGCTGTTCACTGCATCGAAGATGCCGACGGCCCACGGCGGAACGCACTCGCGTTTGTAGTTCTCATATTGGTCGTCTCCCCAGATCAAGACGAGATCGGGTTTGAAGGCCGCGAGTTCTTCACGAAGCCGTTCGTAGCCGTGTAAAAGTCGTGCCTCATGCGCTTCTCCCGCGGCCGCACCTTCGTCGTTCGCCCACTCGGCGATCATTTCACGCGGCCAGCTCGTCTTATCCTCAAACAGCTCAGGCGCGACGCGACCGATCTTGACGTTGCGCGCCAACATCCGTGCCCAGTACTTGCCGGGGACGAGCGGACCCGGATAGTGGCTTAGCCCAATGCCAAGCACCTCACCCATGGGAAGCACCGATCGCTTCGGTTTCTTGCCCCGGATACCACGGGGCGACGGCTTCGTTCCACGGCCGCGTCGCACTATCGAACGCAATCATCCTCGTCGGCTCGGCTGCATCAACGACCGCGACAGTCGGCTCGACGCCCGTCTCGACCAGGTCGATCTGCGACTGTAGCATGCGCCGGAACATAACGATCCCGCGGTCGGTCGCAGCGAGGTTCTCGCGCGAGCGATCGGCTATCACGCCTTGCGTCTCCCAAACGACGCGATCTTGCTGCCAAACCGTCGAGACGTCATAGTCTTCGATCTCGACGCCCGGTGGATCACGGCGAATTTCGTACGGCACTTCGCTGTCAGGTACGAGTGATGCGGAACCCTCCGGCATCAGCCCCACCCAGATGATACGCGTACGCTCGTCATCGATCGGAATCCGGAAGTGCATGGACTCGACCGGGCCCACCGGTACCCGCAAGATGTTCGGGAATATGAGCGGTGGGCGAACTTCCACCTCGGGACGATCGCCGCCATACACGAGCGTCTTCTCGACGCCCCAGTGCGAGATCGCCCAATCGTATTTTTCAATTGGCCGGTGGTAATATTCCGCGACGCCCTTCGAGTCGAGCTCGTTGACGGCAGCGAATTCACCGTGCAGGTAGTAGGTGTGGGCGGTGTCGACCGTATTTTCTTGAATCTGTAGCCAGTTACACTTATGGTCTGGTAGAACCGCAATCGTACGCGGGCGGTCGGTGCGCGCGATGACATCCCAGTGCGGCAGGGGCGGCGCCTTTGCCGGCTCCGGGCCCATGTAGACGAACAGTAATCCGCCGAGTTGCTGCATGGGATAGGCTTTGAGATTCATCTTGGCTGTGGTTTCCGCGCTCTCGAACGGCCGCTCTATGCACGTACCGGTCGTACAGTCGAACTTCCAGCCGTGATAGCAGCAGCGGATTCCGTCGCGCTCGATAAAGCCGAAATAGAGCGAGGCGTTGCGATGGGCACATTGCTCGCTCATGCAGGCGAACGAACCGTCGTCCAGGCGAACAACGAGCAATTTCTCACCCAGAATCTCGATACGCTTCTTGCGAACTTTCCCCGACAGCTCTTTGGTCGGGCAGACTGCTTGCCAGTAACGGCGCAGTAATTCTCCGCAGGGCGTTCCCGGACCGATTTGGGTCAGACGTTCATTCTCTTTTGCAGTCAGCATCGGGGAGACTTTACTCCTGACCGAATTCGGGCGATGTTTCGGTTTGCCGCATCTGCGAGGCTACGTGTTCCGTGAGCGCGATCGGCACGAACGCCGCCCACACCGACGGTTTGTCGGGATCGAGATTGAAGTGCTGATGCTCGACTCCGCCGGGCTTCATTGGAAGCAAGATCAAGCTGCCCTTTTTCCAGTCGACGCGTTCGCCCTCGACGATCGAGTAGCCAACACCGCAAACCACATAGATAACAAGGCCTCCTTGATGGCGATGACGGCCCGACTTCGTCCGAACTTCATGCGTGAAAAGCCGCCAATGGTGCAAGGGATTCTGCGGCAGCGTCAGCGGATCGAGGAGAAAACACAAGCGACCCTGGCGCGAGAGAAAGACGTCACAGTCTTCGGATCGCACCACAACCGGGGCATTGAGCTGTCGCTCCGCTTGTTCTTTGCGGTAGCGGTACGCCGATTCATAGGGGTCCTCGCTCAACGGAGGCCGCTCGCGAGTGCGTGTGCGTTCGGTCTCAGACACCCGGTCGTTCCTCCGCCTTAAGCCGGTTATATTCTGGGCAATTCTCGAGTTGTTCAAAGCCACTGCCCCGGTCCACGCTCGAGCATTCGAACCAGTTCATTTCGGCGGCAACGAATTTTGCGGTCGTCTGTTGATCCGGATTAAAGTGCTGCACGACCACGCCGTTTTCTCTCAGCGGCAAGCTCACGACGTCGCCAGCCTTCCACGCGTGCTTGGCGCCGTCGAGCATCGTGTAGCCGGAACCCTCGACGATCATGATGATCTGGTTTCCCTGAAACTTGATCCGGCCGGAACGGCTACCAGGCGGAATCTCTTGTTCGAAAAACATCACGGTGGAGAGCACCGTGTCGCGAATCGACGGGTGCATATACCAACGCATCAAGCCTTGACGGTTGACCTCGAGCGGCAGCTCGTCCTCATCGATTACCTGCAAGCCGTTCGCGCGCTCGGCGCGCTGGCGATCCCTCAACGCGAACAGCTCGTCCCAATAGTTCGTCTTGGCAAGCCTGCTCGTACGCTCGCTTGGCATGTCGTCTCCCCGGGGCGCCAAGGTTTCTTTGTTTGCCGCCAGCTTTCGCGAGAGTAAAATATTATTCCGAAGTGTAACATACCTCCATGGTCCCCGGCAACCACGACGATGGCGGCTCTTTGGCGACACGCAAACGCGCTCCGGTAGGTGGGCGTGTTCGCACCCGTTACGAGCTCGTTGAAACCGAGTTGCTGGCGCGTGCTGCCGACCTCTTCGCAGAGCGCGGCTACAATGGGACAAGCCTCCAGGACATCGCCGACACGATGGGGATGACGCGTCCCGCGATCTATCATTATTTCGAGAACAAGGACGCGCTACTGGTCGCACTCGTCGATGGTGTCACCGAGGGGCGGGCCGCACTCCTGCGGTCGATCCGCTTTGATGCCAAGCTCTCCCCCGAAGAGAAGCTACAGCAGGCGATGCACCGGATGTCGCTGCAAGTCGCCGAGTACAGCGCTCGTTTTCGCTTGCTGATCCTTAGCGCCGCCGATTTGCCGAAGCGCATCGCGACGCAAAACGAGCGCGCCCGACGCGACGTCACGAACCATCTCACGGCGATCATCGCGGAGGGAATCGCCGCCGGAACGCTCCACGATGTCGACGCTCAGGTCGCCTCTCACATCATCGTCGGTATGTGCAACTCGATTGCATGGTGGCTTCAGCCCGACGGCAGGATCACGCCGCAAGCCGTAGCCGATCTCGTCACGGAACTGACGCTGCGCTCGCTCAAACGCCGACCACGAAAAGCGACTTTCGTGCGCAAAACGCAAAAATAGCCGCACCCAAATTTCTCTCGTACGCTTATGAAAGGCCTTCCGTTTCATGCAGTTGCCTCAAGACGTGCTTTCTTCGTTCGTCGACGTTCGCGGTATCCGAACGCATTACGTTGAAGCCGGGAGCGGAGACCCGATCGTCTTCGTTCACGGCGCGGGGCCCGGTGCCTACGGATGGGCGGGCTGGCGGCAAACGATCCCGGTACTAGCAAAACACTTTCGGGTTTACGCGATCGATACCTTAGGCTACGGTCTCACGGACAAGCCCACCGAGTCGTGCACCGATCAGGATTCCGTTTCGCACCTGTTGGGCTTTCTCGATGCGCTGTGCCTCGATAAGACGAACCTCTGTGGCAACTCTCGCGGCGCATATATGTGTGCCAAGTTGGCCGTCGACGATCCGCAACGCGTTAAGCGGATGCTGATGGTCAGCAGTGGC
>PLTN01000005.1:8502-8688 GCA_003164495.1 Vulcanimicrobiota bacterium
ACGATCACTCTAAGATCACGGATGAACTCATCGCCGATCGCGTAGCCATGGCAGCGCTTCCGGGTCACGACAGGGTTCAAAAGCTGCAGAGCCAGTACCGCAACTCCCTTAAGGGGAATTCGAATGAATGGCAGCGCTTCGAACTGAAATATCGTCTCCCGCAGTTGACGATCCCAATGCACATGG
>PLTN01000048.1 GCA_003164495.1 Vulcanimicrobiota bacterium
GCGAGTTTTTCAGCACCCTGCTAGAACGGGATTTCGTCGTCGAGGGAGGCGTCTTCGTCGGCGCCGGCCGAGGACGAGCCGCCCGCGTAGGCCGGTGCGGGTGAGCGCTCGTAGGAGCCGCCGTCGCCGTTGCTCGGAGCGCGTCCGGCGCCGGCGCGATCGAGCATCTGCATCGTGTTGCAGACGACCTCGGTCGCTTTACGCTTCTCGCCTTCTTTCGTTTCGTACGAGCGAATCGAAAGGCGCCCTTCGACCAGGCACGACATGCCCTTCTTCAGATACGTGTTGCACGTCTCTGCGAGCTTGTCCCACGCGACGATGTCGATGTAATCCGTCTCTTCTTGCTGCTTCGAGCGGCGGTTCACGGCGAGCGTGAACTTCGTGACGGCCGCACCGGAGCCGACGTAGCGGATCTCCGGATCGCGGGTGAGATTAACCACGAGGATAATTTTGTTGAACGAACCAGCCATAGCGCGAACCTCTTCTTAGATGCGCCGCCTACCGGTCGGCGCGCAAACTCATTATCGGGGATGGCTCTGCCAGCTGCCTGGCACAGCCGGGGCCCTACGCGTCGAGGCGGATGACCAGGGCGCGCATCACGTCTTCGTTCAGGCGCATCTGGCGCTCGAGTTCCTTGGACGCAGCGGCGTCGCTCTTGAACTTCATCACCACGTAGTAGCCTTCGCGGACGTCGTCGATCTCGTAGGCCAGGCGACGCTTGCCTAGTTTCTCGATCTCGCCGACCACCTCACCGCCCTGTCCCTTGATGGACTCGGCGATGGTCTCGACGCGGGCGTCCATGTCGGTCTCTTCGAGCGCGGGACGCAGAATATAGGTAACTTCGTAGTCGATTGCGGGCACGGGGGGTTCCCTCTGCGGACACCGGCAAGGCCGGTGGGTCGGACGGGCCGACCAGCGGGTAGCGGCCGGGCAGTGCCCGGCCAGAACCCCGGAAGTATATCACGCCGGGACGACCAACGCCAAGGGCCGGGAGGTCCGTCCCGCCAAGGCCGCCCTTCGATGAAGTTCCTCGCCTCCGCCCTCGCCGCCACGATCGCCGCCTCCGCGCTCGTGATGACGGCCCCGCCGGCGCCGGCCCGCGCCAACGTCTTCTGCCCGGTCACGATCGCCGCCGTCACCGACCTCGCCGTCCTCGGCCGCCAAGACACCTACGGGGTGCTGCTCGACTTCGACTCCGGCGACACCGCCAGCGTCCGCTTGCGGGTCGATTCCGCTAGCACGCGTTACGCGGTCGACTTCAACGACATCGGGCCGATCGGCAACACCGGCTCGAGCGGGCGCCGCTACTTCGTGCTGCCGCCCGGCGAACGTCTCGTCAGCGCGTGGATCGAAAGCACCGGACTTAGTCCGAATTCGCGCATGGAGTGTCCGATCACGCGGCCGTACGCCGCCGATGCACCCGTCCCGGTGAATCCGCGCACGGTCACGACGCTCGAAGCTGACCGTCGCGCGCTGCGCGATAACTTCTCCACCAAAACGCCGACCGTGCAGCCGACGAGCTTCGGCGCGGCAACCGTTGCATCGTGCAGTCAGCCGTACGCTCCGCCACGCGCGATTTTGCCGATGCAGCCCGACGACTTGCCCGCCGCGCGTGCCGTGCATGCGAGCGGCACGACAGTCGTACGCGTCGATCTCGATGAAACCAGCACCGTCGTAGGCGCAGCAGTCGTCCGATCGAGCGGCTATGCGCCGTTGGATCGCGCCGCGCTCGCTGCCGCGCAGAAGTCATCGTACCGCACCGAATCGTTCGCGTGCCGTCCGGTGGCAAGCACCTACCAGTTCACGGTGACGTTCGGCAGCTAATCCGGATCAGCCGCCGGCCGGTGCGAGCAACATGTAACCGCCTTGCGCCGCGATGCGTTCGCCGGCGTGCAGCCCGCTCGCGATGGACGCGCTCGTTGCGTCGCTCGCGCGCACCACAACGTCGCGCAGTTGAAACGCGGACTCGCCGGCCTTCGGGTTGGCGTCATGGACGAATACGACCGTTCTTCCGGTTTGCGGATCTTGCACGATCGCGGTACTCGGCACGACGATACCGCGCACGCGGCCAACGTCGATCGTAGCCGTCAGCGCATCGCTCGCCACCGCGCCCGCTGGCGCGCCGCCGACGACGACCGTCGCCAACTGCGTGGCCGGATCTACCGCCGGAACGACGGCCGTGACCGTACCGGGCGTCGCAGCGCCCGACGACGTGCGCAGCGTTGCCGGATCGCCGGGGACGATGCGCGCAGCCTCTGCGGCGGGAACATTCAGCGTGACGCTGTGACCCAGTGCCGGTCCGATTTCGATGACCGGCACGGTGGGGTCGACGACTTCACCCGGGTGCTTGAGAATCGAGAGCACGACGCCGCCGGCGGGCGCGCTCAGTACGCCGTTGGCATACGCGATTTGCGCCGCATCGAAGCGCGCTCGCGCGGCTGACGCTTGCGAACTCACCGTCTGCACGTCGCTGCGCGCCGATGCGACGTCGGCCTGCGCTTGTTTGAGTTCGGCTTGAAAATCGGTGCCGGCGGCGGCGACGTGCGCGTCGGCGGCGCGTTGAGCGGACTCGTCGGCTTCCAGTTGCGAACGCGCCGCATCGACGTCTTTGCCCGCCACGACGCCGGCCTGCAGCAGCACCTGATCGCGATCGAGGGTGGCGCGATCGGTCTCGACGGTCAGCGCCGCTTGGCGCGCTGCCGATTCCGCGGCGATGCGACTGCTCAACGCCGATGGACCGCCGTTCTCGAGCGTATCAAGTTTCTCGGTTGCCGCCGCGAGGCGCGCTTGTGCGCCGGCTACGCCCGCGAGCGGATCGGACAGATTCGCATCGGCTCGGGCCTCCGCGAGCGTTGCCGCGAGCGCCGCCCGGTCGAGTTCCGCCAGCTGCTGGCCGATCGCCACCGTTTGCCCGACCTGCACGTCGATCGCGCGCAGGATGCCGGCTTGCGCGAACGCGAGCTTCGCACTGCTGCCGGACGGCGGCCCGATGCGCCCATGCGCCTCGACGCGTTCGACGAACGTCCCCTCACGCGCGGTGACGAGCGGAACGTTCGGCGCGACCGAAACGTCTTCTGCCGACCGCGGCGCGGAACGATGCCAGAACACGAATACGGCAATCACGGCTACGACGACCGTTGCGCCGGCCACCCACCACCGCCGCTCGCGCGTCATCGGCCGATCTCCACGTCGAGTGTCGCCCGTGCTTTATCGAGATCGTAGAGGGCGGACTGTTCGTCGACCAGCGCTTGCGTGTACGTCGAGCGGGCGCTCTCGACGTCGAGGCTCGACGAGGCGCGATTGCGGTAGCCGAGTTCCGTTGCTTGCCACTCTTCTTGCGCCGATTCACGCGCGCGCATCATCGCGCCGGCAGCCCGTTGCGACGCCCCGAGCGATCGTGCCGCCGCGCCCGCGTCGAGTACGATCTCACGCTCGACCGAAACGGCCTTGGCTTGCGCCTCGCGCGCTTTCGCATTGGCCGTAGCGATGCGATCGTGCGCGCCCGAACCCAGCGGCAGCGTCAGGTTCGCATTGATCGTCGGTGCGTTGACCGGCACCCCCGAATCGGTACCGACGAGGTAGCCTCCGCTGACCGTCAGCGTCGGAAATCCGGCCGCTCGCGCAACGCCGATGTCGGCTTGCGCCGCTTGCGCCAGCAACCGCGCCGATGCGATTTCCGGTCGCATCGCCGTCGCTAGACCGACCACGGTATGCGGATCGAAGAGCGCCGGATTGATCGCCGGTAACGCCCCGGGCGTCGTCGCCGTAAGCGCGTCCGCACCGGCGCCGGTTTCGACGCGTAACGCATCATCGGCGTTTTCATCCGCTGCGACCGCCTCTTCGAGATCGGCTTGCGCTTTCGCGACGGCAACCTCGCTGCGAACGACATCGAGGCGGGGCGCGTCACCGGCCTTCGCGCGCACGCCGGCCGCATCGCGCTGCGCGGTCGCGAACGCCAGCGCATCGCGGCGCGCGCCGGCGATGCTGCGTGCTTTGAGCGCATCAAAATACAGTCCGATGACCTTCACGCGTTCGGCATTTTCGGCGGCATGTTCGTCGGCTTCCGCCGCGGCCAGCGTAAAGGCGGCCTCGCGCGCGGCCGGTCCGAAGGCGATGAAATCACCGATCGTCCACTGCAGGCCGGTATTGACCTGGCGCGAGGTGATGTTCGGGCCGGGCGGGTTGCCCTGCGGCGTCTGGGCGTAGTTCGAGACGAGCGAGGGCGCTGCGCCGGAACGTGCCGTAGCGAGCGCGCTGCGGCTCTCGTCGACGCGCGCTTGCGCGGCAGCGACGTCCGGCGATGCGGCCAGCGCGGCCCGCATCGCATCGGCAACCGATAAATTCGTGAAAACCAATACGGGTGTATCCTGCGCGCGCGCCGGGAGGCCCGAGCCCGCGAAGAGCACGGCGATCAGCGCGGTGACGATCGCCGGGCGCGCGAGTCCCGCGCGCGACGTGCCGGTAAAGGCGGCATAGAGAACGGGGATGACGATCAGCGTGAAGATCGTCGCCGTCGAAAGGCCGCCGATCACGGCGATGGCGAGCGGTTTCTCCATCTCGGCGCCCTGGCCGATGCCGAGTGCCAGCGGAAAAAGGCCTCCAAT
The DNA here is from genome assembly GCA_003164495.1 of Vulcanimicrobiota bacterium. Lineage (GTDB taxonomy): Bacteria > Vulcanimicrobiota > Vulcanimicrobiia > Vulcanimicrobiales > Vulcanimicrobiaceae > Lustribacter > Lustribacter caenicola. Next base: position 4,605 of record PLTN01000048.1, read on the forward strand.
CGCCGCCAGCGTGGTCATCACGATCGGGCGCAACCGCGTTTTCCCCGCGGTGAGCAGCGCTGCTTCGATGGTTTCACCGGCTGCGCGACGGCGATTCGCCACATCGATGAGCAAGATGCCGTTTTTCACCACCACGCCGACGAGCAGCAGCAGACCCATGAGCGACGACACGTTGACGGCGGTCCCGGTGACGAACAGTCCGAGCGCAACTCCGATGAGCGCCAAGGGAATCGCGGTGAGGATCACCAGCGGCAGGCGAAACGAACGGAACGTCGCGAGCATGACCGCAAACACGAGCGCGATCGCGATCCCGATGACGTTCGCGAATTCGCCGAACGATTGCGCCTGCGACTGCGCCTGGCCGCCGATCGACACCGAGTAGCCTGGCGGCAACGCGATCGTATGTAACGCGCCGGCAATGCCTGCGGTCACCACCGAGAGACTGGCACCGTCGAAGTTTGCCGTCACGTGCATCTGCAACTGTCCGTTCTGAGTCGTGATGTCGCTCGACAGGCGTTGAGTGGTCAAACCCGCCACGTCACCGATTGCCGCCGCCGCACCCTTCGCATAGAACAAGGTGTTCGCATCCAGCCCTGCATCGCTGGACCCGACCATGACGCGCACCGGTATCAGCGTTTGCGAACCCGGCAGATTGGTCGCGACGGTGCCTTGGCCGAGTGCCGCCACCGCATCGCTGAGATCGCCGGCACTCAGACCCAGCGCGGCGAGCGCCGCCCCACGCGGCGCGATCCGCACCGATGGGTTGTCGTAGGTGACGCCGCTTGCGGCATCGACGACATTCGGCACGTCGCCGATGCGTTTGGCGATGCGAGCCGCGAGATCGATCAAGGTCTGCTGCTCGGGCCCTTGCACGATCACGTCGATCGGCGCAGGCGTCCCCGAAAGATCGTTGATGAGGTCTTCGAGGATCTGGTGGAAGTCGTACAGCGCCGACGGCACCGCCGCAGTGAGCCGGTCGCGCAGACGGTCGCTGACCGCATCGTAGTCGCTGCGCCGCTCCGGCGGCTGTAAGCGGACGCGTAAGAGCCCTTGGTTCGGCGGTGTGGGTGAGAGCCCGTTGGAATCGACGCCGGTGAGCCGTCCCACATGCGCGACGGCCGGATCGCTCACAATCAGCTTTTCCATTTGCGTGGCGGCGGCGTCGCTCGCTTGGAGCGTGGTTCCCACCGGCAGGGTGTAGGCGATCTCGAACTGACCCTCATCCATCTTCGGCAAGAAGTCACTCGGCAGAACCTTCAGCAGCAACACGGTCACCACGAGAACCGCCGCGGAACCGGCCGCAACCGCACCGCGATGGCCGAGGGCCCACCGCAGAACACCGTCGTAGCGGGCCAATACGCCGGCGACCGGGTCGGCCTTCGCTTCGTTCTCAACCTGACCACGCAACAGCGCGCGCGCGACGATCGGGGCAACCAAAAGCGCGAGCGCGAGCGAAACGATCAGCGACGCCGAGAGCGTGAATGCGAGGGCCCGGAAGAAAAAGCCGGCCACGCCGCTGAGCAGCGCCAGCGGCAAGAACACGACCACCGTGGTCGTCGTCGACGCGATCATTGCCGCACTCAGCTGGTTCGTCGAGATTGCGATCGTCTCGTCGAGATCTCGCGCGGGTTGCTCGCGGCGGTTGCGCGCGATGTTCTCGATCACAACGATGGCGTCGTCGATGATCAAGCCGACGGCAACCGCAAGTCCTCCCACGCTCATCAGGTTCAATGACTGGCCCGTCAGCGCCAGCGCGAACACCGCGATCGCCATGGCGAGCGGGATAACGGCGGCCGCGACGAGCGTCAAACGCAGATTGCGCAGAAACGCGTAGATTACGATGATAGCCAGCAGCGCACCCAAGAAGATCGCGTCGCGAAGCGCGGATTGCGACGCGACGATCAGCGTCGTCTCATCCCAAAACGGCGTCACCGTGACATCGCGCGGAAGCCGCCGCGTGACGGCTTGCAATCGCGCTCGCACCGCGGCGGCCATCGCCACGCTGTCGGCGCCGGAAATGGCATACGCGTTCAGAATCACCGCATGCTTTCCGTCGACGGAGGTCTGATCCGTCACCGGAGAAACGCCGAGCCCGATCGTGCCCAAACTCGCTAGCGGAACGGACGAGCCGTTCTTCGTCGGTACCTGGACCGCCGCCAGCGACGCACGATCGCGCAGCGACGCATCGACCAGCACCGCGTAGCGCTGATAATAACGTTGCGCGACGCCGACCGCCTGCACGTCGTTGGCGTCGGCCAGCGCGCGGCTGACGTCGGCGCTACCGATGCCTTGCGCCGCGAGCTGCGCGGGGTCGAGATTGACGTGGAACTCGGTCTCCGGTCCGCCGGTAACGAGCAACTGCCCGAGCCCCGGCGTGCCGTAGAGTTTCGGAACAATTTGCGTTACGGTCAGGCTGCGCAGGACGGCTTGCGAGAGATCCGGCGAGGTCAGCGCGTACGAGAGCACGGGCTCGCGATTCGGGTTCACGATGACGGCCACGACGCTGCGTGCGGCCGGCAGGGAGGCACGCACTTGCGAGAGCGCCTGATTCACGAAATTCAAGTCACTCTGTGGATCGGTCGTTTGCGCGAAGCTCACGAAGAGCTCGGCCGAGCCCTGGCTCGATGTCGCCACGACGTTGGTCACCGAGGGCAGCGTCTGAAATGCCTGTTCGAGCGGCCGCGTTACCGCAACGCGCACCTGATCCGGCGGAAGGTCGCCGACATCGGCCACAACATCGATTCGCGCGAAACTCATGGCCGGGAAAATGCTCTGCGGCGTCGTTAGATACGCGCGCACTCCCAGCAGCGCCAGGGCGAGCACCGCGAAGACGATGACCTTATCATTTCGTAAGGCGAAGCGGGCAAGATTCATTCCCTGTGATCCGGAACTTGCATGCAGCTACAGTATTCCCCTGGAAACATGACAGGAGCATGAACGCTGAAACTCTTGGTCGTTGAAGACGATGCGGCGCTGCGCGACGTGCTCGTCCGCGCCCTCGAAGAAAGCGGTCACATCGTCGACACGGCAGCCGATGGTCCGACTGCAGAATTACTGGGCGCCGACGATTCGTTCGACGCGATCGTTTTGGACGTGATGTTGCCCGGGCGCGACGGTCTCGACGTCGTGCGGGCGCTGCGTGCGCTCGACGTCCGCACGCCGGTTCTGATGCTGACCGCGCGGATCACCGAAGCCGATACCGTCGCCGGCTTGGATGCCGGTGCCGACGACTACTTGCGCAAGCCGTTCGGAATCGCGGAGCTTCAAGCGCGCCTGAGATCGCTCGCCCGGCGCGAGCCGCGCGAACGCCCCCCGGCAATGGCGTGCGCCGGCGTTCGCTACGATCCGGCATCGCGCCGGGCAACCCGCAACGGACGCGAACTGAACTTGACGCGCCGCGAAAACATCTTTCTCGAATACTTCATGCGCAACGTCGGGCGCGCTCTCACGCGCGAGATGATCTCGGCGGCCCTCTGGCCGTCGGAGAGTGAAATCGGCTCCAACGTCATCGACGTCTACGTGCGTCGGTTGCGGAGCAAACTCGAGGCGCCCGGCGAAACGCCGCTGCTGCACACCGTGCGCGGCGTCGGATATCGCTTCGACGAACGATGATGATGCGGCGGCTGACGTTCAGCACGCGCTTGACGCTGGTTTACACGGCGATCGTCGCGCTCGCCGTGATCCTATTGGGGACGGTGGCGTTTTTCACGGTGCATGTCGCGCTCAACTCGGCCTTCGAGACGCGCCTCGATACGACGGTCAAAGCCATACGCTCGATCATCGACGTACGGCACGGCCGCCTCGAAGATCTGCACGGCGAAGACCTCGTTCAATTTCAAGCGCTGCTCGGCCAGGGACTCAACGGCGCGGTGTTGCGAGGCAATGGCTCGCTGATGTCATCGAACCTGTCATCCCCTCCCCTCGCAAAATTGACCGCAGCGGCGACCGCCGCGAGCGCCGGGATCGCCCGGCTCGACCGTGGTTCGACCGAATTCGTGGCGCTGCCGATAACCGAGAACCACGTCCATTTTGGGACGATCGTCGCGTGGGCGTCGCGGGACTTGGACAACGAAGCCGAGTGGATCACGTTGTTCGCGCTCGGCGGCGCGGGCCTCGTCGTTATCATCGCCGCCGCGGCAGCAGGCGGAACCATCACGCGCCGGATGTTGCAACCGGTGACCGACATGAGCTCGATGATGTCTGAGATCGAAGCGACCGATCTCGCGGAGCGTCTCGCCTGGAACGGTCCGGACGATGAGTTGGGCCGGCTCAGCGTAACCTTCGATCGCTTACTCGACCGCCTCGAAGCCGCGTTCGAGAGCGAGCGCCGCTTCATCGCCGACGCATCGCACGAATTGCGCACGCCGCTGAGCGTCATGCGCGCCGAAGTGGAGCTGGCCTTGATGCACGAGCGAACCCCCGAAGCCTACCGCGCCGCCCTCGAACGGCTGCAACGCGAAACGCAGCGCCTCGAGGCGCTGGCCAAGAGCTTGATCCTCACGACGCGCGACGAGGTTGACGCGCTGCCGATGCAGCCCGGATCGGCTGCCACGCTCACGGAGCGGGCCGTCGCAAGCATGCAGCCCTTGGCGCGCTCGCGCGCGGTGCTTCTCGCGTGCGCGGGCACGACGGAGGCCGGCATTCTCACCCATGCCGAGACGCTTGAGCGCGCGATCGTCGCCTTGATCGATAACGCGCTTCGCTTCGCGCGGCACCGCGTGACGGTGACCGTGGAATGCACCGCCGCAACCGTCCGCATCGCGGTCAGCGACGACGGGCCGGGGTTCAGCGATGGGGCCTTGCGCAAAGCAACGAGTCGCTTCTGGCGCGACGATCCGGCGCGAAGTGGACCGGGCACGGGCTTGGGGCTCGCAATCGCTCGCTCGATCGTCGAGCGTCACGCCGGCACGATCGAGCTGCGCAACGCGCAAGACGGCGACGGCGCCATCGTCATCATCACGCTGCCCGCTCTGGCGGCCGCCGCGCTCTAAGGTTTGATCGCAAACAACGGCGTCATGGGCCGCACAGCTGCATCGGCCGCATGCTTGAGGTGGCCCTCCAAGCGTAGCGCATCTTCGATCGTTCGCAGCAGGCTGTAGTGATCGTACGGCGTCGCGTCCGTCGTTGCACGGGGACCGTGATTCGTGATGACGATCGTCGGGATGTGACCGCCCCCGGGATTGTGCGCGTCGAGGACGCAGCATGACTGCTGCGCCCCAGGAACCCGGTCGGCTTTGCCGTCCTCATCCCACGTGATGACAATTGCGGTATTTCCGTGAGCCCAAATCGGCGAGGCCTGCATTTCGGCGATCAACGAACGCACCACGTCGTCGCCGCGGCGCACCAGACCATCATCGTCCTTTTGGCAATCGGACGGAGCTTTCGGCGAATTGATGCCGTGCATTTCGTCGCACTGGTTCGGAACCACGAGGGCAAATGCCGGTACGTTGCCGCTGCGCAAGTCGGCGTGGAGCGCATCGAAGCCGACCAGTTCACGAGGCAGGTTCGGATCCGCGTGCACCGACGAAAAATTCGTGAAGCCGGTATGTTTGGCCGCGTAGAGCGCGGCCGGTTGGGTGGTTGTTTCCGGCGAGACCACGGCGAGCGACCCCGGGCTGGGAAGATCTTCGAGATAGGCGCGCCAGCCCAAGCCTTTCGCGGCAAGTTGCGTTGCGAGATTGGGTCCATCGATCAGGTGGACGGCGAAATCCGGCTTATCCGAACCCTTGCAAAACGGGCGCGTCGATCCGGGAACGCAGTACCACGCATCGTCGTCCGCGATGCCGAACGTATCGCCCCCAACGAGCGCAACGTAATTCGGTTCGCTGGGGTGGTGCTCCGCGTACATCTGCGTCGCAACGCCGTAGGTTTTGGCGAGATCCGATATCGCGGGGGCGTAACCGTGATCGAACACGGTCCCGTAGCTCTTGTTTTCCTCGACGATCACGAGGATGTGATCGTAGTGAGGAACGGCGGCATCCGACCCGGCCGGCGTTTGCGCGCCGGCCGGGACGCTCCACATCAGTGCCGTCAGCGCGAGCACGATGCTCGCGCCGCGGCGCGCTAGATTTTTAATGTCAGCGACAAGGTGACGAGGGTGCCTTGCATGCCGTCGAGTTCGGCCAGGCTGCTCAGCCCGATATTCGGATTGAGCACTTGACCGAGCGCCGTCTCTCCGGCGGGTTGATATTGGTTCAATTGATGCGGCAACTGTTCGCCGAAGTAGCCGTATTGCTGCGCGTTCTGATTGAAGACATTGTATGCGCTCAGCGTAAGACTCGCGTGCTTCCCGACCGCCTGCGAGAGAAAGGCGTTGAAGAATGTGTACGCCGGCCGGTTGAGCGTATTGTTATTGCCGATGTAGTAGCCCTGAATCTGGCCTTCGAACCCGCGGTTGCTGTAGTCGGCCGCGAGCGATCCCTTCTGCAGCGGGATGCCCACGATCTGGCCGCCGTCGAGCAGGAACGGATTGTTCATGAGCGCGGAGACCGGTTCGCCGAATTGCTGCGAGGACTGGACGTCGTAGGAATAGTCGAGCCGCACTTGCGGCATGATCCGAACGCGGCCGCTGATCTCGACGCCCCGGTATAAGGCGCTGGCCGCATTGAACACACCCGAGAGACCGAGGACGCTCGAAACGGTGCTCGCCGTGTATGTCGTTCCGCAAGCGGCGTTGATTTTCTGCGCGAACCCGCCGAGCGATCCGGCGATGGCCGGATTCGCCAGCGCGAACGGCGTGATCGGGAAGACCGCCGAGAACAGTTGGTCCTTCACGCTCGATGCGTACGCAACGACGTTGATCGACGTATCAGACCAGAACGTGTGACCGTAGGCGGCCTCGAGATCGCTCGAGCGCTCCGGGAGCAGATTGGAATTGCCGCCGGTTGCGATCGAGTTGAGGCCGCCGCACGTCGGGTTGAGGCTCGAGGGGTTGCTGAAGCCGCTCAGAGCGTTCGCAAAGGCGACGTTCGCGGCGGGATCACCGTCGGCTTGACCACCGGTGAGACGAATGACGTCTTGGTGGGTGGGCTTGTACACGAACGAAAGGCGGGGATCGAATGAGGTGTGGTTGGTCACGCTGCTGCGACGGTCCCAGGCATTCAAATAGATCGCGAACTGATCGTTCATGACGTAGTTGTCGCGCAGGAAGAAGCTGTAATCGCCCTCGCCGAGGGCCGGCTGCGAAACGAACGTCGACAGATACGTCGTGGGGTCGACCGCGATGTTGTTTCCGGAATCGAGCTGATGCTCCACATAGTAGCCGTAACCGAGGTCGTTCTTCGCGGTTGCGATATCGTCGGTGGCGAGGAATCCGTGCGTGAGGTAATCGTCGGTGTAGGTACCGCCGCCCACGAGGAAGGTGCCCGTCGGATCGAGACCGGCCGCTGCCGACGAATACTTGTGGAAGTTGTAGTAGTCGCTGAACGTATCGAGCGCGATCGAGTGCATTCCGATCTGGGTCGTAAACGTCGCGTTGAAGTCTTGAAGGGTCGTGCCGCGATTGCGGTCTTCGCCGCCGCCGAACGGCCCGTACGATGCTGCAGCCCACTGCTGGGCCGTGAGACAGGCGTTGGGATTCGCATTCGTGATCACGGTGTATCCGCCGGGGCAGGTCTGCGGCTGATTCTGGATCTGCGCCAAACGCGTGTTGTAGGGGATATTGTCGTCGTCACCGTTACCGGTGCTGTCGCTGTGGTGGTTCCCGCTGTAACCGCTGATCGTCAGCGCCGTTCCCGGGCTGAAGTTCCAGCGCAACTTTACCAGATCGTTGAGTTCCTTGTAGTTTTGGCTGACCTCGTAGGTGTTCAAGGCCGTATTACACGAGGTGATGTCGTTGGATGCGGTACACGCGCCGCCGTTGTTCAAGTTCAAGTTGTTGTTCGGTCGTGCACCCTGAAAGATCATTTGCGGAGCAATATTGCCGTAGGTGCCCATAACGGAATGTCCGAGCGCGTAGCCGAGATGCCCAAAGGTTCCGGTGGCTTTCAGGATCGTCCCGAGGGTGCCGTCGTTACCGACTTCCTGGGTGACTTCCGCATGGTTTTGCGCCGTCGGGTTCAGCGTCTGAAAATCGATGGTTCCGCCGATGACGTCGACACCGTAGAGACCCGAGGCCCCCGAACCGACGGTCACTTGAATGTTGCTCAAGAGAGCGAACGGCGAATTCGCGTAGTTATAGTAGTCTTGCGCCAGGACGCCGATCGGTCCGATCGGATGACCGTCGATCAACGGGCGCACTTCACCGGCACCCATGCCGCGAATGTCGATGGACGTGTCGTCGCCGATGGAGTGCGGGTCACCGGTGAGCTGCACGCCCGGCAACTGACCGAGAGCGTCCGCTGCTTTGAGGAAACCCTGCTGTTCGAGCTGGGCCGGGTCGAGATTGTGCTGGATCGTCGACGATGCGGCGAGCGTGCTGCCCTGCACGCCGGAAGTGCTCTGACCGATTACGCGCAAGTTGCCTGAATTATTCGTGCCGGCGCGCAACAGCGGTGTCCGGATCGTGGTGCTCGCGCCGGTAACCACCACGTCATTGATGCGGGTGGCGCCGAAACCCTCAGCTTGGAACCCTAGGCCATATTCGCCGGCCGGTTCTTGAGCGAACGTATACGCGCCGCCGGCGTCGGTCGTGGCCGTGGCGACGACGGTCGCACCTTGATAGAGCGTCACGGTTACGCCCGCGATGGGAAGGCCGTTATCTTGACTCGTGACGACGCCGGAGATGGTGGTTCCGGATGTTTGGGCTCCGGCCGGCATGCCGCTTGCAGCAGCCCAAAAAGCGATGGCTACGAGCGCATGGATGGCTCGCCGTATTCTGTTCAATGTGTCCTCTCGGTGGGGCTCGGTTCCACCTACGAGTACGCGCGTTTTCTTAACTCCAGTTGATGATTAGCTTAAGAAAAGCTCATGAAAGCGGCGTCATTTTGCGTTCATGTAAGCGCGCTAGTATAATGAATTGTGCTTACTGCTGCTCTGCCGCCACAGCCCGTTCCCGTTTTCAGCGGCTTCGATTACGTTACCGTCGATGCGCAACGCCGCCGTGTCTACGCGGCCCACGGCGGAAGTAAAGCGCTACTGATCGTCGACGCCGACTCCGGCAAAGTCCTCGGGCAAGTTCGCGTCGGGCCGATGGCCGGCAGCGCGATCGATGAAGCAAGCGGGCACGTCTTCACCGGCAATGGCGACGGCGACAGCGTGAGCGAGGTCGACCCGGTTGCGATGAAGGTCCTCCGGTCGGTCGACACCAGCGGCCCGGTCGACGCGATCGCCTACGATCCGTCCAACGGACACATCTATGCCGACGAAGACGACGGAACGCACCTCTTCATCATCGATGCGAAGACGTTCAAGCTGCTCAAGACGCTGGTGATCCCCGGGCACAAGCCCGAGTACCTCGCCATCGACCCGCAAACGCACGACGTCTATCAGAACATCGACGATCTCTCGGAGATCGCCGTCATCGATCCGGTCTCGCTCACCGTAAAACGAACGATCCCAACCCCCGAGATTCAGAACAACCATCCCCTGCAGTACGATCCAGACTTCCGGCAGATCGTCGTCGGCGGCACGAACGGCGTGATGAGCGCGTACACCCGCGAGGGCAAGAAGATCGGCTCGCTAACCGTGCCGCGCTTCGATCAGTGCACCCTCGATCGCACGCAGCACATCATGGCGTGCGCCGGCGGTGGCGGCATCACGCGTATCCAGCTCAAAGCGGACGCAACCCCGGAGATCATCGACACGACACCGCTGAACGCGACCGTGCACACGACCGCCATCGATCCCGCTACGCATGCCGTTTTCACCGTGTGGTCCAACCGGGACGGCAGCGGCGACTTCGTCCAGAAGTTTACGCCCTAGGCGTTATTGGCTGCTGACGCGGGCTTCGCGTTTGGTAACGCGGTAGACCGCCCGAACTTCTTTGAGGTGCTGGAGCTTGTAGAGCAGCTTCTGCAGATGCTCGATGTTCGTTATTTGCGCGGTGATCGAGATGTTCGCCGACTCTTTCTTGACCCGCGCGTTCACGGAGGAGACCGGGGTCTTCAACTCGGCGCAGACGCCCATCACGTCTTGCAGTAACCCGGAGCGGTCGTTGGCCTCGATTTCGATGTCGACCGCGTGCTGGATGTGGGTGATATCAGCCCACGTCGCTTCGAGGATGCGCTCCGGGGCGGCGTTCATGTAGGCCACGTTGGGACAGTCGGCGCGATGCACGGAAACGCCGCGGCCGATCGTGACGAAGCCCATGATCGGATCGCCCGGCACCGGCGAACAGCACTTGGAGAGCCGCACGAGCACGTCGTCGACGCCGGCGATGCGGATACCCGATGCGTTGCGCGCAACGCGGCGCGTCGAGGTCGGGCGCGGCACCGTCTGGATGTCGACCACGTTGTCGGTCTTCAGCTCTTCGCGCAGCCGCTTCGCGACCGAGGCCGCATTGGCGTCGCCGAAACCGATCGCCGCGTAGAGATCGTTGGCCGTCGCGTAGTTCAGCTTGCCGGCGATCTTCTCGATCACTTCGCCGCGCGCGGCATCGGTCCGCAAACCGATGTGGACGAGTTCGCTCTCGAGCATCTCCTGCCCGAACACCGCGTTCTCTTCCTTACGTTCCTTGCGGAACCACTGCTTGATCTTGTGCTTCGCGCCCGACGTCTTGACGATCGAGAGCCAATCCAATGACGGACGGGCGCTCGACTTGTTGACGAGCACCTCGACGATGTCGCCGTTCTTCAGACCGAAGTCGAGCGGTACGATCTTGCCGTTGACCTTCGCGCCCACGCAATGATTGCCGACGCCGGAATGCACCTGATAGGCGAAGTCGAGCGGCGTTGCGCTCGCGGGCAGCGAGAAGACGTCGCCCTTGGGCGAGAAGATGAACACCTGCGACTCGAACAAGTCGAGTTTGAGGTTCTCCATGAACATACGCGAGTCGCGCATGTCGTTCTGCCACTCAAGCAGCGAACGCAGCCAGGTGAGCTTCTGCTCGAAGCTGTCGCCCTTGGCGCCTTCTTTGTAGCGCCAGTGCGCGGCAATGCCGTACTCACTCGTGCGATGCATCTCGAGCGTGCGGATCTGCACTTCGAGCGGATCGCCGCCCGGCCCGACGACCGTCGTGTGCAGCGACTGGTACATATTCGGCTTGGGCATCGCGATGTAGTCTTTGAAACGGCCCGGGAGCGGTTTCCAGATGCTGTGCACGAGGCCGAGCGCGCCGTAGCAGTCCTTCACCGATTAGACGATCACGCG
>PLTN01000193.1 GCA_003164495.1 Vulcanimicrobiota bacterium
TCATTCAGGAGTACGCCCGGACCGTCCGTAACCTCGATCTCTAATCGGTCCCGTAACGCCCGTAAGGGGAGCGACGTGGGTGAAAGCCCAAACGCCACACGTTGAATGAGCGCCTGAAGGTTCTGCGCGGCCGCTGGGGCGGGGCAATCGCGGTCGCCGCGGTGCTCGTCCTCGTGGCGGCGTTCGCCCATCACGCGATCGCGACGTTCGTCGTCTCGCGGGGCCTCGGGGTAGCGCTCGGATACGACGTGCGCTTCGGCGACATGTCGCTCGGCTGGTCACACGCGACGCTCAGCGACGTGCACGTTCGCAAGAACGGCGATCCGGTGTTCGATGCCGCGCGCGTCGACGTCGACTACGCCCTGCGCGACATCTTTCCGGGCGGCAAACACCGCTACGGTTTTGCCGGGATCGCGGTCGATCATCCCACCCTCACGCTGGTACGCCACGCCGACGGCTCGTACAACGTCAACCGCGGCGGCTCGTCTTCGTCGCCGCCCGCGCCGACCCAAGCCGCGGCCGAACCGCTGCTGTTCAGCGCGCGCGTGCGCGACGGTACGCTGCGGATCATCGATGAGGCGCCGTTGGAATCCGACCTCGCGGAGCAGTCGATCGCGAACGTCTCGATCGACGCCTCGGTCCAGTCGAACGCCCGCACCGTTGCGCGGGCCGACGGCGTGCTGATCGGACGGCGCACGCAAGCCGCGCCGATCCAGCGCTGGCCGCTCAGCGTGCGCTCGGTGATCGACTACAACCGCGGTTTTGCGATGCATCGTTTCCGCGCGCCGCAACTGCCGCTACGCGGGCTCTTGAACTTTCTCGTGCACGCGAAGATCGCCCGGTTCGACGACGGCGTGATGCGCAACGTCGACGTACGGGCGTACGCGCTCAACATCTTCGCGGGCACGCCGTTCGCGTACGCGGTCGGCGGCGGCGGCACACTCGAGGGCGCGCAGATCACGCTCGGACCGCTGGCCAAACCGGTGCGCGATCTGCACGGCAAGGTCGATCTGTTCGACGACGGCGTGACGTGCTCGGATCTGCGCGGCACGGTGGCCGGCATCCCGCTGCAGATTCGCGGCGGGATGTACGACTTTGCCGACGTGCACTTCCAACTCGGCATCTCGGCCGATCCGCAACTGGCGCAGCTGCGTACGCTCTTCACGTTCTTGCGCGACCAGCCGGTGCGCGGGCCGATGCACATCGAAACGCTCGTCACCGCGACGACGGCGCAGCCGCTGATCCGCACGGTCATCGCGTCGCCGCGCGTGTACTACGATACGATCCCGCTCGATCGTGCCGGCGGCACGGTCGATTATGAAGCCGGCGTCGTTTCGTTTGCCGGGTTTCACACCGGCTTCGGCGCGCTGCAGAGCACGCTCGCGGGTCAGGTGAACGTCAACTTGCCGATCGCCGAACTCGAAAGTGCCGTGCACGTCGAGGGCCCGGCATCATCGCTGCCCTACGCACAGGCGATTGCCGCGGGCGAGACGATTCGCGGTGACGCGATCATCGGCGGGAACGGCGTGCACGGATTTCGCGCGCGCGGCACGATCGACGCCGACGGCGCACACGGCAGCGGTGAAGGGTTCCTCGCCGTCGACGAACACGGGAGCGGCGAGTTCGGCCCGTTTCTGTTCACGCGTGACGACGGCTCGCTGCTGGCCGGCGCGTTCCGGCTCGAGCGGCCGATCTCATCGAGCGCGGGTTGGGCGGTCGCCGAGCGGTATCGTTTCGCGGTGCCCGAGCACAACGCGGTGTTGCCCGGCGTCAAGATGGTCGGCTTCCCGCCGATCGGCGGCATCGTCGACGCGCAACTCGTCGCCGGCGGCCCGCCGAGCGGCTTTGCCGTTGCCGGTCACGTGCGCATGCGCGACGCGCACTTCGAACACTATCCGTTAGGCGATCTCGCGGCCGATCTCGGCGGCACGTTCGACGACATGCGTTTGCGCGGCATCACGCTCGACGGTCCGCGCGGAAAATTTCGCGGCGACGGCGCCGTTGCGCGCGGCGTGTTCGGCGTGCGGGGCACCTACGACGGATCGCTGCCGGATTTGCGGCCGTTCACCGGCGACATCGGCGGTCGCGGGAACGTGCACGCGCCGGTGGCGGCGCTCGTTGACGATCGCGGGGTCACGGTGCAGACGAGCGGCGCGGTGCTCACCGGCGGCAGCATCCATGGCGTCGCGCTCGGCGCGGCGTCCGGGACGATGCAGATCGCCGGCACGTCGGTCCGCATCATCACGGGTTCCGCGACGCTCGACGGCGCGCACGCGGTCGCGTCGGCGCGTGACGGCGAGACGGCGATCTCGATGGTCGGCGTCCCGGCGGCGGCATTCGCCGGTTCAGGACTTCCGCTCGACGCGGGCCGCGTCTCGGTGTTCGGCCTGGGCAACCTCGACCGGCCGGCGTTTCACGGCAGCATCGACCTCGACCGCGGGCGGGCAATGGGCCTTCCGATCGGCGGCTGGGTCGACATCGCGCTGAGCGGCCGCACGCTGAGCATCCGCGACGGCATCGCGGCGCTAGGCGATACCTACGGCCGGCTGGGTGGCCGCGTCGACGACATCGGCGGCGCGAACTTCCGCTACGACCTCGACGCGGGGGTCGCGCTCGGTGACGTGGGCGGCCTCATCAGCGACCTGCACCTGCCGTTACGCTACGCCGAGGGCAGCTTTTCGGCCCGAGTCCAAATCGCCGGCGGGGCGTCGGCGCCGTCCGTCGAGGGGACCGTGGTCGCGCCGGAGGGCTCCTACAACGGCCTGGCGTTCAGCGATGGTGCCGGCCGGCTGTCCGTCGCACCCGGGGCCGGGATCCTGATCGATGACGGGCGGGTGACGATCGGCAGCACGCGGGCCACCTTCCGGGCCTCCGTCGGCACGGCCGCGCTGAGCGTGGCCGCGCAGAGCCCGGCCGCCAACCTGGCCGATTTCGACGACTATTTCGATCAGAGCGATATGCTGGCCGGGACGGGCGCGCTCAACTTCAGCTTCAGCAACGATGGCCGGCACACGGCGAGCGCCGGGCAGATCGCTTTGGCCGGAACGCGCATCCGGCAATTTCCCCTGGGCGACGTCAGCGGGCAGTGGTCGACGCGCGGCGGTGCAATTCTGACCAACCTCGCGATCGCGGGGCCCAACGGCAACCTCCGAGCCGCCGGGTCGATCTTCCCGGCCGCGGCGGGACCCGTGAACGCCCTCCTGCGGGCGCGGCTGGCAGCCGACCTCAACGCCGACAACGTCGACCTGGGAACGTTCCTCCCCGCGGCGGGCTTCCCGTACCCGATCCTCGGGCGGGTCACCGCCGCCGGTCGGATCGCCGGCGTCTTCCCGCGCCTGGCCATCGGCGGACATGCGAGCGTCAGCGACGGTCAGCTCGGGCCTTTTCCGGTGGTCAGTGCGGAGGCGACGACGCGCATCGTCGGCGACCGGATCTCACTCGATTCGGCCTCGGCCGACCTCGGCTTTGCGCGCCTGAGCGGGACCGGGCTCGTCGGGCTCGCGCCGGGGGATCCGCTCTCGCTGCACTTCCACGCCACGGTCCCCGACCTCGCCGCGGCGGCCCGGCGGGTGCTCCCGCATAAAACCGTCGACGTTTCGGGATCGCTCGAGTCGGATGCCGTGCTCGAGGGCTCGTTCGCGAAGCCGCGGCTGACCGCCGGCTTCGATCTCACCCGGCCGCGCTACGGCCAGTTGCTCGTGCAGCGGATCATCGGCAACCTGGAGAGCGACTTCCACTCGGTGAACCTCGACAGCGCCGAGTTCGTCCTCAATCACGGCTCGGCGGTCGTGGCCGGGTCGCTCCCGATCTCGTTGCACCCGGCCGGCATCGGGCCGCCCGATGCGCCCCTCTCGATCACGGCCGACGCGCATTCGGTCGACCTGGCGGCGCTGGCGCCGCTCGTGCCGGGCTCCGGGACGAAGCTGACCGGGACAGTCGACGGGCACGTGGCCATCGAGGGCACCGTCGGCAATCCGCGGGTCCTCGGCAGCGTCAGCCTGTCCGACGGCTCGTACGTCTCCAACGTGGAGACCTCGCCGATCCGCAACACCAATGCCCAACTCGTCTTCGAGGGCACGTCCGTTGCGCTGCAGGCGCTGCACGCCCAGGTCGGGGCGGGTACGGTGGACGCCGACGGCCGGCTGAACCTGCCGATCCTCGGCGCGCCGTTCCAGGGTTACGCGATCAACATCACCGCCAAGGGGGCGCAAATCAACCTGCCGGCGTTCGGCGGCGGCACGATCGACGGCACGGCCCAAGTCGTCGGCGGACCGCGGCGGCCGACGTTGAGCGGCGACGTGACCCTGACGAACGCGACGATCCCGTTCGCCGCGATCTTCCGTTCCGCCAACGCGCCGCCCGAGCCGCCCGGCAACGGCCCGGTGTTCGACGTCGCCTTCGATCTGCACGCCACGGCCAAAAACGTCCGCATCAAGTCGTCGATCATCGACGTCGGCGCGGCCGGCAACTTGACCCTCTCCGGGACGTTGCTCTCGCCCCGCGCCGCAGGCGAGTTCACCGCCACCCACGGCGGCGTGTTCTCCACCTACCAGCGCCTCTTCCGCATCCAGGACGCGACGGTCACCTTCGATCCGAACCAAGGGATCGTTCCGAACCTGAACCTGCACGCGACGGCCCACGTCGACAACCCCGATCCCGACCCTGCGCGCAACGCCATCGGCTCGGCCGACATCCAGGTCGCGGTGACGGGACCCGCCGATGCGTACACGATCAGCTACTCCTCGCAACCGGCGTACTCACAGGCGCAGATCATCGCGCTCCTGGTCGATTTGCCGGTCCTGGGCTCGCTGAATTTTGGCGGCAATCAGCCGGCCGGTACGCTGCGCGGTGCGCCGGGTGAATCCGACGCGTTCCTCCCGCCGGGCGTCACCCCGTATCAAACCGGGATCACGCCCATCCAACAAGAGGCATTCTCTTTGTTCAACACTCAGCTCACCCAGCGCTTACTCTCTCCGCTTGAGAACGCGTTCGGCGGCGCGCTTGGTTTGACCGATCTCGAACTCACGCTCGACTATGGCGGGCGCGTCGGCTACACGGCGCGCCAACAGCTCTCCAAGAAGCACGCGGTCTACGCCACCGTCGGTCAGGTCTTGAGCTATCCCACGCGCACGCAGATCGGGTTTGCCTCTAAGCCCGACCCGGCGACGACGATCAGCTTCACGTACTTCCAGCAAAACGGGACGCCGTATTTCACCAACTCGATCTTCGGCAACACCAGCACCGTCCAAGTCGAGAACGGTGTCCAGCCGCTCTCCGACCGCCAAGGCTTCAGCCTAACCCTCAGCCGGAGCTATCCATGAGGAACCACAAGGCCATACCAGAAGCGAGGCATAAACTTCGGGCCCGGGAACCCGGCGCGTTCCGTGCCCGTTGGTTCCCACAAGGTGCGCTCGCCCGCGCCCCAGTTATCGCTCGCAGGGACAGAAGTTTGCTCGATTGGTTCGGCCGCGCGCCGCGAACGGGGCTCGCGCTCCTCGCATTGTTCGGTTTACTCATGCCGGCCGCAGTCGGCCAGACGACTCCGTCTCCCGTTGCAGCACCGACGCCGGCGCCCGCGAGCGCTACCGCCGCGCCGGGCGCGCCGGCCACGGCGCCCGCGAGCGCTCCGGCCACGGCGCCCGCGAGCGCTCCCGCCGCGCCGGGCGCGCCGGCCAAGGCGCCGACCGTGGTCGACGTATCGGTCACGGGCAACACGCACGTTCCGACCGACGTAATCCTGGCGGCCGTGAAAACGAAGGTCGGCGATCCCTTCGATCCGGCCGTCGTGTCGGACGACCTGCGCGCGATCAACGATCTCGGATTCTTCGCCGATCAGGCGCCGCCGGTCATCAAGCAGCGCCCCGACGGCGTTTCGGTCACCTTCCGCGTGGTCGAGAATCCGGTCGTCACCAGCATTCGCTTTCAGGGCAACCGTTCGATTTCGGCCGACACGCTGACCGCGCTGATGGACACCTCGACCGGTAAGGTCTTCAACCTTAAGACGTATCAAGAAGACGTCCTGAAGATCAATTCGTATTACGACAAGATCGGCTACGGCGGTCAGGTGCCCTCGCACGTCACCGACGTGAACATCGACACGACCGGCGTGCTGACGTTGACGATTCAAGAAGGCTTGACGGTTCGCAACATCATCATCGTGCCGCCGCCGGATGCGGATCCGGTGTTGCCGTCGCGGCTGATCCTTGCGGCGCTCGTGACCAAAGCGGGCAGCACGTATTCGGAAGCGCAGCGCGACAAAGATACCGACAAGCTCAAGGATCTCTACAAACAGTACGATCTGACGATCGGCGATTTCGAAGCCGGTATCGATCCGGCAACGGTCGACACCAAGGCCGGTACGGCCGACGTGCGCTACGCGATTTCGGTCGCGCGCGTCGGTGCGGTCGAGGTCACCGGCAACACGACCACGCACGACGACGTGATCCGGCGCGAGCTGCGCATGAAGCCCGGCATGCTCGTCACCGATTCGGGCGTGCGCAACGATTACAACCGGCTCAACAACCTCGGTTTCTTCGAAAAGGTCGACGTCTCGACGAACCCGGGACCGGATCCGAAGAAACCGGCGTACGTCACGCTGCACTGGAGCGTCAAGGAACAGCGCACCGGGACGGCCCAGATCGGCGCCGGGTATTCCGGCGGTATCACCGGCACGGGCCTCACCGGCAACATCTCGTACTCGCAGAACAACATCAACGGAACCGGTAACGGCGCCTCGATCAAGCTCGAGCGCGGCACGCAAGTCAGCGACGCCGAACTCTCGTTCTCGATACCGTATCTCGGCAACACGGAAGCGTGGAACCGGTACAGCGCCTCGCTGACGATCTTCACGCAGGCGCAAACCAACTACTATCCGGTCTATCAGGCCACGCCCGCCCCGGCACCCGGTATCACGTCGACGCCGATCCCGCTCGGCGCGAACATTCCGGTGTCGATCGTTCCGGCCGACCCGACCAACTACGTGCTCGAGAGCGGCGTCGCGGCGACGTACCAAACGGCCTCGACCGGCTTCAGCGCCTCGATCGGCCGCCGTTTCTCGGATTACTTCCGCGGCTCCATCGGCTTGAACGTCCAAGAGGTGGAAGCCAACGCCACCGTTCCGCTGCCGTACTTCTTCCCGAGCGAGCAAAACCTCAACCCGTTGGCGCTCGCGTCGTCGAGCCCGCTCAACGGCACCACGACCAGCGCCTCGACCGCGATCGGTATCACGGCGCCGTCGATCGCCAACATCAATTCATCCCAGCCCTACGCGTTGCACAGCTTCGTGTTCGGCGTGGGCGCCGATACGCGCGACGACATCTCGAACCCGCGCACCGGCTGGTCGACCTCGATCTCCGATGAGGTATCGAACACCGCCATCGGCTCGGCCTTCGACTATTCGCAAATCACGTTCGACGTTGCGAAGTTTCTGCCGACGTTCAAGCACTCGACCTTCGGCGTCCACTTCCGCTACGGCGTCACCGACGGCGCGATCCCGGTCAACAAACTCTATACCTTCTCCGATCAGCAACTGCGCGGATACACCAACCCCTTCTACGGCACCAACATCGCGCTGGTGCAAGCCGAGTTGCGCTACCCGCTCACGGCTGACCGCAAGGTGTCGATCGTGATCTTCGGCGACGACGGCGCGACGCGCATCGTCGGCGGTCAGCAACTCAACAGCGACAACTCCACCACCGACCTCAATTCGTTCATCTGGCATGCCGATGCCGGCGTCGGCGTGCGGTTCGACATCCCGCAGTTGGGACTCCACACGCTGCGCCTGGACTTCGGTAAGGGATCGTTGGGCACGCACATCTCGTTCGGTATCGGTCAGGCGTTCTAGAACAACATGGGAATGAAAACGTTACGCATCGCATCGCGCATCACGGCGCTGGCCGGTCTCGCGCTGATCCTCACTTCCGCACCGGCCGTGCTGGCCCAGGACGCGGCCGACATCGGCTACGTCGATCAGAACGCGCTCTCGAACATCCCGGCGTTCGCGGCGGCCAAGAAGCAGATCGACGCGTACGGCGCCGATCTGCAAAAATCATATATCGCGCGCGCCCGCGGAGCCTCGCCGGCCGAACAGCAGCGACTGAGCGCGGAATTCCAGCAGAAGATCGCGGACAAGCAGCGTCAGCTGCTGGGGCCGATTTTCGCCCGCGCGCAAGTCGCGATCGCCTCGGTCGCGTCGAGCCATAACCTCTCGATCGTCGTGGACAAGCAGATCATCATCGTCGGCGGCCAGGACATCACGGGGCCGGTACGCGATCTGCTCACCGGCGTCGGCGAACCGGTTCCGCCGGTGAACACGCCGGCGCCGTCGACGGTCGGCTACGTCGACCAAACCCAGATCGATGCGTTGCCCGCGATCAAAGCGGCCGCGGCCGACTTCCAGAAGTTCAAGGCGACCGAAGATCAGGATGCCGCCGCGAAGTTCAAGACCGCGAAGACGCAAGCCGACCGCGACGCGATCATGAAAGATTATCAGAAGGCGCTCACCGACAAGCAGAGCACGACGCTGAAACCGCTGGTCGACAAAACCGAAGCCGCGATGGCGAGCGTGGCGCAAAAACGTGGACTCATTCTGGTGGTCGATCGCGGCAACGTGATCTACGGCGGCACGGATATCACGGCCGACGTCACCAGCGCGATGAAGTAGCGTGTCCAGACGACTGCTGGCGCTCGCCGCGTGCGGGTTGCTCGCTGCGTGTGCGCACGGCGGGTCGAGCGCACCGGCGGCGGCGCCGTCCGGCGGCCGCATCGGTTATGTGCGCATGGACGATCTGGTGAAGAAACACCCGCTCTTCGGCCAGCTCGCGCAATACGACGCCAACATTCAGGCGCTCAATCTCAGCGCGCTCGTTCCCCACGTGCTGGCCGACAGTGCGCAGTTGAAGGCCGCACAAGCGCGGCTCGAAGCGCAGCTCGACGCTGCCGCCAAACGCACCGACGCGCTGCTCGCCGCCAAGGGCAAGAGCTACCAGGACCGCGAGAACGCTGCGATCGCCGCCGCGCTGCGCGGCGCGGGTGCGGCCGGCGGTCCGAGCGTGGCCGCAATTCAAGCGCAGATGCAGGGCACGGCGAGCTCCCAAGCCGCCGGCGCCGGCGCGCAAGCCGAGCGCGACCTCGATACGTATCGCAAACAGCTCGAAGCGCAGGACAACGCGCAGATTACGGCCGCGCAGCGCACCCTCGCCGCACGCGCCGATCGCACGTACCGCGCGAAGGTCGACGAACTCAACGCCAAAGAATCGGCGCTCTCGCTGTTGCTGGCGAATGCCGACGCGGCTGAACGGCTGTCGTTGCGCACGCGGCTCTCGAGCCTCGCGCTCGACGAAGCCGCCCGCACCGATGCCAACAACCAGCTCGCCGCGCTCGACCGCAAAGAATCCGACCAGGTTGCCGCGCTGCACAACATCGACGCGCAGCAGTTGGCGACGCTGCAGACGCAACTGCGCGCCGGGGTCGAGAAAGATCTGGGCGCGCAAGTGGCCGAGATCCGGCAACGGTCCGTGCAGCGCTTCCACGAGCGGGCCGATCAGCTGCGCACGCAATTCCAGACCGCCGGCGGCCCGTTGATCGCGACCTCGCCCAACGGCACCGCGCGGGTCAATCCGAACCTGCCGCCGGCCTTGCGCCAGCGCATCGAGCAGCTCCATGCCGACTACACGGCGGCGTTCCAGAACGACGCCAAACAGACCATTGCGGATTTCCAGAAAACGCGCGCGGACCTCACCGCGCGCTACCAGCTCCTGACCGGAACCGACGCCGCCGCGGCGCAAAGCGCGCAGTCGGAAATTCTCTCGCTCGAGAAGAAGCGCCAGGACCTCTACCAGCAGATGGTTGCCCAAATCAACCGTGAAGTGAAGACGATCGCGCAGGAGCGCGGCGTCTCGACCGTCGTCAGCACGGTCGCGCCGGCCGGCGGCGTCGATCTCACCGGCGACGCTATGAAAGACATCGAAACGCTGCATGAATAACCGCTTCGTGTTCGCCGCGCTTGCGGCGGCGATCTTGGCAATGACCGCTTGTTCGAAGCCGCCGTCGAGTGACATCGGGCTCATCGACGTTCAGCGCCTGTCCGCGAACTGGCCCAAATTCTTGAATTATCAGAACCAGCTCAACGCCGACGTGAACGCCGTGCGCGCCTCGCACGATTCCGACAGCCGGAAAGCGCGCGAGATGGCCGGGCTGCAATATCGCTTTCAGACCAACCAAACCGAACTGACCAACAACGTGCACGATGCGGCGCAGCAGGTCGCGAACGATAAGCACCTGCGTTACGTGTTCACCCGGCAGAACGTGGGTTACGGCGGCGTCGACATCACGCCCGACGTCGAGAAGATTCTTCAGATCGTAGAGAAGGCGACGCCTTCCCCGTGATCGCCGACCTCGGTACGCTCGCTGAGATCGCGGCGCGCACCGGCGGCCGGGTGATCGGTGATGCCGGCGTGCGCGTCGGCTTCATCGCGGCGATCGACGACGTCGATGCGACCGCCATGACATTTGCCACCGACGAACGTTTTTTGCGCGCGGCCCTGGCGTCGCGGGCAGCGGCCATTCTGGCCGACGAGAAACTCATCGACCCGGCCGCGAGCTACGCTAAACCGATCGTCGCGGTAACGTCCCCGCGCGTCGCGCTCGCCACGCTCCTCGCGTTGCTGGAACCGCCGCGGCCGCGCGGCCCGCACGTCGATCCGACCGCCGTCATCGACCCCACCGCGACGCTCGGGACGGCCGTCTTCGTGGGCCCGCTCGTGACGGTAGGCGCGACGGCGTCGATCGGGGCCGAAACGGTGCTTTCCGCCGGCGTCGTGATCGGGGCCGGTGCGCGCGTCGGCGCACAGTGCTTGCTGCATCCGCGCGCGTATGTGGCCGACCGTTGTATCGTCGGCGACCGGGTCGTTTTGCAGGCGCAAGCGGTCGTCGGCAGCGACGGCTTCGGCTGGGCGTTCCTCGACGGCGCGCTGCAGAAGATCCCGCAGATCGGCATCGTCGAAATCGGCGACGACGTGGAGATCGGCGCCAACACCTGTATCGATCGCGCGCAAACCGGCGTGACCTCGATCGGCAACGGCACGAAGATCGACAACCTGTGTCAGATCGGGCACAACTGCCGCATCGGCAAACATTCCGCGATCGCAGCGCAGACCGGACTAGCCGGAACGACCACGATCGGCGATTACGTGCAGGTCGGCGGTCAGAGCGGTTTCGGCGGACACCTGACGGTCGGCAACGGGGCGAAAATCGCAGGCGGCGCCGAGGTTTGGGGCGACGTCGCCGCCGGCGCAACGGTCAGCGGCGTTCCGGCGCGCGCGCACCGGGAGAATTTGCGGGTACAGGCGTCCGTACGGCGCCTTCCGAAACTCTACGAACGCGTCGAAGCGCTCGAAAAATCGCGCGCAATCGAACATCCCGGCGAGCTGTGAACCCCTGCAGAATCAAGCAACGCTCCGCAACGCGATCGAATTTTCGGGCACCGGTTTGCATACCGGGCGGCCCGCGCGCGTTCGCGTGCTCCCGGCTCCGGCCGGTAGTGGGCTGCGTTTTCGTCTCGACGATGCGGTCGAGTTTGCGGCGCACCCCGATTACGTCGTCGACACGCGCCGTGCTACGGTGCTCGGTTTGGGCGAACATCGCGTCTCGACGGTCGAGCACTTGCTCTCGGCGCTCTGCGGCAGCGGCATCACGAACGCGCTGATCGCCGTCGACGGTCCGGAGATTCCGGCGTCCGACGGAAGCGCGCTCGAGTTCATCGACGCGATCGACGCCGCCGGCATCGCCGAACAGCCGTTGCCGCAGCTGCGCAACGTCGTGCGCGAGCCGCACGTGTTTCGCGACGGTGACAAGCTGCTCGCGGTCGTGCCGGCGCCGGCGTTCCGCGTGCGCATGACGATCGACTTTCCGGCCCCGGTCGGCTCGCAGTATGTCGACTACGACAGCGCGGCGGCAACGTATCGCACCGCGGTCGCGCCCAATCGCACGTTCGGCTTCCGGCACGAGGTCGAAGCGCTGCTCGAACGGGGGCTCGCGATGGGGGGTTCGCTCGACAACGCGGTCGTGTTCGACACCGATGGACCGATGGTGCCGCTGCGCGCCGCCGACGAGCCGGCGCGCCACAAGGTGTTGGACCTGATCGGCGATTTCGCGTTGCTCGGCGCGTATCCGCAGTGCGAGGTCATCGCGATCAAGAGCGGTCACGCGTTGCACTTTGCCGCGGTGCGGGCTCTCGTCGAACGGGCTGCCGTCGCCGCCGCGAGCGCGGGGTAAGACACATGGCGATCATCGACGTGCGCGAGATCATGACGATCCTGCCGCACCGCTACCCGATGCTGTTGATCGACCGCATCCTCGAACTCGAGCCGATGACCTACGCGCGCGGCTACAAGAACATCACGTTCAACGAACCGATGTTCACCGGGCACTTTCCGGGGAATCCCGTGCTGCCCGGCGTGTACATGGTCGAAGCGCTGGCGCAACTCGGCGGAACGACGGTGCTCGAACCGGGCGACATGGCGCGCAAACTGGTGTATCTCGTTGGGATCGATAAGGTGAAGTTTCGGCGGCCGGTCGTGCCGGGCGACCGGCTCGATATGGAAGCGCGCGTGTTGCGCACGCGACGCAACGTCGGCTGGGTAGCCGTCGAAGCGACGGTCGAAGGCAAGACCGCCTGTAGCGGCGAGTTGATGTTTTCGATCGGCGGCGACGCGCAAAGCACCGCCTACGACGCGGCGATCCTGCATCAGTGATCCACCCCAGCGCTATCGTTCATCCGTCGGCGAACCTCGCCAAGGGTGTGGAAGTCGGTCCGTTCTGTATCGTCGGCGAGAACGTCACGATCGGCGCCCGCTCGACCTTGCTCGCGCACGTGATCGTCAACGGCCACACGACGATCGGCGAAGACGTGATCGTGCACCCGTTCGCATCGATCGGCGCGACGTCGCAGGATCGCAAGGCGGCCGATGAGATCTCCTACACGAAGATCGGCAACCGCACGATCATCCGCGAGTACGCCTCGATCCATCGCGCCACCGGGCCCGAGAAATCGACCGTCATCGGCGACGATTGCCTGTTGCTCGCCTACACCCACGTGGCGCACAACTGCACGATCGGCAACGACGTGACGATGTCGAATCTCGCGCAAGTCGCGGGGCAAGTCGTCGTCGAGGATCACGCCGGCATCGGCGGCATGGTCGGCGTGCATCAGGACGTGCGCATCGGCGCCTACGCGTTCGTGGGCGGGATGGCGCGCATCGTCCGCGACGTGCCGCCGTATTTTCTGGCCGAGGGCAACCCGGCCGAAGTGCACGGTCTCAACAGCGTCGGCCTGCGCCGGCGCAACTTCACCTCTGAGACGATCGCCGAGTTGAAGAACGCGTACAAGCTCATCTACCGCTCGGGCAACAACATGCGTCAAGCGATCGAATTGCTGCGCGCTGAGGTCACCAGCGAAGCCGGCCGTCATCTCCTCGCGTTTCTCGAGGCTCCGTCGGAACGCGGCATTTTGAAATGACGGCCGCGCCGTTGCGCGTGTTCGTCAGCACGGGGGAAGCGTCGGGCGAATTGCTGGCCGCCGACCTGATCGGCGCGATGCGCACGTGCGGCGCGAACGTCGATGCCGACGGCATCGGCGGCGAGCGCCTCGAGGCCGCCGGCGTGCGCCTCAGCCAGCGTAGCGCCGGCTGGGCATCGATGGGACCCCTGGATGCGGTGGGCAAGATTCCCAAGCTGCTGGCGGTCGCGTTGCGCACGGCGGTCGCACTGCGCGCCCATCCGCGCGACCTGATCGTGCTGGTCGATTTCGGTGCGTTCAACTTACGACTCGCGCGCATGATCCGCACGCTCGGTTCCACGACGCCGATCATGTACTATTTTCCGCCCGGCGCGTGGCTCGATAATCCCGGCCGCGCGCGTTCCGTTGCGGAGCTGTGCGATCCGGTGACCGCGTTCGCGCACCAGCGCGACTTCTATCAGTCGCTCGGATTGCCGATCAGCTATCACGGCCATCCGCTCGTGTCGACGATTCCCGCGCGCGCACCGCGGCCGGCGCCGCCGGCCGGCGGGGGCGTGGTGGCGTTGCTGCCCGGCAGCCGGCCCGGCGAAATCGCTCGCCATACGCCGCGCTTGCTCAACGCGCTCGCGCTGTTGCGCGAACGCCGCCCGGAGATCACGGCGGTGCTCGCCGCGGCCGATTCGGCGGCCTACGCCGCGTTCGAAGAGCTGCTGCGTCTGCGCTCGCCGTTACCGGTGGAGCTCGTGCGTTCGGCGCGCGAAGCGCTGGTGAGCAGCGATGCGGCCGCGGTTGCATCGGGAACGGCGGTGCTCGAAGCAGCGCTGCTCGAAGTGCCGTTGGTCGCGCTCTACGTGCTCTCCGAGGCGACCGCGAAGGTCGCGCGCCGCGTGTATCACCGGCCGTACGTCACGTTGCCGAATCTCGTGCTCGACGAGCCGGTCGTGCCGGAGCTGCTGCAAGATGATGCCACCCCGCAAGCGCTGGCCGATGCGCTCGAACGCGCGCTCGCCGCGCCGGACGCGCAGCTCGCGGGCTTTCGCCGTTTGCGCGACGCGTTGGGACCGCCGGACGCACTCGAGCGCTGCGCGCGCTTCGCGTTGCGATTGGCCGGACGATGATCCGCATCTATCACACTTCCGATCTGCACGATCGCCGCCACATCGCCGCGCCGCTGCGCCGCTTGCGCGCGGAGCGCCCGGGATTGCTCGTCGACTGCGGTGACTCGCTGCGCGGTTCGCAGACGGTCTACTACCGGCGCGAACCGATCATCGACGAACTCGATGCGGCCGGGTACGACGTCACGGCGATGGGCAATCGCGAATTCCACTACCTGTTCGGATTGGTGGGCCGGCGGCTGCGCAAGATGCGCCATCCGGTGGTATGCGCCAACCTCGTCGACGTGCTCGGGCGCCCGCTGCCGTTCGCTTCCGACGCGCTGGTGCGCGCGGATGACGGCGAGGCGGTGCGTTTCTTCGGCTTGCTCGTGCCGCAGTATCCCAACGGTTCGCCGTGGGAGCGCGTATTCGGCTGGCGATTCCTCGATCCGGTTGCGGTTGCAACGGAGATCGTGCGCACGACGCCGCCTGGTGTGACGCTCGTTGCGCTCTCGCACCTCGGCTTGCACGCCGATCGCGAACTCGCGCAGGCCGCCGGCGGAATCGACGTGATCCTCGGCGGCCATTCGCACGACACGACCCCCGAACCCGAGGTCGTCAACGGCGTGCCGATCGTGCACGCCGGAGCCTACGGCGCATTTGCATCGTGCACCGAACTCGTGCGCGACGGCGATCGCGCACGCATCGCGAAGTTCGCGCTGCTGCCGCTGACATGAGCGACGCGGTGTTGTTCGTGACCAACGGTCACGGCGAAGCATCGATCGCGGCCAAGATCGCCCGCGAGGTGCGCGCGCTCGCGCCGTTGACGACCGACCACCTCGCGCTGGTCGGCGAACGCTTCGGCGGCGCGGATTTCCCCGACGTCGGGCCGCAGCGTGCGATGCCCAGCGGGGGCCTCGTCGCGATGGGCAACGTGCGCGCGTTCGCACGCGATCTGGGCGCGGGCTGGCTCGGTCTGTTCGCCTCGCAGCTGCGTTTTCTCGCCGAGGTGCGCCAACGTTACGCCACCGTCGTTGCGGTCGGCGATGCGTACGCCGCGGCGCTCGTCCGTATCGCACGCCGGCCCTGGGTCTTCGTCGGCACGGCCAAGAGCGCGTACGTCGCGCCGTACTCCGCCATCGAGCGCGTCATCATCGCGCCGGCGGCGCGTCTCTTCGTGCGCGATGCGGCGACGGCCGAGGTGCTGCGCCGGCGCGGCTTGCGCGCCGAAGCGCCGGGGAACGTCATCGTCGATCTGCTGGCGGAAGATCGCCGTTACGCGTGGCCGGGGCCGCTTCGCATCGCCGTTTTGCCCGGCAGCCGCGAGCGTGCATACGGCGACGCGGAACGCATCGCCGCGATCGTCGAGCGCGTGGCGGAGCGCGTGCCGGGCGTGGCCGCAGTCATTTCGCTGGCACCGACGCTCGACCGCGCCCGGTTCGCTCCTCTGCTGGAACGCCATCCGTCGCTCGGCGTGTGGAGCGACGGCATCGGCGGTATTCTGGCCGGCGCGACGCTGGCGATCGGCCAGGCCGGGACGGCGAACGAAGCGGCCGCGGCCAGCGGCGTGCCGGTCGTCGCGCTCGATCTCACCGATGACCGCCGCAGCGGCTGGTACCGCATGCGTCAGGAACGCTTGCTCGCCGACGGGATGGTGATCGTTCCCGGCGATCCGGTGGCGGCCACCGGTGCGATCGTCTCGCTGCTGAACGATCCCGCGCGCCTCGCGCGGATGGGTGCCGCCGGTCGCGAGCGCATGGGTTCCGCCGGCGGTGCGGCCGCGATCGCGCACGCGATCGTGAAACTCGCGGGCGAACCCGCGTGAGCGCGGCCGACCGCACCGTCGTCGCGGCGATCGTGTTCATGTACGTCGCGATTCCGTTGTACGGCACGTTCGAGGTGCTCGATCCGGTGCGTCTGCCGATCCCTTCGCTCGTCGGCGCGCCGGGCGCAATCGCGATTGCGCTGACAATGCTCGCGGCCGCGGCGATCTGCGCGTGGGGTGCGTTCCGCCGTCCGGCGCCGCGGCGCATCGTGCTCGCGCAACTGCTGGCCGGCGCCGCGATCGTTCCGGGCGCGCTGCTCGGCTTCGATCCGCAGACCGGGCTCGAATTGGCGTTAATCGTGCTGGCGATGGGCATCGTCGGCGTCGCGGTTTACCGCTATGCGGAACTGCCGGGCGTAACACGCACGATCGTGATCGCCTGGCTCGCGTCGGCCGCGCTGGCGGCCGCGGCCGCGGTCGTGATGATCCTGATCCGCAATCCGGCGCCGCTCTATGCGTACGACAACGGCCGCGCCGTCGGCACGTTCCTCAACCCGAACGAACTCGCGGCGTATCTGCTGGTCGTCCTCGGCCTCGCCGCGGGGATCGCGCTCTACGCGCGCAACACGCCGCTGCGACTTCTGGCCGGTGCAACGCTGATCGCCGGTTTCATCGCGCTCGGCGCGACGTACTCGCGCTGGGGCTTGCTCTCGGCGGTCGCGGGAACGCTGTTCTTTGCGATCCTGGCCGGCGGCCGCCGGGTCTGGTTCGGGCTCGCCGTCGTCGTGCTGGCGGGCGTATTTCTCGTGGTGGGCCCCGGGGAAGTGCATCACAACCCGCGCGACGACACCTCGCGGATCGTCGCGTTTCAGACCGGGCTGCGCACCTGGCTCGCGTTTCCGCTCACCGGCGTCGGACCGTTCGCGTTCCGGCGCACCTACGATGCGCTGCGTCCGCCGGAGGCGCCGGGCGACGAAGCGCCGGTGGCCTTCGACCCGCACAGCCTGCCGCTGGCGTATCTCGACGAGTCGGGACTGGTGGGGTTCGCGGCGCTCCTGTGGTGCTGGTCGGTGTACATACGTGAGATCCCGCGGGTGCTGCGGTCGGCCGACCCCCGGCGGCGCGCGCTCGTGTATGCGGTGGCGGGCGGCCTCGTCGCGCTCAACGTCCACGTCTTGGTGAACACGATCAGCATCTACTTCGCACTGGCGACACAAGGTGTGGCGCTGGCGCTCGCGCTTGCGCAACGGGATCTGGATGCGCCCGCGGCTTGAACTGTTGTTGGCCGCGGCGCTGACCGCGTGCGCGCACCCGGCGGCCGCCCCGGCGAACGCGCCGAGCGCCGCACCGGCCGCCACGGCGACCCCGTTGCCGGTGCACATCACCAGCAGCGGCGGTGCCGGCCAATACACGACCCTCAGCGAGATGAAGCACCAGCGGACGATCTACGTCATCCGCGCGACGTCGTTCGCGGCCGACACGGTGACCGGCCGCAACCCGACCGGCAGCGGCACCTTCATCCAGCCGCACATCACCTTCGTCGATCGCGACGGCGCGCGTACCATAGCCGATGCTCCGGAGGCCGTCTTGACGAGTGCCGATAAGAGCGTGCTCATGACGGGCGGAGTACACGCGCGATCGCAAGACGGCAACGTGCTGGCCTGCGATCGTCTGCGGTATGATGGGACTTCAGAACGTATCCATGGCGACGGTCACGTGGTGATGACCACGCCCTCGGGGCTCATTCTGGTCGGCGACGAGGTCGACGGCGACGCCCGCTTGCAGAACGTCCGGGTCTACCGCCGCAAATGACGCAGGACCGCATCGTCATGACCGACCTCGTGAAGCGTTACGGCACGCGCACGGTGGTCAAGAGTGTCAGCGCCGACGTGCAGCGCGGCGAAGTCGTGGGATTGCTCGGTCCCAACGGCGCCGGCAAGACGACCACGTTCTACATGGTCGTGGGCTTGGTGCGCCCGGACGCCGGCAGGGTGAAGCTCGAACGCGCGGGCGCGAGCCGCGACATCACGCTCGCGCCGATGCACGAACGCGCGCGCGCCGGCATCGGCTACCTGGCCCAGGAAAACTCGATCTTCCGCAAGCTCTCCGTCGGCGACAACCTGCGCTTGATCTGGGAAATGAACGGCGTCGACGAAGAAGAGCGCGAGCGCCGGTTGCCCGCGTTGCTGGGCGAATTCGGTCTCGCCGACTTGGTCGACGCGCGCGGCGATTCGCTCTCGGGCGGCGAGCGCCGGCGCGTCGAGATCGCGCGGGCCATCGCCACCGAACCCGCGTTTCTGCTGCTCGACGAACCGTTCACCGGCATCGATCCGATCGCCGTGGCCGACATTCAAGCGATGATCCGTCAGTTGCGCGACCGCGGGCTCGGGGTGCTGATCACCGATCACCAAGTCCGCGAAACGCTCGCGATCGTCGACCGCGCCTACATCCTCAACGAAGGCAAGATCGAAGTGTCCGGCACCGCCGACGACGTGCTGACCTCGCCCGTAGCGCGCAAGTTTTACTTAGGCGAAGGCTTTAGATTGTGAGTGTGGTTATACGGCGCTCCGCCCCAGGCTGCGCG
>PLTN01000202.1 GCA_003164495.1 Vulcanimicrobiota bacterium
TCGTTCCAGCCGGCATCTTCTATCTTCCTCGCATAAAAGATTTCATGATAATTTCCCGCGCAATCAAGACAGGCGCTGTCTGCGGTTCTGATCTTCGGACGATGGCCGTGGAAAAGCATCCTCGACGTCGAATAGGCGTACCGAACGGTCGCTGCCGTTGCGCTCCCTTACGCATATCACGGTCAGCAACAAAAATGAAGGATGAAGCGATGAGCAAGGACCCACGATTTGTAGAGCGCCGCGACGACGGAAAATACGCCGGCAAGCGCGAGAATGCCGAACGTGCCAGCGGCGTCTTCGACACTCAGAAAGAGGCCATCAACGCGGCCCGGGAGATGACCGACGGAGCAATCCACGTCGAGCGTGTCCGCAATACCGAGGGTGGCTCCCCAGACAAGTGGCGCAAGATTTAGGTTCCGCTCCAAGTCCATCTACGATGAATTGGTCGGGCTATTCGTTGAGGCGAAAAACAAGCGCCAGGTCATCGTCGTGACGCACAACGCTAACCTCGTTGTGAACACCGATGCCGACCAAATCATCGTTGCCAGCGCCGGCCCACACGCACCGGGCGAACTTCCCCCAATCACGTATATGTCGGGTGGACTCGAGGTTGCAGCCATCCGAAAGGCCGTATGCGATATCTTGGAAGGTGGCGAGCGAGCATTTCGCGAGCGAGCTAAACGCCTGCGCTTGGGATTGGCGCGTTGGTAAGATGACTACCGACCCCAGAAATGCGCGGCGTCTAGCGGATTTCTGACGCAAGCCTCGAGTCACTAAACAAGCTGACCTTCCGGCGGATGTAGTTGATCTGGAATAGGGTGTGTCGTACTATCCCAGCGGTATGCCGAACATTGACCGTGTTGCCAAAGACATTGAAACAACGGAAGGCTTTGCCGTCCGTATCCGTGCGAACATCCCGCAGACCAAGTATTCCCATCAAAAGTATTCTTACGAGCGGATCGTGCGGGGCTCATTCACGGTCGCTGATTGGCGTCGATGTCGGTTCGAATCTGCTTATCCGGATTTTGCCGTCGAAGTCCTATTTGGGGACGGGCGGCCGGCCTCGCCTCGGGCTTCGCTTTCAAAGATCCGTGCAAGTTACAACTAACCGTCATTCGATGGATGCGAGCCGTCGGGCCGCGAGATAAATGAAATCGACACGAGGGAAGGATCGTTGAGCTAAACCCGGCGTGTAGACTTACGACCAGCGAGATGCGGCGCCTTGTAGGCGCCGATCAGACCGACTGGCCGACGATATTTGAGTTTCCCCGGATCGAACCGGAGTGGAATCGCTCGGTTCCGTATTCCGTTCGAACGTCGCTGTCTGGCGTCTTCGTTGCGGACGTTACCGAGGTGCTTGCTGCGTCCTGCTAGAGTGCGAAGACGTTGATCGCGTCGCACCCCGCGCAATTCACGGCTGTGCTCTTCAAGCGAGTCGCGAGGTCGGCAAGGGAAATCCATTTGGCGATAATCCCTCCGCACCGACCGCATTCGAGGTCTGGTTGTACTCGATCAATGCCTCGGACGAGCTCGCCCTCAAGATTTGGGTCCGCGACGATTACACCGCGGGCATCAGACTCAGACTTGGAAATGACTTTGAGCCGTAGGGGCTTCGCCATCTGGGACACTTCTCGATGAGGTTGTGCAGTCCGTCCCGGTGCCTTAACCGGCGTCTCGATCCGAGGGATAACGAAGCGGGCCGGGCCGCCGCCAGCGCCCACAAATGGTGTGTCTGTAGTCGGATTCGCATTAAAAGACACAGTAAGCCGTGCGCGGGTCGGGTTCACGTTGGAGCCGTCCCCTAAGCTTGCAATTAGGCCGCGGCAATCGGACATAGATTGCTTAGAGATGTGAGGCTCGGATTCGGCACGATGGCGCCCACGGACCCGACCCTAGGGAGACGCGGGATGTGGAGCAAGCGCAGTGCCGATTCCGCTGCGAACGATCTGCCACGCGATTGGCCTCAAAGCGTGGCTACGGCCCGTCTCAGCTAAAGAGGCGGGTAGGTTTTTGTTGTGCTCGCCGATCCGATGTTCTCTTGGATAGATCCGCTTGTGATTGGCTACAATCCCATCCCTGCGCAGAAATAGTCGAGCCGCGCGATAAAATATCTCGCCAAAGCCGAGCAAAACAACCCCTGGCGTTCGTTAGCGAGCGCTCGCATTCGCTTTGTTCTTGCGCTGAACAATTCGCGTGATCGGGAGATCTGCGGCGCGCTGCGCGTCTTCGTAATACTGCAGCTGGGGCGTCACATGGTCGCCGGTTTTCATCAGGTCGTTCATCGAGAGTTGCGCGCGCGCGCCGGTCGAGAGCACGCCGCGTTTAAGACTATGACCGGCGAAGTCGCCGGCAAAGCCGAGCAGCTCGGCGTATTTTTTCACGATGCGCGCGACGGTCTTATCGTTTAGGCGGCGCGCGATGACGCCTTTGCCGTCCGGCGTCAGCGGGCGGAACAGCGGCCCGGCGCTCGGGTTCCCGATCGCCGCGAGCCACGCGCGGACGGCCGCGATCGGCTCGATATCGGGATCGTCAAAATGGGGGATGCGCTTGGTTTTACCGAGGCCGAGTCATGGTTGGGCGCTTGCCGTAGCAAAGTACAAGAAATGGCATCGTACGTCGGTCAGCTCATGATCCCGAGTTCACTGGTGCTGAACACTTGCGGCGCAAAGGAGCGCCGTTTGTTCGCTACCTTGCTCATCTCCAGCAGCGTGCCGGCTGAACGGCGCGGTGCACGACGTCACATGCGCGCGCCGAACGCCGCGTCGTCTGCCCGTTCTCGATCGCACCGGAATACGCAGCGCGCTTCTTGCGGCAATTCACGACCACACCGCGAGGGGCCGGAGAAATACCCGAAACGTCTCCGTCAGCCGTTTAAGGGTTCATCGGCACGCGTTTCTTCGCGATCCGCTTCGTGGCGACGCTCGATGTTCTCGAGAAGCTCTTCCTTGACCTCATCGGGAACTTCGAGCTTTTCCGTGATTTGCAGCTCTTCACTTTCGAGCAACGCTTCGAGTTCTGCTGCTGTCGGCTCCAAATCAGTCGGTCGAATCGGATCCATCGTCGTCCCCCCTATTGATGGCCTGAGGCATGGTAACCCGCGCCTCTTTTATCTTGGGCATGCCGACCAAGGCGCTCCTTGAAGTGCAACGCCTTCGGCGACGTCATCGAGGCATCGAGCACGGTATAGGAATTCTCGTGCAGGCGCACGGCGAGCAAAAATTCCGTCACAGTCGAGTCCTCGAAAAAATCGGAAACCCGGAGCAGCAGATGCTCGAGCATGCGGTGTGCTTTTTCACTCGAGCCGTGGTGATGAAAGGCTTGTAGGTTCAGCGCCAGTAGCTCCGCGCCGGCCAAATCGAGCGGGATCATACGCTCAACGCTATGCGTCGCGCTGCTCAAGACAATGACCTTCCCGAGATCCTCCTGCGTTCGACCTACGATCGTGACGTCGGTTCCGGGATCCGTGACCGCTTGGGCGAGGACTTTTCCGTTGGTTCCTGTTCCGGCAAGGCTCTCATAGGCTAGTCGAATCGCTTCTTCGGTGTGCAGCGCTGATTCGGCCCGCGCCGATCCCGCGTTGCCGGGTGCCCCGGAGATGATGCTATGCAGCACGATTGGCATAAACCGTGGATCTTTGGCCGTGCGACGTTCGGCAAACGCGATCGCATCTTCGGGAGAGTCGACAATTTTGCTCCGTGCAACGTTGATTTTGTAGTGCTTAAGAAGCTCAAGGGCTTCCATTTTATCGATAGTCATTTATGACTTTCTTGCTCTCCCAGCCAAAGAGGCTAGACCGGACGAACCGCCAAAACTGGCATGTGAAGTTCCGCAATGGGGTGATTTCCCCTAAAAGCGCCTTTACAATCTTCTCACTTCCTCGTCTCCAAATCCCGAACGGAATCCCCGGCGCTCGGAGCGCACGTGCGAGTCATGTGCCGCGCTGTACGGCCTGGCGCACGACGAAGATCGGCACGCGGGCGCGCTCGACCAGCGCGGCCGCCACGCCTGCCGAAGAGCAGCTGATCGAGCTCGGAAGGACCGTGCGTCCCGAGCGGCGCTGGGCGATGTTGTCTCCTCCAGGCAGCGCGCGTGATCGTTAAAAAAGGGGTCCCTCCGCGAAGTTCGTTCCCCTGATCTTCATATGCCCTTCGTCGCTCACAGGGAGAATCAGATTCACATCGTTGGTCGATCAAGACACTGTAGTTGCGCACGAGGTAAGCGATGAACAAGGCGGATCTTGCACTGTTTGCCCTCGATGCGCCTAGTGCGTATGGCCAGAGCGTCAGCAAGGCCCTCAACATACCGCTGAGCCCGCACGAAGAACGGGAATTCGAGGACGGCGAGCACAAGGCGCGATCGCTCGTCAACGTTCGCAACAAGGACGTGTTCGTGCTGCACTCGCTTTACTCTGATGCCAAAGCGAGCGTAAACGACAAGCTGTGCCGCCTCTTGTTCTTCCTAGGCTCGCTGCGGGACGCTTCAGCGGGGACGGTGACCGCGATTGTCCCCTACCTCTGCTATGCCCGGAAGGACCGCAAGACCCAGGCGCGCGATCCGGTGACGACGCATTACGTCGCGGAACTCTTCGACGCCGTTGGAATCGATCGCATCGTTACGATGGACGTCCACAACTTGATGGCCTACCAGAACGCCTTCCGCGCTCACACCGATCATCTCGAAGCCACGAGACTCTTTGTCGACCATTTTGCGCAGGTCGTCGGCAGCAGCGAGATCACCGTCGTCTCGCCCGATTCCGGCGGCGTCAAACGTGCAGAGCGGTTCCAGAGCGCGTTGAGTCGACGACTCGGCCGGCCGATCGGGACCGCCTTCGTAGAAAAATACCGCGCCGGCGGCATCGTCAGTGGCGAAGCGCTGATCGGAGACGTCAAGGATCGTACCGCGATCATTATCGATGACCTTATCAGCACGGGCGGTACGCTCGCACGTTCCGCCAAGGCCTGCCGAGCACACGGTGCGACGCGCGTCTATGCCGCGGCAACGCACGGCATCTTCGTCGGCAAGCCGGAGACGTTGCTCGGCGAAACGGCGCTCGACCAGCTCGTGGTCACTGATACCGTTCCGCCCTTTCGTCTCCCGGTCGAAGCGATCGGGACCAAAGTGATCGTACTCGAAACGGCCCCGCTCGTTGCTGAAGCGATTCGCCGCATTCACACCGGCGACTCGCTCGTTGATTTGATGGAAATCTAAGGCTACCCTGACCTCAATCAACCTGGCACGCTGAGGAAAGCCGCTCGGCGTATGTGCCGGCGAGATCGAGATACCGCCGGGCCTGCCTGGGCCAGCGTGCCGGATCGCGGACGTGCGGTTCCCAGAGGTGCCAAATGGACAGCTTGGATCGGAGTGCGGCGCGGTAACACTTGTAAAATGCGACGAGCTGCGGCGATGGATCGTCCGCGGTTTCCGTGAGATAGCGAGCGAAAACGATCGCACCGATGTTCGGTGCATCGAGTGCCTCGCATTCGATCGCGAAAAAGGCGAGTTCATCCACGGGATCGAGTGTCCGAAAGTCGACGTTGAATTCCAAGCAGTCGATGATCTGGGGATTGGCGTCCAAGAAGACATGCTCGGGCCGCAAGTCTCCATGCGCTTCAATGATGCGCCCGCCTTCAACGCGTGGGTCGAGAAGCGGCTCAAGCCGGTACAATAAAAACCTGCGATTTTTGCTGCTCAGAGATTCCAATTCGTGCATCCGTATGCCGCTACTTGCTGTCGTGATCTGGAACCACCGTCGGTGACGGCCTCAATCGAGCGCGAGCACGCGCAAATAGCAAGGGTCGTAGCGCGACGCGAAAAATCTGCATCTCGTGGGCCGGGCGGCTGTGCTACATGCGGTGGAACGTCAGGACGACTGATTCGCCACGGTGATACGCTTGTTCATGATACGAGCGAATGCAACCCAGGCTTTGTAGGCTGACACCGCACGGTTCCTCACCCACTTCGCGCGCGCAAAAAAAGGCCGCATTTGCGGCCTTCTGAGCCCTTCGAGCGGGGAATCACACCGCCCACCGGCCTTGCGCGTCACTGACCGAACGCGCGGCCCCTCTGTGGGCATGCAGCGGGCACCGCGTTCGCCCGCCGAGCGCAACCTGCTGCATGGCCGCGCGTTCGGCCGCGGCTGAGACGTAGCGCGGGGATCAGTACCCGCTGCGCTACGCTTCGCGCTTGCGGGATACCGGATACCCTTCCCAAATTCGCGAAGCGTACGAATTGGCCGAAATCCCTCTGCCGACGATTAAACCCTTGCAGTATCTGGGTTTCCGGCTATTCGTTCGGAATCGTTCGGAAAACGGCGGCGAATGATTCCCTATCGGGCGGCTTCGTGGCGAGCAAGCACGCCCGCTGCGTGCCGCGCCGCACGAAAACGCCCTCGTGTCCCCCAAGCAGCCTTAGTTTTTTGAGCAGGGCAAACTTCGCAGCATCTTCACTGCTTGGCTGCATTATTGCGGCATGCGCTCTCGATTGGACCAAATGTCGCCAGCCGCGCGCCCTGCTCCGGGGGAGCAGCAGCCAACATGATTACGGCGCTATTGACCTTGCCGATATTCTTGCTGATTTGGCTCGCCTTCGCGGTGGCGACGATGAAAGTCGCCCAGCAGCGCGGGTTGAGCGGCGGCCTGTGGCTCCTCGTCGGGCTGCTGCTGGGAGCCTTCGGGCTCATCCTCGCGCTGCTCTGGCCCGAGCCGCCGCCGCCGGGCCCTCCGGTAGGAACAATGCGCGCCTGCCCATTCTGCCGCGCGGACGTTCCGCGAGATGCAACGGTGTGCCGCTATTGCGAGCGAGACCTTCCCGCGCTCAAAGAGTGCCCGCATACGGAGTGGGGGCCCGGCCGCCTGTACTTCCTGGAGCAATGCCGCGCGTCCGGCTTGGAGCGACAGAAAGCCGGGGCCTAGACGCAAAAAACCCCGACTCTCGCAAGAGACGCTGAAAGCGGTTCCTAGCCTATTCGCGCGCGCGAAAAATGACGAGGAAACGGCCATTTGCGGGCCTCTGAGCCTTCGAGCGGGGAAATCCCCACAGCGCATCGGGCTTGCGCGCCACTGACCGAACGCGCGGGCCCTTTATGGGCACGTAGCGGGCGCCGCGTTCGCCCGGCAAACGCTGGAGCGACGGTTCGCGACGTCGTCGAGAGCACGACCGGCGGCGGGTGGTCGCAAGCGACGGTTTACAACCGCTTGACCGAGCGCAAGAATTCTACGAGTACAAATGGACTTGCACTCGTGGAAAAAACGGCGCCGCGCGCACCTCGAAGCCGAAGCGAAGAAGCGGATGCTGGCGGGCGCGCAAAGCAAAAAGGGTCAGGCAAAATTACCTGCCACCTGGAGCCTAACTTCTCAGGCGCGTTGAGATTATAGCGAGGGGATGCTGAGAAATTAGAAGCCGCTTGAGATATTTGAGCCCGGATTCACCAGATGACTTTGTCAAAGCGCTTCGGATTCGAAGCGCTTTTGCTATAATTATCAGGTGATTCGCACTGATGACACGCGGCCATAGTGACGAACCCAGCGGGTGAAACGCAGGATGGCATTCTCGGGCCTGATTTCGACCGCCAAGTGATGATTCAGTTCCGTGGCTCGGTCGTCACGTCGGATGCGGGTCTGCTCGCGTACCGTGAACTCGATGATGTACTTGGATTGACTGCTGCCGCCGGTGACTCGCTTGCCGATGCACGCACGGGGAAGAACGGCCGTCATGCCCTCGTCGGCATGCTGCGCCAATCCGTATTTGGTCGTCTTGCTGGATACGAAGACGTGAACGACGCTGTGCGCTTACGACACGATCCGGCCATGCGCTGGATCATCGGCGGCAAAGCGGCGAAAGGTACCGGCGCGTCGGCAAGCCAGATGGGCCGCTTCGAAACGAACTGGCTTGCAAGGCCAGAGAACCTTGCAACTCTCACCGGACTCTCCGGTCATTGGATCGACCAGGTTGCGACGCGTCGCTCACGTAACCGCGTCGTGCTTGATATGGATTCGAGTGTAAGCCCAACTCATGGTGATCAAGAGAACAGCGTCTGGAACGGGCATTTTAGTTGCACGTGTTACCATCCGCTCTTCGTGTTCAATCAATTCGGCGATTTGGAGCGATGCGCGCTTCGTCCCGGAAACGTCCACAGCGCCGATGGGTGGGAAGACGTCCTCAAGCCCGTGATAGCCCGCTATCAAGGCGCCGTCGATCGTATTGCCTTTCGAGGTGATGCCGCCTTCGCTCAGCCGGGCATGTACGAGTTCCTGGAATCCGAGAGGATCGAGTACGCGATCCGCCTTCCAGCAAATCAGATTCTCCAGGCGCGAATCAGTCATCTGCTCAAGCGACCGGTCGGGCGGCCGGCGCAC
>PLTN01000110.1 GCA_003164495.1 Vulcanimicrobiota bacterium
TGACCGCCGACTGGGCGCGCTTGCCGTACGAACTGCTCGCGCGCATCTCAACGCGCATCGTCAACGAGGTCCCCGGCGTGAACCGCGTCGCCTACGACATCACCTCAAAACCCCCCGCCACCGTGGAGTGGGAATAACCGCGTGCGCATTTTAGTCGTCGGCGGCGGCGCACGTGAAGACGCGCTGTCGTGGAAACTCGCGCAGTCGCCGTCGTGTGAGGCCATCTTTCATGCGCCGGGCAACGCCGGTACCGCAGCCCGCGGCGTGAATTTCCCGGAAGTGTCGGCCACCGACACGCGCGCGATCCTCGACCGGGCCAAAGCCAACGCGATCGACCTGACCGTCGTCGGACCGGAAACGGCGCTCGCCGCCGGCGTGGCCGACCGCCTGCGCGATGCGGGCCTGAACGTCTTCGGACCCAACCGCTCCGGCGCGCGGCTCGAGTCGAGCAAAGCGTTTGCCAAACGCTTCATGGAGCGCCACGGCATTCCCACCGCCCGTTTCGCCGTCGTCCATTCACTCGCGGCCGCGCAAAAGGCGCTCGATCAATTCTCGGACGGTGTGGTGGTGAAAGCCGATGGGCTCGCGGCCGGCAAGGGTGTCGTCGTGTGCGATGATGCCGCCGCCGCGTCGACCGTGCTGAACGAATGGTACGCGAAGAACACGATCCCCGGCGGCGGCAGCGACATCGTGCTCGAAGAGCGCATGACCGGTCGCGAGATCTCGGTCTTCGCAATCTCCGACGGTCGCGCGATGATCCCGATCGCTGCCGCGTGCGATTACAAACGTGCCGGCGACGACGATCGCGGCCCCAACACCGGCGGGATGGGGGCGTATTCGCCGCCGTCCGGCTTCCCGGTCAATGCGCTCGAGATCGTGCGCGAGCGCGTGATCGCCCCGGCTCTGCGCGGACTGATCGCGGAGGATGAGGTGTATCGCGGCGTCCTCTACGTGGGCCTGATGTGGACCGATTCCGGACCGCGCGTGGTGGAGTTCAACGCCCGTTTCGGCGATCCCGAAACGCAAGTGATGATGCCGCGTGTCGGCGGGGACTTCGCGCGCTATCTGGCCAGCGCGGCCGAGGGCGCGATCGAACTCGACGCCGCGTATTTCTCCGACGACGCGTGCGTGGGCGTCACGCTCACCACCGACCGCTACCCCTATGAGAACACGAAGATTTCCGGCCTTCCGGGCACGCTGCGCCTGCCCGAGCACGTCGCCGCCTTCTGGGGCACGTCGATGCGTGAGGGCGACCTCGTGTCCTCGCCCGGCGGCCGGGTGCTCACCGTGACCGCCACGGCTCCCACCGTGGCCGAAGCCCGCGCCCGGGCCTACGACGCGATCGCCCAGCTCAAGCCGCAGTTCCCGGCGAACACCCGGCTCGTCTACCGCTCCGACATCGCCCGCTTGTAGTGCAGACGAGCAGGGCAACCGGGCGGGTCTCGAAACCTCCGACCCGGCGCTGCGGTAGTGAGCAGTAGCATGAACAACCCGCGCTACTCCGGTTACCAAAGCGGCACTGCCGTCTCCAGCGCGCCGGCGCTCCTCGGACAGGTCCTCGGGATCACCGGGGTCGGCTTCCTAATCACCGCGCTTGCGGCGTACATTTTCCGCGACGTCTCGAGCATGGTCGGCACGATCGCGGTCTTCGCGGGCCTCGCGATGATCTTCGTCATGCGCGGCGTGCGCCGCAACCCGGCCGTCGCGCTGCTCTGGTTCTACGCGTTCACGTTCGTCGAGGGCATCGGCATCGCGCCGATCATCTCGCACTACACGGCGCTTGCCGGCTCGGAAGTGGTCGTCGACGCGGCTGCCACCACCGGCTTCGGCATGCTCGTGCTCGGCGGCGTCGCGTTCACGTTCTCGCTCGATTGGCGGCGCTTCCAAGGCATCGCGTTCGGCGCGCTGCTGGTGCTCGTGCTCGTCGGCATCGCCTCGATCTTCTTTCACTTCATCAATCCCGGCGTGTACGCATGGGCGACCCTCGGCATCTTCACGCTGCTCACGCTCGTCGACTTCAGTCGGATCCGCGCCGGCGGCGACGGCCTGACGCCTGTCGACCTTGCCGTGTCGATCTACCTCGATGGACTGAACATCTTCATCGCGCTGCTCGAACTCTTCGGGATGCGTAGCCGGGAAGATTAACGGGACGCTGATCCCTCGGCCTTGAAGGCTCGGGTATGTGCGGGATCGCGGCCGTCTATGCGCCAGGGCTGGATGTTGCGCGGCTCGTGTACTTCGGCTTGTATGCTTTGCAGCATCGCGGCCAAGAGAGCGCCGGCATCGCGGTCGGTGACGGCGCAACGCTCTCGAGCCATCGCGAGATGGGTCTGCTCACCGGTGTGTTCACCGAAGAGATCCTCGGCCGCCTCAACGGCTACGTTGCGATGGGCCACACGCGTTACTCGACGACCGGCTCGTCGATCATCGTCAACGCGCAGCCGTTCATGGAAGACACCGACATCGGGCCGTTTGCGTTCGGTCATAACGGCAACCTGACCAACGCCGACGCGATGCTCGCGGCGCTGTCGCCGTCGGTCGAGCTCGACGCAACCTCCGATAGCGAGATTCTCGCGAAGACTATCGCGCTCGGCAGCGGGGCGACGCTCGTCGAACGCATCAAGAGCGCGATGGCTGTCGCCGAGGGCGCGTATTCCGTCGTCATGGTGACGCCCGACTCGATCATCGCGTTCCGCGATCCGTGGGGCGTGCGGCCGTTGTGCATCGGCACCTACGGCGACGGCGGCTACATGATCGCATCGGAGTCGTGCGCGTTGGCAACGGTTGGTGCGCAGTACCTGCGCGAGATCGAAGCCGGCGAAATCGTGGTCGTCGATCGCAACGGAATGCGCAGCGAACACATCGAGAAGGTCGAGCCGCCCGCGCTGTGTATGTTCGAGTACATCTACTTCGCGCGGCCGGATTCGGTGCTCACCGGACGCTCGATCTATATGGCCCGCTACGAGATGGGCCGCGCCTTGGCGCGCGAGCATCCGGTCGATGCCGACGTCGTGATGGCGGTGCCCGACTCGGCCATTCCCGGGGGCATCGGCTACGCGGCCGAGAGCGGCTTGCCGTACGTCGAAGGGCTGATCAAGAATCGTTACATCGGGCGCACGTTCATCAACCCCGATCAGAACGTCCGCAACCAAGGCGTGCAGCTCAAGTTCAACCCGATCGTCGAGAACCTGCGCGGCCAGCGCGTCGTCGTGGTCGATGATTCGATCGTGCGCGGCACGACCACGCCGCGCATCGTCTCGCTGCTGCGCGAAGCGGGCGCGCGCGAAGTGCACTTGCGCATCACTTCGCCGCCGATCGTTCACCCGTGTTATCTCGGCGTCGACATGGCGACGTACAAAGAGCTGATCGCGGCCAACCTGACGGTCGACCAGATCCGGGCCCGCGTCGGTGCCGATTCGCTGGGCTATCTCAGCGTGGACCGGCTGGTCGAATCGACCGGCCGCGAGCGATCCGATTTCTGCCTCGGCTGTCTGACCGGTGTGTACCCGAGCTCGCCGGTCGTGGCGCTGCCGGGCGCAGATCGCCAACCCGCACTCAAGCTCTAGTGGATTCACGTTCCGTGAATTCACCGCGTTTGGGCTGCGCCCAAGCCGCCCGTCGTCGGTGTCGGGCGAGCCCGACACACTCCTAGGTGCGCGTCGGCGCGACGCCGTTTTCCGATCCGCGCCAGCTCGCTGCCATCGACGAGCTGATTCGCGAGAAGCCCGACGAGGTCGCGCTGCGCTTCGGCCGCGCGTGTTGCCTCGAAGACCTCGGACGCATCGACGATGCGCTGCAGGCGTACGTCGAACTGCTCGGTCGCGAGCCGACGCATTTCGGCGGCCTCACGAATCTCGGTTCGCTCCTCTTCGAACGCGGCTACCTGGCGCAAGCGCGGCCGTATATCAGCGCGGCCGTGAAGCTGCACCCGGCCGACCCGGTGGCGCTGGTGAACTTCGCGCAGCTGCAGGCGTCGGGCGACGATGACTTCGACGCCGCGATCGCAACGTACACATCGTCGCTGCAGATCAAACCGGATTTCTTGCACGCGCATCTCGGGCTCGCGGCGATCTATACGGAGACCGGGCATCCCGAGCTTGCGCAAGCGCATCTCGATCGCGCGTATACCGAACCGAAGGCCTGGAGCTTTCCGTACCGCGGGAGTGCGCCGCCGCTGCAAGTGCTGTTGCTCGTGTCGGCCTTCGGCGGCGACATGGTGACGAATCTGTTCTTCGACGATGACGTCGTGCAGAAGGGCGTACTGCTGGCGGATTCGGTGCGCGGCAAGCTCGATCTGCCGCCCTATCACGTGCTCTTCAACGCGATCGGCGACGCCGACCGCAGCCGGCCGAGTTTGGAACGCGCGGTGGCGATCGCGGCGGCGTCGCCGGCAGCCGTTATCAACCAACCTTCGGCGGTCTTGCGCACCGGGCGGGTCGAGACGATGCAGCGGCTGCGTGACGTGCCGGGCGTCCGGGCGCCGCGCACGGAACGGATTGCGCGCGAAACCCTCACCGCCGGCGCATTGGCCGAGCGCGGGTTTGCCTTTCCGCTGCTGCTGCGATCACCCGGACATCATGCCGGCGATCACTTCGCCGTCGCGAGGACGGCCGACGAATTGGCCGAGGTGACGGCGGAACTTCCGGGGCGCGATCTGCTCGCGATCGAGTACCTTGACGCGCGTGGGGCTGACGGCGACGTGCGCAAGTACCGCGTCGTGGCCGTCGACGGCAAGCTCTACCCGGTGCATCTGGCGGTCGCGCCGCAGTGGAAGGTGCACTATTTCAGTGCCGAGATGAGCGACCGTCCCGACCACCGGGCCGAAGAAGCGGCTTTTCTCGAGGACATGGCAGCGGTGGTCGGCGAGCGTGGAATGCGCGGGCTCGAAGCGATCGTTGCGACGATGGGGCTGGATTACGCCGGCGTGGATTTCGGACTCGATTCCGCGGGTACGATCCTCGTGTTCGAAGCGAACGCCACGATGGCGGTCTATCCGCC
The DNA here is from genome assembly GCA_003164495.1 of Vulcanimicrobiota bacterium. Lineage (GTDB taxonomy): Bacteria > Vulcanimicrobiota > Vulcanimicrobiia > Vulcanimicrobiales > Vulcanimicrobiaceae > Lustribacter > Lustribacter caenicola. Next base: position 4,999 of record PLTN01000110.1, read on the forward strand.
CGATGATGGGGAGCTGTGGGGTTACCGCCGCCGGGCGGTCGACCGCGTGATCGCCGCCGTGCGCGCAATGCTCGTCGAACGCGCCAAAACCGCGGGGTATGGGTGAAAAAACTCATCGTCTTCGATCTCGACGGAACGCTCGCCGAAAGCAAATCGGCAATCGACGCGGAGATGTCCGGTTTATTGGGCCGGCTGCTCGCGGTGGTGCGGGTAGCCGTCATTTCCGGCGGCGCGTTCCCGCAGTTCCAGCAGCAGCTCGTCGGCAATTTGCCCAAGGACGGCGATCTCACGCAACTCTCGCTCTTGCCGACCTCCGGCACGCACTTTTATTCTTATGACGGCGGCAATTGGAAACTGCTGTATGCGGAAGACTTCAGCCCCGAGCAGAAGCAGAAGATCATCGCCGCGCTCAACGAAGCGGTCGACAAATCCGGCTTCAAGGCGCAGAAAACGTGGGGTGAGGCGATCGAAGATCGGATGAGTCAGATCACGTACTCGGCGTTGGGTCAGCTAGCCCCGCTCGATGCGAAGAAGACCTGGGATCCCGATTTCTCCAAGCGCAAGAAGATCAAGAGCATCCTCGATCCGCTGCTGCCGGATTTCGCCGTCAATCTCGGCGGCGCGACATCGATCGATATCACGAAGCCNNCCAAGCATGGCATCGACAAAGCCTACGGCATCCGCAAGCTCGAAAGCATTCTGAAGATTCCGATCGCCGAGATGCTCTACATCGGCGACGCGCTCTTCCCCGGCGGCAACGACTACCCGGCCCGCACGACCGGCGCCGACTGCATCCAAGTCCGCGACCCCAACGAAGCCAAACGCGTAATTGAAGCAATCATCGCCTGCGAATCCCCGTAGGGGTAATCAAGTATCACCCCGACGACAGTCGTCCCCAAACATTGTCATTGACGACCGTCATCCCAATGACACGTGGGGGAACACGATCATGGCTTGTGCGGCGTGATATGATGAGCCGTCGTGATCGTCGTTCTGGGGTATCTCGCGGCCATGCTTACCACCGGCGCGGCCATTCCTCAGGTCGTTCAGACGCTGCGCACGCGTGACGTCCGCGGTGTCTCCATACCGTACTGGTGGACCCTCTCCGCCGGCGTTGCGTTGTGGCTCGTCTACGGCCTGTACATCGGTTCCGGGCCGTTGATTGCGGCCAACGCCGTATCCCTCGGCTTGGACCTCACCGTGCTGTGGCTTACGTTTCGCTTTCGCTTGTTGTAGCGTTCACTAGGAGCTACCACGACGTCTTTGGTACTCAGTTCTCGTCATGACCGCCCGTAAAACGCCTGCCCTCAAGGCCGCCGATCCGGCGGATCCGGCCTTTACGATGGCGCATTCGCCGATCTATTGGACCGCTCGGGTGATTCAGCGGTATACGCGCGATATGGACGCGGTGCTCAAACGCATCGGCATGGATGTGCCGCGCTGGCGCGTGCTCATGATCTTGGTCGAAATCAACCCCGCCAGCGTGACGCAACTGGCCGAGCATGGAGTGATGAAGCTTTCGACGATGACGAAGACCGTACAGCGGTTGGAAACGGACGGCTTTGTCGCGACGAGGCCGCGGAAGACCGATGCGCGCGTTACGGAAGTGACGCTGACCGCAAAAGGCCGCAAAGTCGTGGGCATCGTTCGTGCCCAGGCGAGCCGCATTTTTCATCAAGCATTCGAAGGCAGCAACGACCGCGACGTCGAGCGGCTCAATACGCTCCTGCAGCGCATCTTCACGAACTTGGACAGCGTACCGCATTAACGCATCAGCAAGCCGCCGTTGATATCCCAGGTTGCCCCGGTCGCGTAACCGGCATCGCGCGCGGCGAGCCGAGCTACGATATCGGCGACGAACGCCGCATCACCTAACGTCTTCACCGGAATGCTGTCGATGACGGCGGCCAAACGGTCGGCCGGCACCAAACGGTGCACGGACGGGAGGTCGAGGGGACCCGGCGCCACGGCGTTCACGGTCACACCGAACGCGGCGAGTTCTCGGGCGAAGACCCGGGTTAACGTCAGGATGGCGCCTTTGGAGGCTGCGTAATGCGCGCCGGTTGAGGTGCCTCCGTTTTGCCCCGCGAGCGAGGCGACGTTGACGATGCGGCCGTAGCCGCGCGTCTTGAAGTACCGGCCGAAGATCTGGCAGCCCGTGAACGTGCCGCCAGCGTTTACGGCCAGCACCTTCGCAAACTCTTCCGGTGGTATCTCCAACGTCGGCGTCGTGAGCGTCACCGCGGCGCAGTTGACGAGCACTTCGACCGTTCCCCAGCGCCGGATGAGTTCGTCGCGTGCGGCTTCGAAGCCGGCGGCGATGCAGACGTCGAGTTCGAGGCCGGCCGTGGTCGCGCCGGTTGTGTCGATATCGTTCGCGGCGCGAACCGCTGCCGCGACGTCGATATCCGCCAGCCCGACACGGCAGCCCGCACGGTGCAGCGCGCGCGCGATTTCCGTTCCGAAGCCATGCGCCGCCCCGGTAACGAGCGCAACCTGACCCGATCGTGCTTCGCTAGAGGAGATAGCTGATGCCATGCAATGCCTCGTCGGAATCGATCAGGTGGATGATCTTGCGGTCGAGCGTGAGTTCGCCGTTGCGGCGAACGAGCCGGTAGGTGATGTCGGCTGCCACGAGCCGCATTTGATCGCGGCGCTGTTCGACGAGGTGTTGCGCGCACCGCACGTCGATGTCATCCAAACTTGCGCCGGCGACGATGAAGCGCGATAGCGTGCGCACCGTTCGGGCGGCCGACGTCACCGCCATCGACTGTCTGCTCGTAAGGCGCTTGACGCGCGCATCGCGCATCGCGGCATCATCGTAGATGAGGTTGAGCACTGCGGCGTAATCGGCCGCATCGCGTTCGATCGGAACGATGTAGTGGCCCTCTGCGGTCCACAGCCGCAGCCACCGCGCGTACTCGCGCGCGTCGAGGAGGTCGGCCTCGCGCCAGATGAACTCGACGGCCGTCTGCAAGTCGATGGCGGTCACGACGTTGCCATGACCCGTTTCCACATTTGGTAGGCCGCCCGCATGCCGGTCTCCGCGCTCACGTCGCCGACGCGGCGGCCGTCCGCCGCGAGGTTGGGGCCGCGATTGAGCATGATCCAGAGATCGTCGCCGGCCGCCGAGCCGCGTTGCACCCGCTCCCAGGCCTCGGCGTCGTCGGGGCTGCCGAATCCCATCGGGCCTTGAAAGTACTCGTGAATGCGCAGACGCGCGCGGTTGCCGGCCTCCGGTCCGCCGGCCATGCCGAGCGCGACGTGCCGGATCTCAGTCTCGTCGACACTCAGCGGGCGGAGCACACGAAAGAACGCCATCGAACACGCGAGGTTCGGGAAGAGGTTCAGATTGAAACCCGTGCCGCCGACTGCCCGGACGATGCGTCGCACCTGATCCGGTGGATGATGTTCGGCGAGTTCTCCGGCGAGCGCGCGGAAGCGCTCGGGAATTGGCGCGTCGAGTTGCTGCTCGAGATCGACGAGATTCGGCATCATGACCATCACGCTATGACCGTTGCCGAGGTCCTCGACGAAACCGCCTTGGTTGAGGACGTCGAACTGCTCCTCCGCTTCATCATCGAGCGAGGTGAGAAACGACTTGTGGACGACGGGAAAATGGTAGGCGTCGGTGGTGTTCTCGAGTTGAATCTTCCAGTTGCCGCGGAAGCGGAACGTGTGTTCGCCGGCAACCTTCACGCCGTAGCCGGCGCCTTGCTTCATGAACAGGTCGATCCAGCGGCGCGCGGCTCCCAGATAGTCGGCGAGCGGCTCGATCTCGGCGTTGAACGTCGCGAAGATGAGGCCGCCGTACTGCTCGACGCGCAGTCCAATGAGCGAAAACTCGGCTTTGTCGAAATCGGGGGCATAGCCGCCGGCACGCGGTACCGCCCGCAGGTTGCCGTCGTTGTTGTAGCTCCAAGCGTGGTAGGGGCAAACGAACACCGGCGACGTACCGGACTTCGTTTCGCATACGCTGGCCCCGCGATGCCGGCAGCGGTTGAGCAGCACGTGCACGGCACCGTCGCTCGTGCGCGTCACGATGACCGGCTGACGACCGACGAACGTCGTCTTGAAGCTGCCGGCCTCCGGAAGTTCGCTGGCGTGGGCGACCCAAACCCAGACGTTGTTGAAGATCCGATCCATCTCGGCTTCGAAGATCGCCGGATCGCGGTACAGCGACGTATGAACCCGATCGTCGCGAACGAGGGCGGCGTAGTCGATCGGTGGTTCGTGCAGCATGGACGATGTCTCCATCACGTTGTGCCGGGTACCGGAATCGGTGCCGCGTCATCCCAGGTATCAATCTGCCGGCCGAACAGCCGCTGCGTTTCGAGGCGCCGGATGCGCCAGCGCTCAGACGACCGTTCGAAGGCGATCTGCAGGCGCGCCGCGCGTAAGTCGGCACCTCCCGCGGCGTAGCTCGAGGTCTGGAGCATCAACCAGCTCCCGCTCGCGCGGTCGCCGTCGACGGCGATGCGTTCGTTGGCGAGGAAATGCGCGTTCATCGCGAAGTGCGGCGGCGGCCCACGGTAGGTATCGAGCATCGCGACGATCGCGTCGCGGCCGCGGTGCTCTCCAAAGGCTTCAGCATAGCGTGTACCGGTTCCGGCCCACACGGCATCGGCGGTGAACAGCATCCCGAGCGCATCCGCCGGGGTTGCGTCGCCCAGCCGATCGCACAGGTCGAAGTACTGCGCCATGAGCGTTCGTATCGCGCTCTCGGACTCGAGACGTTCCAAACGTTCGCGCAAGCCGGCGAGGCCATCAACTCCGTTCATCACGGGGGGATGACCAATTCGCGCCCGATTCGCGCTTCGACGCGCATGTAGCGCCACAAGCGATACGGACCGACAGGCGTCATGCGAAAGAGATTGCACGCCGCGGCGGCGGTCGCGTGGTCGGGCACATCGGCCAAAATATAAAACGTCCACGGCCAGCCGTTGGGCGTCGCGCCGACCGTCGTTTGATCGTCGTCCATCGTTCCGATGACGTCCACGCCGGGAAGGTCGCGAAGCGCGCGCAGCATGACACCGGTCGCCTGCCAGACGCTGCCGATCTCGGCCTCGGGCAGGTCGAAGAATTGCTGGGTCACGGCGCCGCAGAACAAGGTACGGAGTTTCTTCGGTGCGTCGGCGGTCATCGAACAGGTTCCTCGATTTCGTCGTTAGGGAAAGCCCGCTGGGACGTCGAGTCCCAGCAGAACGCGCCCGGCATTTTGGAACGTGCCTTCGGCGAGGAAAGCGTGCTGCGGTACGACGATCGCGTCTTGCATGAACCGGGCGATGGGATGATCCGTAAAGATGCCCGTCGTGCCGGACATCGTGTACGCGGCGCGCGCGACGTCGGCGCTGGTGGCAGCAGCATGACTCGACGCGAGGCGCAGCAAGTTGATCGACTGCCGATCGAGTTCGAGGCCGCTTTCGAGACGGCTGAACGCCTCGCCGGTGACGTCGAAGAAGAAGGCACGTGCCGAACGCAGCGCAGCTTCGGCTTTCGCGAGTTCGATCTGTGCGTATGCGCGATCGGCGAGCAGCGGTGCCCCGGTGACCGATCCGCGCCGGCCCGCCGTTCGCGTGACCTCATCGAGAGCGGCACGCGCGACGCCCAGTCCGACGACTGCCAACACCTGTGCTGCCAGCGCCATCGACGGGTAGCGGTAGAGCGGTGTATCGAGATTCGAGCGTCCGCCCCGAATGAACGTCCAATCTTCGGGCACGACGACGCCGTCGATGACGATGTCGTGACTGCCGGTTCCCTGCAGTCCGTTAACATTCCAATTCTCGCAAATCTGAACGCGCTCGCGCGGCATGACCGCAATGCGCGGCAGACCGCCGGGCGTGCCGTCGTCGGTCTTGATCCCGACGCCGATCAGGTCGGCGCCGGTGCAGCCGCTCGCCCACGACCACCGTCCCGAAACGCGCAGTCCGTCGCCGGTCGCGACCGCCGGCTGCGGGGGATAGATGGCGCCGGCGAAGACGACGTCGGGCGTCTCGGCGTAGATCTGCGCGAGCGTTGCAAGCGGGAGTGCCGAGAGGTACACCGCGGAAAACCCGAAGCTCGCGACCCAACCGGCCGATCCGTCCGCGATCGAGATCTCCTCGATCAGCCGGAGGAAGTCCGCCGGAGATCGTTCGTCGCCGCCGAAGCAGCGCGCAACGAGCGCGCGATACACGCCGGCAGCCTTCATTGCTTCGATGATCTCAGGGCCGATCGCGCGACGGGCACTGAATTCGGCGCGTCGCATGCGCACTTCGTCGAGCAGCGTCCCAAGTGCGTCGCCGGCGACGGTCATAGGGCGCGCTCGAATTCGCGAGCGAGCGCGCACAGTTCGACATCGCCTCCGCGACGTCCGACCAATTGCAGTCCGGCGGAAAAGCCATTGCTCGCGGGAAGCGGCAAGCTGATTGCGGGGTGTCCCGAAAGGTTGAAGGGACGCACGAAGGCGGTGAGGCCCAGCGTGGAACGTGCATCACGTGCTGCGGCCAGCGTGAGCGTCTCCGCCGGCATCGTCGGCAGAACGAGGGCGTCGGCGCGCTCGAGCGCCGCGTCCACTTCGCGCGTGAAGGCAACGCGAATGCGTTCGGCCTGCGCGACATCCGCCGGACGAATGTGCTGGGTGGACAGCAGCCGCGCGCGCACGTCGGCGCCGATACCCGGTGCGCCGGCGTAAGCGCCCACCGCGGCCCACATCTCGGCGCCGATAATCGTGAGCGCCGCTTCGAACGCGGGCGATAACCCCGGGAGTTCGATCGGCGTGCAGTTCGCGCCGAGGGCGTGCAAAGCGCGCTCGACGGCTGCGGCGATTGTGGGATCGGCTTTCACGCTCACGACGCCGATCATTGGGCGGCTCGGCGCGGCGGTCGGAATGAACGTGGGATCGAGGATCGACATCGCCCCCTCGACCGTCGTAACGGTGCGCGCGAACGGTCCCACGCAGTCGAGCGACGACATTGGCGGATACACCCCGGTGCGGCTCAAGCGCCCGAAGGTCGGCTTGAACCCGACCACGCCGCAGCATGCGGCTGGTACGCGAATTGAACCGCCGGTGTCCGTCCCGAGGGAGAAGTCGACGAGCTCCGCGGCGACTGCGGCGGCGGAACCGCTCGACGATCCGCCGGGCACGCGATCGGGAAACCGCGCGTTGAGCGGCGTGCCCGTCCAGTCGTTGATTCCCGTAACGCCGTACGCGAACTCGTGGAGATTCGTCTTGCCGACGATGCGGCAACCGGCGGCGAGCAATTGCGCAACGGCATCGGCGTGCCGGCCAGCGGCCGCTACATCGGCACGCGCGCGGCTTCCGGCGCGCGTCGGAAAGCCTGCGATGTCGATCGTATCCTTTACGGCTACGGTCGGGCCGTCGCCGCCGAGAGATAGCTGCTCGGTGAAGATCGCGTTCACGTAAGGCCGATGATAGGACGACTTACGTGAAAAGTAAAGTATTTTACAGACAACTAGTTTACTTTTCACGTGAATCGTCATATTATCGCCGGCAGGAGGGGAGTTTGGCTGGGTACTTCATCTCACTGCTCGGCACCGAGCGCGTTCTGCACTGCGCCCACGGACAAGACGTGCTCAATGCGGCGATCAAAGCCGGTCTCGATTGGCTTCCGATTGGCTGCCGCGGCGGCGGATGTGGCGTCTGCCGCGTCATGGTCCATAGCGGAAGTTACGAGACCGGACGCATGAGTAGGCGGCACGTTTCGAGCACGGACGCCGCGATCGGCTTCGCGCTCGCATGCCGGCTCTATCCGGCCGGCGACCTCGTTATCGAATTCGCACCTGCGCAACGTTCGCCGGCCTAAGCCGGCCAAGATTGGGAGATCTTCATGGCTATCGAAGGTGTCATGCGCTCCGGCCACGTGCAGATCCGGGTGTTGGATCTGGCTGCCGCTATCCATCACTACACGGAATACTACGGACTCATTCTCACGGCGAGCGACGATCGGCGCGCCTACCTGAAAGGGTGGGATGAGTTCGATCATCATTCCCTCGTCCTCCGCGAGGCGGACGAACCGGGGATGGACCACGTCGCGTTCAAAGTACGGGGCGAGAACGATCTCGACCGCATCGAAGGCGAACTGCGCGAACGCCTCATCGCGGTGACCCAGATACCAGCCGGTGAGCAACTCGGGGTCGGCCGCCGCATCGCCTTCACCGTACCGACCGGACATCGCATCGAACTCTACGCAACCTGCGAACAGGTCGGCAATGGTCTGCCGCTGCGCAATCCCGACGTTTGGCCCGACGGTCTCAAAGGGATGAAGGCCAGCCGCTTCGAGCACGTGCTGCTCTACGGCCCCGGTGTCGAGGCGACCGTCGCGCTTCTTTCGAGCGTGCTGGGCTTCGTCGTCGCGGAGGATGTGGTGACCGAGGATGGTGCGCGTATCGGCGCGTTCCTGACTGCCGCTAGCAAATCACACGACATCGCGTTCATCGAAGCGCCCGAAGCGCGCTTCCACCATCTCGCGTATTGGCTCGAGTCGTGGGACGATATTCGCCAGGCGGCGGACATCATCCGCAAAAAGAATATTGCCATCGACATCGGCCCGACACGGCATGGCATTTCGCGCGGTCTCACGATCTATTTCTTCGATCCCTCCGGCAACCGCAACGAGGTCTTCAGCGGGAGCTATCAACACTATCCCGACCGGCCGACGATCACGTGGGATGCGGCCGAGCTCGGTAAAGCGATCTTCTATTATGAAGGCCGGCTGAACGAGGCGTTCCTCTCGGTCACCACGTAGAGCGGGCCATGTCGCTGCCGATCACCCGAAAAGACGTCCTCGGCAGCGGTGCCGCTTTTCTCGGCTGGGATTTTCTCTCGACGCTCGACGCGCCCGATGTCGTCGCGGCTACCGAACCGCCGGGGGGCGTGATTGTCGTCACGTTGCTCGGCACCGGCGCGCCCGGTCCCTCACCGAATCGCTTCGGTCCATCCACGCTGGTGCAAGTCGCCGGAATGACCTTGCTCTTCGACGCGGGACGCGGTTGCACGATCCGCGTTTCTCAAGCCGGTCTTCCGCTCGACATCGATGCCGTGTTCCTCACCCATTTCCATTCCGACCACGTCAACGGGCTGCCCGACATCTGGATGACGAGCTATATCGGGCGCCGGCCTCCGTCGGCGAATCCGGCATTGCGCGAAGCGCGCACCGTTCCGATGCGCCTCTACGGCCCTCCGGGTACGGCGCGAATCGCCGGCAATCTCCACGCGGCTTTCAGCGACGATATCCGGATGCGGACGGCCGACGAGGGGCTGACGCAAGCGGCGACAGGCATCGAAGCGCACGAATATGCGCGCGACGGCGTCATCTTCAACGAACGTGGGGTGACGGTGACGGCGTTCGAGGTGGATCATGGTCCGCTCGTCAAACCGGCGTACGGCTATCGCATTGACAGCGGCGGTCACGCCGTGCTGATCTCGGGCGACACGCGATACAACGAGAACGTGATCGCCCACGGCACAGGCGTCGACATCATGGTGCACGAGGTCTGCGCCCTCTCGCCCGAGTGGCGCGACAACCCCGATGCGCTGGCATCGGCTGCGCACAACACGAGCCCCGAAGAGTGCGCGGCCGTCTTCAGCCGGACGCAGCCGAAGTTCGCCGCCCTCACGCATCTCGTCTTGATCGGCGCGACTCCCGACCAAGTCGAAGCGCGCGTCCGCGCCGGTTATGCCGGCCGGTTTGTCGTGGGAGAAGATCTGATGCGCATGACGATCCTCGGCGAATCGGTGACTATGGAGCGGTGGAACGCGCAGAAGAGCGGCTATGCCGGCTGAAGGCCGTAGTCCGGCGCTGAGCTGCGAATCGCGCCGGGATCGACTCCGTCGAGAATCATGACGATCGTCGAACTGCTGACGCCGGCCGGCCACGCGTTCAAGATCCGCGGCGGGTGAAAGAGATGCTGCACGCCGTGAATGGCGATCGGTTGCCGTTGCTCCGTGACGGCGACCACGCCTTTCACGCGCAGCAATCGTTCCCCATGGTTGCCGACGAGATGTCCCATCCAGGCCGAGAGCGCGGCATAGGGCACGGGCTCATCGAAACGCACCACTAGCGTCGAGGGTTGCGCCGCATGGCCGAACGCGCCGTCGCGGCCTCTCCCCGGCGCGGGCAGCGCAACGTCGTCGTGTTCGGCGGCGAGGATCCACGCCGGATCGATCGCGCCATGAGCGATCATCTGTATCGGTGCGAGCGGGTTTAAACGGCGCAGTTCGCGCGAGACGGCGTCGATTTTTTCGCGATCGGCCAGATCCGTTTTGGTCAAGAACAACCGATCGGCGACCGCGACCTGACGCCGCGCTTCCGAATGACGCTCCAACGTGCGCGAGGCGTTGACGGTATCTACGGTCGTAAGCACCGATCCCAGCCGATATCCGCACAACACCATCGAACGCTCGAGGATCGTTTGGATGACCGGCGCCGGGTCGGCGAGACCGGTCGTCTCGAGGATGACGCGCTCGAACGCTGGTACGTCGCCCGTGGCCCGTTGCAGGGAAAGCTTCTCGAGGGTCGCCGCCAGATCGCCGCTGAGCGCGCAGCACACGCAGCCTTGCGGCAACAGCACAATGTCGCGGTCGATTACTTCCATGAGTCCATGGTCGAGGCCGACTTCCCCGAACTCGTTGACGATAACGGCCGAATTCTCGAGCCGCGGGTCGCGCAGCAGATGGGCCAGCGCCGTCGTCTTCCCACTCCCCAAGAATCCGGTAACCACGACCACCGGCGTCGTGCCGCCGGCGCCGGTCACTGTTCGGCGAGGTTGAGCGCGTTTCGCTTGAGCGTGCGCAAGGTCTTCATCAGGATCTCGAACTCCTTGGGTTCGATGCCTTCCAAAAGACGATGATACATCGCGAGAACGAGCGGAACGGCCGCCTCATACTGGGCCGTACCCTTACGCGTGAGTTTCGTGAGCGAGACCCGGCGGTCATCGGCGGCGGTGGTGCGGTCGATCAAGCCGTCTTGTGCCATGCCCTCGAGAATTCGGCCCAAATTGGAGCGGTCGATGACCGCCGCGTCCGCGATATAGCCGATCGTACGCCCCTCGCCGTCGCTGAGTGTCCCGAGTACGCGCCAGACTTGCGGTGAAATGCCGAGCGATCGCAGCAAGTGCGCTAAATTGATCTGATTTTGCCGCTGGATGGCGGCAAAATAGTGCATCGGATAGTCGGTTATCCGAAACGTCTCTTTGCGTGTGCGGGGCATATGGGAATTATATACATATTTACCTGAACCATCCTCCGTTCAGGCGATTCGCGGCAAGCCTATTGCATGTAATTACGTGGTAATGTATTATACTTTTACTGTTCGCCGCCGAAGGGACGATCTGCCTCATGCCGACGTATCGCGATCACTATTTCCCCCAAACCGAACCGCTCGCGGAAGATGAGATGCGCGTCATCGCGCTCGGTACCGGCCGGCCGTTCTTGCGCCGCGCGCAGGCGAATGCGTCTTGGCTCATCGAGTTGGGCAACGGCGATAAGTTCATTTTCGACTTTGGCAGCGGCTCGCAGACGAACTTCACGAGCTTGGAGATCCCCTACCAGGACGTCACAGCGTACTTCGCGACCCATCTGCACACCGATCACGTGGGCGATTTTCCGAACATCTGGATCGGCAGCTGGGCGGGCGGGCGAACGAAGCCGCTCGTCGTGTACGGTCCGTCGGGCTTGATCCCCGAGCACGGGATGCAGCACTTCGTCGACACGCAGAAATCGTCGTACCGGTGGGATACGGAAACCCGCGTCGGCCTGTTGCCGGCGATCGGCGCCGAAGTTGAATGCCACGAATTCGACTACAGCAAGGTCCACGCTGTCTACAATCACAACGGCGTCGAGATCATCAGCTTTCCCGCGGTCCACATCTATGACGGGCCGGTCAGCCTGCGGCTCAATTGGAAGGGCAAGTCGTTCGTCTACTCCGGCGACACGACGCCGAGCCATTTCTTCACCGAAAACGCCAAGAACGCCGACCTCGTGGTTCATGAGGCGTTCAACCCGGTTTCGCAACTGATGGCACGATCGGGCTACGACGAGCGGACGGCACGCGGGATCGGCACGATCGCGCACTCAGACCCCGTCGAGACCGGCTACGTCTTCAACGAAATCAAGCCTCGCCTCGCCGTGGCGTTCCATTTCTTCAACGACTTCGATACCGCGATGGAACTCGAGCAGGCCATCCGCGTGCACTACTCGGGAAAGCTCGCGTTGTCGCGGGACCTCATGGTCTTCAACGTCACCGACGACGACATCGTCGTGCGCATGGCGGTTACGGCGGATCATGTCTGGCCGAACAAAGAACACCACGACAAATTCCGCTCCGCCCACCGCGAGGAACGGATAAAGATGTCGGACTGGCTCGCGAAGAAGCAGATCTTTCCCAAGTCCTAGAAAAGAAACGGGGCATCTATGCAGACGAAGCGGGTTCCGGCATCGGATGAGGTCGCCGACTGGAACGCCAAATACTTGTGGCACCCGATGGTCGATCCCAACGTGGTGCGCGAGCACGCCCCGCTCATCATCGAACGCGGTGAAGGCTGCTTCATCTCCGATATCGACGGTAACCGCTATCTCGATTGCACGGCCGGCCTCTGGAACGTCAACGTGGGGCACCGCCGCCCCGAGGTCATCGCGGCGATCCTCGAACAGCTCAACGCGATCGAATACTACGGGACGTTTGCCAATATGGCCAACGTCCCGTCGATCCGTCTTTCGAAGCGTTTGATCGACATGCTGGCGCCGGAAAAGATGCGGCGCGTCATGTTTTCCTCCGGCGGATCGGACTCAACCGAAACCGCGTTCAAACTCGCGCGCCAGTACTGGAAGCTCAGCGGTAAGCCCGAGAAGACCAAGATGTTCTCGCTCAAGCTCGGCTACCACGGCGTGCACTTCGGCGGGATGTCGGCCAGCGGCAACACGATGTGGCGCCGTGCCTATGAGCCGTTGATGCCCGGCTTCTTTCAAATCGAAGCTCCGTATCTCTACCGCAATCCGTGGACCGACGACCCGGAGCAGCTCGCGACGATCGTCGCCGAGCAGCTCGATCGGGACATCCAATATCAAGGTGCCGACACGGTGGCCGCGTTCATTGCCGAACCGGTGCAGGGCGTGGGCGGCGTGATCGTTCCGCCGGCGTCCTTGTGGAAGAAATTTCGAGAAGTTTGTGATCGTCACGATGTGCTGCTCATTTCAGATGAGATCGTGACGGGTTTCGGGCGTACCGGCGCGATGTTCGGGGCGCGCGGCTGGGGTGTGGCGCCGGACGTGATGTGCTTGGCCAAGGGGATCAATTCGGGCTACATCCCGCTGGGCGCAACCGTGGTCAACGAGCGCGTGGCGAATGCATGGGACAAACCGCAAGCGCTTACCGGGATCATGCACGGCTACACGTATAGCGGGCACCCGGTGGCATGCGCCGCTGCTCTGGCCTGTTTGGACATTGTCGAGGACGAAGATCTGCCGGGCAATGCCGGGCGCGTCGGCGCGCACTTCCTGCGCCGGCTCGAAGAGTTGCGCGTCTACGATTGCGTTGGCGACGTACGCGGAAAGGGCCTGATGCTCGGCGTGGAACTGGTGCGTGACAAGAAGACGAAAGCGCCGTTCGCACCAGCTGATGCGTATCCGGCAAAGCTCTACGAGGCAATGTTGGCCCAGAAGGTTATGGTCCGGGTTGCTGCCGGCAAAGTGATCCTCTCGCCCCCGTTGGTATTCACGGAAGCCTATGTCGATGAGGCGATGGCGGCGCTGCACAGCGCCTTTCAAAGCGTGAAGCCGGCGACCTGAGTTTTATGCCGGAGAAACCACGTACGAACGTGGTGATCGTGATGGTCGACAACCAGTCAGCTGATGCACTGGGGTGCTACGGCAATGCCGAGGTGCGCTCGCCGCACATTGACCGATTAGCGGCCGAGGGCGCGCAATTCGATCAAGCCTATTGCCCCAATGCGCTGTGTTCGCCGGGGCGCGCATCGGTGCTGACCGGACGTATGCCGTCTGAGCATGGCGTGCATAGCTGGTTGGAAGACCGTTTGATGGGTGAATGGCCCCCGGACTGGTCGGCCATCGCGGAATTTCCGGCGTTGCCGCAGATCCTGCACGATGCCGGTTACGCGACCGCCCTGATCGGTAAGTATCATCTCGGCGTGCCGCACGTTCCCCAGAACGGATTCGATCATTGGGTCGCGCTGGTGCGTGGCCACACGCTGAGTTTCTACGACAGCCCGGTCGTCAAAGACGGACGTGAAATCGTCGCTCCGGGACATAGCGTCGACTTCCTCACCGGCGAGGCCGTCGCGTTCGTCGAATCACGTGCCGCCGAGGCAGATCAACCGTTTTTCATGTTCGTCGCGTACAATGGGCCCTACGGCCATTGGCCGGCGATCAAAGGCCGAGCTGAAAATCGCTTCGCGGCCGACTATGACGCGTGTCCCATGGATTCCGTGCCGCGCAGCGGCATCAGCCAGCAAGCCATTGAGTACGTACGGCTCCAGCAGCAGTTCGGCCACAAGGGCGCCGGTGCGCCCGATTACGATGCGCTGCTGAAGATTCCCAACGACGTGGAGTCATTGCGGAATTACTATTCTCAGAACGCAATGCTCGACGACGGCGTCGGGCGCATCATGGAAACGCTTGAGCGCTGTTCCTTGGACAATCGGACGCTGGTCATCTACATGGCCGATCACGGCTTCGCGCTCGGTCAGCGCGGATTTTGGGGGCACGGCGTCGCAACCTGGCCGGCCAACGCGCACCGGGTCGCCTACAACGTGCCGCTGATTTGGCGCGATCCGACGCGCATCGCGCCGGGCACGCGCTGTGAGGCCTTGGTCAGCAACGTCGACGTGTATGCCTCGCTGCTCGACTACCTGGAAATTCCGGCGCCGGCAGCCGAGACGCCGTCCCAGAGTTTCTCATCGTATCTGCGCGGTGCGCCGCTAGAACGGGACGACGCCGTCTTCATCGATGAAGAAGAGACGCGCGCAATCCGAACACCTGAATGGTTGTACGTGACCCGCTTCAAGGGCAGCCGAGGCTATCCGCTCGAAGACGAGTTGTACGACCTCACGAACGACCAGCGCGAGTTACGGAACGTCGCCGGCGATCCGGCGAATGCGGCCGTCGTGGCGCATCTCGGCAAGCGCATCGATCGTTTCTTCCGCCGCCATGCCGATCCGCAGTTCGATCTCTGGAACGGCGGCCGGCCGAAGTCGAGCAGCTCACGGCCGTGGATCTGGCGCGATGCGTGGGGTGAGGAGTGGGGACCACGGACGACGTGAAGGTCACGTTTGCCGAGGGCGGCGTGTTCGACATGGGCAGTGCGGAGCTGTTCCATCCAGATGACGGCGAAGGCCCGGTGCGCAGCGTCCGTGTCGCGCCGTTTGCGATCGACCGTCATGCCGTGACCAACGAGCGCTTTGCGCAATTCGTCGCCGATACCGGCTACGTGACCGAAGCCGAGCGCTTCGGCTGGTCGTTCGTGTTTCATCTCTTTCTCGGACGCGGCGCTCGCGAGACGCTCGGCGTTCGCGATGCTCCGTGGTGGCGCAAGGTGGAGCACGCGAGCTGGCAGAGGCCGGAGGGCCCGAAATCGGAGATCGCGTGGCGTGCCGACCATCCGGTCGTGCACGTGTCGTGGAATGATGCGAACGCGTTCGCGGCTTGGTCCGGTGGCCGGCTACCGACCGAGGCCGAGTGGGAATTTGCTGCGCGCGGCGGACTGCAACAGAAGCGATTCCCGTGGGGCGATGAAGAGCCGACCGACGAGCAGCCCCGCTGCAACATCTTTCGCGGCGACTTTCCGCATCACAGCGCGGATGAGTGGCCGGGCGCGGTGCCCGTGACCGCATTCGAACCGAACGGATACGGCTTATACAATATGGCCGGCAACGTTTGGGACTGGTGCGCCGACGACCATGGTGACAAGGGCAAAGCGATTCGCGGCGGTTCGTATCTGTGTCACCGCTCGTACTGCTATCGCTATCGCGTGGCCGCGCGTTCGACGAATTCGGCCGATAGCTCCGCCGGTCATATGGGATTTCGACTCGCCTACGACGGCGGAAAGTTCTAACGGATGTTTCTAAACGGTATGCCGAAGCGCATGCTCATCGGTGGGAATTGGGTCAAAGCGGCTTCCTCGAAGACGTTCGAGAGCATCAATCCGGCCACCGGCGAGACGCTCGCCGCGATCGCGGAAGGTGATTCGGAAGACATCGATCGTGCCGTGGTAGCCGCGCGCCGAGCCTTCAACGGCCCGTGGAGCCGCTTTCGGCCGGCCGACCGGCAGCAGTTACTCTTGCGCATCGCCGATCTCGTCGAATACCACTTTGACGAGCTGGCAATGTTGGATACGCTGGACATGGGCGCCCCGATCACCCGCACGCGCATGGGTAAGTCGCGGGTCGTCGGCATGTTGCGCTACTATGCAGGGCTCGCGACGGCATTGCACGGCGAGACGATCGAGAACTCACTGCCGATGGACATCTTTTCTTATACGTTGAAAGAACCCGTCGGTGTGGTCGGCGCGATCATTCCATGGAATGGCCCGGTCGGCGCTTCGGTCTGGAAAATCGGCCCCGTGCTCGCGAGCGGCTGCACGATGATCCTTAAGCCGGCCGAAGAGGCGTCGTTGACGCCGCTGCGGCTCGGCGAACTCTTGCTCGAGGCCGGTATGCCGGAGGGCGTCGTCAACATCGTAACCGGATTCGGTGACACGGCCGGAGCTGCGCTTGCGGCTCATCGAGACGTAGACAAGATCGCCGTCACCGGGTCGACGGAGACGGGTCGCAAGATCGTCGAAGCGTCGGTGGGTAATCTCAAGCGTCTGTCGCTCGAGCTCGGCGGGAAGTCGGCCAACATCATCTTCGCCGATGCCGACCTCGATGTCGCGGTGCCCGGTGCGGCCATGGCCGTCTTTGCAAATTCGGGCCAGATCTGCAGTGCCGGATCGCGGCTGTTCGTCGAACGATCGATCTATCAGGAGTTCGTCGAGCGGGTCGCCGCGTTTAGCAATCAGCTGCGCGTCGGCGACGGGACCGACGTGGAAACGCAAATCGGTCCAATCGTCTCCGCGCAACAGCTCGATCGGGTAACGGGCTACCTCGAAATCGGGAAGCGCGAGGGAGTCCGCACGGTATCGGGCGGTTCGCGATTAACCTCTCAAGAATTCGGTAAGGGGTATTTCGTTCCGCCGACCGTCTTCGCAGACGTACGCGATGATATGCGCGTCGCGAAGGAAGAAATCTTCGGGCCGGTCCTGGCCGCATTTCCGTTCGACACGATCGAAGAGGTCATCGAGCGCGCAAACGCCACCGCATTTGGGCTCGGCAGCGGCGTGTGGACGCGTGACGTGGGCAAGGCGCATCGCGTCGCTAAGGAGATGCGCACGGGATCCGTTTGGGTCAACTGCTACCAGGCGATGGATCCGGCCGTGCCGTTCGGCGGCGTCAAGCAGAGCGGCTACGGACGCGAGTCCGGTCGGCAACACCTCGATGAATATCTGAGCGTCAAGTCCGTTTGGATTCAAACCGGATAACGCGACCGCTCCGAAAGCATAACGGGACGGGTCGACGATTCAATAGTTGGATATAGAACGCCCAAGTATCTGTAAAGTATCATAAAATGCATAGGACCGTGAAGGGAGTAGCCTCGTGAATGATGCGATCGGCAAAGCCGCGGTGTCCAAAGCGTCGGGTCGATTGATCTGGTTTCTGATCTTGCTCTTCGTGACGGCGGCGATCGATCGTGTAAACGTCGGGTTCGCGGCGTTGACGATGAACAAAGACGTCGCGCTGAGCGCCGCTGCATTCGGCTTCGGGGCCGGCATCTTTTCGATCGGCTATCTGCTCTTCGAAGTGCCGAGTAACCTGATCTTGGAGCGCGTCGGTGCGCGGCGCTGGATCTCGCGGATCATGATCACCTGGGGGCTCGCGTCGGCCGCTATGGTGCTCGTTCACGGTCCGACCACGTTCTATGCATTGCGTTTCCTGTTGGGCGCAGCGGAGGCCGGATTCTTCCCCGGAGTAATCCTTTACCTGAGCTACTGGTTTCCGGCTGAATATCGCGCGCGTTTCAGTGCCCTGTTTCTGCTGGCCATTCCGGTGAGCCAGATCATCTCCGCCGGGCTCTCCGGTGCGGTGATGCAGGCGCTGAACGGCGCGCTCGGCATCACGGGCTGGAGATGGCTCTTTCTGGTTGAGGCGGCACCGGCGATCGTGCTGGGTATCATCACGTGGTACTACTTGAGCGATCGGCCCCGCGACGCGAAATGGTTGAGCCCCGAAGAGCGCTCGTGGCTCGAAGATACGCTGGCGGAAGAAGAGCGCGTGCTCGAAAAATTCAACAGCCGCCAGTGGCTTCGAGCGTTTACGCATCCCGCAACGCTGACGTTGGGCATCGCCTACTTCGGCATCGATCTCGCGTTGACGGGTGTCCCGCTGTGGCTGCCGCAGATCGTACGAACGTTGGGCTACTCCTACTTTGTCACGGGCGCGCTTGCAGCACTGCCGCCGCTCGTCGGCGCCGTGGCGATGGTGCTTTGGAGCCGGAGTTCCGACCGCAGCGGGGAGCGCCTATGGCACCTGATCGGCGCCATCGTCGTTACCGCGATCGGCTGGGGTCTCGCCGTGCCGTTCATTCATTCGCCGCTGCTCCTCATCGCGTCGTTGGCGATTGCATCCGCCGGAATCTTTGCCGCCACGAGCGTTTTCTGGAGCTTGCCGGCAAGCGTGCTGGCCGGCACGTCGGCGGCGACCGGTATCGCCGTGATCGGCGTCATCGGGAATCTCGGTGCTGCCTTCGGTCCGATCGTGATGGGGGCAATCAGGGACGTAACGCACGGATTCGCAGCCACGTTCGTCTTCATGGCCGCCTGTGCCCTGAGTTCGGGGGTCGTCATGTTGTTCGCCGGCACGAAGGTGGCGCCGCGCGTGCCGAAGGCAGGCGACGTGCATGTGGACGTGCTGCCAGCACTCGTTTGACGGAAGCGGCCGTAGCGCTCGCGGGGCTCGGCATCGGTGTCCTCGGCACACTGATCGGCGCGGGCGGCGGTTTTTTGATGGTCCCTTTGCTGGTAGTGCTCGAACCGGCGTGGACGACCGATCAGATCACGGCATTCTCGCTCGCGGTCGTCACCGCCAATGCGACGGTGGGCGCGTGTAGCTACTGGTGGCAAGGGCGCGTCGATCCGTTCACGTTCCCGCTGTACACGCTCGCGGCCGTGCCGGGTTCCGTCCTCGGTGCGCTCGCGACCGCGTACATCCCGCGCCCGGTCTTCGATCCCATCTTCGGTACCGCGCTCATCCTTATCGGCGGATGGCTGTTCCTCAAGCCCGGCAGTTCCGATGGGGGCGGCCGCACCGGTTCGTTCGAGCGCATCTTAGTCGATCGCGGCGGCCGGCGCTACGAGTGGTCGTTCGATCTGCGCGTCGGATTTGCGGGCAGCGTGCTGGTCGGATTCGCGTCGAGCCTATTGGGGATCGGCGGCGGAATCATTCACGTTCCGCTGTTGGCAACGGTGTTGGGTTTTCCGGCGCACGTCGCAACGGCGACGTCGCACGCCGTGCTCGCCGTCACCGCCGGGATTGCGACCCTCGTGCACCTCGTGCGCGGCGATTTCCGCACGACGTGGCCGCTGGTTCTCGCCGCGGCCGGTGGCGCCGTTGCCGGCGCGCCGATTGGCGCCCGGCTTGCAAGACTCGTCCCCGGCGCTGTGATCCTGCGCATCCTCGCCACAGCACTCGGATTCGTCGGCCTGCGTCTCTTCTTCGCGCGCTAGCTGCGTGGCCGTCTCATTCCGAGCGAAGCGCCCGCAGTGTGTCATTCCGAGCGGAGCGCCGTAG
>PLTN01000084.1 GCA_003164495.1 Vulcanimicrobiota bacterium
ATCTACGAACTTTCGGTACCGCGCGATATGGTGGCGACGATGCCGAACGGCGCAACCGCCAAGATCAACGAAGCGCAGTCGGAGGGCGGCATCACGGAGTCGGAGGCCGTCGTCTCCAGTTGGCTCGGCCTCAAGGGCTTCGACCGCTATGTGGTGCTCCGCATCGACACGATGAAAGACCTCATCAACGCGCTCGGCGGCGTGACGGTCGACGTCGAGAACTCCGACGCGCTGCGACATGCCGGCGCAAACGGGCCGATCGACTACGACGATTCCTGGGGGCATCTCCACGTGCACCTCAAGCCGGGCGTGCAGCATCTGGATGGGGATCAGGCCATCGGGTATTCGCGGTTTCGGCACGATTGGTGCAGCGATCCGTGCCGGATTATGCGGCAACAGCAAGTCATTCACGCGATCGCACAGCAGGTCCAGACGAATCAGGCTACGACGATCCTGCACGTGCAATCGCTGCTCGACGTGCTGCACCGCGACGTGCAAACGGATCTGAAGGGGAACGAAGAGATCAGCCTTGGGGCCGCGTTTACGACTTTTACGCCCAAAGAGATCGTCACGGCGCAAGTCCCGTATACGACGAGCATCGAGCTGCCCGACTATGGGGACTCCATCGTCGCGGATGAACAAGCCAAGAAGCAGCTGGTATCCACCATGCTTCGCTAGGCCCGATGAGTGGAGTTGCCCTGGTGGCGACTCCGGTTACGGCTGGTTCCTCGACTGCGCGCCCTTTGGCGCTCCGCTCGGAATGACACACATGGGGCGGTCGGCATGACAGAGTGCTCCAAGGACGGAATGGCGGGGGGGTGCCGACTCTTAGTATTGTGGCGCCGCTGTATAACGAGGAGGGCAATGTTGCCGAACTCGTGCGGCGGCTCCGCGCCGCGGCGGACGGCGCGCCGGGGATCGACGGGTACGAGATCGTGCTCGTCGATGATGGGAGCACGGATCGCACGGTGGAATTGCTGCGCAGGCATGCGGCGGCCGATCCGCGGCTCGTCATCGTCCGGTTGTCCCGAAATTTCGGGCATCAGCTGGCGGCGACGGCGGGGCTCGATGTTTCGCGCGGCGATGCGGTCGTGCTCATCGACGCGGATTTGCAAGATCCGCCCGAGCTGATTCCGGCGATGGTCCAACGCTGGCTCGAAGGCTTCGACGTCGTCTACGCGGTGCGGCGCAAACGCAAGGGCGAGAGCCGCTTCAAGATTTGGACCGCGCGGCTCTTCTACCGCACGACGCAGCGCCTGACGAAAGTCGCTATACCGGTCGATGCCGGCGACTTCCGGCTGATGTCGCGCCGCGTCGTCGACGCGCTCAAGGTCATTCGCGAGCGGCACCGCTTCATTCGCGGGCTCGTGTCGTGGGTCGGCTTTCCGCAAACGGCGATCGAGTACGACCGCGACTCGCGGTTCTCGGGCGAGAGCAAGTATCCGGTTTCGAAGATGCTGCGGTTCGCAATCGACGGCATCACGTCGTTCAGCGATGTACCGTTGCGCTTTGCGTCCTACTTCGGCTTCATCGTTTCGGCCATCGCGTTCCTCGTCGGCATCGTCGAGATCGGGCTGCGCATCTTCACCGGCTACAATCTGCCCGGCTACACCTCGACGATCTTCGCCATCCTGTTCTTGGGCGGCGTGCAGTTGATCGGCATCGGTATTCTGGGTGAGTACATCGGCCGGATCTACGAAGAGATCAAAGGCCGTCCGCTCTACCTGCTGGCGGGCGTCGAACGCGCCGATCCCGCGCCGGTCGGCGAGGGCAACTCGGTGCCGAGCGTCAGCCCCGGCACGAGATAGCGGCAGATATACTCCCACACGCCTTCTTCGAGCGACGTGAACGGCGCTGTGTAACCGCCGGCGCGTAGCTTGTCGACCGTGGCCTCGGTGCGGTACTGGTACTTGCCGCGTAACGCGTCGGGCATCGGGATGTAGGTGATGTTCTTCGGGCGCTCGAGTGCGGTGAAGATCGCCGCGACGAGATCGTTCCACGTGCGCGCAACGCCCGAGCCGACGTTGTAGAGTCCGGCAGCTTTCGAGCGGCCGAGGTGCAGCGCGATCGCGACCGCATCCTTCACGTAGAGGAAGTCGCGCGTCTGCTCGCCGTCGTGAATGCCGGGCCGGTAGCTCTCGAACAGCTTCACCGTCCCCTCGGCCGTAATTTGTTCGTAGGCTTTCGCGACCACGCTGCGCATGTCGCCCTTGTGATCTTCGTTGGGACCGTAGATGTTGAAGAACTTCAGCCCCACGATGCGATCGAGGATGCCTTCGCGCCGCGCCCACAGATCGAAGAGCTGCTTCGAGTAGCCGTACATGTTCAGCGGCGCGAGGCTGTGGGGATCGAGGTCTTCGCGCAGATCCGTTTCGCGCGAACCGTAGGTTGCCGCCGACGACGCGTAGACGAAGCGCGCGTCGCGTCCGAGCGCCCACGTGGCCAAGTCTTGCGTCGTGCGATAGTTGTTGGCGATCAGATACGTCGCGTCGCGCTCGGTCGTGGCCGAGCACGCGCCGAGATGGTAGACCTCGGCGATCGGGCCGAAGGCGTTCGGGTTCTCCGCGATGCGCGGATAGAATTCTTCGGCTTCGAGATATTCGGAGAAGCGCAACGGCACGAGGTGGCGCCACTTATCGCTGCGGCCGAGGCGGTCGACGACGATCGCGTCCTCAACCCCATGACGGTTGAGTTCCCAAACCAAAGCGCTGCCGATCAAACCGGCAGCACCGGTCACAATAGTCCGGCCCGTGCGTGAGGTCCCGTTCATCCTCGCGCGGTCTTCGACGGCACCGCGAGATCGGCATCCCGGATGACCGCGTGCAGCAGCGGACGGTGCTCGGCGACACGGTCTCCGACCGTAAACGCGGCGGCCACCGCGGCGACGTCGTCGCCGGCGCCGACCAATTCCGCCAGCGGGTCGCCGGCCCGAACCGCATCGCCGACGCGTGCCCGCACGATGATTCCGGCGTCAGAACCGTGCCGGTCGACCGCCGTTCGCGCCAGTTCACCGAGCTCGATCGCGTTCACGGCCGTGACGCGGCCATCGCGCGGAGCCCGTGCGGCGACGCGCTTTTCCGGCACGCGCATGCCCTCGAGGCCCACGCGGGTACCGCCCTGGGCCTCGATCAGCGCGATGAATTTTTCGTACGCTTGCCCGCTCGTCAGCGCCGCGTCGACCTGCATTTCGACCTCGCCGGTCGCCCCGCCGACGCGCAGCATCTCGGCCGCGATCAGGCGCACGACTTCGCCGAGCCGCGGATCGCGCGGTCCGCCGCGCAGGAAGTCGCGCGCTTCGATCGCTTCGAGCGCGTTGCCGATCGAGGGTCCGAGCGGTTCGTCCATATCGGTGATCAGGGCCGATGCGCGCCGGCCGAGCCTTGCCGTAATTTCGACCATCGCGACGGCCAGTTCGCGCGCTTGCTCGAGCGTCGACATGAACGCGCCGCCGCCGGTTTTCACGTCGAACACGATGGCGCTCGCCCCGCCGGCGATCTTCTTCGAAACGATCGACGCGGCGATCAAACCGACGCTGGCGACGGTGCCCGTACGATCGCGCAGATCGTAGAGCCGCTTGTCGGCCGGAACCAGGCGGTCGCTCTGCGCGCTGATCGCGCAGCCGATGCGTTCGACTTGCGCGCGGAACTCATCCGGCGCGAGCGAGGTGCGCACGCCCGGGATCGACTCGAGTTTATCGAGCGTGCCGCCGGTGTGGCCGAGCGCGTGGCCCGAGAGCTTCGCCACCGCGACGCCGCACGCCGCGACCACCGGGACGACGATCATCGAGACGCTGTCGCCGACGCCGCCGGTGGAATGTTTGTCGACGACGGCGCCTTCGAAGGCGATCGTGTCGCCCGACCGGATCATCGCCTCGGTGAGCGCCTGTGTTTCGCCGGGGGTCAAGCCGCGGATCGCCGAGGCCATGAGGAGCGCCGCGATCGGGGCCTCGTCGATCGTCCCCGCGACGTACCCGTCGATCAGCCGCTCCCAGGTCGACGCCGGAACGACGCCGCCGGTCCGTTTGATATCCAGGGCCTGCCGAACCCAGCTCTCGGTCATCTCGCCTGGGTTTACCCCTCCACGGCACGAAGCCCGCCCGCATGCGTTCCCCCGCCCGGGCCGCGCTGGCAGCCGTCCTGCTCGCGAGCGCGTATCCGTTCGCCGTTGGGGCGCAGCCGGCGCCGGCCCCCATGCCCGAACCGGCCCCGGCCACGGCCTCGCCCGCTTCGCCCCCGGCCCCCCCGACGGCGGCGCCGCTGCCCTCGCCGGCCCCGCCTTCATCTTCGCCTTCGCCCTCGCCCAGCCCGATCGCGGCCCCGACGGCGGCTCCGACCCAATCGCCCTACCACTTCATCACCACACCGCCGGCGCCGCCGGCCGGGCAACCCGCGATCCTCGAGATCGACATGCTGGACCAGACGCTGCACGCGGGCGCCCCGTACAGCGTGCGCGTGAAGACGACCGCCGACGTCACCGCGATCAACGTCTCGGCGATGGGCGAGACCTACGGCATGCAGGGCGCGGCGCCGGGCCTCTTCGCTTCTGATGGGCAGGTGCCGTCCGGCATCCCGTTCTTCTTGCTCAACCGCGACTACACGGTGACCGTTACCGCCCTCACCGCCGACAAACGCACGACCAGCGTTTCCCTAACGCTGCATCTGCAACGATGACCGCGGAACGCTACGTCTTCGCGAACCAGCTGCGCGGCCTCGCGGCGCTGTGCGTCGTGTGCGCTCATCTCGGGGGCTTGTACTGGGTCGAACGGCAGTTGGTCGCCGGCGCGACGTTCTCGCCCGTAACCACCGCCGCCGCACCGCCGACCCTGGCCTTGTTCACAACGGCATGGCTGAACTTGGGCCCGTTCGGCGTCGCGCTTTTTTTCCTCATCAGCGGCTTCGTCATACCGATCTCACTCGAACGGCTGACGCCCGCCGCATTTCTTATGGCGCGCGCGTTTCGCATCTTTCCGACGTACTGGCTCGCGCTCGCAATCGAACTCGCCGTGGTCGCGCTCGGCGCTGCCTATTGGCATCATCCGTTCACGTACGGCGCCGGCCTCATGCTGTCGAATGCGTTTCTCATCACCGACATTGCGAATCTGCCGACGGTGGATTTCGTCAACTGGACGCTGATGATCGAGATCAAGTTCTATGTGCTGATGGCCTTGCTCATCGTGCCCGTTCGGCGCGGCAGTTTGATCGCGCTCTTTGCGGTCGCCGCCTTCATCCTCTTCGTCAGCCGCTTCTCACACGAGATCTTCCTCGTCCTGCCCCAGCTCGGCAACACCTTGCGAATCTTTGAGATGAACGCGCTCTACGTGCTGTTCATGCTGATCGGCGTCGTCTTCAGCTACCATGCGCGTGGTCTGATCGGCAACGTCCGGCTTTGGACGGCGGTTCCGGCGCTCTTTGTGCTGTTCGTCATCTGTTGGCCGCTGACGTTCTTTCGGGGCGACTTTCCGCTCGTAACGCTCAACTACGGCTACGCGCTGCTCGTCTTCGGTGGAGCGTACGCGTTGCGCGGCGCGATCAAGCCTTCACGGGTGTTCGACTTTTTTGCCGCGATCAGCTACCCGCTCTACCTGGTGCATTTCCTGATCGGCTTTTCGCTCATGCAAGTCCTCACGTCGTGGAACGTCAACGCGCTGCTTGCAACGCTGGCGGCACTTGCCGTGGTGATCGCTCTGGCGACGTTCCTCCATTACGCGATCGAGCTGCCCTCGCAGGCCGCGGGCAAAGCCCTTGCCATGCGCGTGTTCCCGGCAGTCCGTTCGGGGTGAGGGGTGTTATTTTGCCAAGAATTCTTGCAGGGTGACCGCTCGCGGGAGCATTTTGAATTTCAGGGCGACTTGCAGTTGCGGAACGAAGTTTGAGGGCTCGAGCATTTCGGCGAAGACCGGCTTGACCGTTGAGCGGGCGGTGTCGACGGTGACTTTCGAGTAGGCGGCCAGGAGCGGATCGATCTCCGACTGGTTCGCGTTGACGTGTTTCGCGGTCGCGTAAAGCGCGGTTGCGATCGCCTTCACCAAGGCCGG
>PLTN01000235.1:0-1411 GCA_003164495.1 Vulcanimicrobiota bacterium
CCACTTCCGGAAGAATCACGACTTCGGAAAGCACCACGCATCCGACCGAGTCATTCATGCCGTCATTGCGCCGCAACTCCGAGATCCTGCGGCTCATCTCCGCGAAGCTCTCGACGCCGTTTGAAATGCCAAACGTCTCCCAAGCGACGCCGACCGGCATGACGGTGTAATACGAAAGGAACCCATAACCAGCGATCGTGCCGCTGCCACGAACCTTGAAAATCCACGGTGTCCCAGATTCTTGTCGCAGTGCAGCCGGCCGTGGCTGCCAAAAGTTGACCTCTCGGCTCTGACTAGCCCTCAGTCTTTGAAGCCAAACCGGATCTGTAACCGCAACGTAACCGCGCACCGTCGGGGAAAGCATTCGAGCCGACAGCATCAGCGCCCTTACCTATTTGGCACCCGTGCAAACCGCCCGACTTTTAGCGCGATGGCACCAACACGCTCGGGGATCTGACCCCAATTCGGCCGCCCCTGAGGCCTGAGGCGTCCGCGACTCCGCTGGCGGCCGCTTTTCGCGCTCACGCTGGCAGCCGCGGTGACCAGGAGGAGCCTGTTAATAAGCGGGTCGTTGGTTCGAGTCCAACTTCGCGAGCCAAGAAACGAAAGGCCCATCTCAACGGTGGGCCTTTTGCGTGCGTTCAGTCGCGGCAGTCGCTGCGGGCATTGCCGACGAATCCTCTCAGTAATGCATCGCGTCAGCTTCCAAGGCCGATAGACGGCCTAGTAATCGCGGATTGAACCACGAGATGGCGAAGAGCGACGATCCTGAGATAGCGGCTCTTACCAAGCAATTGCGTGACCTCGAAGCGCAGCGAGAGGCAATTGAAGCGCGCCTGGCCACGCTATCGCAAGTTCCACCGCCCGAGGCTCACTCGGTTCCATCTACCCCTGTCAAAGATCGCTCGCAGCAAGAGAAAGTCGATCTCTTTCGCAAGCTCTTTGCTGGCCGGCCAGATGTCTTCGCGCTCCGATGGGACAATGCGAAGGATGGCCGATCGGGCTATGCCCCGGCGTGTTCGAACGAATGGGCCGCTGGGATTTGCGGCAAACCGAAGATCAAGTGCGGTGCGTGTCCGAATCAAGCGTTCATTCCGGTATCAGACGAGGTCATCAAGCGTCATTTGCGCGGATACGTCTCGAGTAGCAATCGCCGCGATTTTGTGATGGGCGCTTATCCTCTGCTACAAGACGACACATGCTGGTTTCTCGCGGCTGATTTCGACGGCGAGCAGTGGGCGACGGATGCGCTTGCGTACGTCCAGACGTGCAGCTCACGGAATATCCCGGCAGCGCTCGAACGCTCAAGATCGGGGCAGGGCGGCCACGTATGGATCTTCTTCAGCGAGCCGATAGCGGCGCGTGAAGCGCGCCAACTTGGGGCGGCGCTCATGACCGAAACGATGGAGCG
>PLTN01000235.1:1417-6134 GCA_003164495.1 Vulcanimicrobiota bacterium
CGCGGCAATAGTGTCTTCGTCAACGACAAACTCGAGCCGTTCGAAGATCAATGGGCTTACCTCGCGGCCCTGCAACGGATGACGCCGCACGCCGTTACTGACCTGGTACGTGAAGCGCAAGAATCCGGTCGGGTGCTGGGTGTCCGCATGCCTGTCGATGACGACGAGTCGGATGAGCCCTGGTTACTGCCACCTTCGCGCCGCCTTTCGCCACGGCCGATAACCGGAACGCTACCAAAATCGGTGAGCGTCGTGTTGTCCGATGGCATCTACATCGATCGATCGAAGCTGCCGCCCGACATGGTTGCGCGGCTCGTACGGGTGGCGGCATTCGCGAATCCCGAGTTCTTTCGCGCTCAAGCCATGCGGCTTCCAACGTACGGGAAGCCGCGCAT
Source organism: Vulcanimicrobiota bacterium (assembly GCA_003164495.1). Classification (GTDB taxonomy): domain Bacteria; phylum Vulcanimicrobiota; class Vulcanimicrobiia; order Vulcanimicrobiales; family Vulcanimicrobiaceae; genus Lustribacter; species Lustribacter caenicola. Next base: position 1,813 of record PLTN01000235.1, read on the forward strand.
TATCTCGTGCGCGGAACTACACCCACGTCACGTTGCGCTCCCGCGCGGATGCCTCGACGAAGCTGTCGGTCTCTTGCGCTCAAACGGGGTGGGAGCAATCTTCGAGGACCAGCGCGAGTTCGGCTCTCGCCTCGACTTGCGCTTCCTCGGAACGCTCCACTCGGAACAACAAGAAGCATTCGACGCGGTAATCCAGCACGACTTCGGCGTGCTCCCTGCGCCGACGGCTTTTGGCAAGACGGTTATTGCGGCCGCGGCCATCTCCCATCGCGGACGCAGCACGCTGATCTTGGTGCACCGACGCGAACTTCTCGCACAATGGATCGAACGCCTCAAGACGTTCCTCTCACTCGACGCCAGCCAGATCGGAACGATCGGCGGAGGCCGCCGCAAGCCAACCGGACACATCGACGTCGCCTTGGTGCAAAGCCTCGTGCGCAAAGGGGAGGTCTCGGATCTCGTTGGCGGCTATGGCCACCTGATCGTCGATGAGTGCCACCACATCTCCGCCTCGACGTTCGAAGTAGTCGCACGGCGATCGAAGGCTCGCTACGTCCTGGGGCTCTCAGCGACGGTGACACGAAAAGACGGTCATCATCCCATCATTTTCATGCAATGCGGCCCGGCACGGCACCGCGTCGATCCGCGCGCGCAAGCCGCTCGCCGCAGTTTCGAGCACTTTGTGGATGAGCGCGTCACATCGTTCCAACTACCGGAAGAACTGCGGTTGCCCGGCACATCGATGCCCGCAATCTTTGCCTCTTTGTCGAAGGACGAAAAGCGCAACACCCTCATCGTTGACGACGTCCTTGCGGCGCTCGAAGCCGGGAGAAATCCACTCGTGCTCACCGAACGGCGCGACCATCTCGAATATTTTGCAGCTGCGTTTAAGGGAGCGGCGCGGAATATCGTCGTGCTGCGAGGTGGGATGAGCGCTGCCGAGCGTCGTGCGGCTGAGGAGGCCCTTCGCGCCCCGGAAGATGCCGAGCGACTCGTCCTTGCAACGGGGCGTTATCTCGGCGAGGGCTTCGACGACGCGCGTCTCGACACGCTCTTCCTGGCAATGCCGATTTCGTGGAAAGGCACCGTCGCGCAGTATGCCGGCCGGCTCCACCGCGATCACGCCGACAAGCGAGAAGTTGCCATCTACGACTACATTGATTCCGCGGTTCCCGTACTCGCGAGAATGGCTCAAAAACGGCAAGCAGGATACCGCGCTTTGGGTTATCGCGTTCGCTCGAGAAGAGTCGATTCGAGCGTGCATCAAGAGCAGCGACCTGAGCTCGTCCCTGATGCCTCCGACGACCGTCGGCCCTCCGAGGTTTTTGACGCCTTCTGGATTCATGCCGAACGTAGAGATCGGAGTTCATATCCCGATCATACCGAGCGCGGCGGCAAGTGGATGCTGTTTATCAAAACTCCGGAAATCGATACCTGGTGGACAAAGATCAAAGCCGCAACCGAGGACGGCCTCCTTGGCGGCAGCGCCAAGGTAGCAACCATGAAGCCAAACCCGAACGCCGCGAGTGCTGATACGCGCGTCGTCTGCGTCTACACGTACGACGTAACGGACGAAGCCGATTGCACGCGAGTGCGCGAGGCCTTGCGTGACCTCGGCATCACCTGGAAGATTCCATATAAGACCGACGCGGACACCTATGCCGGCAAGTACGCGACACGCGGCAACGTCCGCATCAGCAAGCGATACGAGTAGGAGGCTGGTCCACGAGGCTCACGCTAGCTGTTTGGACCGTACTTTCTCGCGTTTTTTTCCCTTTGATTTCTTCGGCGCGACAGTCGGCCTCAAGACCTCCTCTGCTTTTCCAGGCGAAGGAGGCAGCAGCTCGCGATAGGCATCGAAGAAGCGCTCTCGCGCCGCCGTATTGTTGCGCGGTACCAATGCCGGAACGAAATCGTAGTCTAGCGCATGGGCGATCAAGGCCAGCCTTCCCAAAGTGGCGCGTCGTAAGCCTCCGTGAAGATCCCTGGAAATCTGCGGAGGTTTAGCGTTAATGCGACGCGCCAACTCGGCGGCTGACACGTCATCATTCTCCATGATCGTTTCAACGATTCTCTCGATGTCGGCAAGTTCAACAAGACGCTTGATACGTGCGGCACGCGCCGGATCAGCCATCGTACGCTCGAGGAGTGTTGATCCGCCTCTTTTCTTTCGCGCTTCAGCCGCGTTCATAGTATTTGCCTTTCTTTACCGCATCGAAGTACGATGTGCGCTTTTCGGCCCGGTTTCGCCACTTCGGCAATGTTAACATTTATGTTATCATGACGCAAGTCGCTGCCAATTTATCCACCTCGCCGCCATTAGCGAAGACGCGTTCGAACACGGCGTCTCTAGCGAGAAATAATAAGGACCTACAACTTTATAGGTCCTTAAATGGTCCGGTGCGAGCTAGGTAGCGCCGGTGGCGACTTTTTTGGAGGCTTGCCAGCGGTGTAGCGGATGGCACCAAAAGTCTTCGCCGCTGCGGCAGCCGCGTTGGGACTGCTACGCAGGGGTCGTCGATCGCACCCGTACTTAAAGTCGTGTTTTTTGGCGGTCATGGCCATGACGCGATCTTCCTCAGGATGGGTCGCATCCATTCCGGAGCGAGATAGAGCTGCTTCGAAATCGCGGCCTTCTGCTCGTCGTTGAAGATCTCGCGGAGACGCCGAGTTACCGCATCGGATTTGGCCTCATCCTTGCCGATAGAGCGCAACGCTTCGATCGCGTGCGCGACGACTGGGTCCGCAGTTGCGGCTCGCGGGATCCGCTGGCGAAGTTCGATCGTTCGATTGCCGAGCTTGCGTTTCGTGCTGCGCCCGGTCGTGAAAAAGACCGGGCGAGCCACGACCTGGGTGCTCAAGCCCAGCCAGTTCGCCGCGCCGGGTCCCGCGGGCAGCAGTTCGCCGCCGCTGCGCCGCGCCAGAGCCTCGGCGAGCTGTTCCGACCGAGGCGAAAGCGCACCGATGACGGGATGCTTTTCGGGCACGTAAAATAGCCCGCGGCCGGCTCGAGCGAGCGCCCCCTCGTCGACGAGTCGCTTGAGAGCCATGTCCAGGGCGGTACGGGATGAGCCCAGGCCTTCGGCGAGCAGATCCTGAGTCGTGAAGACGGTGCCAAGCGGCTTGTCGGCTATGGCACGGCGGAGGGTTGCCGCCGTGCCTCGCCCTTGAAAGAGGTAGGGTTTCGTATCCATGTAAGAAATCCGCGACGAGTTTCTTACATAATGCCACTCCAGGGAACATGTCGTCAACCGGGATTTGACACGAGGACGTGCGCGTGGAGTGAAATGGGAGTATATTAGGAGCATGGCGCGTCCTCCGCGGAACCGGCTGCAGATCGAACTGGCATCTCGGCACCAGCGGCTCCTTCACACCCTCGGCCAGCGTATGGGGAGCGCCGGAGATGCCGAGACGACTCGACGCGTCCTCGATGTCGTTGAGAACATTGCGGATCGAATCCAGCAAGGCTACAAACTGGCCGTGGTCCCGGCCGATGACGAACATCCCGACGCCGTGCCGGAATTTACCCGAGCGCTCCGACCTGCCTTGAACTACATGTATCTCGTACTTCGTCCACACCCATGGCGTCGGCAGTTGTCGTTCAAGGGGCGAAGGTTGACCGTTGGGCAGTTCATCGGGCGCATGCGCACGGAGAAGTGGACTCCCGAGCAGGCCGCCTCGGAGTTCGACCTTCCGGCCGAAGCGGCATACGAAGCGATCGAATACGGCGAACAGTACGCTTCGCTCATCGCTGCCGAGGACGCCGAAGACGCGAGCGCCGCCAAGAGCCTGATGCATGCGGCTACTGCTCGATGAATGCATCGGCGATCGCTCACTGAGGGACGCTCTGGTCGCAGCCGGCCACGATGTCGTCAGAACGGTTGATGAGCTAGGCGGCGGGGCAGACGACCTCGCCGTCTTCGCGTACGCCTGCAAGCACGCACGAATCGTTCTTACTTACAACAACGCTGATTTCAAGCTACTCGGTGAAGAGGATCCCAAGCATCCCGGCATGTTACTCATCTATCAGGACAACAAGCCGAGCGATATGAACAGCTCGGATATCGTCAAGGCTGTGGCGAACGTCGAGACGACCCATACTACCGGAATCGTTGGCGAATTGATCGTCCTCAACGCCTATCGCTGGTGAGGTACGGTTGGGGAGAACTGAGGGCGAGCCCCCGCTGGTTTTTGACCCCAATATCTGACCCCAATTCGGCCGAGCCAATGCCTCTTAGGACTCCGCCGGCGCACCTTTTTCACGCTCAAGCTGACCGCCGTGCGGGGTCGCCGACGTCTGTTAATCAGCGGGTCGTTGGTTC
>PLTN01000060.1 GCA_003164495.1 Vulcanimicrobiota bacterium
TGTGTATCGCCATTTTCGGCACGCGGATCGAGCAGGCGGAGGCCATTGCGAGCGCCACCAACGCCGGCCTCGCGGCATCGAACGACCTGCTGGTCAACCTGCAAGAGGCGGAAGTCGCCGCCAACGGATACGCGCTGACGGGCGAAGCAAAGTTTCTGGCGCCATACCCGGCTTCGCGCGCCCGCGTCGTAGCGGGAATCGCGGCCCTGCGCGAGGTGTCGCACGCNNGACTGGTGGATCGGGGCCTCGGTGCCGCGTCTGACGGCACTGGCCGAGAGCGAACTCGCTACCCTCGATCGCTACGTCGCCGCAACGCACAGCGGGCATCTGAGCCTCGCACGCGCCATGTTCGACACGAATCGCTCGCGCGACGCGATGCTCACCTTCCGAACGCAGAAGGAACACCTGGACATCGACCTGCGCAGCTTCCAAGCGACGGTGCGCGCAAAACTGCATAACGCGTGGACGCTNNCGCCTGGAACGCGTCACGCAGCATGCTCTGGACTACGGGCAAGGGATTGAGGTACCCATCGCTGATCGGGTCGAGGGCAACGATGAGATCGCCGTGCTCGATACGACCCTTGGCGCCATGCAGCTTCGCATCGCCGAGCGTGAGGACGGCTTGCGCCTCGCCATCGCGCGCGCCGAAGCCGCTTCGCACGCCAAGTCCGACTTCGTGGCCACGATGAGCCACGAGATCCGNNACGCCGATGAACGGCGTGATCGGCACGACCGAACTGCTGCTCGACACGCCGCTGACGCCGCAACAGCGTGAACTCGGCGAGACGATCCGCAGTTCGGGCGAGATGCTGCTCGCGGTGATCAACGAGATCCTCGACTTCTCGAAGATCGAAGCCGGACGCTTGGAACTCGAGCACGTCGACGTCGAGCTCGTGCAACTCGTCGAGTCGATCGCGTCCATGGTGGCGCCGCAGGCACGGGCGAAGCAACTCGATCTGCTCACCTACATCGATCCGAGCGTCCCGCCGGTCGTGGTCGGCGATGCGTTGCGTCTCGGACAGATCTTGACCAACCTGCTGGGCAACGCCGTCAAATTCACGCCGACCGGCAGCGTGTCGGTGCTCGTCACCTGCGAGGCCGACGACGGCGACCGCGTTACGGTGAAGTTCGCGGTGCGCGATACCGGAATCGGCATCGACCCGACCGTGCGCGCGCAGCTCTTCGAACCCTTCCGTCAGGCCGATATGTCGACGACGCGCCGCTTCGGCGGTACGGGCTTGGGCCTCGCGATCTCGCGGCAGCTCGTGCAGTTGATGAAGGGGCAGATCTTCGTCGAGAGCGAGCCCGGGTTCGGGTCGACGTTCTTCTTCACCGTCCCGTTCATCCGTTCGCGGACGGTGGCTACCCGGCCGCCGCTCACCGATTTGCGCGGCTCGCGCGTGCTGGTCGTCGAGGACGACGAACACGCGCAAGAGATCTTTCACCGCACGCTCGAATCGTGGGGCGTTCACTCCGACGGCGCGGCCGACGGCGACGAAGCCCTCGCGCGCTTGCAAGTGGCGAGCGGGCGCGGCGAACCCTATGACGCCGTACTGGTGGACTACGGCCTCGGCGAAGCCGACGGTATCTCGGTCGCGCGCACCATTCGCGAACAGGCGCCGCTCAAGAACATCCCGCTGCTCATGGTGACCGCGCACGACGACGGCGCACGGGCCCGCATCGCGCGCGCCGCCGGATTCGTCGCGTACTTGGTCAAGCCGATCGCGCAGTCGACGCTCTACGATGCGCTCAGCAATGCCGTACACACGCGCAGCCGCGAAGCCGAACCGGCAACGGTCAATGACGCCGCCGCGCCGCGTTCCGAACGGCTGCTCATCGTCGAAGACAATCAGGTCAATCAGCGGCTCGCCATGCGGCAGCTGCAACGTTTGGGCTTCACCGCCGAAGCCGTCGGGAACGGTCGCGAAGCCGTCGACGCGCAAGCGCGCGAGAACTACGACCTGATCTTCATGGACGTGCAGATGCCCGTCATGGACGGCTACGAAGCCGCATCCGAGATTCGCCGGCACGAGATCCGCACGCGCCGCCACGTCCCCATCGTCGCGATGACGGCCAATGCCCGGAACGAAGACCGCGACGCGTGCCTGGCCGCCGGCATGGACGACTACGTCTCCAAGCCCGTCTCGCTCGCGAGCCTGCGCGTCGTCATCGAACGCTGGCTGCCCGCAGTTGTCATCCCGACCCTTTGACAAGCTCAGGGGAGGGACGGCCACTAGCGTTTTAGATTGCGGCTACCCTTCGACGAGCTCGGGGTGACAATGGGGCTTATTTCTCGGTATCGGGCTCCGGGGGTGCCGCTTCTTCGGCGAGTACGAAGAAGTCGTCGAGGATCTCTTGCGCGAGGTCGTCGTCGTCCAGCAGCGTGCCCGCATCATCGGTGACGACGAACTCGTCGGCCGACTCGCTGTAGCACACGGCGTACGCGTTCTTCTCATCGTCCTCGACCAAACCCACGACCTCGAACTCCAGCGACTGTCCGTCGTTGGTCTCGATCACGAGGATGTCGCGCAGCTCCAGCGGTCCGCTTTCGCCCTCGCCGTTACCGCCACCGGCACCGTTCGAACCTTCGATGATGACTTCTCCTCAAATTAGTGGAGGTAGCGTTCCACGTTGGCGTTGTGCTCTTCGAGCGTCTTCGCGAACGCATGGTGTCCGTTACCCTTGTAGACGTAGAACAGATACTCTGAGTGGACCGGGGTGAAGGCCGCGTCGATCGATGCTTTGCCCGGGTTGGCGATCGGCGTCGGCGGTAGGCCCGTGTGACGATACGTGTTGTAGGGGGAGTCGATCTCGAGGTCGCGGCGGGTGATCACCGTGTGATGTTCGGGAAAGACATATTCGATCGTTGCGTCGACTTCCAGCGGCATTCCCGCACGCAGCCGGTTGTAGTATACGCCGGCCATGAGCGCCCGTTCGTCGTCCGCTTGGGCCTCACGCTCGATCAGCGAGGCGACCGTGATGACTTGCGGGACGGTGAGGCCGAGCGCTCGCGCCTTGGAAGCCGCATTCGCTGGCAGTTCCTGAAAAAACTGGTCGGTGAGGATGTGCGCGATCCGGCTCGCGTCCGCGCCGACCGGAACCAGGTAGGTGCTCGGAAAGAGAAAACCCTCGAGCGTCGTCGTCCGCGTACCGTCGACATAGAGCCCGGTGCGCGCCGCGTAGCGGTCGAAGGCGGCCGCCTCGATCAGTTGGTGCGCGGCGAGGCGCGCCCCCATCTCGCGGGCCGTGAAGCCCTCGGGAAACGTCACCCAGAGCGCGTCCACGGTGCCGGAAATCAGCCGCCGTAGGATCTCGTCGCTCGTCTGGTGCGCCGGAAAGCGAAACTGACCCGATTGGATGTCGGCCTCGTCACCCCGCAAGCGAGCGAGCAAACGCAACGCGATCGGATGGGCCACGAGACCCGCGCTCTGGAGCCCCGCCACGACGTCGCCCAGCGTCGAGCCGCGCGGTACGACGAACGTCACGGGCGCGACCGGAAGCGACCGGTCGCCGTAGACGGCGTCGCGGAACCATAAGCCGGCGCAAGCTACGATCACACCGGCAGCGACGACGATCGCGATCGCCGTGTTGATGAGGGCGCGAACCGGATTCACGCGCGGGCGCGGGCCAGGTAGGTTTCGAGAATCATTGCGGCGGCCAATTTGTCGACGACGGTCTTGCGTTTGGCTCGTGAGACGTCGGCGCCGATGAGCGACTTCTGCACGGCGGCCGTCGTGAGCCGCTCGTCGACGCGTTCGATACGTCCGTCATACGCGCGCGCCAAGTGCGCGACGAACGCATCGATGTTCCCGGCCGCGATGCCGCGCGTGCCGGCCATCGTCAGCGGATCGCCGACGACGATCGTCTTGGCATTCCGTTCGCGAGCGATCTCGACGATCGCCGCTACGTCGTCGCGGACGTTCGTGCGCTCGATCGTGCCGTGCGGAAACGCAAACGTCCCTTGCGGATCGCTCACGGCGATGCCGATCCGGCGCGACCCGACATCGAGCGCGACCACGCTGCCGTCGACCGGCATCAGGGTGCGAACGCGTCGAGCAAGGCGCGTGCCTTCGGGCGTCGCCCGAGATGAAAGGTCACCAGGTCGTCCACGGCACGCGCCACCTTGGGCGTGGCGTCGATCGTTGCGCGCAAACCCGCCGCGCGCGGTGCACCGAGCGCGCGAAAGTTCTCGACGTCGGCCGCATCGAGCGAGTGCATGTCCCCCCGCGCACCGTAGCAGCCCTCGCAACCGAGCCCGCCGGCGTCGATGTCGACCCACGCGCCGTGGTCGTTGAACGGTCCGCCGCAGCGGATGCACGCATCGTCCGGCGGCGCGAGCCCGAGCGCGTGCAGCAGGCGCAGCTCGAAGCGCGGCACGAGCGTAGCCGGCGCCGCCGATGCGGCGATGGCGAGAGAGGCGTTCGCCAAGAGCGCATAGATCTCGTCGAGCGGCAGCTCGGGTTCGCAGAACATGTCGACGATCTCCGCGATTAGCGAGGCTGCCGCCAGTGCGCGCGGTTCGGTCAATCCCGCCCAGTGCGAGCGCACCGTCACGGCCGAAGTAATGATGTCGAGCGAACGGCCGCGGTGCAGCGTCATCGTCGACTCGGTCAGCAACTCCAGGCGCCCGCCGAGCGTGCTCTTGGTCCGCCGCACGCCCTTGCCGACCGCGTCGACCTTGCCCGAGCTGCGCGTGAAGAGCGTGAAGATCTTATCCGCTTCGCCGAGGTTGCGCGCGCGGAGCACGATCGCGTCGGTCGTGTACGTGCGTTCGATTAGGCGATGCCTCGCGACGCTTCGAGGGTGGCCGGATCGAACGCCGCCGGCAATAGCGCGCCCAGCGTCGTGTCGCTCCAGCCGCCGTCGGCCCGCGCATAGGTGAGCGGAACGTCCGGCGCGCCGAACTCGGCGAGCACCTGACGGCACGCTCCGCACGGCGGCGTGGTCACGCCGTCGGGTCCGGTCACGGCGACGGCCGTAATCGGCCTCGCGCCGGCCAGCACGGCGGCGAAGACGGCCGTGCGTTCGGCGCAAACCGTCAGCCCGTAGGATGCGTTCTCGACGTTGGCGCCGGTGAAGCGCCGCCCGTCGGCCGTCTCGACGGCCGCGCCGACGGCGAAGTGCGAATACGGCGCATACGCCGCTGCCCGCGCCGCGCGAGCGGCGGCGCGCAGTTCATTCAGGTTCGTCGACATGCGCTTTTCCGTTGGTGAAGATACGCACCGCGAGGATGCGCCGGCCGCGCGTCCGATCGACGCGCAACCGCACGCCGTCGGTCGCTTCGATCTCTTCGCCTTCGTGCGGCAAGTGGCCGAACAAACCGACGGTATAGCCGCCGATCGTCTCGAAATCTTCGTGCGGCAAATCCAAGCCCAGCGCGGCGTTGACGTCTTCGATGTTCGTACCGGCCTCGACGATCGCTTCGTTGTCGGCGATCTTCCGAATGGGCTCTTCTTCGCCTTCGTCGTGTTCGTCGCGGATCTCGCCGACGATCTCTTCGAGCAGATCTTCCATCGTCACGAGCCCGGCCGTTCCGCCGTATTCGTCGACCACGATCGCGAGCGAGTACTTACCGCGCTGCATCTCGCGCAACAACTCGGAGATGCGTTTGCTCTCGGGCACGTGCGCGACCGGGCGCATCAGCGCACGGAGCGAGCTGGTCGCGATGGTGCCGTTGGACAGCGCGATCAGCAATTCGCGATCGTGCACGACGCCGACGACGTTGTCGACCGTCTCCTCGTACACCGGCAGCTTCGAGTAACCGTCGGCGATGACGAGATCGAGGGCCCGTTTGGGCGGCGCGGTCACCGGGACCGCGATCATGTCTGTGCGCGGCGTCATCACCTCGCGCACGATCGTGTCGCCGAACTCGATGATCGAATGGATCAGTTCGCGTTCGCCCTCTTCGAGCACGTTCTGCTCGACGCCGACATTGACCAGCGTCTTGATGTCGTCTTCGGTCACGTACGGACCGTGCGGCTGCGAACCGCCGAAGAGGCGCACGATCAGGTTGGTCGTCGCGAGCAGCAGCGAGGTGAGCGGCGTGAGCAGCCAGATGAAGAACATGAGCGGTGCGGCGAGGCGCAGTGCGGCGCGCGCGCTGTTCGAAACGGCCAGCGTCTTGGGCAAAATCTCGCCGAAGATCAGCAGCACGATCGTGGTGATCAGCGTCGACCACAGGGGTGCCTGCGGGATACCGAGTTCAACGAACAGATAGGTAGCAAACCCGCTCGTCGCCAGCAGCACGAAGGTGTTGGCGATCAGGATCGTGGTCAGCGTCCGGTTGCGATCCTCGAGGATCTTCTGCAGGCGCGTGCCGCCGGGGACGCCCTTCTCGGCAAACGTCCGCGCGGAGATGCGCGAAACCGAGACGATGGCTGCTTCGGAGCCCGCGAAAAACGCAGCCGCGCCCACGAAAAGCACGAGGACGATCAGCTCCAGCCAGTAGTCGTTCACAAGCGGGCTCGATTATACCACATGGAGCGGACCTCGCAGGCAGAGCCAGAGGCCGTAGCTGATGCCGACCCCCAGGACGCCGCCGAAAAACACCTCGCGCGCCGAGTGGATGCCCGACTCGACCCGGCTTTGGGTTACGAGCAAGGCGAGAAAGAACGCCAGCGCGGCCAGCAGCGCGCTGTGCCCGAGCAGCGAGATGAAGGTCGCCGACGCGAACGCCAGCGCCGCGTGGCCGCTGACCGCACCGCCCTGCAGCGCCGATCCACGGCCAACCTTGGCCTTGGCAATCACGGTTGCGATCCCGACGATGACGAGACCGATGAAAACGGCGTTGGCCGGCAGCGCAAGGGCCGCCCGGTAGACCTGGTCGCCGCCGGCCAGGATACCCTCATAGAACGTGAGGTACCCGACGATGACGGCGGCAAAAGCGACCACCAGCACCGCGCCGGCCGACGCATCTTTGGCCACCTTGGCCAGCGGGTGCTGCGCCTCGGTCATGAGATCGACCAGCGCCTCAACCGCCGTGTTGACCAGCTCGAACGCCAGCACCATCGCAACCGTCACCACGATGCCGATCACGTAGGGCCGCTGTAACCGCAAGTAGAGCGTAGCCGCCAGCACCAGCGCGGCCGCAACGAGGTGCAGCCGCATGTTGCTCTGCGTGCGCGTCGCGTAGATGATCCCTTCGAACGCGTGGTGGAACGAACGCCAAAATACGTGCTCGCGCACGTCGTGTACGGCGGGAGCCTCGCGCGGCGGCCGAGGATCGTTCATCGCAGCTCACCCAGATACGGCCAGGGCATCCCGATCGCTTCGGCAAGGCGCCGCTCTTCACGTTCCATCGCGCGCCGTTCGCCGGCTTTTTCGTGATCGTGTCCGCAGAGGTGCAGCACCCCGTGGATCAGCAGGCGCTCGATCTCGCGCCCCAGCGGGGCGTCGTAGGCCGCGGCCTGCGCGCGCGCCGTGTCGACGGAGATCACGATGTCGCCGAGCATGAGCTCGTTCGCCTGCGCGGCTGCCCGCGGATGCGTACGGCCGTGCCGTTCGAACGCGTCCGGTTCGTAGAGCGGAAAGCTCAGCACGTCGGTGGGATGGTCCTTCTGCCGGTGTTCGCGATTGAGCTCGCGCATCTCCGGATCGCGCACGAGGCTCAGCGAAACCGTTGCGGCATCGGCACCGACTTCGGCCAAGAGACGTTCCAGCGTAGCCCGCAGTTCAGCGGCGCGCAACCCCGTGCCGCGCGTCCGGTTGGCGAAGTAAACGGGAATGGCTTACGCGTCTCCGGCGCGTTGGTAGGCGGCAACGAGTTTCGCGATGAGCGGATGGCGCACGATGTCCGATACGTTCAGGCGCACGATGCCCACGTCGTCGATCTCGCTGAAGAGGCGTTCCACTTCGGCGAGTCCGCTCTGCGCGCCGCGCGGCAGATCGATCTGCGTGACGTCACCGCTCACGATCATCTTCGAACCCGGACCCAAACGCGTGAGAAACATCTTGAGCTGCTCGCGCGACGCGTTCTGCGCTTCGTCGAGAATCACGTATGCATCGGAAAGCGTGCGGCCGCGCATGTACGCGAGCGGCGCTACCTCGATCACGCCGCGTTCGAGGTACTTGCCGACCGTCGCGTCGTCGAGCGATTCGCCGAGCGCATCGTAGAGCGGCCGCAAGTACGGATCGACCTTTTCTTTGAGGTCGCCGGGCAAAAAGCCGAGTTTCTCGCCGGCTTCGACGGCCGGCCGCGAGAGCACGATGCGCGAAACCTCGCGCTCCTTGAGCGCGCGCACCGCCATCACGATGGCGAGAAACGTCTTGCCCGTTCCCGCCGGACCGATGCCGAAGGTCAGCGTGTTCTTCGCGATGCTCGCGACGAACGCACGCTGGCCGGCGGTCTTCGGCCGAATCTCTTTGCCGCGTTGCGTGACGAAGAGCGTCGCCGGAATGCTCTCGGCGGCCAGCGTGCGCGCGGAAAACGCCACGTCGTCAGGCGTCACGTGCGTTCCGGCCAGCGCCGCCTGCAGCATCGCATCGAGGACGTCGCCGGCGCGGCGTACCGCTTCGCGCTCGCCGCTGAGATGGAGCGTTTCGCCATCGACGCGTACGACCACGGGGATCAGCGCCTCGAGCGCGCTGATGTTGCGATCGTGATGNNTAGAACGCGTGCGGTATCCCGACGGTGGCACCCGGGCGCAGCCCCACCGGCGTTCCGAGGATCTCGTTGGCAACGATTGCGTTGGCCGCCCAGGCCGGGCTGCCGAAGGCCGCGCCGCCGCCGATGGTCCGGACGCGCCGGCGCTTCCCGGCCGCCGCCGGCACCCCCGGCGTGTCGGGCAGGGAGAGATCGAGCGCCGGGAAGGCCGCAGCGGCCTCGGCCGGTAGCGTTTCGCCCATCGTGGGCCCGGCTGCGGCTGGGGCGGGCATGGAGAAGGTCTGCGCGACGAGCGGCCGCGGCGCGGCGGGAGGGGCGAGCCGGCGCCGTACGGGCGGTGCCGGAGCTGCCGGGGGCGGGG
>PLTN01000079.1 GCA_003164495.1 Vulcanimicrobiota bacterium
GCCTTCCTCGAACAGACCTCGACCGACGCGTCAGGTGAGGAAGCCGACGGCAACATCGTCAAGGAAGCGCAAACGCCGGAGAACCGTGCGTTGCAAGTGGTGGCTCATGAACGCTTCAATTCGAACGACATCAACGCTGCGGCGCAAGTCGCCCGCATCAAAGCTGCCAACGCGCAGGCGATGATCCTCTGGGCCGGTCCCGGCGTTCTGGCGACCGCGTTCCGCTCGATCAATGATGACGCTCTCGACATCCCGGTGCTCGTCAGCGATTCGATCATGAGCTACTCGATCATGGACCAGTTCGCCGCGTTTCTCCCCAAGCAGCTCTACTTCGCGTCGATTCATCCGGGGAAAGCGGCGTGCGCGCGAGAACCGGCCTCTATGACCTTGGCTCGGACGATCGCGTATTTTTCGATGGAGATCGCCATCGATGAGTCGATGCCCACATATGCAGGCGGCCTCGGGGTTTTAGCTGGGGATACATTGCGGGCCGCGGCCGATGCCGCGTTGCCCATGATGGCGGTGACGCTCGTGTATCATCACGGCTACTACGAGCAGATGATTGACGAGAACGGGATTCAGCACGAACACCCGGCGCCTTGGGAATCGCGCACGCGGCTCGAAGCGACGGACTTCACTGCTGCGGTAAGGCTCGAAGGGCGTTCGGTGCGCGTGCGCGCGTGGCGGACCGAGATTCGGGGGCTGCGCGGGGCCACCGTGCCAGTGTACTTGCTCGATAGCGATCTACCCGAGAACGAGGCCTGGGATCGGACGCTGACGGACCGGCTTTACGGAGGGGACCGGCGCTATCGGCTGGCGCAAGAAGCTTTGCTCGGAATTGCTGGGAAGGCGATCGTGGACGCCGCGGCCGGAGGGCCAGTCCAGCTCTATCACATGAACGAGGGCCACTCAGCGCTGGTCGTCCCCCAGCTGTTGCTGGAACTTCAACACGACCTCCAAGCGGTGCGGGCGCGGTGTGTCTTTACGACGCACACGCCCGTTCCGGCCGGACACGATTGTTTCGGACGCGATTTGGTAGAGCGCGTTCTCGAGCGCCCGATAATTGAAGCGCTGGAATGGATGGGGCAGCTCCACGGTGAGTTGAATCTGACCGCGCTTGCGCTAGCCGGCTCGCACTATCAGAACGCGGTCGCGATGCGCCATGGCGAAGTGTCACGGGCGATGTTTCCCGGATACCCAATTCAGGCGATCACCAATGGTGTACACGCGGCAACTTGGGTTTCACCGCACTTTACGAACCTGTTCAACCGGTTTCTGCCCGACTGGCAAGCGGACAACTTCCGGCTGCGACAAGCCGTCGGCATTCCGCTGCGCGACGTCGGCGACACGCATCGCGGTTGTAAGGACGATCTGATCGTTGCGTTGCGGCAGCGCACCGGCATTCAGTTCGATCCGAACGTCTTCACGATCGGCTTTGCACGTCGGGCGGCGACCTACAAGCGGGCGGATCTGCTGTTTAGCGACATGTCACGTTTGCGTGAGATCGCGGCTGAATGCGGGCCGCTGCAAATTATTTACAGCGGCAAGTCTCATCCGGACGACGATGGTGGCAGGAAGCTGATTCAGCGCATTCACGAAGCCATGAAGGCGCTGCGCGGCGCTATTCGTGCAGTGTATGTCGAGAATTATGACATGACGTTTGCTAAGTACATGATTCCCGGGGTAGATCTTTGGCTCAATACGCCGCGGCGGCCGGAGGAAGCATCGGGAACGAGTGGGATGAAGGCGGCACTGAACGGGGTTCCGAGTCTTTCGATTCTCGATGGGTGGTGGGTTGAGGGTTGTGTTGAGGGTAAGACGGGCTGGGCAGTCGGTACGCTGGATGGTTCGCCAGACGAGGATGCACCCTCGCTCTACCTGCAACTGGAGCGCATCGTGTCGATGTATTACCACGATACGGCGCGCTATGCGGATATTATGCGTTATGCGATTGCGTTGAACGGGTCGTATTTTACGACTGAACGTATGGTGCGTGAGTATGTAATCAATGCCTATCGTGAGGCCGCGAGCTAGACGCCACCTTCGTCTGAATTTGGCAACAATCTTAGCCTTCTGAGGTCAAATCCGTCTTTCAGTTGTGTGGGCTGACGAGCTTTTGGGTGAGAATTCCGGGGTCGAGTCGTGCGAGTTCAAGGGCGAATTTAATCGTCCGCTCAATGGTGATCAGGCCGCGCAAGCTCTATCCCGTCCTCGAAACTGAGCTCGGCCGCGGCTGCGCCGAGGCTGACGCGACATCGCCTACATCTTCATGAACGATGCACCGGTGTCCGCATCGGCGCGGACGTTTCCCCGCCGGCACCGGTTTATGAGTCGGAAAGCTGACGTGACCGTGACGATCGGCCGCGTGGCCATTCAGCGCCAAACGCGACAAAGCCGAATTCGAAGACGCAATCGACGCGGTCAAGGATTCGTGAGCGCCGGCGCTCTCCAGTAGGCCGTAACGCGATCGAGCCACGCGGGGTTGTCGTTCAGGGTTCGCAATTCGGCCAGCGCGTCGGCCGCGGACTGCGGAACGCTGTCGAGTACGTGGATATCGGGGCCGTCTTCCACGGCTTGCCATGCGAACTCGAGCCGAATCCCGTTGGGATCGAAGAAATACACCGACATCAGGCCCGGAAACGTTTCGATCGGCCCGGAATTGTCGACGTTGTGTTTCGCCAGCCGCACGAGTAATTCAACCGCACCCTTGGCGCTGGTCGCCACGGCGAGGTGCTGCATCGCGCCGATGTCGTCGCGGTCGCCGTGCGGCTTGGCCCCCCGGGGAATCTCGAAGAACGCGAGCGTGCTGTCATTGCCCATATCGAAGAAATAGTGGCGCAGGTTTTCGAACGGCGGGTTGCCGCGGTTCCCGGCCCCGGTGCCGAGGCCGGGCGGCACCCGCATCGCGTGGATCAGGGGCATGCCCAGGACGTTAGTGTAGAAGTCGACGGTCTTCTTCATGTCGTCCGTATTGAGCGCCAGATGGTGCACGCCGCGAACCGGTCCGTTCATTTTCCGATGCCCCCTCCCGGTTTACTGATCGCGACCCAGGCGTCTTTGTCCGGGTCCCACCGCTCCATGATAACCCAGTTCTGCGAGATCCCGCGCTGGGGCGTCGTCACAAAGTTATACCGCCCGAGGGTTCCGGCCCAGTCCTTCGTGGACGCGACGTCGGCGCGGATCTGCTCCGGCGAAGCGCTGAGGCCCCGTTTCGCGAGGACCGTGCTGAGCAGTCCCATCGGATCCCACGCCACCGCGGCGAGCAGATCCGGACGTTGGCCGTTGGCGGCCTTGAACGCCGCGGTGAAGTGCGCTACCGCATCGCGCACGCCGCGATCGGTCAATTGCTCCGGAACGAGTGCGGGCGGCCCCGCGAAAAGCAGCTCCTTGGGCATGAACGCCTTGTAGGATTCCATCTGCGCGTACGACATGTTGCCGGGCGACGTGACGATCGGAATGTCGAGACCGATGTTCTGCATGCCGTGCAACACCGTGGCGATCGCCGTTCCGGTCGTGAACGCGATGAACGCTTGCGCGCCGGATGCTTTGATGCGCGAGAGCTGCGCGTCGACGCTGATGTCGGTGAGCCCGTAGTGTTCGTAGGACGAATAGGTCACGCCGGCGTTGGCGAATTCGGGGGTCTTGATCAGCGCTTGCAAGATCGTGTCGGCGTCTTGGCCCGAGGCGTCGGTGCCGTTGAGCACGCCGATCTTCTTGAACCCGCGCGCGACGAGATAGCGCAGCGAGACGGCCAAAATATCATCCGATGAGTACAACGCCGAGAACTGAAAGCTGCCGGGCGCCGGATGGATCGAGGGCGTCAGACAATACTGAAAGGGACCGTTGGCGATCAGCGCCGCGGTCGCGCGGCACGTGGCCGCCGGGCCGCCGTCGAGCACGATCGCGGGGTGCTTCTCGAGGACCTGATTCATCAACTGGACGGCGATCTGCGGATTGGTTTGATCGTCGAGCACGATCACGTTAAGCGGGCGGCCTTTGATGCCGCCGCCTTTGTTGAGATCGTCGGTGAACACGTGCAGCGCTTCGGCTTCGGCCTTGCCGAGAAACGACGCGCCGCCGGTGGTCGGCAGAATCGCGTAGATATCGTACGGGTCGGGCGCGGCGAGGGCATGCGGCGACCAACTCGCCACCAGCAGCGCGGCAGCGAGGGTCGCAATCCATCGTTGCGGGCGCATCAGGGCTTGGGCGTCTCCAAGTGTCCGCCGAAACCAAAGCGCATCGCCGAGAGCACCTTGTTCTGGAAGTCGGCTTCGCCGCGCGAGCTGAAACGCGCGTAGAGCGCAGCCGTCAGCACCGGCGCCGGCACCGCTTCGTCGATCGCGGCCTTGATCGTCCAGCGGCCTTCGCCCGAATCCGAGACGTGCCCGGCGAACTTCGAGAGCTTCTCGTCGGTGACGAACGCCTGCGCGGTGAGATCGAGCAGCCACGACGCGACGACGCTGCCGCGGCGCCAGACTTCGGTGATCTCACCGAGATCGAGCTCGTATTGATAATGCTCCGGATCGCGCAGCGGCGTCGTCTCTGCATCTTCCGCATGCGTCTGCTTTCCGATATTCGCCGACTTCAAGACGCCGAGGCCTTCAGCATACGCGGCCATCATGCCGTATTCGATGCCGTTATG
>PLTN01000068.1 GCA_003164495.1 Vulcanimicrobiota bacterium
AACTTGCGCAAGCGCGGCACGCGGCTGCGCAGCATCAAGAGCACCATCGGCAGCGTCGCACCGCAGCCGCCCGGAAAAACGAACATGAAGGTCGATACCGCGACGTAGTGCGGCAAGTCGTGGCCTTCATGAAACGCGGCCGTATTCTGCACTTGGAAATTGAGGTACACCGGCAACACGATCGCGGCCAGCAGCGCCGGTCCGTGAATGCCGAAGAGCCACAAGAACGACTCGATCCCCGCGATGAGGAAGAGCGCGACGAAGCTATCGCCGAGGAACCCGAGCGGCGCGAGCAACGCCGCGAGCAGCGCCGCGATCGATACGTGCGTCGCGAAGATCACCGCGGAGACCACCGCCACGGCCGCGACGCCGATCAGCGTTCCGCCGATGCCCGGGACGCGGCGCCGTGCGAGCACGATCGCGCCGGCTGCCGCGAGACAACACACGATTGCGGTAAAGAGCCCCGACGTGCCGAGCGTCGTGGCCAGCACGGTGAACGACTTCCACACCGCGCGCGGCAACGCAAAGCCGAACGCGCACGCCGCGGCGGCGAACACGGCGACGATCGGCAGTGCCAACCGTTGCGCCAAGCGCAGCGCGAGCACGAACAGCAGCAGGATCGACATCACGGCGAAACCGCCGGGAATGCTGAGCTTCAGCCGATTCACGAACGAACCGGGTTCGAAGAACACGATCAGCACGCTGAGCGCGATCAGCAATCCCCCGAAGCTGATCGGCAGGGCTTCCCGCAGCGCCAGGACCGCCGGTGCGTTGCCGAACCGCTGGGCAAACGGCGTGACGCGCCGCTCGAGCCAGCTCAGCCCTAGGACAATACGCGGTTCAGAGCCGTCTGACGACTGCCTCGACGCGTCCGACGACCGTAACATCGTCGACGTAGATTGGCTCCATAGTACGATTCTCCGGCTGAAGCCGGATCCGGTTCGCTTCGCGGTAGAACGTCTTCACCGTCGCCTCGCCGTCGATCATCGCCACGACCACCTCTCCGTTGTGCGCGGTGGGTTGGGGCGCTACCACGATCAGGTCGCCGTCGAGGATCGCAGCGTCGATCATCGAGTCGCCCTTGACGCGCAGCATAAAGGAGCCGTTGTGGCCGACGAAGCTCGCCGGCAGCACGAAGGTGTCTTCGAGGTTCTCGGTAGCCGTGATCGGCACACCGGCCGCGACCCGGCCCACGATCGGGAGAGAGATCGTCTCGGGACCGGTCTCGCGGCGAGCCGGCGATGCTACCGCACGCAGCACCATATCGGCCGGCACCAGGGCGCGCGGCTTGGTGGGGTCGCGGCGCAAAAGGCCGCGGCGCTCCAACGTCTTGAGGTGGGATTGGACGGTCGACGACGATGACAGGCCAACCCGTTCGCCGATCTCGCGGACGGACGGCGGGTAGCCCATTTCAGCCGTAAACTGGCGGATGACGTCGAGGATGCGTAGCTGTTTTTCGGTCGTTCCTCGATCGATCATGGTTCCTCCGATCGGCGGCAGACCCCAAAACTCCAACGGAGCTCATCGGTAGTGCCACCCAGTAGGCACAGCGTTAGCGCACGCTGCCCGTATTGGGTCCGATCCTAGCACGATTGCGCCTCAAAATGCAAACATATGTTCGAGGGACATCTTGACGCTTGCCCGGCTTCGGGTGTATCATCTGGTGGACGAACAAGCGTTTGGCACTATATCTAGGGAGTACACGAGAAATGCGCGGAACGCCGAGAAAACGATTCACCCTGATGCCGTTGATCGCGATCGCAGGCCTCAGCCTGGTGGTCACGCTGCCGGCACTCTCCGCCACTCAGCTCC
This sequence comes from Vulcanimicrobiota bacterium, assembly GCA_003164495.1. Lineage (GTDB taxonomy): Bacteria > Vulcanimicrobiota > Vulcanimicrobiia > Vulcanimicrobiales > Vulcanimicrobiaceae > Lustribacter > Lustribacter caenicola. Next base: position 1,813 of record PLTN01000068.1, read on the forward strand.
ACGCCGCGAAGCCGGTCACCTACACGAACGTGACCGTCAAGTCGGGCGACAGCCTCTGGAACATCGCCGATGATCGCACGCCCCGGGGCGGCGACATCCAGGCCACGGTCGACGCGATCATCGCCGTCAACCACCTCCACGGCTCAGAAATCGCCCCCGGCCAGCACCTCAGCATCCCGCAATAACCCTCGCCCCTCAGGGGCACAAGCCGCGGTCGGACCGCCGGCCAGAGAAGGAGCCGTATCAAGCACGGCTCCTTTTTCTATTCCCCTGTTGTCATCCCGAGCTTGTCGAGGGACCGCCACCCACCGCGGCTATTTCGCGGTGAGCGACTTGAAGAGGGCGACCGCGGCCTGTTCGCGAGTCATGGCGGCGCTCGGCTTGATCGCGAGGGCCACGGCGGGTAGCGTTGCGACGTGCGTGCGTGCCCGGGTGAGGGCAGTCGATACGAGGGTGGCGCCGGCCGGGGATTGCGGGGCGAACTTCCCGGGCGACACAGCCGGAATGAGCTTCGCTCGCGCCATCAAGCCGAGAATCGCGGCGTTCGGATCGTTTTTGGGAACGTCCGAAAAACGCCGGAGATGCGCCTCCTGGGTGAGCAAACCACGTATCAGCAGCGAGCAGCAGACCGGCTTCACGAACCTGGTACTTGCGGGAGCGCCGCGATCGGGAAACATGAACGTCCCGAAGACGTAATCGAAGTAGATATCCGTCGTCGGCTGATGCGCGAGCGGGTTATGGCACGTTTTGCACGTCGTGCTCGTGTCGTCGACATCGTTGAGCACGACGCTGGCCGTGCTCACGCGTTGCGTTGAAACGGCGGTCGAATTGGTGAACGTCGTTTTGAGATCCGTCTCTTCCGAACTCTTCGTCAGATCGTCGTAGCTGGCGGATGTCGAGTAGCCCATCCCCGGATCTTTTTCGGTATCTTTCCCGCCGCCCGTGACGCTCGGATCGTTGCTCACGACGGTCGTCAGGCTCGACGTGTACTGCAAGTTTGCCGATGCGGTCTGCGAGTTCGACATGTTGTTGGCAACGGTCGTCGTGTACGCCCGCGCCGGCACGCCAATGCTCGCTCCGTAACCGGCGCTCCCAACCTTCGTTCCGCGCGTTGGTGGGATGTTCGCATTTTGTCCCTGCGCGTAAAACGGATCGAGCGCTAAAATGTGGTTCGCCTCGGATGGCGTCAGCACAACCGACTGCACCGAGCCCGAATACGAAACCGGCCCTCCGTTCGAGGCGGTGAGGCCATCGTCCGTATAGTCGAATTCGCATGCGTTCAACCCTTGCCACGTTTGGCCGCGCGCGCAGGCGTCGAGCACCGCCACCACGGCATTCGCCGTCACCGGAACGGCACCGTAGAGCACGTAGCGCTGATTCTGCGCGGAAAGCTGCCAGTACGCGTACTGCGGATGCACGAGCAAGACAAACGTATCGAACCAAAACGGTTCGTTGGCGTAGGCATTTGCGGCGGGCATTTGCGAGCTGCAATTCGTGGTCGACGCACACACGGCACCCGAGCCGGGGATGAGGCTGGGCACCGCCGGTAGCTGCCAGCCGTAGCTGAACGTTAACGTGTTCGAGCCGACGCCCGTCGTCCCGTTGGTCGCACCGAAGCCTTGTTTGGTGGTCTGATCCCAGCCGCCCTTAAAACCGAAGCCGCCCGTAAACACGCCGAACGTGTACGATTCGCTGAAATTGGTCGTTTCATTCTGCTCCGACGTATTGTTCGTGTCGTTTTCCGTGCTCGTCCCGAGCGTGTACGTCGTGCCGTAGGTATTCTGCAAGGTAAACGCTACCGTGCTCTGATCGCCCGGCGGCTGATACAGGATCGTATACGGCAGTGCCTTCATCTGATAGAGCGCGGTCGGCTCGATGATGGCGGTGAACGGCTTGCCTTTCTTTTCATCGAAGCGCGCTAGCCCGACGCGCGTTGCAAATTGCTGGTCGTCGTCGCTTTCGCGATAGTCGTAGACAATGCGCAACGTTTGCGCCAACTGAAGCGACGCCGGATCGCTGCCCGTGAAGAGCGACGAGGTCGGGATGGGAATCGTCGACAGCGCGGCCGTTTGCGTACCGGGCGGCGCGTGCACCGTTGCCGACGCGCTCGTCACGTCTTTCCAATAGCCCGGCGTGGTATCCCAGTTGACGCACGGATCGCCGGGCGAGGGCGTCTGCAAAAAGCCGGGCAAGACCGGCACGCTGGACGGGCTCGCGGCTGTGCAGACCTGGAGCTTCGCGGTGAAGAGACCGATGTTGCCCAAAACGTACGGTGCTTGGGTGGATTCCGCGTAGCTCGTGTTGCTGAAATACGCGCTCACATACAACGTCGGACCGAGGGTCACGTACGCCAACGTCGCGGGTTGGCTTTCGCGCAACATATGGCTGTTGGCGCCGCTCCACCAGTTCGTTGCGTTCTGATCTTCACCGAGCGGAAACGAATACGGTCCTTCCATGTCCATTTCCGCGATCGGATACGAATAGAGTTCGCCGCGCCCGCCGACGATTCGACCGCTTGCCAACGTCACCGTGACCGGGACGCTGCTACCGGCCGGGAGGGCCGGGGGCGTGGCGTCGATCGAACCGTCTTTCTGCAACGTGAACGCTGCCGCAGCGGCGCCGAAGTGCACCGCCGTTGCACCCGCAAACGAGCATCCGCCTTTGAGGTTCGGCGCACCGCCTTCGTTCGGCGTGACCTTGAAGGCGAGGCATATTTCCTGCAGCACGGGCGGTTTGACGACGGTCTTTTTTACGAGCACCGGCTTCGCGACGAACGGGCCGGCGGAGACACCGGACGGGTTCAGATAGGCAAACGCGACGACACCGGCAACGACGATCTGCTTCAGCATCCGCCGTAGTACGAGCTTTAGCCGACAACGACTGTCGGCCGAGAAATCGTCCGGTCGTTTCCTATGCGGGCAGCCGACCGCGCGTCAGCTTTTCCACAACTCTTTGCTCGCCAGGCGCGCGCCCTCGGTGAGAGCTTGGAGCTTCGCCCACACGATGGTCTCATGAATTTCTGGGACGCCGCCGGGATTCGTCGCGAAGCCGCAGTCGCTGCCCGCGATGACGCGTTCCTTGCCAAGCGTGCGGGCGTAGCGGATGATCCGCTGCGCGACGACCTCCGGATGCTCGACCAGCACGCTCGTATGCGTGATGACGCCCGGGATGATGATCGCGTCGTCGGGCAGCTTCGCCTCGCGCCAGAGCTTCCACTCATGTTCGTGCCGCGGGTTCGCCGCTTCGAACGAGAACGCGCCCGCCTTGACGCTCATCACGAGGTCGACGAAGTGCTTCAACTCGAGATCCGATGTGCGCGGTCCGATGTTGATGCCGTAGCACGTGTGGTAACGAATCCGGTCCTTCGG
>PLTN01000099.1 GCA_003164495.1 Vulcanimicrobiota bacterium
TCGGCCGTCGTCGTCAACAACAATCCGGAGACGGTGTCGACCGACTTCGACGTCTCGGATATTCTGGTGTTCGAACCGCCGGGTGCGGATGAGGTGGAATCGGCGTACCTCAGCACCGGCGCCGAGGGCGTGATGCTCGCGTTCGGCGGGCAGACGGCGATCAATCTGGCCGATGAACTCGCGCGCCGCGGCGTGAAGATCATCGGCAGCGATCAGCGTTCGCTCGATCTCGCCGAAGACCGCGAAAAATTCGAAGCCGTGCTCGAGCGGCTCGGCGTCGCGCGCCCGCAAGGCCGAGCCGCGAAGACGTTCCGCGAAGCACGTATTACCGCCCGCGAACTCGGCTTCCCGGTGATCGTGCGGCCCTCGTACGTGCTCGGCGGGCGCGGCATGGAGATCGTCCATAACGAAGCGCAGCTCGCGTCCTACGTCGAGAGCGCGCCGCCGATCACGCCCGGTGCGCCGCTGCTCGTCGACAAGTACCTGCGCGGACTCGAAGTCGAGGTCGACGCGGCCTTCGACGGCGAGGACATCCTCATACCCGGGATCTTCGAGCACGTCGAACGTGCCGGCGTTCATTCCGGCGATTCGATCTCGGTCTTCCCGACGCAAACCGTCAGCGACGAGATGGAAGCGCGCATCTGCAGCGTGACCGAAGCGGTGGCGCGCGAACTCGGCATTCGCGGGCTGATCAACATCCAGTTCGTGATCCACGCCAACGCGCTCTACATTCTCGAGGCTAATCCGCGCGCCAGCCGCACGGTGCCCATCATCTCGAAGGCCACCGGCATCAACCTCGTCGCGGCCGCCACGCGGATCGCACTCGGTGAGAAACTGCGCGACATGCCGTGGGGCACCGGACTGCGCCCGCGTCCCGCGTATACGGTCGTCAAAGTCCCGGTCTTCTCGTTTGCCAAGATGCGCGGCGTCGAAACGATCCTCGGCCCCGAGATGAAATCGACCGGCGAAGTGCTCGGCATCGACGAAACCTACGCCGGCGCGCTGCTCAAGGGTTTTCTCGGCGCCGGGATCCGTTTGCCCAGCGAAGGCGGTCGCGTGCTGGTTTCGATCTCCGATGAGGAGAAGCCTGAATCGGTCGAGATCCTGCGCCGTTTCGTCGACCTGGGCTTCACGCTCGTGGCAACGCACGGCACGCACGATCTGTTGGAACGGCACGGTATCGCGGCCGAGACGATCAACGCGATCGCCGACGGTTCGCCCAACGTGATCGATGCGATCACCAAACGCAGCGTCGATCTCGTGATCAACAACGCCGGCGGCGCACGCCGCGATTCGACCGACAACTTTCGCATTCGGCGCGCCGCGGTCGAAGCGTCGATCGCGTGCCTGACCAGCCTCGATACCGCCGCCGCGCTCGCCACGGCGCTGGCTTCGGATCCCGGGCCGCCGCGTTCGCTGCAAGAATACCAAGCGTTGCATCGCGAGACGATCGGAGCGAGATAGTGGAACCAGCGGATGACGCGGCCGAACCCTATGCGTTCGTGTTGGGCGGCAACGCCAACACGCTTGCGTTCACCTCGAGTCTCGTCCCGGAGAACCGTCAGATCGCGGCGTGGCTCGTCCCGCTGGCGTGGACGCCGATCGGCGTCGTGCTGGGCGAGAATTGGCAACGCGTCAACGTTGCCGCCGACAACCTGGCGGCCTGGGGTGATACGACGTTTGCGCCCGACGACGAGCGCGCGTTCGTCTCGTCGGCGCGCGATCTCGAGATGCTGGCGCGGATCGGCTGGAGCGCGCCCGTGCCCTCCGAGCTGAACGAGGGGACCCTGGTCAATCCCGACGATCTGCCCGAGGACCTGCTCGAAGCCTTCGCGCATCCGGCCGAAACGCTCGTGCAATGTGCGATCTGCCGGCGTTCGTGCGTGCGCGATGACTTCGTGTGGAACGAGCGGCGCTTGTGCGCCTGGGATTTCCACGCAACCGTATTCGGAAAGCGCGGTCCATGGCATGCCGAGCCCTACGAAGAACGGCACTTCGCGACGCTGCCGTCGTGCAAGTACGTCGCGCATCCGCTGCTCGAAGACATCGGCGTCGATGCGATCATGGCGCTCGACGGCATCGATAGCGAACTTGCGCACCGCATCATCAACGAGGTGATTGCCGCCGACCCGACGCGCGCGCACCTCGCGGTGCAGACGCTCGGCGGCTTCACGGTCTTGCGCGAACGGAATACGACCGGGGTCGAATCCTGACGGATCGCGCCATCGGCCGCATGCGAACGCTGTTCTTGGTGCTGTTCGCTTTGCTGGCGCTGCGCCAACTGCAACTCGCGCTCGTCGACGCGCCGAAGCTCGACGCCGATACACGCAACCCGCGCCGGGCCGACATCGCCGTCGGCCGCGGAACGATCGTGGCCAGCGACGGAACGCCGCTCGCCATCACGCGGAACGGCCGGCGCGTGTATCCGCTCGGCAGCATCGCCGCGCACGCGATCGGTTACGCGTCGCCGCGCTACGGCACGGCCGGCCTCGAAGACGCCTTCGATCGCGTGCTCACGGCCCCGAGCGCCGGCACCGGAGCGTGGACCGAGATTCAAAGCCTGCTGACCGGCGGCGGCAGCGCGCCGCACGGTGCGGAGATCGTGACGACGCTCGATCTCAACGTGCAGCGGACGCTCGCGGCGGCGCTCGGGCAGCGTGCGCGCGCGGCGGGTATCGTGATGGATCCGCGCAGCGGTGCGGTGATCGCGCTGGCCGCAACCCCGTCCTTCGATCCCAATACCCTCGACCGCAATTGGTCCGCGCTCGTGAGCGACACCGCCTCGCCGCTGCTCGACCGTAGCACCTCGGGGCTCTATCCGCCGGGTTCGACCTTCAAGATCGTCACGGCCGGCGACGCGCTCGACGCCGGACTCGTCACGCCGGCGACCGTGTTCATCGATACCGGCGGTTTGCAAGTCGGCAACTTCACCGTGCGCAACGACCAGAACGAGATCACCGGCCGGCAAACGCTGACCGGCGCGTTCGCGCTCTCGAGCAATGTCGATTTTGCGTCGATCGCGCTCAAGATCGGTCCCGACCTTTGGCTCCAGGATGCGGCCAAGTGGGGCTTCGGGCAGACGATGAACTTCGATCTGCCGGTGGCGCGCGATCGGGTGCCGGGCCGCGACGAGCTGATCCCGTCGGTGCTCGCCCAATTGGGCTTCGGCCAAGCGTCGCTGCTCGTGACGCCGATTCGGATGGCCCTGGTCGCGGCAACGATCGCCGACGGCGGCCGCACGCCGCGGCCCTATCTCGTGCGCAGCATCGCCGGCAACGAAACGAGCTTGGCCACGGCACCGGAGCAGCTTGCGGCGCCGCTCAGCAGCGACACCGCGAACGAGGTCCGGGACTTGATGATCGCGGTCGTGCAGCATGGGACGGGAACCGCGGCGGCGCTGCCGGGCATCACTGTCGCCGGCAAGACCGGGACCGCGACCAACCCGCACGGTCCGGCGCACTCGTGGTTCGTGGCCTTCGCCCCGGCGCTCGCGCCGCGGGTCGTCGTCGCCGTGATCGTCGAGAACGGCGGGTATGGTGCGGCCGTCGCGGCGCCGATCGTGCGCGATGTCCTACGGGTCGCGCTTGCTCGAACGCGAACGTAACGTACGTTGGAACTCGAACACGTCTTCAATGGCCGTTATCGCGTCGATACCCGTTTGGGTACCGGCGGGATGGCGATCGTCTATTGCGGGACCGATCTGTTGCTGCGCCGGCGCGTGGCGATCAAGGTTCTGCGCGACCAGTTCTCGGCCGACGACGACTTCATCAAGCGCTTTTCGTATGAAGCGCAAGCAGCCGCACGGCTCTCCCATCCCAACGTCGTCAACGTCTACGACTTCGGACACGAGGGCGACGCCTATTTCATCGTGATGGAGTTGGTCGAGGGTGAGACGCTGGCGGCGATGTTGCGCGGCGAGCGCCGCATCCCCGAATCCGTCGCGATCGATTATGCCACGCAGATCGCCGCGGGCCTCGCGTTCGCGCACCGTCAAGGGCTCTTGCACCGCGACGTCAAGCCGGCCAACATCCTCGTCACGGGCGACGACGTCGTCAAGCTCGGCGACTTCGGCATCGCTCGCGCCGTCTCCGAAAACGCGATCGGCGTAACGCAGCCCGGCATGGTGATGGGCAGCGTCGCCTACGTTTCGCCCGAACAAGCCCAAGGGCGCGAACTCGACGCGCGCTCCGATCTGTATTCGCTCGGCGTGGTGCTCTTCCAGATGGTCACCGGCCGCTTGCCGTTCAACGGCGAGACGCCGGTCGCCGTCGCGCTCAAGCACGTCTCCGAAGCGGCGCCCGTCCTCGATCCGGCACGCGACGGCGTGAGCCCGGCGCTTGCGTCGATCATCGCCACGCTGCTGCAGAAGAACCCGGAAGATCGGTTCGCTTCGGCGACCGAACTCGGACGCGCGCTGCGCGAAGCACGCGAAGAGCCGGCGATGAGCGTCGGCATGGCGCAGCGGGCGTCGGGCGATGCGCCGACGTCGCGTTTTCGTACCGTCACGGCACCCGCGCCGCCGCCCCGCGCTTCCGCCGCGCCGGATCATCCGGCGGCCAACGGCGTCGCCACCTTCGAAGAACCGATGCCGCCGGCGTTCGACCGCCGCTGGATCCCGTTCTTTGCGCTGATGCTGGTAGTCGCCGCCGTCGCCGGGTATCTCGGCGCGCGCGCTCTCGGGCCGCGTAAGGACATCCTGGTCGCCAGCTTCGTCGACCGCAGTTCGATGCAGGCGCAGCAGTCACTGGTGGCTGCCGGTTTACGTTCCGAGGTCCGTCCCGAAGCGAGCGAAACCGTGCCGATCGATCGCGTGATTCGCCAGGATCCAGCAGCGGGCACGATGACCTCGCGCGGTGCGACGGTGACGCTGTACGTGTCCAACGGAGCACCGCTGGTTGCCATTCCCGACGTCAAGGGCTTCACCAGTTCCGATGCGCAGCACATGCTCGCCGGCGCGAAGTTCAAGGCGAAGATCGTCGGCCGTTTCGATGCCACCGCCCCGAAGGGCACCGTGCTCGACGTGAGTCCGGCCGTGGGCACGAACGCCGGCGAAGGCAGCACAATCACGCTAACCGTTTCGCAGGGCCGTCAGCCGGTGCGCGTTCCGCAACTCGTCGGGGTCGCGGTCGATGCGGCGCGCACGCAGCTGGCGCACCTGGGGCTCAAGCTCAACGTCGATCAGCAGATCGCGAGCGATCTCATCGCCAGCGGCACGATCATCTCCCAAGCGCAGCCCGGCGGCAGCACGGTCGATCCGGCTTCGACGGTCGGCGTGACCGTCAGCACCGGTCCGCCGCTCGTGACCGTACCGGACGTCGGGGGGCAATCACCGGCCGACGCGGTCACGGCGCTGCAGACCGCCGGCTTCACACCGCGCATCCAGTACATCGTCGATGCAACCAACGCGGGCGGCAACGTTTCGGCGCAAAATCCGGCTGCGAACACGACCGCACCGCGCCGTTCGGAAGTCACGATCAGCGTCTCCGTTCCCGGCACCGTACCCGACGTCACCAATATGACGCTCGACGTGGCCAAAGCTGCGATCGTCGCCAGCGGTTACACCATCGGCAACGTCGCGGTCACGCAGGATGGACCGAGCGGCAAGGTCGCGCGCACCGAACCCGAGGCCAACGCGGCACTGCGTCCGGGCGAAGCCGTCACGATCTACTATCACGGCGTGGCGCCGTAATGCGCGTGCTCGGCGTCGATCCGGGACTGCGCACGACCGGTTACGGCGTGCTCGACGCCGCGGGCGGCACGTTCCGCTTGATCGAGGGCGGCGTGCTGCGGCCGAAAGCGACGCTCTCGCTCGAAGCGCGGCTGGAGCAGTTGCACACCGCGATGCTCGAGGTCGTGCGCGCGACGCGTCCGGATTGCATGGTGGTCGAAGAACTGTGGTCGGCGCCGAAACATCCGCCGACGGCGGTGCTGATGGGCCACGCGCGCGGGGTGATCGCGCTCGCCGCCGGTTTGTGCGAGGTGACGTTCGAAGAGCTCTCGCACGTGACCGTGAAGCGCGCGCTCACCGGCAACGGGGCCGCGCGCAAAGAACAGGTGAAGTCGATGGTCTGCGTGCATCTCGGCCTCACCGTTCCGCCCGAGCCCGACGACGTTTCCGACGCGCTGGCGCTGGCGCTGGTGTTCGCGATGCGCGGCCGCGACGTGGTGGCGATTGCGCGCGCTGCGGCGGCGCGCTAACCGTGTTTTCCCGGATCGCCGGCACGTTGCTCGAACGCGACGGCGAAGTGGTGCGACTCGACGCCGGCGGCCTCACCTACGACATCGTGCTGCCGCCGAGCGTGGCGGGAAAGATCGACGTCGCGGCCGGCGCACCGCTGACGCTCGAGGTTTACGCGCAGCTCCAGATCGACGGCAACTCGGGGCGGTACGTCTTTTTCGGCTTCACCAACACGGTCGAGCGTGAGTTCTTCGAAGCGCTGATCTCGGTCGCCGGCGTCGGCCCGAAGGCGGCGTCGCGCGCGTTCTCGGCGCCGATGGGCCGGATCGCACGCGCGATCGATGCCGGCGATCACGTCTTTCTCAAGACGTTGCCCGGGATCGGCCAGCAGAAGGCGCGCGACATCGTGGCGAAACTCCAGGGTAAAGTGGGACGCTTCTTGTTGATCCAAGACGCACCGCCGCGCCCCGAAGCCGCGGCGATGCCCGATTTTGCCGCGGAAGCGCTGGCGGTGCTGCTGCAACTCGCCTATCGCCGGCCCGAAGCCGAGACGATGATCACCGAGACGCTCGCCGCCGCGCCGCACGTGCGCGATGCCGAAACGCTGCTGGCCGAAATCTACCGCCAGCGCAATCGCGAAGGCGCAGCCAAGTGAGCACCGGCGACGTTCGCAAGAAGATCGTGGGGCCGGCGGATACGGAACCGCGCGCGATCGATGGGGACGCCTCGCTCGAAGATGCGGTGTACGGCGCGACGCTGCGTCCGCGCACCTTCGAAGATTACGTCGGCCAGCGGCAGATCGTGGAGAACCTGCGCATCGCGATCGATGCGTCGAAACGGCGCGGCGAACCGCTCGAGCACGTGCTGTTCTCGGGACCGCCGGGGCTCGGCAAGACGACGCTCGCGAATTTGATCGCGAAAGAACTGGGCGGAACGCTGCACGGCTCGTCGGGTCCGACGCTCGAGAAACCGAAGGACCTGGTCGGCATTCTGACCGCGCTCGAGGCCGGCGACGTGCTGTTCATCGATGAGATCCACCGTCTCGGTGCGGTCGTCGAAGAGTATCTGTATCCCGCGATGGAAGACTTCCAGATCGACTTCGTGGTCGACCGCGGCGCGTATGCAAAGACGCTGAAGTTGCCGCTCAAACGTTTCACGCTGGTCGGCGCGACGACGCGCGCCGGCNNGGCACCGCTGCGCGACCGCTTCGGGCTGATGTACCATCTCGATTATTACGAGCCCGCCGAGCTGCAGCATATCGTCGAGCGCAGCGCGCGCGTGCTCGAGGTGCGCATCGAAACGGAAGGCGCCGCCACGATCGCCCAGCGCAGCCGCGGTACACCGCGCATCGCAAACCGCTTATTGCGACGCGTGCGTGACTTTGCCGAAGTGCGGGCCGACGGCATCGTGACGCGCGACGTTGCCGATGAAGCGCTGCGGCGCG
>PLTN01000064.1 GCA_003164495.1 Vulcanimicrobiota bacterium
ATGACGACCCAGGGCTGCGGGGCGGACGCCAGTTGGAGCACGGGGTAGGTGCCGAGGGTGAGCGTGACGTGCATACCGCCGATCGCGACCTCACGGCCCGACATCGCGAGGATGATGCCGTGCTGCGCGCCGGCGTCGTCGGTCACCGAGATGATCGCGCCCGGCTCGTTCGGCAACGTCGCGGACGGATCGTGCGGGAACGTGGCAAGGTCGGCCGGCGTAAAGTAGAGCACGTGCACGACGCGCTGCAGCGCCGGAACGGCGAACGTATCCAGCGGGAACGACTGCGCGTGAATCTGCTGCGACTGGCGAAACAGAATGACCGGCGAGAGAAACGACGGGTTGCTGGGCTGCGTGATCGTCAGGCGATTGCCGCGATCGTCGCGCACGACGATATACGCGGCCGGGCGCGGTTGCGTGAACGCGATCCACAGGCCGATCGGCACGGGTCTCGCACCGATCTCAATGGGCGCCGCATTGAGACGGCGCAGCGTCACCGTCACATCGCCATGCGGCAGCGTTTGCGGATCGGCCGGAGCAAAGAACGCCGCCGCGCCGAGATCCGGCACCGGCGTGACGGTACCGGGTGTGCCGAACACGGTGACGTTATCGGGACCGAGCAATCCGGAGAGTAGCCCCGCCACCGCGACCGCGATCGCACCGGCCAGCGCCACGGCGATGCGCTTGCCGTTGGGGCCGTCACCGCCGCGCCACGCGCGCAGCGTATGTCCCAACATGACGAGGATCGCAATCGCGAGGATCGTCGTGTACTGCCAGCCGTGATACCAGTCGCGCGCGGGGTAGACGTCTTGAGCGACCGTCAAGACGATCGCCAATAGTGCAAACGCGATCGCGGTCGCGCGCGCGTTCACTTCGCGGCCAACAACGGTCCGACGAGCGCGTGAAACTGCTGCAGGGTTTGCGCGCCGTCGATCCCGCGCACGACGTGACCGTCGCGTCCGACGATCACCGTCGTCGGCAAGCCGACCGACACGTAACTCGACGCATATTGCTGATCCGCGTCGACGAGGATCGGGAACGTCACGCCGTGCGCCTTGGCGAACGCGCCCGCAGTCGCGGCCGATTCGCCTTGATCGATGCCGAGCACGACGAGGCCCCGTTCGCGTTCGCTGCGATAGAGCGATTCGAGCGCCGGCATCTCTTCTTTGCACGGCGGGCACCAGGTGGCCCAAAAATTCATCACCACGATCGAACCGCGGTGCGCGGCCAGCGAATCCGTGCCGCCGCCGACGCGCGGGATCGCGTAGCTCACGGCCGGCGCACCGGCCAGCATTGCAGGACCACCTCCGCCGTCCACGGTGTGCGCGGGTCCGCCGCCGGAATAGCAACCCGACACAAGCATTCCGGCGAGCACGGCAGCAGCGATGGACAATATTCGGAGCACCGGGCGAACTTCGGAAAGATTGCTCCCCTATCCGCCCGAACGCGCTCGGCGATGCCGGCGACGATCTTGGATGGACGCTCCCACGCAGCGGAGCTGCGGCTTGCTGTTGCCTCACGCAGCGCGGCCTTACGCGAACGCGGTATCGAACCGCATCTCGTCGTGGCCATCGCGGGCGAAGACGCGGCGAGCATGGCCTACGTGCAGAGCCTCGTTCGCGAAGGGGGAAAAACCGGCATCGCGGTGACGGTCGACGCCGTGCCCGCGGACGCCGAGGCACGCGACGTCCGCGCGATGCTCGAACGGCTCGGCGCCGATCCCGCCGTGCACGGAATCATCCTGCAGCAACCGCTGCCGCGGCATCTCGACATTCGTGCGATCGCCGATGCGATGCCGCCGCACAAGGACGTCGACGGCGCCAACCCGATCAATCAGGGCCGGTTGGCCTTCGGCAGCGGGGCCGAGTTCGTGCCCGCAACGCCGGCGGCGGTGATGTCGCTGCTCGAACACAGCTCGCGTTGGCCGCTGACCGGCGTACGCGCGTGCATGGTGGGCCGCTCCTCGGTGATCGGCCTGCCCGTGGCGCTGCTGATGATGCGTGCCAACGCCACCGTGACGATCACGCACGGGAAAACCGCCGACCTGCGGCATCACACGCAGGATGCGGAAGTGCTCGTCGTTGCAACCGGCATTCCGAACATGATCCGCGCCGAAATGGTGCTGCCGGGCGCGACGGTGATCGACGTCGGTACGACATTTGTCGACGGAAAGCTCACCGGCGACGTTGCGTTTGCGGAAGTTGCCGCGGTGGCCGGCGAGATTACGCCGGTCCCGGGCGGCGTCGGTCCCGTCACCAACGTTGCGCTGATGCGCAACGTGGTTACCGCAGCCGAACGTCTGTCCTAGAGACCGAACATCGCTTTGTGCGAGGGGCCGGCCGCCATGAAGAACAGCATGGGGATCGATAGCATCGTGTTCGTGCGCGAGGCCAAGAAGGCGATGCGGCGCGCAACGTTCTTCTGCTCATCGGTGGCCGGCGTGATGCCGAGAACCTTCTTCTGGTTCTGCCAAATGAAGGTCCACACATTGATGAGCATGATCGTACCGAGCCACGCACCGATACCGATGGTGTTGAACGCCCCTTGGAACGTGAACGCTTTCACGAAGCCGTCGCCGTTATCCATCGTACCGAGCAGGATCGCGCCCATGATCCACGTGATGAGGGCGGCCCAGCGGAAGTAGAACAGCGCCCGCGGCAGGACGTATTTGGTGATCGGAGCCGCGCTGCCGGCGGCGTCCGCGTTCGCAGCCGCGACCGCTTGCCCTTGAACGAAATTGAAGTAGTACAGCAAGCCGATCCACATGATGCCGAAAAAGAAGTGGAACCAGCGCGCAAAACCCGCGGTAAGTTGTATAGCCGTCATGTTAGGTCGGCGCCCCTTCCGTAACTTTCACGATAATAAACAGCACGATCGTGATGATCAGGCCACACGTAAGGGTCCCGACCAGCGAATCCAGTGGGTTTTTCATCTCTTTCCTCCCGCTCGTTGCCACAAAGCAATCGAGCACTCGGAAAAAAGTTTCGCGGGGGCCGGGGAATTCCCCCGGTGGGCAACCCGACCGGGCGGCTCGGCCCACTAGTTGTTGCTGAAGTGCTTCCCGAAGAACTTCTCTTGGTGGGTGCGGAAGCCGCCGCCCGGCGCGGCGGTGCTCTCGGGCGCTTCGCGCTCCTTCTTTCGCTCGAGTAATGAGCGCAGTTGCGGCAGCAGCCGGCGCAGGAAGCCGAGCTCCGCGTCGAGGCGCTCTTCGGCGCTGCCGAGTTCGAGCAGCTGCTGTTTGAGGGCGTCGGCGACTTGCAGCGCCTCGCCGATCACGTACGACGCGCGAACCGGGTCGGCCGGGATCGCTACGTCGGCCGGGTTGCCCGAAAACTCGACGATCAGGCTCTGATATTCTCGAAATTCTTCCGTGATCTCCGAGGTCAGGCGTTCGATCGCGGTGGGATCGCCGGGCGCCTCATCGAGAAACTCGACCTCGCAGAGCAGATACGGCTCCCGGCTCACGATTTCGTTAATGCGGAAGCGTCGGCCGCCGGTGCTGCTCAAGTAGTATCGCCCCGACGGCAGCGGCGTCACGTCGGCGATCTCCGCTGTCGTTCCCACCACGTGCGGTTGCACGTCCGGATCACCCGCCTCATCGCCCTCACGAATCAGCACGACGCCGAACGCTTCGTGCGTGTCGAGGCACTCCGCGACGAGTTGCCGGTAACGCGGTTCGAAGATATGTAAATTCAGCGCCGCCCCCGGAAAAAGGACGGTGTTCAGCGGAAACATTCGCAGACGCGTCGAGCCCGTGGCAACCTCCTGGGATGCGGTGCGCGGATTGCCTGCATTCGACGAGGGGGGCACCTCCCCCGTGATGCTTGGCAGGTTCCCGGTTTGTGCGCACGGCAAACATTAGGCGTGCGCGATCTCGCTTATCTGACACGGCTGCATCGCGAACCGCCGCCACTACTCCTCGAATGTGAACAGCAGGGGACCTACGACGGGATCCCGATCGTCGATCGGGCGGTCGGGCAGATGCTCTCGGTGCTGGTCCACTGCATGCAGGCCAACCGGATCCTCGAGATCGGCACGGCCTACGGGTACTCGACCCTGTGGATGGCGCTGGCCTTGCCGCCGGCGGGCCACATCTGGACCATCGATCCGGATGCCGAGCGGACGGAGATCGCGGCCGGTTACCTCGAGCGCGCCGGCAAGCTCGACGCGGTCGAGATCATCAACCAGCCGGCGCTCGAAGTGCTGCCGACGTTCTACCAGCGCAACCTCGACATCGTGTTCATCGACGCGATCAAGACCGAATACGAAGCCTATCTCGACCTGTGTGTTCCGATGCTCAAGCGCTCGGGCCTCATCGTTGTCGACAACCTGCTCTGGGGCGGCCATGCCGCCGAGGAACCCGCCGCCGGGGATTCAGCCGACTTGAAGGCGTTGCGCGCCTTCAGCAAGACATTCATCAACCACCCGCAGCTTGACACGACGATCGTTCCGATCGGAGATGGATTGGGAATCGGTGCCCGTATCGATTGAGGCCTTCAAGGCCGCTAACCGCCGGTTCGCAACCGGCGTCACCATAGTCACTACCCGCAACGGCGATGCCATTCACGGCTTCACCGTCAACGCGTTCGCCAGCGTCACGGCCGAGCCGCCGACGGTGCTGATCTGCGTGAACCGCACCGCGCGCGCGCATCCGATCATCACCGACTCGGGCGGTTTCTGCGTGAACATTCTGGCGTTGGAGCAGCAGCCGCTGGCCGAGAAGTTCCAAGGGGGCGAACCGCACGAGCGGTTCAAAGACGTCGCGCACCGGTCGGGTCCGAGCGGTTCGCCGATCCTCGACGGCGTGCTCGCCTATTTCGATTGCAAGGTCGATGAAGAGCTGAACTCGGGCACGCACACGATCTTCACCGGCACCGTGCTCGAGGCCGGCGAACGCGCCGGCGCGCCGCTGGGCTACTTCGACCGCGCCTATCGGGATTTCAAGATCGAGTTGTGATCGTCGAGACCTTCCCGGTCGGCATGCTCGCGTGCAACTGCACGATTCTCGGCGACCCGGAAAGCGGCGAAGCGATCGTCATCGACGGCGGTGACGACGTCGACGCAATCGCGATGCGGCTCGCGCGGCACGGCTTGCGGCCGCGCTACCTGCTTCACACGCACGCGCACTTCGATCACATCGGCGCGCTGGGCCCGCTGCGCGAACGCTGCGGCGGCGCGGGCCTGCTGCACCATGCCGACCGTCCGCTCTACGCGTCGCTCGCGCAGCAATTTCGCATGATCGGCCTGCCCGGTTCGATCGAGCCCGTCGCGCTCGACGGCGACCTCACCGACGGCGACGAGCTGCGGGCGGGCGCGCTGCGTTTGCGCGCCATTCATACCCCCGGCCACACGCCCGGCAGCACCTCGTTCGCGTTCGATCACGGCGGTGAAACGACGCTCTTCACGGGCGACACGCTCTTTCGCGGCGGCGTCGGCCGCTGGGACCTCGGCGGAACGTCGCTGGAAGACATCGTCGATTCGATCCGCACGAAACTCTTCGTCTATCCCGACGCGGCGCAGGTCGTGTGCGGGCACGGACCGCCGACGTCGATCGGAACGGAGCGCGCGACGAACCCGTTCTTGCTCTAACCCGCATTCACCAGATCTTCACCCGCCGGGTTCAGGCTCGGGTTAACGATGTTGAAGCTTTTCGCGCGCCTCGCAACCGTCTTGTCCGCCGGCGTTCTTCTTGCAGGCACGGTTGGAGCGGACGCACCACAGCCGCTGACCGGAGCCGTCCGGCCTACCTTGCAGCAGCTCAAGCTCACCCCCGGCGATCCACATCTCCCGAAACTTTTCTCATGGGCCGACAGCGCGGCGGGCACGACGAAGGCCGTCTACACGGCGCCCGCCGCCGAGTTTCCGGCCGTGCCCGAAACCTCCATCGATGTCGGGCCGCCCGGCGTTTCCGGTCCTGCAAATGCAACCTGCAGCCCGGTCATTACCAAAATCTCGGGCAGATTCTCAACGTACGACGGTGACATCCTCATCAACGGCACCTGCTTCGGTCCATACGCCACCGGGAAGCTTGTCCTCAGCGGTTTTCCCAACGGGAATCCGCAACCGTCGATCGTTTCCTGGACGCCGACCGTTATCAGCGCGAATCTCCCGACGATCACCGGCGTTACCGACCTGACGATGCACGTCCAAATAACCAACGGAGCTTTGTCGTCGAAGCCGGTTGATGCCAAGTTCGTTGCATCGTGGGGCGATCCGATCGCCTTACCGAGCAAGTACGTCGTGAACAAAACGTGCGAACAGCCTGGTGCGTGCAGCAGCGCACCCCATTCGCCCAACGGCGTGCACTGGTCGGGGGAAGACTCGGGGATTGCCGGGCAGGATGCCTGGACGTTGACCCTGCCGGCTCATTTTCACCTGTATGCGATTAATCTTGTCGTCTTGAAGGGGCAGGTCGAGGACAACGGCGCCATATCTTCTGCGATACTCGCGAATGTGCCGAACTCCGGCGGAGGCGGGAACTCAAAGACGTTTACGGTTGATTGGTTCACCGATGCCGTCGGTCCGCTCAAGACGCAGACGATACAAGTTCCCACCCAAGGCTGTAGCGTGGATTGGGGCGATATTATTGTCGGTATCGTGACGGACGATTACATCGAAATTGCTGATGGTGTGATGTCGTCCGGCTGTTCGAGCGGTTACGGATGGGAAACGGTAAAGCTTCCTACCTTCGACGAGGCGTACCGACTCCAGGTCCTCGTTCGTGGCCCAGCCGGCATGACGCCGTAACGGCCAAAGTACGACGGATTCAGACTAAGTCCAGATCCGGCGGCTCTTTTGCGCGGCTTCGGCCGTCAGCAGCGCGGCGCCGGGTTTGAGCTCGCTATCGTCGGGATCCAGCCCCATCGCTTCGAGGTAGGCGCGCCGCACCGCCGGAGGTTGACCGATTTGGAAGCGATAGTCGCGGCGCGGATCGATCGCCGGATCCGCCAGCATCTCCGCCAGCGGTAAGCCCTCGGTGTAGAGTTCGCGTTCGATGATCGGCATCTCGATGCACACGTTGGCCAGCGGATCGCGCACGATGCCTTTGGGGTCCTCGCCGCGCTCGATCCGTTCCATGTCGTCGACGAAGCGTTTGCGCATCGCGATGATGCCGCGATCGCTCGTACCCAAATGTTCTTGCGTGCGGTCGGCGACCGTGCCCTGACCGACCCAGGCGATGAAGTCTTGGTTCATGACGTGGCTCGAGACCCAGCGGCCGCTGCGCGGATCGAGAATCGGGCCCTCCCACGACGGGATCGTCGTTTGTACGTAGGGCTCGCGTTCATTCGGCACGCGCGTGAAGTGCCAGGTTACGCTCAGCGTGTTCTCGTCGTCGATCGGTACGCGGTACTCGGTATGGCTGAGCGGTCCGAGGCCGTTGGGCCACAGACAAATGCGGCCCACTTGCCAGCGCTCGTGCGACTCATCCATGCCTTCAACCAAACGCTTGTAGACGAAACCGTGATCGAATTCATCGAACCCGACNNACGGGATCGATCGAGTTCTCCTGACACTGCAGCCAGTTGCATGGGATCGTTGCGAAAACGATCTGCACGAAGCCGTTTTTCCACAAGAACGGCTCGTAGTTGGGAACCAGCGGCGCCGGTTGCGGGCCGAGATACGCCCACACCATCCCGCCTTTCGTTTCGACCGGATACGCCGTGATGCGCACCTTGTCACGAAAGTGCGCGTCGGGGTTGGCGATGTCTTCGAACGGCTGCTCGGCACACCGGCCCGTTTCATCGAAGCGCCAGCCATGGTAGTTGCACCGGATGCCGCAGTCCTCGACGAAGCCGTAGGAGAGATCGGCACGGCGGTGCGGACAGTGCCGATCGACCAGACCGTAGGTTCCGGCCATGTCGCGGTAGAGCACGAGGTCCTCGCCCATCAAGCGGACCGCCTTGATCGGGTTACGGTCGAACTCGTCCTCGGCGGCGACCGGCATCCAGTAGCGGCGCAGCAGCTCGCCCATCGGGGTGCCGCGGCCGACTTGGGTCAGGCGGCGATTTTGCTCTTCGGTTAGCACACTCTCTCATTTCCCCAGGAAGGCCCGGCTTCATTGCAAGAAAGCTTCGGTATGAAACGCTCGACCATGATTGCCATTTCCACGGCCGCACTGGGCGCCTCCACTCTGCCCGCCCAAGCTCAGAGTGCGGATACCGTACGCATGGGCGTCGTGGGCGTCGAGGAAGCCGCTCTGCCGTACTACGCGCAAGAGAAGGGCATCTTCAAGGCGGCGGGGCTGAACGTCCAGTTGACCGTGCTGCCCAACGGCGGCTCCGTCACGCAAGGCATCCTCGGCAACGCGCTCGATGTGGGCGTCACGAACAGCGGCTCGATGTCGGCGGCCTACATCCAGGGCCTGCCGCTGCAGATGCTGGCCTGCGGCGCGGTCTTCTCGCCGCGCTCGCCGATCTCGCACCTCGCCGTCGGTAAAGACAGCGGGCTGACCACGGCCAAGGATCTCAATGGCAAGACGTTCGCGGTCTCGACGCTGCACGACATGATCCAGGGCACGGTACTGGCGTGGATCGACCAGAACGGCGGCGATTGGAAGACGATCAAGTTCATCGAGATGCCGCCGCCGCAGATGGCCGGCGCCATCGTGGCCAAACGCATCGACGGCGGCGCGATCGTCGAGCCGTTCTTCACCGCGTCAAGGAACGACATCAGCAATCTGGGCTACAACTACTCCGCGGTCAACGGCAACAAACCGTTCCAGACGCTCGGCATCGCCGCATCCAAAGACTGGCTGGCGAAAAACGCGGCGACCGGCAAGAGACTCGCGGCCGCCATTCACGACGCCGCGAAGTGGGCCAACAACCCGAAAAACTTCGCCGAGGCGGCGACGATGCTGGCAACGTTCACCAAAGTCGATCCGGCGATCATCGCCGGATATCCGCGGCTCTCATTCGCCGAATCGAACAGCGCCGGTCTGATCCAACCGGTCGTCGACATGCTCGCGAAGTACACGTTCCTCGCACACGGTTTCTCCGCCGCCGACCTGTTCGGACCCGGTCTCGTCTAAATATCGAGTTGGAGCGGATCGCCCCACGCGCTGAAGAGGCTGGGGTGATAGCCGCGCAGCCGGTTGTCGAACGCCGAGACGAACAGACGTTGATAGAAGACGATCCCCGGAACGCCGTCGTCGATCAAGCGCTGCATTGACGCAGCCAGTTTCTTGCGTTCCGCCGGATCGAAGCTCTGCTCGTACTGCGCGTTGAGCCGGTCGACGCGCGGATCGCAAAAGCGGTCGGTATTGAAGCCGTTGGGCGGGAAGCTCGCGCAGGTATAAAAGTTCGTGACGTTCGCGTAGAGCCCGCCGCCGTTGGAAAACAGCGCACCGTCAAAGCGGCCGGTCTGCAGAACGCCGCCGGCCGCCGACGGCGCAAAGAACGATGAGTCGGACCACACGTGGATCGTGAGTTCGACGCCGATCTGGCCCCAATCGTCGTGCACGAGCCCCGCCGCGTTGGCGCTTGGCGCATAGCCGCCCGGAATCGCAACATCGACCGTCAGCGGAACGCCGTTCTTGCGGCGTATTCCGTCGGCGCCCCGTTTCCAGCCGGCAGCGTCGAGCATCGACGCCGCACGCTTGGAATCGTAGGGGAGCGGGGGCAGCGCCAAGTAGTCGGGCGTGCCCGAGCCGATCACGGAGCGCTGCGCCAACCCGTTGCCGAGCGCGATCTTCGCGACAATCGCACGCTGATCGGTGGCGAAGCGGAGCGCGCGGCGCACGCGCGGATCGCTGACGGCCGGTCGCGTGACGTTGAAGTACAGGCCGCTGATGATGCCGCCGAGCGTGGTCGTGGTGCCCTTGCCGGGGAGCGTACGCACGCGCTGGGCGAGCGCGCCGTTGATCAGTGCCCACATATCCAGCTCGCCGGTTTGCAACTGCGTGAAATCCGTGTTCTCATCGGTGATCATCTTGTAGATGATGCGCTGCAGTTTCGCATGCCCGCGCCAGTAGAACGGGTTCGCTTCGAGCTCGACGTCGTCGCCGCGGTTGAAAGCCGTGTAGCGGAACGGGCCGATGCCGACCGGTAATCCGTTGTACGCGGCTTGATTGATAGCGGTGCCCGGCCCGAGCACGTGTTCGGGCAGCACGCACGTTTGGCTCGCGGTCGAGAAATAGTCACCCAAAAAGAGCGCGTACGGTGCCTTGAAGCGGAAGATGACGGTGTAGCGGTCGGGCGCGGTTACCGCCGCTAGCCGCGTCCATGGCGTACGGTTGGTGATGTTGTTATCGGGGTTCGTCGCGACGCGGTACGTGTAGTTGACGTCGGCCGAGCTGAACGGCGCGCCGTCGCTCCACTTGACGCCGTGGCGCAGGTGCCAGGTGATCGTTCGGCCATCCGCGCTGATGCCGCCG
Organism: Vulcanimicrobiota bacterium; assembly: GCA_003164495.1. Lineage (GTDB taxonomy): Bacteria > Vulcanimicrobiota > Vulcanimicrobiia > Vulcanimicrobiales > Vulcanimicrobiaceae > Lustribacter > Lustribacter caenicola. The sequence continues at coordinate 10,373 of PLTN01000064.1, forward strand.
TTCGACTTGGTCGGAATCGCCGTTACGAGTTCCGGGATGGGCGCCCCGGATGAGCTGAACCGCACGAACTCGGCGCCCGTCAACTCCGTAAGCGGAGCGATCGGCGCGGCCGTTGCGAGAAATGGGTTGAGCGTCGAGAGATCGTCTTCGTCGTAGTTGAACCGCAAGACGTGCGGCGTGTACGCGCTCGCCGGAAGCGCGCCGCCCGCCAGCAGCAATAGCACGGCCAGCCCCGCGAGCGCTCGAGCGATCATGCGGGCTCCTTGTGTAAGGCGAGGTAGACGTGTTCCGCCAGTAGCGGAAGCGAATGCAGCCGGACGCGCACGGCATGGTATACGGCGTTGGCGATCGCGGGAGCGACACCGGCATTACTGAGCTCGCCGATCA
>PLTN01000113.1 GCA_003164495.1 Vulcanimicrobiota bacterium
GAACCAACGACCCGCTGATTAACAGTCAGCTGCTCTACCAACTGAGCTATTCGGGACCGCGACCCGCATCGGTTCAACGAGCTGGTGAGCCGTCCTTCCCGTCTCGCTAGGTCATACTTAAGGATAGCAAGCGGGTCCCAGCCCGGTTGCCTCGTCCGGCCTGTAAGTTTTTTGCAAGGCCTCCCCGCCCGGACGGGACATTTTAACGAGAGGGCGTACTGGGGGCGGGACGCCGCGGGAACTTTCCTGGGAAATTGGCGATAGCGTTCGATAGGAATACGCGTACAATGCTGGATATGTGCGATAATCGCCGCTCTTTGAGGGCGGCCGTTGTAGCGCTTGTTGCCGCCCTGTTTTTCGCAGGCTGCAGTCATGCGCAGCAACCCCGGAAGGTAGCGACCGCTGAGATCCCGGTCGTGGCCGCCATCCCAGGTTCGGTGACGCCGAAGAGCACGCTGGGCGGCATCATCGTGCCGTTCCAAAACGTGCAGATCACCTCGACCCTGGTCGAGCCGGCCGACACCGTCTTGGTCCAGGAAGGCGATCACGTTTCCAAGGGCCAGCTGCTCGCGCAGCTCGATACGCAGGACCTCGTCGCGCAGCTGCAGTCGGCGGTCGGCACGGTACAGAGCGATCAGGCGAAGACGAAGCAGACGTTCATGCAGTCGGGGCTGACGATCGTGCAAAACAATAACTCGATCAACTCCGCGCAAGCTGCCGTTCGCCAAGCGCAGCAAACGCTGGCCACCGACAAGCTCAACCTGACTCGCGACGCGCAATTGCTGAAAGCCGGCTATGTTGCCCAGTCGGCCTACGATCAGCAAAACACTCTGGTCATGAACGACACGCAAGCCGTGCGTTCGGCCCAGGTCAATCTGCAGAATACGATTCAGCAAGTCCAGGCCAACGGCACGACGTCGAGCGGCTTGCAAGGTGAAACGATCGAATCGGTCCGGGCCGCCGAGCAAACGGCGATCGGTTCCGCGAACCAGCTGCGCGTTCAGATCGCGAAGGCCGCGATCACCTCGCCGATCGACGGCGTGGTGGTCAACCGCAACATCAATCCGGGCGAATATCCCGGCACGCGCCAGATCTTCACGCTGCAAGAGAACGACAAGGTTTATGCGGTGCTCAACGGTTCCGGCGGTGAGATCGTCGGCGTACAAACCGGCTCCCCGGTGAAGATCGTCTCGAGCGATAGCGCGACGCTTCACGGTACCGCCAATGTCTCCGCCGTGCTCGATCAACTGACGCCGGGCTCGACGAACTTCGTCATCAAGGCCGTGCTGCCGAATCCCCGCGACCAATTCCATTCCGGTATGGTCATCACGGGGCAAGTCCAGCGGCCGATGACGAGCGGAATCAGGATTCCCCGCAGTGCGTTCACCGACGATACGCAGACGACCGTACAAACGATCGTGAAGAAACCCGATCCGCAGGGCGGCCCGGCGATCGGCGTGATCAAGACGATCCCGGTCACGATGGTCGCGGAAGACGGCAAGAATGCGATCGTCCAGGGCGTGAGTCGCGGCGAGCAAATCGTGATCAATGGCCAACTCGGGTTGAGTGACGGTCAGCCGGCCGAGCCGCTCATGGGCGGCGGTAAGCACCGTACCGTGGCGGAGCGCTAATCTATGTGGTTGACGGGCCTCTTCGTCCGGCGTCCAACGCTGGTCTTCGTGCTTTTGGCACTGATCGCGGTGGCGGGCTCGATCGCATGGTCGACGCTCGTCCGGCAGTATTCGCCGAATGTCTCGCAGCCGACGGTCACGGTCAGCGTCAACTACAACGGTGCGTCCCCGACGGTCATGCGCGACTCGATCGTGCGGCCGATCGAAGACCAGATCGCCGGCGCGCCCAACCTGCAAACTCTGAATTCAACGATTCAGGGCGGGCAGGCGACGGTTTCCTCAATCTTCACGATCAACTCGAACGTCAACACCGATCTGGTCAACATCCAGAAGGCGATTCAACAAGCGAGCAAGGCCCTTCCGAGCGATCTCACGGCGCCGTCGATCAACGTGCGCGACCCCAGCGAGTCGGTCGTCGTCACGCTCTCGCTGACGTCGTCGTCGCTGACGGCGAGCGAACTGGGCCTGAAGGCTGTCGGCCGCGTCGAACCTTTCTTCCAGCAAATCCCGGGCGTCTCGTTCGTCACGCCGAACGGCAGCGTGACCGCCGCGTATGAAGTTACCGTCGATCCGCGCAAGCTCGACGCCTATCACCTTACCCTGACCGACGTCGTAAACACGGTCGGGGGCAGCAACGTGCGCGCGCCGGGCGGCATCGTCTCAACCGAAGACCGCGAGACGAACGTCGACATCCGCGGTGACATAATGGATCCGTCGTCGGTCCTCGGGTTGCCGATTTCGGTGCCGTCGAGCGGCATTCCGACCACGACCGGTATCGTCGGCCCGATCAACGGCACCGTCGGCGCTCCCAACCCGTGGACGTCGGCCAGCGCCGTGCTGCGCGTTTCCGACGTCGCCACGGTTTCGGCCGGTTACGAGCCGCGTCGTCAATACGGTTCGGTCAACGGCATCAACGGCATGTTCCTCCAGATTCAGAAGACTTCCGACGCCTCGGAAGTCGATGCGTCGGACAACGTACTGGCCGCCTTGCCGCGCGTGCGCACGCAGTTCCCCGACATCAATTTCAACGTCATCAACGTCCAGTCGAAGTACACCGAACAGCAACTCGACAGCGTGATGCGCACGCTGCTCGAAGGCGTCGTCCTGACCGGTATCGTGATGCTGTTTTTCCTGCACTCCTGGCGCAACGCGATCGTGGTGTTGATCGCGATTCCGGCTTCGCTCGGCGTCGCGCTCTTCGTCATGAAGCTCCTGGGCCTCACGCTCGACACGATCTCGCTGCTCGGCATGACGATCGTCGTCGGTATTCTGGTCGACGACTCCACCGTCGTCTTGGAAAACATCGGACGGCACAACGAGATGGGCGAGCCGCCGATGAAGGCCGCGATCACGGGCCGTACCGAAATCGGCGTGGCCGCGATCGTCATCACGCTCGTCGACGTGGTCGTCTTCTTGCCGATCTCGTTCATCCAGAGCCAGATCGGTCATCAACTCGCGGAGTTCGCGATCGTCGTCGTCATCGCGACGCTCACATCGCTGTTCGTCTGCTTCACGATCACGCCGTCGCTCGCCGGCAACTGGGCACTGCGCTCCCCCTGGAAACCATGGTGGATCATCCACAAGTTCACGGATGGTTTCGACGCCATGCGCGACTGGTACGCGAACCGCGTGCTGCCCTGGGGCTTACGGAACAAGGTTCTCGTCATCAGCGTTTGCCTGGTGTCGTTCGTCGGCGCGTTGGCGCTCGTGCCGCTGGGCATCGTCGGCGAAGAATTCATCCCGCCGGTCGATCGCGGCGAACTCTTCATCCAGCTGAACTTCCCGGTCGGAACGCCGATCGCATCGACGAGGGACGCCGTGCTGGCCGTCGAGCGACGCATTCGCTCGAGCCCGGATATCGACGACGATACGGCCGTTGCCGGTGCTTACGCGGCGCCGTTCGGCGGCGTCGTCCTGCAAGGAAACTCGGGCCAGATTCATATCTGGCTGAAACCCGACCGCGTGCGGTCGACGGACTACTGGGTCGCCGAATTCCGCCGCGAGGCGAAGCAAATCGTCCCGAACGTCGATCCGGTCGTCGTCCCGTCAACCGGTGTCGCCGGCGGTAACGCGCAGCCGCTCGACGAGTTGGTCACCGACGTCGCCGGCGGCGATCCGACCGACGCGGCCGTCAAGATCCAAAACATTCTCGAAAACACGCCCGGGGCGCGGAACGTGATCAGTTCCTCGCAAGCGCTCGAGCCGCAAATGGACGTGATCTTCGATCGTGCCAAGGCGCAAGCACTCAACGTGAGCATCGGCACGGCAGCCACTGCCGCACGCGCGGCCTTCGGCGGCGCGATCGCGACGCAATTCGAAACGCCCGACGGGCTCGAGCAAGTGCAGGTCATCTATCCGAAGCAACTCCAGACGAACCTGACCGAGCTCGCGAACGTGCCGGTGCGATCGCAGACGGGGCAGATCGTTCGGCTCGGCGACTTCTCGCACTTCCAGTCGGATCCGGTTTCGCCGCTGATTACGCGCGTCGATCGTAACACCGTCATCCACCTCAGCGCGAACATCACGGCCGATGCCTCGCTCTCGAACGTGCAGAATGACTTCTTGCGGCGCGTTGCGGCGATCCAGCCGCCGTTGCCCAAGAGCATCATCGTGCGTCCGCGGCCGTTGGGTCAGCAAGACTTCATGGCCCAGACCCTGGTGGGCTTGGGGACGAGCCTCATCCTCTCCATCATGCTGGTCTTCTTGCTGATGGTCGCGCTCTACAACAGCTACCGCTCGCCGTTCATCATCATGTTCTCGGTGCCGGTGGCGGCGGTCGGCGCGGTCGGTGGGCTGTGGCTGACCCACTCGACGCTCAACCTGTACTCACTGATCGGTACGATTCTGCTGGTCGGGATCGTGACCAAGAACGGCATTCTGCTGGTCGATTATGCGAACACGCTGCGCGAACGCGGCGAGTCGAAGCTCGCCGCAATCCGCGGTAGCGCGTTCACGCGTTTCCGGCCGATCATCATGACCAGCATCTCGGTCATCGCCGGCAACATACCGCTTGCTCTCGCGCTTGAACCGGGTTCGCAGAGCCGTGCGTCGCTCGGCATCGTCGTCATCGGCGGCATCACCAGCTCGCTCATTCTCACGCTGATCCTGGTGCCCGTCATGTATGTGCTGCTGGCCCCGGAGCAATTCGCGGCGGCCGATCAGGCCCCCGACCAGGTCGGCCCAGGCGGGACGAACGGTCACGCCGGGACCAACGGCCACGGCCGCCCCGGCGCCACCCAGCCGGCGCACGCTTAATTGCTAAAAGGCCCGCCGTTTGAACGGCGGGCCTTACCAAATTGCCAGGCTCCTGACGGTGGACCCTCATCCTGACTTAAGCACGTAGGCGAGCGTGCGGGCGTTGTCCCTTCAGAATACTTTCTGCGGGCAAGCCATCATGAATATCCTCGAACGTCCATCCAGTAACGGGCACACCAGCGGCCGCGTCGAGACCATTCTTCTCAACCCCAAGCGCTGGTCGAAGTACCCCTGGCGCGCGATCGCCGCCGCCGTTCTCATCATTGCCATCATCGCCACCGGCGTGCTCGTGTTCCGGGCGCGGTCGGCCGGCAAGGCTGCGTTTATCACGACCCCCGTCGTCCTACAGGATCTCGTGCAGACTGTCTCGGCGACCGGTACCGTGAACCCGCAAAACACGATCGACGTCGGCACGCAAGTGTCGGGCACGATCAGCGAGCTCGACGTCGACTACAACTCCAAAGTGAAGAAAGGTCAGGTGCTCGCGCGCCTCGACCCGACCGAGCTGCAACAGGCGCTTGATTCAGCGAAGGCGGGATTAGCGCAAGCGCAAGCTCAGGCTGCGGCCGCCGAAACCACCGCTGCCGGCGCAGCCATCGGCATCGATACTGCGAACGCATCGGCTCAGGCCGCCGCGGCGACCGCGCGTGCGGCGCAAGAAACGGCACAGTCGAGCCAACAGGCGATCGCCAGCGCCGAAACGACCGTCACCAAAGACCAGAGCGCGCTCCAAGTCGCGCAGCTCACGGTGAGCCGCGATCATACGCTGCTCAGCTCGGGCTATATCGCGCAAGCGCAAGCCGACAACGACCAATCCAGTCTCGTCGCGGCGCAAACCGCGCTGCAGGCGGCGCAGTCGGCCGTCGGACAGGCGCGCAGCCAAGCCGCGGCCAGCGTTGCGCAAGCTCAGGCGAGCGCGGCGCAGACGACCTCGCAAGCCGACGCCGCGCAAGCCGCGCGCATCTCGGCGCAAGGCGGCAGCGATGCCGCCGCGGCCAGCAGCGCCGCGATCGGCATTCAGGAAGCCAACGTTCAGCAAGCGGAAACGAACCTCGCACACAGCGTCATCACGTCGCCCGTCGACGGAACGGTGATCGCGCGTGACGTGTCCGTCGGCACGACCGTCGCGGCCAGCCTGCAAACGCCGACGCTGTTTGCGATCGCACAAAACCTGGCCAAGATGGAAGTCGACCTCGCCGTGGGCGAACCGGACATCGGTTCCGTACGCGCCCACGACACGGTCAACTTCAACGTCCTCGCGTACCCGAACCGCACCTTCACGGGCCTCGTCTCGCAAGTGCGCAAGAACCCGACCACGATCTCGAACGTCGTCACGTACACGACGGTGGTGCTCGTCGGCAACAACGATCAAGCACTGCTGCCGGGCATGACCGCCAACGCCACGATCAACGTGCAAAAGGCGCCCGACGCGCTCGTCGTTCCGCTCGCCGCGCTCTCCTACACGCCGTCTTTCAGCGGCACGTACCAGCACGGTGCCGGCGCGAAGCACGCGGCAACCGGTGTAACGGCCGGTGCGGCGTCCAACGGCGCGGCGCCGTGGGGTGCAACGATCGGATCCGCGTCGAGCGCGATCGTTCCCGGTGCGCAATCCCGCGTGTTCGTGGAGCGCAACGGTAAGCTCGTGCGCGTCCCGGTCAGCGTCACGCTTGTCTCGGGTACCCAAGCCGCGGTCGCTACCGCAGGCGACGCGACGCTCGTCGCCGGTGACCAGGTGGTCACCGGTGACGGCGCGGCCGCGCCGGCCCGTGCGCAGCATACGCAAGCTGCTGCCAACCCGCTCACCGGCGGCGCAGGCGGCGCGGGCGCGATGCGGGGGCTCCACTAATGGACAGCGTTGTCGCGGTCAAGGCTTTGCGACGCGTGTATCCGCTGGCTGAAGAACCGGTGATCGCGCTGGCCGGGATCGATCTCACGATCGATCCCGGGGAGTTCGTCGCCGTCATGGGACCGTCGGGTTCGGGCAAGTCGACCTTCATGCACATCGTCGGCTTCCTCGACCGGCCGACCTCCGGCTACTACGCCTTCAACGGGCACGACGTGACCGAACTCGCGGAAGATGCGCTAGCCGACATTCGCAGCCGCGAGATGGGCTTCGTCTTCCAAGCCTACAACTTGCTGCCGCGCACGAGCGCGGTCGAGAACGTGGAATTGCCGATGCTCTACGCGGGCGTCGGTGAGAAGCAACGCCGCAGCGCGGCGCTCGAAGCGCTCGATTCCGTCGGACTCTTGAAGTACGCGCAGCACCATCCCAACCAGCTCTCCGGCGGACAGCAGCAACGCGTCGCAATCGCGCGCTCGCTCGTGAACGATCCGCGGCTCATCCTCGCCGATGAACCAACGGGTGCGCTCGACGTGCGATCGACCAACGACGTCATGCACCTGTTACGCAAACTCAACGACGAGCGCGGGATCACGATCATGCTCGTCACGCACGAACCCGACGTTGCCGCTTACGCCAAGCGCACCGTCACGTTCCGCGACGGCCACATCCTCTCGGATACGGCCGCCCCGACGGAACCGGAAGCCGTAGTATCATGAAACGCTCCATCATCGCGCGCATGGCGATCGTCGCCCTCTTGCGCAACCGCTCGCGCTCGCTCTTGACGATGCTCGGTGTCGTGATCGGCGTTGCTGCCGTGATCATCACCGTTGCGATCGGCACCGGCGCGCGCACCTCCGTGAGCAACCAGATCAACGCGCTCGGCAGCAACATGATCATCGTGCTGCCGGGCAGCCTCAACCAGGGCGGCGTGCGCACCGGCAGCGGCGGCGCATCGACGCTGACGCCGGCCGACGGCATGGCGATCGCGAAGCTGCCGCACGTTTCGGCCGTCTCGCCGACCGTCACGCTGCGCGCGCAAGTCGTGGCGAACGGCAACAACTGGCAGACGACCGTCACCGGCGTCGCGCCGAGTTACACCTACATTCGCTCGTGGCCGTTGGCCTCGGGAACGTTCATCTCGCAAGCCGACACCGATAGCTCGGCCAAGGTCTGCGTGCTCGGGCAAACCGTCATCAGCAACCTCTTCCCGAGCGGTGCGAACCCCCTCGGTCAAACCGTGCTGATCAAGAACGTGCCCTACGTCGTGATCGGAACGCTGACCGCGAAGGGTCAGAGCGGCGTGGGCCAGGACCAAGACGACACGATCGTGATTCCGTACAGCTCGATGCTCGAGCGGCTCACGGGCCAAACGACGCTCGCGTCGATGGACGTGTCGGCGGATTCTTCCGACAGCGTCGATACGGTGCAAACCGAAGTCACGCAACTGCTGGAACAGCGCCACCGCATCGTCGACGGCCAACCGGACGACTTCATGGTGCGTAACCTGCAAGACATCGCGAACGCCGCCGCATCGACGGCCGCAATCTTGCAGCTCTTGCTCGCCGGCGTCGCGACGGTGTCGCTCGTCGTCGGCGGCATCGGGATCATGAACATCATGCTGGTCTCGGTCACCGAGCGCACCCGCGAGATCGGCTTGCGGCTCGCCGTGGGCGCGCGCCGCAGCGCGATCCTGTGGCAGTTCCTGATCGAAGCGGTCGCGCTCTCGACGGCCGGCGGCGCGATCGGCGTCGTGTTCGGCACGCTGGGTGCGGTCGCGGTCTCGCTCGGCGCGAAGTGGCCGGCCGCCGTGCCGCTCAGCGCGGTGGTGTTCTCGGTCGGGTTCTCGGCCCTGGTCGGCGTGTTCTTCGGCTACTATCCCGCCGCCAAAGCCTCACGCCTCGACCCGATCGTAGCTCTCAGGTTCGAGTAACCCGAATGTCATCCCGAGCTTGTCGAGGGACCGCCGCAATCCGGCCAGATCGCCGCTGCCCCTCGACAAGCTCGGGGTGACAGTTCAGGTCCCCATCTCGTCGGTGACGGAACGGACACCGCTCGTATTGCGAGCGGTGTCCACGGCTGCCGTGCGGACCTTCGGGTCGACGATGTTGCCGCGCAAGATCACGGCCCCATTGTGGACGTCGACTTTGACGCCGGTCGTCCCAGTCTGGGTGAAGATCGCGCCGGCGATCCGCCCGGCCAAGGCGGCGTCGCTCAGCTGTTGCCCGGCGGCGCCCAGACGCTGTCCGATGTCCGGCACGTGGGGATCCACCCGCAGCTGGTCGACGACCTCGGTGATGCCCTTGACGGAGCGGGCGGCGGCGACGGTCTTCGCACGCGCCGCAGCGGTGCGGACGGCCCCCGTGAGGGTCGCCACGCCGCCCGAGACGTGGACGCCGAGCGATGCCGTCGAATTCACGTCGACCGTGATCAGCTTGGCCTTGACCTCGGTTGTGAGCAGGGCGTCGTTGGCGATCGCCTCGACCTGGGTCACGGTCGGACCCGGTGCGTTCTGGGTCGAGCTGCTGCAGCCGGCCCCGGCCAGGGCCAAGGCTGCCGTGAGGGGGAGGAGAGCACGCTTCATGACCGTCTTCTACCCCTTGAGAAGGGTTGGGTCCCGGTGGGAGAAGGCCCCGGGATGACGACCTCTGCTATCCCCGAGCGCGCGGGCGTGATCACGTTCCGCGGCACCCCGATGACGCTGCTCGGGCCGGCGCTGCGCGTCGGCGACCCGGCGCCCGAATTCCACCTGACCTCGGGCACCCTGGGGCAGTTCACGCTCGAGGAAGCCCTCGACGGCGGAAACCGCAATGCCCTCTTCATCGCGGTACCGTCGCTCGACACGCCGACGTGCCATATCGAGACGAACACCTTCAACACCCGGCTCCCGGAGGTACCCGCGGGCACGGGGGTGTTCGTGGTCAGCATGGACCTGCCGTTCGCACAAAAGCGCTGGGCGGGGGCCAACGAGGCCGAGGCGCTGAGCTTCCTATCCGACTACCGCGATCGCTCGTTCGGGACCGGTTACGGTATCCTGATCAAGGAGCTGCTGCTCCTGACGCGCGCCAACTTCGTGGTCGCCAAGAATCGCACGATCGCCTATGTGGAAATCGTCCCGGAAGTGGCAACCGAACCGAACTACGACGCGACGCTCGGCGCGCTCAAAAAGCTGTAGATCTTCAGCAAGCGACCGCCCGGAGACTCGGACTCAAGTGCTGGGCTTAACACGCCGATGATATTCTCAGCACGTCCCTTTTGTGAGGGTTGCATCTTCGCATGGAAGTCCCCAGCAATCTCGATACCTTTCTCAAAGACTTGCTCGCCGAAGAAGAGGCGACGGTCCAACTTGACGCGGAAGATCGCGCCTTCGTCGATCGCATTCTGAAGTCGATCACGACCGGCAGCAAGGGTATTTTCGTTGTCCTGCACCCGAACGATCGGATGCAGTACATGCTGCTCAACACCAACCGCGCCGGCGCGATCGCCCTGCTCGCGCGCGTGATGCAGCGTACCGCCGAAGCCCTCGAAGCGGACCTCGATTAAGCCCCTTCACCCCATTGACGGGTATCTGCTCGACGGCCGTCCTTCGAAAGAGCAGGCCGTTGCGGCAGTGCTGGCTGATCGGCAGCCGGCTCCCCGCGCGCAGGCGTTCTACCGGGCACTCGATCTGCTCGGTCCGCGCGTGGCGGACGAGGCGTTGATCGCCTTGCGCTTGGCGCTCATCGGCGAGGCGGTCGACGACGACGGCGTGCTGCGGTTGCGCGGGTACCTGACCGCGGCCCGCACCGGCGATCCCGAGGCGCGGGCGGCCTATCTCGCCGCGGTGGAAACGGCATGAGCGGCGTCTGCGTTCTATACGGTGTGATGCTGCGACGATTCATCCTCGCCCTCGGACTCGTCATGCTCCCCGTCATGGCCTTCGCAGATCCCACGGCTGCGCCGGGCAACGGCGCCGATCAGGTGCACAACGGCGGCACGATCACCGGACGCGTAACCACGATCGACTACCAGCGCAGCATGCTCGGCGTCGACGCGGAGGGCCGCGGGCACCTCGTCGTGAGCGTGATGCCGTCGACCAGCATTCAGGGCAAGGACTCCGCCTATCATGCGTTCACCGATCTCAAGCCCGGTCAGCGCGTGCAGATCCTTTGCAGCATCGCCGGCGGGAGCTACGTCGCGCAGATCATCAGGATTCGCTGACGCGAGAGCTCGCCCGTAGCATCATCGCCGTCGGCTTCGACGGCAATCGCGTGGAAGATGCGCTGCTCGCCGAGTTACGCGCGTTCGCGCCGGGTGCGGTGATCTTGTTCGCACGCAACACCGGTCCGGCCGATGCGCTGCGCGCGCTCGTCGCCGAATTGCGCGCCGGCGCGCCGCTGCCGCCGTTGATCGCGGTCGATCAAGAAGGCGGTCGCGTGGCGCGCATCGGCGATGCGGTCGCGCAGTTGCCCGCGGCTATGGCGGTGGGTGCGGCAGATGACGTCGCCGCGTGCGAGCGGCTCGGCATGCTGCTCGGGCGCGACCTCGCGCGGCTCGGAATCAGCGTCGACTTTGCGCCGGTTGCCGACTGCGCGCACGAGCCGGCCAACACGGTGATCGGAACGCGCGCCTACGGCAGCGATCCGCTGACCGTCGGGCGCTTTGCCGGCGCGTTCGCGCGCGGACTGGAAACGGGCGGCGTCGCGGCCGCGCTCAAACATTTCCCCGGTCACGGTTCGACCAGCGTCGACTCCCATCTCGCGCTGCCGCACGTCGTGCTCGACGAAGCGGCCTGGCGCGCGCGCGACTTGGCGCCGTTTGCGGCCGCGATTTCGGGTGATGCCGCGCAAATCGTGATGGCGGCGCACGTCGTCGTCGAGGCGCTCGATCCGCTGCTGCCCGCGTCGCTCTCGCCGCGCATCCTCACCGGGTTGCTGCGCGACGAGCTCGGCTTCGAAGGCGTGGCGTGCACCGATTGTCTGCAGATGGATGCGATCGCCCGCGAGCCGGGCACGGTCGCGGGGGCTGTGGCGGCGCTCGCGGCCGGTGCGGATCTGCTGCTGGTGAGTCATTCGCTCGCGCTGGCGGCCGAAGCCGCGGATGCGATCGTCGCGGCGGTCGAAACGGGAACGCTCCCCGCGGCCCGGTTGCGCGAGGCGGCGCAGCGCGTGCGGGCTTTGCGCGAACGGTATGCTACGCTGCGGCCGTACGGCGGCGAGCTGGATGCGGTCCTCCCGCTGGCCATCGCGCAGCGCGCGGTGACGGTCCTGCGCGGCGATCTGCGTTTGCGCGAGGAGCGCGCCGTGACGGTGATCTCGTTCGAAGGCGAGACGTTCGACGGCGCCGGCGGCGTGCGGGTGGAACGGCCCTCGCTCAGCACGGCGCTGCGCGCACGGCGCTGGAAGAGCGAGGTCATGCGCGTCGCGCTCGATCCGGATGACGACGACGTAGATTTGCTGCTCGGGCACTTGCCCGCGCTCGGCGATCGCAACTTCGTCATCACCACGCGGCGCGCGCATTTGCACCCGCTGCAGCGCCGCGCGGTCGAACGCATCCTCGCGGTCATTCCGGATGCGACGATCGTCTCGTGCGCTGAACCCTACGATGCGGAGCTGTGGCCGGCTGCGCGCACGGTCGCGTGCATCTACGGCGACGACGCCCTAGCGTTTGCGGGCTGTGCCGACGTGCTCTCGGGGCGGGCGAGCGCGAACGGCCGGCTTCCGGTGCCGCTCTGATCCCCGATGAACTGCTCGAAACGCATCTCGGCACGCGTTACAGTGCGGCGGTGGTGCGGGTCGAACGCGGCGGGCGCGTGGTGTATGAACGCGCCGTCGGCACGCTGCGCGATGACGGCGGCGGCCCCGTCTACGTCGACACGCGCTTCGACGTGGCGTCGATCACGAAGGTGTTCGTCTCGACCGTCGCGCTGGCGCTGGTCGCGCGCGGGGTTCTCGCGCTCGACGAACCGCTGCTGGGCGCGAGCACGCTGCGCATGATCCTGGCCCATACCGGCGGCTTTCGCAGCGGTGCCGACTACCGCACGCTGTTCGATGAACACATCGAAACGTTTGCCGCGCGCGAACCGCTGGTTGCGGCGCCGGGCGAACGCGTCGTGTACAGCGACTTGGGTTTTCTCGCGCTCGGTGCGGCGCTTGCGGCGCGCACGCATACCGCGCTCGAGCCGTTGATCGAGGGTGAGTTACGGGCGCTCGGCAGCGAGCGCGTAACCTTTGCGCGGCGCGCGCGCTACGAAGACGTGCCGGCAACCGAACGCGATGCGTGGCGCGGCCTCGTGCAAGGACGCGTGCACGACGAGAAGGCCGCGCTCGCCGGCGGCGTTGCCGGTCATGCGGGACTGTTTGCCCACGCGCTCGACGTGGCGCGGCTGGGTGAGTGGTATTTGGCGCCGCGTTTCGGACGGCCGTCGCCGCTTCCGGCAACGCTGGCACTCGCCGCGACCACCGAAGCGGCACCGGACGCGGTGTTGCGGCGCGGGCTGGGCTGGGCCCTGAAGACGAGCGATGCGAACTCGTGCGGCGCGCGGATGTCGATGGATACGTTCGGCCATACCGGCTTCACGGGAACGTGCATCTGGGCCGACCCGCAGCGCGACCTCAACGTCGTCGTTTTGACCAATGCCGTGCACTTCGGCCGCCACGACCTGCGCGACGTGCGCGCCGCGTTCTGCGACGCGGCCGTGGCGGAGTTCGCGCCGTGATCGCGGTCGGCCTGATGTGTGGTACGTCGCTCGACGGCATCGATGCCGTGCGCGTGGCGATTCATCCGCACGCGCGCGGCTACGCCGTGGAAACCCTGGCGTTCACGACGCTCCCCATCGAAGCGCCGTTACGCGCGCGGATTCTGGCGGTGTATCCGCCGGCCGCCTTGTCCGCGCTCGCACTTTCCGCGCTCCATGCTGACGTCGGCGAGGCGTTCGGTCGCGCCGCGCTGGCCGTTATTTCCGATGATGTCGGCTTCATCGCGTCGCACGGGCTGACGCTGGCGCACGACGGCGACGCGCACCACACCCTGCAGATCGGCGATCCGTTCCGGATACGCGAGGCCACCGGCCGCACGGTGATCTCCGATTTTCGCAGTGCCGATACGGCGGCGGGCGGAATGGGTGCGCCGCTCGTGCCCTACGTCGATGCGCTGTTGCTCGCGCACGCAAGCGAAGCCCGCGTCGCGCTCAACCTCGGCGGGATCGCGAACCTCACCGTCCTGCGGCCCGGCGCAGCGCCGGACGGCGTGCTCGCGTTCGACTGCGGGCCGGCGAACCTGCCGATCGACACGTACGTCGAACTGCGCACCGAAGGCAAGGTGCGCTTCGATCGTGACGGTGCGTTCGCACGCGAAGGCACGGCCGACGAAACATTGCTCGCGACGATGCTGGCGGATCCGTACTTCGCCCGCCGCCCGCCCAAATCGACCGGCCGCGAAGCGTTCGGTGCGCCGTACGTCGCGCGTTATCGCGCGGCGCTCGATGCGTTGCCCTTTGCCGATGCGGTGCGCACGCTGACCGAGCTGACGATTCGCACCGTTGCCGCCGCGCTCGATGCGTTCGCGCCGGCGACCGCGCGCACGATCGTCAGCGGCGGCGGCGCGCATAACCTCGCGCTCCTCGACGGCTTGCGCGCGGTGCTGCCCGGCACCGTGGAGACCTCGGCCGCCCATGGCATCGATCCCGACGCCAAGGAGGCGATTGCGTTCGCGTTGCTCGGCTACGAAACTCTGCGCGAACGGCCGGCCGGGTTGCCGCACGTCACCGGCGCGCGGGGACCGAGGGTGCTGGGGTCGATCGCGCCGGCCGGGCTCGAGGCATTGATCGCTCGGGTCCGTGCGGAAGAAGCCCTCGATGAGTGATGTGATTGCGGTCGGCGTCGACGCCGGTGGAACGACGACGCGGGTGGCCGTGTCGGAGAACGGTGTGCCGGCAGGTTCGGCCGAGGGGCCGGGCGCCAACGCCACGACGCTGGGGGTCGACGACGCAGCCGACGCCATCGTTGCGGTTGTTCGCAAGGCGCTCGAACACCGCAAGCCGGCCGCCATCGTCGTCGGTGCCGCCGGAGCGGGCCGGGCCGCCGTGGCCGGGACGCTCGAGGAACTGATCGGTAGCGCGTTCGCGGGTTGCCGCGTGTCGGCCGGGGACGACGCGAGGATCGCGCTGCGGGCGGCGATTCCCGAAGGCCCCGGGATCGTCCTGATCGCGGGCACCGGTTCGATCGCGTATGCGGAGAACGGCGATCGCCGGGCGCGGGTCGGTGGACTCGGCTATCTGGCCGGCGACGAAGGGTCGGCCTTTGCGCTCGGCATGGCGGCGGTGCGCTTGTACGGGCGCGTGCTCGACGGACGCGCGCGGGCCGATGAAACGACCGACCTGGTCGCGCGCGCACTCGACGCGCCCGACCGCGATGCGTATCTGCACGCGCTCTACAACGCACCGCTCGTGCCGGCGACGATCGCGGCGCTCGCGCCGAGTATCATCGCGTTTGCGGGCAAGGGCAATCGCGTGGCGACCAAACTCGTGCAGACGACGGCTTCCGATCTCGGCGACCTCATTCGCGACGCCGCGCGGGGGTGCGACCTCAAGGAGGCATCGCCGTCCGTGGCCCTCGCCGGCGGGTTGTTCGGCGAGAATAGTTTGCTCTCGTACTTGCTCGAACTTCGCATCATCAACGAACTTCCCGGCGCGTCGATTCTGCGCGGCGGCGACGGGGCGGCGATCGGGGCGCTGCGACTCGCCGAGCTGCTCGCGGCGCAATGACGGAGCGGTTGCCGTCGACCGAGCACGTCGACGGAAAGACCGTCGACATCGATCGCGTCGACACCGCGACGCGTGTTCGGCTGCTGATCGAATCGCAACACGGTGCCGTCGACGCGGCGCTGGCCGCGGCGGATGCCATCGCGCAGGCCGTCGACGCGGTGGCTGCGGCGCTGCGCGCCGGGGGACGCGTGATCGTGCTCGGGGCGGGCTCGAGCGGACGGCTGGCCGTGCTCGACGCATCCGAGTTGCCGCCCACGTTCGGCTTTCCGTCCGAACGCTACGAGGGCCGCATCGCCGGCGGCGACGGCGCGTTGCGGCGTTCGATCGAAGGTGCGGAAGACGACATCGGCGCGGGCGCGGCCTGCGTTGCGGACGCCGGGCCGAGCGACGTCGTGATCGGTTTATCGGCCAGCGGTTCGGCCGCGTTCGTGCGCGGCGCCCTCGTTGCGGCCCGCGCCAACGGCGCGTTGACGATTGCGCTCGTCAACGCGAGCGACACGCCGCTCTCACGCGAAGCGGACATCGCGATCGAAGCCGTTACGGCCGCGGAACCGATTGCCGGTTCAACGCGCATGCGGGCCGGCACGGCGCAGAAGATCGTGCTCAACACGATCTCCACGGCGGCGATGATCGCACTCGGGAAGACCTACCGCAACCGCATGGTCGACGTCGTAGCGTCGAATGCGAAGCTGCGCGCCCGCGCGTTGCGCCTGGTTACGGAATTGGCCGGTAACGTCGACGCGGCAGCCGTGCTCGAGGCGGCCGGCGGCCGGGTGAAGACGGCCGTCGTCATGGCGCGCCGCAACGTCGGCCGGGACGCGGCCGAGCGATTGCTCGACGACGCCGGCGGCCGCCTGGCCGAACTCATGGACGAATCGTGAACGATGCGCTGTTGAGGCGATACCCGCGCGCTTCGAAGAAGCCGAGCAGCGACGGATCGGCGCCGCACACGGCCTCGATGCGGGTCACGTCGAGTGCTTTGAGCTTGCCCTGGAGCGTGATCACCAGCGCCGAACCGATGCCGTGCCGGCGCTGGCCGGGCAGCACGAAGAGATCGCGCACTGTCGCGAGCAGCCCGCCGGTCTCGGTATCGATGCCGAGCGACGCCGAAGCGCACGCCGCAGGATGATCGTCGAGGTAGGCCAGCCAAACAAAGCCGAAATCGGGGCGGTCGATGAAGAGCGTGAGCGCTTCGCCGAGCGCCGCCGTATCGGTGCGGAAGCGCTCCATGAGCGCAAACGCATCGTAGCGTTCCGCGCTCGCCATCGTGCGGCACTCGATCATGAAAGGATCACCATGACGTTCCTCTTCGCGCTGCTTCGCCGGACGCTTGCCGCGGCGGCGCTCGCGACATTGGTCGCCGCACCCGCTCTGGCGCAGACCCCGCCGCCCGACGACAACGGTGTGCTGCCGGCCGGCGGAAAGTTCAAGGAGTGCCACGGTTACGTCCGCCACGTCTCGGACCTGAACATGAAGGTGCACTGCATCGACGGCAACGCGTCGGATCAGTCGTTCCTGTACTTGCCGCGCTACACGAACCTCCGCGACGGCAAGAGCGTCCAGACGACCAACCTGCGGCCCGACACCCCGGTGCACGTTTTCTACACGCAGTCGCTGGGCGTGAAGAAGGCCTACAAGATCTTCGTCGCCGACCCGAACGGACACGGACTCTACGGTTTCCGTAGTTAGCCTGCTGGCGCTCGCGGCAACGTTCGTCCTGGTTCCGCTGGACGATCGCCCCGTGACGCTGCAACTTCCGAAGATGCTCGGTGCGATCGCCGGCGTGCGCGTCGCGACGCCGCCGCGCGCGCTGCTCGGAAACTACCTCACCCCGGGCGATCCGCAAGCGCTCGCGCGCTGGCTGCGCGACGACTCGCCGCGCGACGCGTCGGCGTTCATCCTGTCCACCGACATGCTCGACTTCGGCGGACTCGTGGCATCGCGCGCGCCGGGAACGCCGGCGTATGTCGCGCAGACGCGGTTGCGCGATCTGGCCGCTTTTCGTGCGCAGCGGCCGGACGCGCGGTTTGCGCTGTTCGGCACGGTGATGCGGCTCGCGCCGACGGGTGTCCCCGCCATCGGCGGTGCGGCCCAATTCTTCGCTGCGGGTCCGCCTGTGGATTGGCTCACGCAGTACGCCAACTTGCCAGATCCGCCGCAGACTGCCGAGCAGAAGGCGCTGGCCGCAAAGCTTGCCGGCCAGTTGGGCGCCGATTTGCCCGCGTATTTGGCAACGCGCGCGCGCGACCGCGACGTCGACTTGTTCGCGTTGCAGTTGACCGCCGAGGGATCGTTCGATCGCATCGTGATCGGGCAGGACGATGCCGGGCCGGTCGGCTTGCACCTGCGCGATCTGGCCGCGCTGCGAGCGTTTGCCCAACGCTGGCTGCCGGGCGATCGCGCCGCGATCGAACCGGGGGCGGATGAACTCGGCATGATCCTGACCGGCGCCGAGATCGTGCGTGAAGCGCATCTCGTGCCGCGCATTCGCGTGCGATACTCGCGCGCGGACGGCGGCAGCGTGCAAGACCCGCTCGAATTCGCGCCGATCGATACGACGATCGGCGACATCATTCACGCTTGCGGCGGCACGCGCGCTGCGGACGGTGACGCGAAGGCCGACATCGATCTGTTCGTGCGCGTTCCCGGTACGAGCGCCGCCGACGAGAGCGCGTTCGTCGACGCGATCGCGGCCGAATCGGCCGACGGGGCGAAGACGCCGCGTCCGGCCGTCGCCGACCTGACCTTTCTCGATGCCGACAACATGGACGAACAGCGCGCGCTCGTGGAAACGATGATCGCGCGCGGCATCGCCGGCAAGATCGACGCCTTTGCTTCGTGGAATACGACTGCGAACACCGTCGGCACCGCGGTTCCGGCGGCGATCGCGACCCTTGCCGGCCGGCTGACGCACGCGTACGATCCGGTCGCGCACGCGCAATTCATGCTCGATCGCTACGCCGACGATTACGCCTTTCACGACTTCGTGCGCGGTGCCGTGAACGACGATCTGAGCAAACGCGGAATCGACGATCACACCTACCTGCTCCCCGACGCCGCGAGTCACGCGGCCTCGCAAAACCGCGCGGCTCTCTGGCCGCAAGCGCTCAAGCTCCTATCGTCGATCTACCCGCTCTACCAAGACATGGGCCTAACGATCACGCTCCCCTGGGACCGCACCTTCGAAACCGAACTCGACGTCCGCCTAGCCCCGCATTGACATGGGGTTAGTGCTGGCAGAGTTCGATCAGTACGCCGCCGGTTGAGCTTGGGTGTAGGAAGGCGATCGTGTTGCCGTGGGCGCCGCGCCGGGGTTGCTCGTCGATCAGGCGTACGCCC